>JANYCY010000093.1 GCA_025360045.1 Janthinobacterium sp. | reverse complement strand
TGTGGTTCTGGCTAGCGGATGGATTGTGCTCATGTTGATGCCTTGGTTGAAAGTGATTGAATCAGATCATGCAGTAGATCTCTGGCTTGGAAAAGTGGCCAGCTGCGAATAGGAACAGAATGACCCGAAACCCGACACCTAGCCATGAGCAGATGGTTAGCTGGTATCGCGATTACAAACCGGTGATCGGAACTGCCGCATCTGCAGATATCCGGCCAATGTTGCTTCCTGCCCCCAAAGGGCCAGCTGGCAGCATTAGTAGCGAGCAAAATCAGGGCGAGCTGCAAGCGTTTACGCTTTCAAATGGGATGAAGGTCTTTTTGCGCACCATGCCTCAGGCCAATCATATGATTGCTTTTCGCATGGATGCAGCAGGCGGCATCTATCAATTTGGGCCGGATCTATACGGTGCCGCACTGGCCGCAGATCTGGAAATGAAAAGTGCCATCGTTGCGATGATTCCAAGTGGAGAGCTAGAGCGTATGCGGCTTTCCAAAGGCATTATTTTTTGGCCCTATGTAGACATGGACACCCACGGTCTTAGCGGCTTTAGCCCCCTTTCTGGGCTAGATGGCGCATTTTCTGAAATTCACCATCGTTTCTTGCGTAATGAAAGAACCGATTTGACTGGCGCGATTTATCCATACGCCAAAGCAGATGATAAGTTTGAAAACTATCAGGGACTGGTCAATAAACTCATGCGTCCGGCGGCTTTTAATGATGACTACCGGATAAAGCTGCTCGATCCAGAATGGGGGCAGCAAGTCATGAATTATCACCGCACCCTCGTTTACCGTCAGCTATGGGGGGACCCCGCACAATTTACGCTGATGGTTGCCGGGCCAGTTCAGGCTCAGGAATTAAAACCGCTGCTGGAAAAATGGCTGGCGAATATTCCTAAGCACAATGACAGCAAAGCGGTGGTGCTCGCTCCATTCAAACCACAAGCCGGTGGCGAGCAGCAAGTCACCGACTATCGGCTGAAGGTTGCTCAGGATTTGATCGAATTTAACTCGATACAAGTCAGCCTAGGCAGCGGGATTGCTGCACACTCGCTGATCTTGCAGGCGGTGCTGGAAGAGCGCTTGCGTATGGTCTTGCGCGAAATAGGCGGTGATAGCTATTCGCCTTGGGCATATATCAGGCTAAGCCCAGGGCCTTCACACTTAGCCCTCGCCTCAATCGGTTTTGACATTGAACCTAGTAGCGAAGAAAAAGCATTGCAACGAGTCAAAGAGATCATCAAGGCACTGCGTGAAACTCCAATTTCACAGGAAGAGCTGCAAAATGCCAAGCAAATCGCATTGCGTGAGTTGGCTAGCGAGCAGGGTGAAGCTGAAACGCTGATCTGGCGTTTGTTCTGGCTGAACCAAGCCGGTATGCCGCTTGATGGCGCGAATGAATTACGCAAGCAGCTTGAGCAATGCCAAGCGATCGATGTGCAAAGCGCCGCCCAAAGTCTGCTTGCCGCAGAGCAAATGACAGTGGGTCGCTTAACTCCCAATCCTAGGAAGTAAGCCGTATGGATTGAGCTAGCCGTAAAACTTGCGAATGATAAGCGCCTCTTTATGGTGACCCCGTCATTTTGGATCACCGGGGGCCTTATCCGCTTAGGGTGAACTTGCACACACTGTACTTGAGCTAGGCTGCTAACTATTGTTTAGCAGCCTTTATCATTTACAAGTTAAGTTTTTGAAAATTGTTAAGACGTTTTTTGCACCGCCGTAACTCGCTTGCTAATGTCTGCATGGCTCATTCTGGTAAGCGCTAATGTGTTCACACCTTACTTTATTTTTTAATAATGATATCAATAACTGCTAAAAAAATATAATTAATGATTGATTGTATGTTTTTTTAGAATGAATTTATTATTTCATCGAGCCATGGTTAAGTGTATTTGATTTTATTTTTTATATTCTATAAAGCTACTATATTGGAGTGCGTTATTTATAGTGAGTAGCTTGCTGCTGGAGCATCTGCCTTGGGAGTATGGCTTTGTTAGCTTGTCATTTATTAACAGATGAATGGCTGGCTATGCTAGAACTTTTGTGAAATAAGTGGCACTTACAAAAATAAGGCTTGCAATGAGAAAAAGCAGAGTTAGAAACTTACCGCTGGCAAAAAAATTATTGCTGCTCAATGTGCTTGGCATTGCGACGACTTTGCTCATCTGCCTAGCACTGTTTTCTGTTTCTTATTGCTATATTGCCGTGCAGCGTTTGAAAAGCGAAGCGCTGGTCAATGCGAATATCCTTGCAAGTAATATTGCCCCTATGTTGGCCTTTAATGATCAAAAAGCGGCCAAGACTTTAGTGCACTCTTTTATCACCATGCCCGATTTAACCTATTTGAGCATAGTAAATGTGCAAAATCAGATTTTTGCTGATTGGGGCTCATTGCACCATGATAGTCGCTTGCTTGCTTTTACCCATATAGTGAATCAGCCGCTTGTAGATATGTCTTTTGATCATATTGCCGTATTGGTGCCGGTGTCTCTAGATGGCGAATTGCTTGGTGCTGTGCAGTTACAAATCGGCTTTGATGCCGTTTACAAGGAAACCTTAGAGTTTTTTTTGCTGGGGCTAGTATTAACTGCCATTGCTATTGTGATTGCCTCGGTGATTTTGAATCGCTTACAGGTCAAAGCACTAGCGCCTATTTTTGAGTTGTCATCTATTGCAGAAAATGTAGCCTTGCTGCGTAAGTATAGTTTACGTTCTAGCTATGAAAGTAGTAATGAGCTGGGTAGGCTTTCTTTCCACTTTAATCAGATGCTGGCAAAAATAGAGAAATGGGAAACTGATATTAAAGAAGAACTAAATCAAAGCAAGGAATCTGAGCGGTGCTTAGATTTATTGGCTAATTATGATAATTTAACTCAATTGCCCAATCGACATTATTTTCATCAGGCGCTGGCTAACATGGTAAGCCATGCGGTTAAGGAAAACCAGTTTTCCGCATTGATGTTTATTGATTTAGATAATTTTAAATATGTAAATGATAAATATGGGCATGAAGCGGGGGATTTAGTTTTAACGATTATTGCGCAGCGTTTAAAAACGATTTTACGCAGCACGGATATGCCTTGCCGTTTAGGAGGTGATGAATTTGCTGCCATTTTGCCGCAAATTGCTGATGAGGAAGCGGCAAGAAACCTTGCAGGTAGATTGGTCGCTGGAGTGAATCAAGAGATTATGATCCATGGTGATATCATGCCAGTTGGGGCGAGTATTGGAATTGCATGTTGTCCTTTACATAGTGACGATCCAAAAATGCTTCTTCATTATGCTGATTTAGCGATGTACCAAGCTAAAAAAGCCGGTAAAAATACTTTTTGTGTTTATGTTGCTGAACAATGAAATATCTATTCTTATTATTATCTCTTTTGAACCCGGCTTGGGCTGCACAAGATTCCGCTGGCCCAAGTCTTGAAGATTTGCTTGATACGGCGCTGATTAATCCCCCGAGTAATGTGGATGTATCCACTGCATCTAAATTTGCTCAAAGAATTAAAAATGCACCCTCTGCGGTGCGGGTGATTAGCCGTGATGATATTCAGCAATTTGGCTATCGTACTTTGGGCGAAATATTGCGTAGTATGCCAAGTTTATTTACCAGCTACGATGGGCAAAATACTTTCCTAGGGGCGAGGGGGGTAGCTATTCCCGGGGATTACAATACTCGGGTACTTATTTTAATTGACGGTATCCGCGTAAATAATAATGTGTTTGATAGTGCCTTTGTGGGTAATGAGTTTCCCTTGGATATCAATTTAATTGATCGAGTGGAATATGTGCCAGGGCCAGGATCGGCAATCTATGGAAATAATGCATTTTTGGGAGTAGTGAATGTATTAACCCGTGGTGCAGCGAGCTTACGCGGTGCAGAAGGCTCTATCGAATACGGCAGTTTTAATACAAGTAAATTACGTGCCAGCAAGGCTAGCCGTCTTGATAATGGCATGGAGTATTTAATTTCGGCCAGCCAATTTTATCGTGGCGGCCCTAGCCATCCTGAGTATATGGATTACGCTGTTCCTGCTCCAGATTTTAAGGGCGATCCTGCTATTGATAGTGATTTAAGCCGTTATTTATTTGCTAAAGTATCCATGGGTAGATTACAGCTAACAGGGGCTTTTGCAGATAGAGAGAAAAATAATCCTGTTTTATTTGGCTCTGGTGAAACGGCTTCACTCATGATTAAAAATGGAGAGTTTCTGAATCAGAATCAGCATTCTTTTATTGGCTTAACCTATGATTTTGATGTGTTTGCTGATTGGAATATGCAAGCACGTTTGAACTATCATCAGGAGGAATATAAGGGCAGCTATCCATTTTATATGGATGAAAAAACGATGTATGTGTATAAGGAAAATGCCAAAGGTCGCTGGTGGGATGCTGAATTACACGCACTTTATAATCAGCTTGCTGGGCATAAAGTTTTATTAGGTGTAGAGGGCCGGGTTAATACTGAGCAATTTTGGCATAGCTATGTGGAGGGGTTAGAGGCGGTAAAACCTGTTCAGCAATCTGCTAGTCATTATGCTTTTTTTGCTCAGGATGAATTTGATTTAAGCGATACATTGACCCTGATCGCAGGGGCTAGATATGACCATACTGAATATGGCAATCATCTTAACCCTCGGCTAGGCCTCATTTGGAATCCTTACGATAAAACAAATATAAAATTATTGTATGGTTCTGCATTTAGAAATCCTAATTTTTTTGAGCAAGCACAGAATAAGGCCAGTCGCTACCATGATGCAAACGCAGAAAAAATAACGACGCTGGAGTTAGTGGCAGAGCATTATTTAACACCCAGCACCAAATTAAATTCTTCGATTTATCATTATGAAATGAATGATTTAATTGGCCAAGGCGATTCAGAGAATGGACTGGTTTATGCCAATTTAGAAAAAATAGTGAGCGCTGGTTTTGAAACTGAGCTGGAGCAGCGCTTTGATTCTGGTATTCAGGCCAAATTAGCTTATTCTTTACAAAAAACGACGATTGGTCATGATATCGAGTTATTTAATTCCCCAAGGCATATGCTGAATTTTAAGTTTATGCTGCCTTTTGCGGATTCTCATTGGAAGCTAGGCACTGAGCTGCGCTATGTAAGTAGCCGAGATATTTTTTATGGGGAGCTGCCGGCACAATGGTTGGCAGATATGACGCTTAACGGCGAGATAAGTAAAAATTGTTCTGTGTCCTTCTCAATTCATAATCTAGGCGATGTGTCTTATCAAGAAGCCACTCGAGCTATTAATTTTGATCGGTTTTCAATCAAGCAAGATGGCCGAGATATGCGGCTAAAAATTAATGTCAGGTATTAATGATGCATAAATTGATCTTGATGATTTTATGCATATTATTTTCAACATTTTCATTGGCTGCAGTGGATGAGGTTGAGTTGAAAGCGAATTTTATTTTTCGTTTCGCTCAATTTACAACTTGGCCACCACCTCCTAATAAAGAAACGCTGCTCTGTGTTTTAGGCTCAAAAAATATTTATGATGAATTGGATAAATTTAAAGATAGAAAAATAAATGGTAATCCGATTCGTGTGATTAAATTATCTTCAATTAAAACAGCGACAGATTGCCATGTATTATTTATTGGTGCACAAGAGCGGATAAGTTTGGCGGTGGTGTTACCGCTGCCTATTTTAGTGATAGGCGAAAATGCCGAAGCATTTGACGATAACGCGATGATTGTGTTGGTAACCGAGCCTAATCGAATTAGTTTTAAGATTAATCGCTCGCAAGCCAATAATGTCGGCCTTGTGATGAGTGCGCAGTTATTGAAGTTGGCGAAAGAAGTGCGCTGAAGGCGTGGGAAGTGATGTTTTAAGATTAAACACGAAAGACGATAGCCAAGCTAGCGTGCTTTCGTGTTTGTTACTTATAGATGCGTGAGCGAGTGGTTTATGAGCGTTTACGCAGCTTGGTGACTAGTAGCCCAGTTACGCCTAGCAGCATTAGTGCATAGGTTTCAGGTTCTGGAACGGGTGCAGTGGCGCCAAAGGCGTCGAGGTAAACTTGGCCTTGATGCCCGCCCCATTCGCAGTCTGCCGCCATTAAACCAAGCGAAAAGCTATGGCCTTGTAGAGTTGGATCGATTGTGATGTCTTCGACTTGCCAATTTTTGGTGTAGAAATAGCCATCGGTGCTTCTTGCAAAAATTGAATTTGTGGGTGCGTCAGAGGATGCAGTGTAGCTGCGGCTAAGAATATTTAAGCCAGAAGTGTTGTCATGCACGACCAAGTTAAAAGTAGCAGCATCTGCTAGTGCATGTTCACTTTCTAAAGTAGCGGCCCAAGCAAAGTAAATTTTATTGTCGGTATAATTATTCACTGTTTGTGCAATGGTAGATGCACCATAGCCATTGGCCATATCTTCTACTCGGTATGAATAATTACCGTTATAAACTTGATTGAGCTTACCGTCTGTATGCGCCATTAGGCCTGCTGAAACAACGGAAGAATGGTGCATACTCGCATCGTAATACTGTCCACCTGGTAAAAAATCGTTGGGTGCGATGTTATTGTTATCACCTACTCGTGTGCCACTGCCTTCTTGCCAGCTAGCCGCAGTGCCGGTTTCAAAGCCACCATTAAGAAAACCACCAGCCCAGCTCGCGCTTGCACTAAATAGAGCTAAACCTAGCACGCAGATCTTGCCTATCTGTTTTGCAGAATGAAACATCATAGATTTCCTGAAAGAGTCGAATAAAGAGGATGTAGAGGTGGTCTGCCGCATTTACTCTATTTTTTGTCATCTAATTAAAAGAATTTAGTCAAGCAGAGCACGGCTTAGCGTAAGTTAATTTTAAGTACAATGGCATTATATTTTTGTGATGTTTTGTTGATTATGAAATTCTGTTCATAATCAATGGCTTGGTTGTATTTTTTAAGCAACAGGAAATGGTGGCTCTGATTTTGAGCGGGGCTAACTTTTGTGGAAGGGGCGAGGCAGGGGGCAGAAGGGTAGATCAGCGCATCTAGCTGAAAGCTGGTGGATGCGCTGATCTAGGCTATTTCTAGCGCTTAGTTAAATCTTCAAAAACCTTCGTCAAGCGTTTCACTGAGACCGGATACGGTGTTTTCAGCTCTTGAGCAAATAGTCCAACGCGTAGTTCTTCTATCATCCAGCGAAATGGGGCGAGTGGCGTGGTGTCTCGGCCTTCTTTTTCCCATTTCAGCATCTCGGCTTCCCAACGCTTATACAGCTCGTTGATTTCTGCACCGCGCTGGCCATCTCTTTGCGGATTGGCAACGCGTTTTTCGGCGCGGATGCGCATGGCTTTTACATAGATGGGTAGGCGTGGCAATTGCTCCCACGGGGTTTTTTGTAAGAACCCCTTAAATACCAGCTGGCCGAGTAATTCTGTCATTGCGCTGGCAAACGGCGATGGTTTGGCGAGCAGTTTGTTCAGCGCCACGTATTCATTGGTCAGCTCGGCCAAGATGCGCATCACCGCGTCGCGTACCGAGGGTAGGCGTACTTTGGCGCGGGATTTCTGGCTGTCGAATTCTTTAGGCTTACGCGGCGCATCGTCTTCGCCAATAAAGGCGCGATCGCAAATGCTGGCCACGATGTCTTCCATTAGCTCGTCACCATTGCACACGCCGCGCAGTTGCAAAGCCAGTGGATTAAAGGTCGGTAGCGATTTAGGCAGCTGTTTTACATGGTCTTTTAGCTCAAACTTCAGCAGGCAAATCACCCCGTCCCGATGTGCTGCGGCAGCGGCGTATTCGGTATCAAACAGGCGAATCGCCACTGCATCTTCCTCAGGCACAAGGCCAGGAAAGCCAGTAATTGAGCGGCCCTGGCGTTTGAAATTGATTTTGGCCGGCAGATCGCCGAAATCCCATTTCATAATGCCGGTTTTTTCGATGCTGATGCTGTCATCCGCCGCATCGCGGAAAGTCATTTGTGCGGCTTCACCCAGCTGGGCGCGTAGTGCGATCAAATCTCGGCCTTGCGCCAGCTCTTGGCCTGCGTCGTCCACAATTCTGAAATTCATTTGCAGATGCGGTGGCAGATCTTTTGGATTGAACTCATCGCTAGGCACAATCAGCCCCGCACCACGGCCAACGGCTTGTGCCAGTTGCGGCAGCAGCGGCTCGGTTCGTGACGCTTTATCGAGTGCGATCAGCATTTTGGTGGCGAATTCTGGCACCGGCACACAAATACGGCGGATGGATTTTGGTAGCGATTTAATCAGCAGGGTGATTTTTTCACGAATCATCCCCGGCACCAGCCAGTCAAAAATAGCGTGATTGACGCGATTTAACAGATGCAACGGCAGGGTGATGGTCACCCCGTCGAGCGGATGGCTAGGCTCAAAGCGATAAGACAGCGGCAGTTTGGCGTCGTTCAGGCGGAAAAACTCAGGGAATTGCTCTTCCGTCACCGCGTCCGCGCCGTGCTGCATTAAATCATCACGGCTAAGGAACAGATGTTGGGCGTTGTCTCTCTCGATCAGCTTACGCCATGCTTCAAAGCCAGCGCCATTCACGATATCGGCTGGAATCTTGGCGTCAAAAAACGCAAACAGTGCGTCATCATCCACCAGCACATCCTGACGGCGGGCTTTGTGTTCTAAATCTTGCACATCCAGAATCAGTGCTTGATTGTGTTCAAAGAATTTGGCGCGGCTATTGTAATTAAAGTTCACTAAGGCTTCGCGGATAAAAATGGCGCGCGAGGCCACCGGATCAATCTTGCCAAAATGCACGCGGCGTTTTGGCACAATCGGCAGGCCGTAAAGGGTAACGCGTTCGCTGGCATTCACTTGCGCTGAGGTTTTTTCCCAGTGCGGATCAAAGTAATGGCGGTTAACCAAGTGGGCGGCGATGCGCTCCACCCATTCTGGCTCGATGGCGGCGACGCAGCGGCCATAGATCTTGGTGGTTTCAACCACTTCGGCCGCGATAATCCACTTTGGCCGTGCTTTTTTCAGGCCAGAGCCGGGGAAGATATTAAATTTAATCCCGCGTGCACCAAGGTATTCGTCGTTTTCTGGCTGTTTAAAGCCGATATTGCCTAGCAAGCCTGTCATCAGCGCTTTTAAAATCTGCTCCGGCGTGCCAGGTGCAGCTTTCAAGTCATTGACTTGTAAATCCATATCCTGACAAATTTCAGCCAGCTGGCGGTGCAGATCCCGCCATTCACGTAAGCGTAGATAAGATAAAAAGTGCTCGTGGCAGAGGTTAATCAGCTGACGATTAGTGGTTTTATTCTCCAGCGCCTCGTTAAAGAATTCCCACATGCGCAAGAAAGATAAAAAGTCGGATTTATCATCCACAAACTTAGCTTGTGCACGGGCAGCAGCTTCTTTTGCGTCGAAAGGGCGCTCGCGCGGGTCTTGCGCCGATAGCGCCGAGGCAATAATCAGAATCTCGGCCAAGCAATGCTCATCACGCCCAGCCAGCAGCATACGGCCTATGCGTGGGTCGACTGGCAGGCGGGCGAGTTGCTTACCAATGGGGGTAAGTTGGTCTTCAATATCGACCGCGCCTAGTTCACGCAGCTGCTGATAGCCATCGCTGACCAAGCGGCTGGATGGCGCCTCTAAGAAAGGAAAGTTGTCGATATGGCCCAGCTTTAACGCAGCCATACGCAAGATAACTGCGGCTAAAGACGAGCGTACGATTTCTGGATCAGTAAACTCGGAGCGGTTATTAAAGTCAGCTTCATCATAAAGGCGCACGCAAATACCGGAAGCCACGCGACCGCAACGGCCAGAACGCTGGCGGGCCGAGGCTTGGGAGATTTTCTCTACCAGTAATTGTTCTACCTTTGCGCGAGGTGAATAGCGTTTAATCCGCGCATGGCCGGAATCAACCACGTAGCGTATCCCCGGCACGGTGAGCGAGGTTTCGGCGACGTTGGTGGCCAAAATAATCCGCCGACCCGTGCTGGTGGAGCGGAAAATACGCTGCTGATCTTCATTCGAAAGCCGCGCAAATAGCGGCAGAATTTCGGCGTCTCTTAGCTTGGCTTTGCGCAGCTCTTCGGCGGTTTCACGAATCTCGCGCTCGCCAGGCAAAAACACCAGCACATCGCCACTGCCATCGGTACGCCACAGGCCTTCAATGGCTTGCACGATGGCTTCTTCCATTTCCAGCTCTTGATCGTCTTCATCAATGGCATGCAAAGGCTGATAGCGCACTTCCACGGGGAAGGTGCGGCCAGAGACTTCCATGACAGGTGCACCGGCAAAATGCTGACTAAAGCGATCGGCATCGATGGTGGCGGAGGTAACGATGACTTTCAGCTCAGGGCGCTTAGGCAGCAGCTGCTTGATATAGCCGAGTAAGAAATCGATATTCAGGCTGCGCTCGTGCGCCTCGTCGATAATAATCGTGTCGTATTTTAAAAGGTAAGGATCTGATAGCGTTTCGGCCAGCAAAATCCCGTCGGTCATCAGCTTGATATAGCTGGCATCGGTGGTTTTATCGGTAAAGCGCACCTTAAAACCAACGGCATTTTCAGATTTTAATTCCTGCCCAATGCGTGTTGCAACCGATCTGGCGGCAAGGCGGCGCGGCTGGGTGTGGCCAATCAAGCCATGCACGCCACGGCCTAATTCCAGACAAATCTTCGGCAATTGCGTGGTTTTACCCGAGCCGGTTTCACCACAAACAATCACCACCTGATGCTTGGCTATCGCCTCGCTTAGCTCGTCTTTACGCTGATTAACCGGTAGATTTTCATCGAATTCTGGGCGTGGCAGGCGGCTACGGCGTTGCTCACTTTTGGCCAGCGATTTGGTGATGCCCGCTTCCAGCTCGCGCAATTCTTTGTCGCAAGGCTGCTGCTTGGCTTGCCGCTGATTCAGGCGATGCAGCAGGCGTTCCAGATTGCCTCTGTCGGTTAATTGCGTGTCGGCAATTTGCTGAAGGTAATTTTGCTCTGGAATGGGACTAGATGCCGTGGGATTCATCGCTGGGCTTAAGCTTGTACAGATAAGAAGGCGGCGATTTTACCATGCTGGACCCCTGATGCTAAGGCGATAAATAGCAAGAGCCGCTGGCTTTAAATAATACCTAAAATAATCTGCTGATATTGTCGTCTGATTGTAATCAGCGCGACCTAAACTCTAAGTGTTTTTTTATTTTAAATTGAAATAATGCTCAGCGAATTACTTTGTTCTTTTTTTGAAGTGGCCCGTCAAGGCAGTGTGGCATTAGCTGCAAGGCAGATTAAATTAAGCCAGCCGACAATTACTTCACGAATTCGCCAATTAGAAGAGATTTATCAAATTGAATTATTCTATCGTGGCGGTGCGCGCTGGGTATTAAGCGATGCAGGAATTCGCTTGATGCCTATGGTAGAGCGCTTATTGCAGGAAGAAGCCAATATTGATTTTACCCTGCGTAATGCGGGAGGCGCGCAGCAGGGCAATCTGCGTATTGGTGCAACGGGGCCTTATTTTATCAGCCATAGCATTGCTCATTTTCATGCGGCGCATCCGCAAATTCAGCTTTCTATGCAATTTGGCAATTCCAAGGAAATGCTAAAGGCATTAAATGAATATGCAATTGATTTGACTGTGTCTTCAAAAAAGATAGAAGACGCACGCTTAAACTGTATTTTACTTGCTGCAGAGCCTTTAGTTTTGGCCATTAGAAGCGATCATCAATTGGCTAAGCAAAAAGATTTGGATATTGCAGATTTAGCCAAGGTCCATCTTTTATTGCGTGAAGAAGGCTCTGAAACACAAAAGCTGACACAGCAATTTTTACAAGAAAAAGGGATTCAGCCCAAATCCAGTTCGTGTATTGCCAATGGCGAGGCGATTAGGCAGGCGATTATCCATGGCTTTGGCGCGAGCATTATGTCCAGAGGCGAAGTGCCTCAGCATCCGGCACTCTGTGCTTTGCCATTCAGGCAAACTAGCCCTCTGATTTATGAGTATCTTTATTATCTGAAAGACAGAGAAAAAGTGCCTTTGATTGCCGCTTTTTTACGGCATATTGAGCCTTTGGTTTGATATAGCTTCCTGATTATGCCTCTTGCTTAATCTCATTATAAATATCGTATGGTGGGTGAAACCTCATTTGCGCTAACCAAAGTCAAAAAGACCTTTTTAGTGCCTTCGGCACGGTGTTTAGGTGCGGGAATCCCCCGTGTGGGCCTCACTTTCTTGCTTCGCCAAGAAAGTAAGCAAAGAAGGCGACCCCGTGAAACACGAAAGCCCCTGCGCTGCGGACAATCGAGTCGGCGGCAGGCGGGATTGGCTCGTTCCTCGCTCCCTGGCCGAAACCCCGCCCCGCTTGTTCCTCACTTCGGCGTGTTTCAAGGGGACTTTAAAGCCCCATGCAAAGAGCGTGGCCATTACGTTTTTTGCTGTTTGCTAATAAAAAATCTATTTGGTTAGCGCATATGGGGTGAAACCCGCGTATTTATTCAGTATTGCTCGCGAGTTTCAAACCAATACTATCAACTTAAGGGAATTTGTAGGTTGGGTTAGTTGGCTTTATCGCGTAACCCAACATTCTTTTACGCATAATTGTTGGGTTACGCTGGTTTATCCGCCCTTAAATAGGCGAATAAACCAGCTAACCCAACCTACAAAAATACCATGCCCGATGCGTTTTTCTTCAGTTGATAAAATTGGGTTTCACCAGCCCTACAAATTCAAAAACCAAGCCAGCACTCAAGAAGTTCATCTACACAGAGTCCATTGAGCAAGAGTCATAATCAGGTAGCGCTTTGTTCAGGCGCAACGACTCTGGAACGCCAAAGCAAATATTTATAAAGAATTTGAAATGCAAGAAATATACGAGTTATTGCTCAGGGTTTTCTCTGTGACCTCTGTGCTCTCTGTGGTTCAAGGTTTGGGTTTTGCTCACATAAAAAAACAGCCCCTAAGGCATAAGTATCTACACAAGTCAGCGCACTTGTTCCCTCCTTTGTAAAAGGGGGGCTAGGGGGGATTTGCAGTTGATGTTGGGCTGAAATTAGCCAAAAACCAAAGGCAAATCCCCCTCAATCCCCCTTTTACAAAGGGGGAGGCTGCAGCACTGAAGTGCTGCCATGAATTTGTGTAGATACTTATGCCCCTCAGGGCTGTTGAAATGATGCTATTTAACTGGCCCTTTTTCTAAACTTCATCACCGCTCCTGCATTGGTTGGATCGCTAATCGAGTGCCTTTCGGTTTCTACTCGGCCAGCAAAGCGGCGTACAAAGCCATTGCTGCCTGTTACGCTAAAGTCATACCAATGGCCGCTTTCGTATAAAGGCCATGAGTGTTCTGTATTTGCCCATGGGGCGATGGTGACTGGCCAAGGGCCATCGGTTCGGTAGTCGTTGGCGGTGATGGTGAGCGCTGCATCCTTGCTGCCGGTGTTTTGCAGCTGCAGGTAAACATCGCCATTTACATAGTCGTAGCAAACACGAATTTCCGGATTGCTTTCTTGGCTATTGGTATTGCCCTTAAAGTGGCGGTGAAAGCCGTTTGGCCCCAGTACCCATAAATCGTAGCGGCCTTGATCGTCGGTGGTCTGCCAATCGTCTGATAACAGCTTGCCTGGCTCGACGGTATAGCGGCGCGGGCCACGATCCAGATGCAACTGATCGTAGACATGAAATACACCCGTCGCCTTGCCGGTATTGCTAAAAATCAGCCACATTTTGCCGTTGGCCGCTTCGCTACGGCCACTGGTGTGCAGTTCATAAGGCAGGGCGCGAGATGGCCGTGTGCCTTGGTTTTGCCGTGGTAAAGTTGGAACCAGCGGTGCGGTAGGCTTGGGTAACTTACTTTGGTTGAGCACAATCGTATCGGCTTGGCTGGTATTGGGCATGGGCGGCACGGTGGTGTCATTGGGGGCGGCAAAGTTAAATGCTGACATCAAATCACCGCATACGGCACGTCGCCATGGGCTGATATTGGGCTCGAACACGCCAAAGCGGTTTTCTAGAAATTTAATCACTGAGGTGTGATCGAATACTTCCGAATTCACCCAGCCGCCCTTGCTCCAAGGTGAAATCACATACATGGGCACGCGTGGGCCTAGGCCATAAATCTGCCCGTTGGTGTGGTAATCGAGCTGGGTATCGACGGTTGATTTACCTGCAAAGCTGCCGTCAGCATTTTTAGCAGGCGCGGCAGGGGGTGGCACATGATCAAAAAAGCCATCGTTTTCATCAAACATCACCAGCAAGACGGTCTTGCTCCAAGTATCTGGATTAGCGGTGAGTGCGTTAAGCACCTGCTGCGTGTATTCCGCACCTTGAATCGGGCTGGATGGGCCGGGGTGCTCGGAATATTTGGCAGGAGCCACTAGCCAAGAAACTTGCGGCAGGGTGTCGCCTGCTGCGTGGGTGGAAAATTGCTCCATTGTCCAAGTCGACATGCCATTACGCCACAGGCCACTATCTGGCTTGGCTCGGCGGAAGTTTGCAAAGCCTTCCACTGAGTTGTCGCCAAAATTATCATTAGCATCTTGATAAATACGCCAGCTTACACCGGCTTCTTCAAGGCGCTCTGGATACGTAGTCCACGAGTATTCTGCCGGGGACGTTTTGCTTTCCCCATCATTATTAATCACTGGGCCGCCGTTTTTGCCGGTTGGGTCAATCATGCCGGTCCAGAGATGCAGGCGGTTTGGATTGGTGCCGCCGTGAAACGAGCAGTGGTAGCTATCGCAAATGGTAAAGGCATTGGCCAGTGCAAATTGAAAAGGCAGATCTTCTTGGCGGTAATAGCCCATCGAATATTGGGTTTTAAATTTTGGCCATTCATCCATGCGCCCGCCAGCCCATGCACTCTGCGCATCGGGCATTAAATGGGGCGTGCCGGGTACGCGTTGGGCGCTGGTGAGGCGTGTATCCATATGGTATGGCGGCATTTCTTTACCCGTGCCATCTTTTTGGTTCCAAACCGATTTACCACTAGGCAATGGAATCGGCAGCTTATCGCCAAAGCCTCGCACGCCATGCAGAGTGCCAAAGTAATGATCAAAGCTGCGGTTTTCCTGCATCAGGATCACCACATGCTCTACGTCGTTGATCGTGCCGGTTTGGGAATTCGCTGGAATAGCCAATGCTTTCATAATACTAGGCGGAATAAACGAGAGCGCCGTTGCGCCCCCCGCTGTTTTTGCCGCAAGGCTTAAGAAATTTCTGCGATTGATTGCGTTCATTTTATAAATAACCTGTTGTGCTTTAGACGAGTCGATCACTCAGAATTAAGGGGCGCAGTGCAAAGCAGGCGGCTGTGGCTTATTGCCTGTGCTTGCCGCCGAGGATGCTGCTGCAGCCGTGGCCGATGCGGGTTTTACGCCATCTTTCGCGGGGGATTCATCGCTATTACACGCGGCGAGGCTGAGCAAAAGCAGGCTGCTGGCAAAGCTCAGCAAACGTTTTGGGGTCATGGTGCTTTCCATCGATTAAGGATTAAACGATTTAAGTGATTTGCCTGTGGTGGCAAGGCCCATTACATCGTCTTGGCTGAGTGCTCGGTTCCAGATGGCTAAATCGCTAAAATCAAATGAGCCTGCCGCGCCACCTTTACCTGCCGTAAAGTAATTGCCCTGAGCGTCTTCATTAATCCCTAAAACATTAAGGCCGGTAAATTTGCTTAAATCAAAAGACGTGAGTGTGGCGGTTGCGGTTTGTAATGGGCGATTAGGATCAGCAATAAACACCTGTGCGGTTTTCTTGATGGAATCCACACTCATGACTAAATAAACCCAGCTATTTGCAGTAAATGAAAGCTGTGGATCAACGCGGTTTTTACCATCACCAATATTAAATTTAATGCTGTTTAAATATTGGCCAAAGGCAAAGCCCATATTGGTTCCGCTCTTATAATCTTTATTAGCAATTACCGGTACATCGTTGCGCAGGGCGTCAGAGCGGAACCAAAATCCAATCGAGAAGCTTGGGCTTTTAGTGAAATCAACAATTAATGGCGTTTTAAATCCGCCATCGCAGCTTGCGCATTGTGGCGTTGCGCCATTGGATGTGGATTGCAGTGCTTTATTTGCCAAAGGGCCATTTACATAATTGGCCGTACGTCCTGCAATAAAGCTAGTTAATGCAGGATTTGTTTTATTGGCATTGAGGCTGCTATCTAAAGAGAAGTACTGGGCCAATCCAGCCAAGATACTTTCATCCAACGCGGCTGGTTTTACATAATCAATTTGCGCTAGATAAGACGTGAGTGTTTTGCCTGAACTTAGGGTGTAATTAAATTTATACAGGCCATTTTTGGAAACATCTAAAGCGCTATCAGTAAAGTTAGTTACGCCTGCAGCCAGCTCTTTAATCAATTTGCCGTTGCGGTAAACATTGACCGGCTGTTGAGATTTCCAGCTTAAGGTAATACTGCTGCGATCGGGATTAGCGCGGGCTTGTAATTGCTTAACAGCGGGGGCTTCTAATAAAGAAACGCCATCCATTTTATGGTTTTCAGCTTTGCCGTTTACTGATAGATAATTGAGAACGGTAGGGGCAATATCGGCTTGGCTGGCATAGCTATACCAATCTGCAATATTGGCAGGGGCTTTCAGAGGGACGCCAGCTATTTTTTCAGCCAGTGGTTTATTGATGGCAATAAAGCCAGCTTGATTTGATGGTTTAGGTAGGCCATCGCTATTGCCGCCTTCGCTCAGGCCGTGGCTGGAAGTCAGGATAAGCAGCCAGTCTTCATTATTTTGTTCTTGGCGTTTTTTAATGGTATCGATTAATACACCCATTTGCTGATCTAGCGTTTTGAGCGTTTGCTTGTAATCATTGCCAAGGCCGGTGTGCAAAGCGCTTTCTTCTGGCGCATGAAAATTAGACACGACTAAATTAAAATTGCCGCTATTAATGGCTGTTTGGGTGGATGAAACCACGCAGCTATCAAAGCCAGCACAATCAATCACATTGCTTAATTGCCCTGTATTGATATCTAACTTGAGTAGTTTATTCAGTGTGCTCCAGCTGCTAATACTGGTGGATTGAGCCTGATTTAATTGTTTGAATACTGAATCTGTTTTAAAGACTTGCCCCGCATAATCTGAGCGCACTTCATGGCGATTAGCCCAAGAGCCACTTAGGATGGACGCCCAGCCTGGGCCGCTCAGTGTTTGCTGCTGAGTGCTTGAACCTGCAATCCCACCTGCGTAGCTTGGGCTTAAGTTTAATTGGGCAATGTTTGTTAGCTGTTTATTGGCAAGCGCATCAAGTAATACATCGTATTGAATGCCATCAACACCTATCAGTAATGCTTTTTTGCTAGCAGGCCCAAGTGGGGGCTGTGTGGGTATAGATGGCGTGCCAGGCGTGGGGGGTATTGGTATTGGTGTTGGAGCAGGGGTAGGCGGTGTTGTAGGCACTGGAGTTGGGGGGAGAGTTGGTACATTACTAGGAATTGGCGCTAATGTAGGAACAGGATCAGGAGTGGTATTTGGCAAGGGTGTGGGGGTAGCACTAGGAGGAAGAGTTGGATTAGGAGTGGTGACAGCTGGTACTTCAGGGCTGGAGCTGGCGAGGGTTTCTTCGGAAGAATTACAGCCACTGATTAGCACACTTGAAATGGCGAGTGTGATGGATAAACAAATGCTTTTAGACATTTAAACGATCTCCTTAAACCCGTAACAATGAATAAATTTATCGCCAAAGAGTTAAAGATTTTGGCGGATATAAATATTGGATATGCCAAATAGGATAAGGAGGAGGGGTGACCTGCATATGAAAAAAAACTTAAAAATTCTAAGTGGCACATTAATTTTTTTTTGACTATGACAAATTGATGACCTAATGCTGATTGTTAATGGCATTTTGGTTTATTCAATACTGCACATTTCTGTACTGAGTTTGCTCTTGATCGGAGTTCTAGGTGAAATTCTGATATTTATGTTGAGTTCCCCAAGAAAATAGTTGGGATAGCTATTTAAAGCGTAATGGATGGGATATTTTGTTCGCTAAGCCGCAATACCTTCGCTCGCTATTTGAGCGATGAGTATTGGAGGGGGAAGCGAAGATAAAGAGGCGTTGATTAGCAGGGGGTATAGATAATAGGTGGCGGGGTATTAAACGAGGGAAATGCAGTACTATCATTTATGCGAGGGCAAACATGGTTTGCCCTTAATGCATACTTGTGAATTGAGTAACTCGCGGTTTTAAAATGCTTTATTTAAAAATAACGAGTTGGTTTGCTGTATTGGCGATATCAATGATTTGATATTGATCTCGTGCGCTGTCCAGTAGGCCAACCAGTGTTTTTCCAGTGAGCTCTTTATTTATTTGGCCTAATAGTGCTTCAGCCCCTTGGTTGGCAAAGGTAATGAGGCCAGATTCTATTAAAACAAAACTAACTGGCAAGGCGTCTGCCACATTGCGGATTAAATTTTGAATTTGCTCCATTGCGGCTTCCGTACTTTTTAGGTGCGAAATATCCATCGCAATCGATAAGATATAGGTGTTTTCATCGCGCACTATGGGCAATTTAGTAATGTCGAACCAATGTAATTGATTGTCGGGCATGATCCACGAGTCTAGATGGCGAATTGTTTCGCCTTTTTCTAGCACATCATTGTCGCCCAAAGTGAATGGCTGAGGCGAATCGACTAAGCCCATATGCGATTGTACTAATAGCTCATGGCCTAGCTGAGTTTGCGTTGCATGATTCACCAATAAGAATCGGCCATGCTTATCACGGACAAAAATTAAATTAGGGCTGGAATCAATAATTTGGTGCACAAAAAGTTGTTGATTAAGCAGCGCTTGTTCTGTGTCTTTGATATGGGTGATATCGCGAATAATCGCCATGCATTCACGCGATGTTTGCGGGAGAATGCGCGTTTCGAAATAGCGTTTGATTTGGTCATTGCCACAATACTGATACTCAAATACTTGGGCTGTTTGCGTGCTTTGTACGGAAATAAGCGCTTCTAGATATTGGCGCGATATTCTGGCGGGGAAAAGGCTGGAGATCTTTTTATTTTCAGCGGTAACTTGAGGGTGGATATCTGCAAAGCATTGGTTAAGCGGGCGAACGCTACGATTGGCAAAACTGATATTCCAGACTAAATCAGGGATGTAGTTAGAGCAATCCGCTGTTGCGCCGGTTTCTGTATCTGGGTTTGCTAAAGTAATTTTATGTTTTCTGCGTGAAAACAGGACAAGCGCGCAAGCGGCAAACCATAGCTCTAGCAAGTAGCCTATTGGGCTAGCCTGATTTATTACAAATAGATGCAATGCCAAAATGCCTGCAAGCAGTGCAAGGCAGATCATACGCGTTGATATACGCAACGCAGAGATTAGGGCAAGTGGAGATTTCATATGCAGTGACCACCTTGCTAAGAGGCTGCTAGTTTAGCGGTTGCATCTCTTATTTGCGATGACAGAATTGAAAAAAATCAAATTGAGTGGTTGTGAAACAACAATAAGCAATTAAAACAGAAATGTTTTTTAAAAAATACAATGTTTTTATGTGGAATTTTAATAACTAAGAAATAAAACAGAAAGAATATATTTATTCTAGGAAAGAATAAAGAAAGGAGGATGGTGGGTGATGACGGGGTCGAACCGCCGACATTCTGCGTGTAAGGCAGACGCTCTACCAACTGAGCTAATCACCCATCTGTGAAACATTTAGTACGCTGAACAGGAGATCAAACGTACAAGGAAACGCTCTAGCAACTGA
>JANYCY010000087.1 GCA_025360045.1 Janthinobacterium sp. | reverse complement strand
GTTGCGGCGGATTAGGCCGAGTAGCCATTCGATGGCGTCTTTAAAGTTGCTCACCGATTGAATTTGCTCGCCGCGTTTTACTTTAGCGCCGTCGCCCAACAGGCCACTGAGCATGTCGGCGGTTTTGCGCATTTGCGCGTAGTCGCCGGATAGCAGGAAGGCTTCGTCCAGATATTGGATGGTAGATACGCCGTGCTGACGACGGGATACCTTGATCACAAAGCTTTCTTCGGAGCGATTAAAGCTAAAGCTATAACGCGGGCTGTTTGGCGTGACGACTTTTTCTAAGGCGGCAGTCAGCAGATCAACACTTTGCTGTGCTTCTGCTTCTGTGCTCAAGGCCAATGCCGGCAAACCAATCATGGCTTGTAGTACTGCGGCATCGATAAAGCGGCTATGCCTATCCACCACGGCTTCAGATAGGAAATACTGGCGAGCCAGCTTTTCTAAGGCGTCGCCAGCAATGGCTTCCGCTTCTGCACTTGGTAAGAGCGATGCACCGTTTAAGGCTTGGCGCAGCAGGTATTGTTTTAGCTCTGCTTCGTCTTTTAAGTAAGACTCGCTCTTGCCGTGCTTGATTTTGAAGAGTGGCGGCTGGGCAATATAGATATAGCCGCGCTCTACCAGCTCCGGCAGTTGGCGATAAAAGAAGGTGAGCAACAGAGTACGGATGTGCGAGCCGTCCACGTCCGCATCGGTCATGATAATGATGCGGTGGTAGCGCAGTTTGTCGATATTAAAATCGTCTTTACCAATACCGCAACCGAGCGCGGTAATCAGCGTGCCGACTTCCTGGCTAGAGATCATTTTATCGAAACGTGCGCGTTCTACGTTCAGGATTTTACCTTTCAAAGGCAGAATCGCTTGAAACTTACGATCGCGGCCTTGCTTGGCCGATCCACCCGCAGAATCACCCTCAACGAGGTAAATTTCAGATTTTGCAGGGTCTTTTTCTTGGCAATCAGCCAGCTTACCCGGCAGGCCAAGGCCATCTAACACGCCTTTACGACGGGTTAGCTCACGGGCGCGGCGGGCCGCATCGCGGGCACGCGCTGCATCTACAATCTTGCCACAAATGATTTTGGCGTCATTTGGGTTTTCTAAGAGGAAATCGGCTAGGGCTTGGCTGATGACTTCGCTGACTACCGGGCCAATTTCGCTAGAAACCAGCTTGTCTTTGGTCTGGCTGCTGAATTTTGGATCAGGCATTTTCACTGATAACACGCAGGTCAGGCCTTCGCGCATATCGTCGCCAGCGGTTTCTACCTTGGCTTTTTTAGCGTGCTCGTTTTGCTCAATATATTGATTGAGGGTACGGGTCATCACTTGGCGCAGCGCAGTCATATGGCTGCCGCCGTCCCTTTGCGGGATATTATTGGTGAAACACTGTACCGATTCTTGGTAAGAATCATTCCATTGCATCGCGACTTCCACAATCATGCCGTCTTTTTCGCCAACAGCGTGGAAGATATGCGGGTGCAATACTGATTTATTGCGGTTCATATATTGCACAAAGCCGCTTACGCCGCCTTCATAGGCAAAGTTTTCTTCTTTGCCATGGCTGCGATCCAACAATTGGATTTTTACACCGTTATTTAAGAAAGACAGCTCGCGAATACGCTTAGCCAAGATCTCAAAATGGTATTCAACCAGGCCAAACGTCTCGATCGAAGCCATAAAGTGCACTTCGGTACCACGACGCTCGGTGTCGCCAATCACGGCCAGCGGGGATACCGCTTCGCCCTGACGGAACTCCATGCTGTGCGCTTTGCCATTGCGGCGAATAGTCAGCTTCAGCCAGTCAGATAGGGCATTCACCACCGATACACCCACACCGTGCAGCCCGCCAGATACCTTGTAGCTATTCTGGTCAAACTTACCACCGGCGTGCAGCTCGGTCATCACGATTTCGGCGGCAGAGCGCTTAAATTCGTCGTCTTCTTTGATATCGGTAGGGATACCACGGCCGTTATCTTCTACGCTGATCGAATTATCCGCGTGAATGATCACTTTAATCGTATCGCAATGCCCGGCTAATGACTCATCAATAGCGTTATCCAGCACTTCGAACACCATATGATGCAGGCCGCTACCGTCCTGTGTATCACCGATATACATGCCCGGACGTTTCCGAACGGCTTCAAGACCTTTCAGAATTTTAATGCTATCGGCGCCGTATTCTTGTTGCTCAGACATTGCTTATTCCTTAAATCAACAAACAAACCAAACCATTATTTCGGCCCGGCTAAATTTTTATAACGATGTAAACGGTGCTCATATTTGCTAAAAGCAAAGTCGATCAAAATCATAAAAACAGTGCGAATCTTCCATCGCTGGGGCTAGAACCTGACATCTTACAAATGCAAAAGGCCGGGGCAACCCCGACCTTAGCCGTAAACTTACAAGGCTAGATACGCATTGGCATGACGATATATTTGAAATGCTCGTTATCTGGAATAGTTACCAGTACCGAGGAAGTCACATCGCCAAACGAGAAGTGCAGCGTTTCAACCGATGTATTGGTCAATACGTCCAGCAAATACTGGATGTTAAAGCCGATATCCAGCGGCGCGCCGCTGTAATCCACTTCTACTTCTTCCTGCGCTTCTTCCTGCTCATTGTTATTACACATAATTTTAAGCAGGCCGTCGGTCAGCACTAAACGCACACCACGGAATTTTTCATTCGATAAAATCGCAGCACGTTGCATCGAGGCCAATAACATCTGGCGCTCAATCAACAAGCCTTTATCATTATTTTGCGGAATCACGCGGTTGTAATCGGGGAATTTACCGTCCACTACCTTGCTGTGAATCACGATGTTGCCAAAGGCAAAACGTACTTGATTGCTAGCGATATCGATGGTGACTTCGTCATCCGAATCAGCCAGCAATTTATACAATTCTAAGATGGTTTTACGCGGCAAGATCACTTCGTTCTTAGCAAAATCACCCAGGATTTCTGCTGAGGCAAAGGCCAAACGGTGGCCATCTGTGGCGACCAGTTTCAGCAGATTGCCCTCAGTCACCATAAACAAACCGTTCAAGTAATAACGGATGTCTTGATGCGCCATCGTAAATTGCGTGCGGCCAAGCAGGGCTTTTAACTGGCCCTGTGGCATACGGATCGTGGCGCGCAAATTGGTATCTACCGCCAGTTGCGGGAAATCAGCGGCAGGCAGCGTTTGCAGATTAAAGCGGCTTTTGCCTGCCTTAATCGTCAGACGGCCATCAGCTTCCTCCATGCTGACCACGGTTTTATCCGCAATAGCACGCAAGATATCAGACAGCTTTTTAGCTGCGACTGTAATGGCGAAATCGTCGCCAGAAAAGCCTTCGGCCTGACGGCTACTGATCTGAATTTCAAGATCGGTGCCGGTAAAAGACAGGGCGTCGCCATCCTTCTTGATCAACACGTTCGAGAGAATGGGCAGGGTATGCCTACGCTCAACAATACCGGTGACCGTAGCCAGCGGCTTCAAGAGCGCATCGCGTTCGGCTTGCAAGAGTTGCATGGCGCCTCGTTCCAAAATTGGGTTTAACCGCAGGATTCTAACCGATTTACAGCATCTGTAGGGAATGAATGGTACTTAGCCAAGTTAAATAAGCTGAGCCACATCCAAACTTACAAAACCAACCGTGTTTTATACAAAGAGCATAGCGATGCCCTTGCATTCAATGCAGTTGGTAACGCAGATTTGCTAGCGCTGGGTTGCCCCCTGCCCTAAGCCAAATCTACGTCAATCATTTAACTACGCAGCATTTGTAGCAATACGCCGTATTGATGAGCGATTTCGCTATCGCTACCGCGCATTTCTTCGATGGTGCGGCAAGCATGCAAGACCGTAGTGTGGTCACGCCCGCCAAAAGCTTCACCAATAGCAGGTAAAGACATTTGCGTTAGCTCTTTAGTCAGCGCCATGGCAATCTGCCTTGGTCTGGCAATATCGCGAGTGCGCTTTTTAGAGTGCATATCTGCAATCTTGATTTTATAAAAATCTGCGACGGTTTTCTGAATATTTTCTACCGATACCTGACGACTACCGGACGCTAAAATGTCTTTTAGCGCTTCTTTAGCTGCATCCAGTGTAATCGGCTGATTGGTAAAGCGTGAATAAGCCAAGACACGCTTCAATGCGCCTTCTAATTCCCGCACATTAGAGCGGATATGTTTGGCTACAAAAAACGCCACATTGGCATCGAGCTTAAAGTTTTCACGCTCGGCTTTTTTCATCAAAATCGCCACGCGCATTTCTAGCTCAGGCGGCTCAATCGCTACCGTTAAGCCCCATGAAAAGCGCGAGGTTAAGCGCTCTTGCAGGCCGTCGATTTCTTTTGGATAGCGATCAGAGGTAATAATAATTTGCTTGTGCGCTTCAACAAGGGCGTTAAAAGCGTAGAAGAATTCTTCCTGCGTTTTATCTTTACCCACAAAAAACTGAATATCATCGATCAGCAGTAAATCAAGCGAATGGTAGTAGCGTTTAAACTCATCAAACGCCTTGTGCTGGTAAGCACGCACCACATCTTGCACGTATTTTTCGGCATGAATATAGCGAATCTTGGCACCAGGATTACGCTGATGCACATAATTACCAATCGATTGAATCAAGTGAGTCTTACCCAAACCCACGCCGCCGTACACAAATAGCGGGTTGTAGCTGACACCGGGGTTTTCTGCCACTTGAATCGCCGCCGCACGCGCCAGTTGATTGGCCTTACCGGTGACGAGCGTTTCAAAAGTAAAATTAGGATTTAAGCGTGTGGTTTCATGATTGGCCGCCGAAACGCTAATCACCGCCTTGGCAGGCGCAGGTTTTACCCCTTCACTACTTGCCTGAGGCGCAGCAGCAGGCCTTTGCATTGTTCCAACGCGCAAAGCAATCACGGGCGCTTCACCCGTTGTAAAGGTAGCGGCCGCTTCTTCAATCATCCCAAGATAACGATCACGGATAAATTGTAAGAAAATCTGATTCGGCACGATCAGGTTTAAACCTTCATCGGTCATTTCAACCGTAAGCGGTTTAATCCAGATGCGAAACTGGTCCGCGCCTAAACGACGCTCCAACTCAGCAAGGCAGTGGGGCCAGCAATTTTCCTGCACAGACATAGGGGTATCCTGTTCGTCGTGATTTGTGGGATACACAAGTGCCCCGCACAGGGGGCCCACAACGAAAGCGGTGATGTTTTCAAAAGAGAACGAGGGGCGATTGTACCGCTTCACCCCCCACTTATCCACAGCCCGATTATGATGTCGCTTAATAAAAGGCATTGACACAGACGCCTAGAGGGCATATAAACGGCGGTTTACTTCGATTTTGTTTGGCAGGGATCCAATATTATGAAACGTACATTTCAACCTTCAGTTATCAAACGTAAACGCACTCACGGTTTTCGTGCCCGCATGAAAACAGTTGGCGGCGTTCGCGTTGTTAACGCTCGCCGCGCAAAGGGCCGCAAGGTTTTGACCGCTTAATTGCGGGCAGAACCTTGATGCTAAGCTTTGTTGGGACACTCCCAAACTGGTTTTGCGCGCAATATGCGCCTGCTAAAAGCGGATGAATTTTCATCCGTTTTTAGTTTGCGCTGTTCTTCTTCCAATGATTTTTTTCAAGTACTTGGCAGGCCCAATGGGCTGGATCACGCTAGGCTTGGCTTAGTCGTTGGTAAAAAAACAGACAAACGGGCCGTAGGCCGCAACTACATCAAACGCACAGTGCGAGAAACATTTCGCCTGAACGCAAGTAAAGTAACCGGCATCGATCTGGTGGTACGCGCACGTCGACCATTTGGACGTAAAGAAGGCGCTGCAGCACGTGAGGCACTTATTTCACTGCTCGGCAAGATTCACAAATGTCGAAAATAATCGTCGCGCTACTGCAACTTTATCGGTTTACTATTAGCCCGCTCCTCGGAGCGCGCTGTCGCTTTACCCCAAGCTGCTCCCAATACGGAATTGAAGCCGTCACACGCTACGGCGTGATAAAAGGGGGCTGGCTAACTACTCGCCGGCTGTGCCGTTGTCACCCTTGGGGTGGCTGTGGCTATGATCCGGTACCATAAATCTGCATACCCTTTCGAGCCAAGATGGATACCAAAAGACTCATCCTCTTTATCGCGTTGTCATTCGGCATTCTGTTCTTCTGGCAGAAGTGGATGGAAGAGCGTTACCCTCAAATAAAAACGCCTGCAACAGCTGCAAGCGCCACCAATGGTTCAACGCCACAAGCCCAAGTTACGCCGCCAGGCCAAGCCCCACAAGATGCAGGCAGACTGCAACGTGGCCAGCGTATTACCGTAAAAACCGACCTATTTAATGCTGAAATCGACACGAATGGTGCCGATCTACGCCACGTAGAGCTGGTTAAGCATGGCATGGTCGATAATGCGAAGAAGCCATTTGCCCTATTACAGGACGAAGGCGAGCATATCTATGTGGCACAAACCGGCTTGATCGGTGAAGGCTTGCCTACGCATAAAAGCATTTTCACCAGCGCACAAACGGCTTACCAACTGGCTGATGGTCAGAAGGAAGTGTCGGTTCGCTTGGAAGCTGCAGGTCCAGACGGTGTAAAAATCGCCAAGATTTACACCTTTAAGCGCGATAGCTATCTGATTGATGTGAAGTACGAGCTGCTTAACGGCTCCGCTAAACCATTAACCACATCGGCTTACTACCGCTTGCTGCGCGATGGTAAAACCCCTGAAGGTAGCGGCGGCCATATGGGCGCCACCACCTTTACTGGCCCAGCTGTTTACACCGACAAGAAGAAATTCCAAAAGGTTGAATTCAGCAAGCTAGATAAAGGTGAAGCCACCTACGAGCAAGCAGCGAAAGACGGTTGGGTTGCCATGTTGCAACACTACTTTGCGACGGCTTGGATCGTTTCCCCTACTGGCTTGCCAGCAGTGGGCGGCGCTCATGGTGTTCGCTACGAGCTAAAAAAACTGCCTGATGGCTTGTACTCTGCCGGTGTAATCGTTGATTTACCAACAATTGCTGCCAATGCAAAGTATGAAACCAGCATTCCGCTATTTGTTGGCCCAGAAGAAACCCGCGTACTGAACACCGTAGCCGAAGGCTTCGATCTGATTAAAGACTATGGCATTTTCACCATTTTCTCTAAGCCTATCTTTGCGGTTCTGGATTTTATCCACAAGATGGTTGGCAACTGGGGCTGGTCGATTATTCTCTTGACCATGCTGATCAAAGCGATGTTCTTCCCGCTGGCTGCTGCGAGCTACCGCTCGATGGCTAAAATGCGCAAGCTTGCACCGCGTATGGAACAGCTAAAAGCGAAGCATGGCGATGATAAGATGAAGTTCCAGCAAGCCGTGATGGAAATGTATAAAACCGAAAAAGTGAATCCGCTAGGTGGTTGTCTGCCTATGCTGGTACAGATTCCGGTATTTATTGCACTCTACTGGGCACTGCTGGCATCAGTTGAATTACGCCAAGCACCATGGATTTTCTGGATTACCGACTTATCGGTGAAAGATCCTTACTACGTACTGCCTGTGTTGATGACGATCTCGATGTATATCCAAACATCGCTGTCCCCTCCTCCACCGGATCCGATGCAAGCTAAGATGATGAAGATTATGCCGCTGATGTTCAGCGTGTTCTTTTTCTTCTTCCCAGCAGGCTTGGTAGTGTACTGGGTAGTGAATAACGTGATTTCTATTGCCCAGCAATGGTATATCACGCGCCAGATTGAAAATGCAGATGACGACAAGCCGGTTAAGCTAGCTAAAGCTTAACAAGTCACTGCCAAATAACGCCGCCTTAGGGCGGCGTTTTTCTTATCCACCTTTGTAAAAAATCTGTAGACAGCGCACTAAACCAGACTTAATACACACTACGCTCAGTTCTATGCCTACAGCTTTTTTCAGCGAGTCTAATATGCTTTACACCCCCGACATCATCGCCGCCATTGCCACTGCCCCAGGTCGAGGTGGTGTGGGCGTTATTCGCATTTCTGGCCGCCATTTGGGCGATATTGTAGACAAGCTCATCGGCAAACCTTTGACGCCCCGCTACGCCCACTTCGCCCGCTTTAAAGCTGCAGACGCCACGGTGTTAGATGAAGGCATTGCGCTCTACTTTCCCGGCCCCAATTCCTTTACCGGCGAAGAAGTACTGGAGCTGCAAGGTCACGGTGGGCCTGTGGTGATGCAAATGCTGCTGTCACGCTGCCTAGAGCTAGGCGCGCGTTTTGCCGAAGCGGGTGAATTCAGCAAACGCGCATTCTTTAATGGAAAAATGGATTTGGCTCAGGCCGAAGCCGTTGCCGATCTAATCGACGCCCAATCGACAGCCGCCGCCAAATCGGCACTTAAATCACTCGACGGCGCATTCTCGCGTGAGATTCATGTGCTGGTCGACGAGCTAATCACCCTGCGCATGCTGGTAGAAGCCACACTGGATTTCCCCGAAGAAGACATCGATTTTCTAGAAGCTGCCAATGCACACGGCAAATTGCTAGAGCTGCAAAGCCAGCTACAACGCGTGCTTGGCACGGCTACTCAGGGAAAATTGCTACGTGAAGGCATGCATGTGGTGCTTATCGGCCAGCCCAATGTAGGTAAAAGCAGCTTAATGAATGCGCTCGCTGGCGAAGAAGTCGCCATCGTGACCGATATTGCTGGCACCACCCGCGACACCGTGCGCGAGCTGATTCAGCTCGACGGCGTGCCCGCGCATATTATCGACACAGCAGGCTTACGCGACACCACCGATACGGTTGAGAAAATCGGTATTGAGCGCACATGGGCAGCGATTGCCAAAGCCGAACTCGCCCTACTGCTGATCGACAGCCGCATCGGCATTACTAGCGACGATCAAGCCATCCTCGACAAGCTGCCGCCAGAGCTACCTGTGCTCCGCGTCTTTAATAAGATTGACCTGACCGGCGAGGTACCAGGCATTGTGGCCGACAATGAAATCCACGTTTCCGCCAAAGCAGGCATCGGCTTGGATGAACTACGCAGCAAGCTGCTCACCTTAGTAGGCTGGCACGGCCATGATGACAGCGTATTTATCGCCAGAGAGCGCCACCTGAACGCCATCCGCCGCGCCCAAAGCCATCTGGTAACAGCGGAAAGCGCCTATCTGCAAATCGAAATATTTGCAGAGGAATTACGCCTAGCGCAAAACGCGCTCAGCGAAATCACCGGACAATTTACTTCTGATGATTTACTTGGGGTGATTTTTAGCCGCTTTTGTATCGGCAAGTAAGCCTGAAAACTCATCGACAAACCCGCTTGAATGCGGGTTTTTGCTTTTTAAAAAACAAATGCTCCCGCCTTGAGCTAAGCAGTGTGGCATCTTACTGACAGCTTGGCTAAAGTAAATGCCTGTGCAATCCAAGCGTATTATGATCAAACTAATATTTAGAGTCCGCGATATCTCGGCATTGCACACAGATTTTTGAGCTCAAAACAACTTTTAATATATATCAGCATAATATTTTCTTTCAGATCACTTTCAACCAATGCTGTTTCAAAAGGAGTCCACCGTGAGCGCTACTGACGAAGCATCCGTTAAACGGCTTTTAGAACTGATTAATCTAGATGACAGTGCCGCTGTTGAAGCGCAATGGGCGGCATTTGCAGAAGAGCTAGAAACTCAAAGCGATGATGATGGCGACGACGAGCTAGGGCTCATATGGGTCATCAAAGATGTGATCGACTGGGAATCCGGCTTTTTTGTTGATTGGAAAGACACCGAGTCCTTTATCGCCAGCGTAGAAAAATTGGCCGAACGCGTCGATATCAATATCGACTGGGGCGTAGAAGACCCAGATGATGATGAGTTTCTAGACAACACCAGCGTTCCCGACCTGATGGAAGCCGCTTTTGAGCAGCTACGCACTCACGGCTACACGCTATGGAATTGGGCAACAGATAGTGATTGCTATGGCGGCTGGATGGCGAGAAGCGCAGATGACGAAGAAATGCTGAGTCTTGCTGAGGCGCTGGGTGTGGAGTTTAGAACGGGTGATATGCCGTTTTAAGCCGCCACCTAAAGAATCAAATTTTGTAGGGCGGGTGCAACCCGCGTGTTTTTCAGCATGGCTCGCGGGCTGCACTCGCTCTACAAAAAACATTTCGCTTAAATTGATAGGATTGAAGCTTTCCCTCAGCCTAAACCAACAAAGCCCCAGCCAAAGCAAACCCCGATCGGTAAGCGCCTTCTACTTTGCCGCCTGCCAGCCAATCCCCTGCTATTGCTAGACCATCATCACTCAATGCGTAAGGCTTTTCTGCTGCTGGCATATTGCTGCTTGCGAAGCGCCAACGATAGGCACTCATTTGTAGCAGCTTAAATACCGGCAAATTATCGACCGGCATATCGTGGAATAAATCGCCAAAAGCACGGGTTAATAGTGCGCAGGCCTTATCTGGCGTTAAAGCTAAGTGCTCGCGTGACCATTCTGGCGAGGCATGTACCACCCAGTTTTCTTCGCCACCACGGCCCGGTTTGCTGGTGTTTCTTGCCAGCCAAGTAAACGGGCCTTGATTAATAAACAAGCCATCAAAAGGCAGATCTATCGGTCTGGAAGAATGAATCAGCAGCGCCCAGCATGGCTCCATTGGGCAAGATGCGGCAACGGCGGCTAAGGCATGATCGCTAGGTAATAGCGGAGCAAGCTGGTCGGCAGGCATCGTCAGTACTAATTTGCTCGCTTGCCAGCTTTCCTCGCCTGCTAGCACTTGCCAGCTGCCATCCAGATTTCGGATGCCATCGATATCAATCTCAAATAAAACTTCGATGCCTTCAACGAGCTGGTGCAGTGGCGCATCCATGCTTGGCACACCGACCCAGCGCTGCACTGCTGTTGGCTGGCTAAAATATTCACCATCCCATGCCTGAACTTTGCCTGCCCATTCGTCCACACAGCCCGCTTGCTGCCACTTTGCAACTTGCGCTGCAAAATCGCTATCGCTGGCGGTAACGTATTGCGCGCCATGATCCCACTCGCCTTTAGCCGTACTGCGGCAAGCCATACGCCCTCCTAAAACCGAGGCTTTTTCTAATACTAAAACCTTTTTTCCTGCATCCTGCAAACGCCGCGCACAGCTCAAACCCGCCATGCCTGCGCCAAGAATAAGAACATCGTAATGGGAAGACATGTTTTCTCTCTTCAATCTTTAATTAATTAGCTATAGCCGAATCTTACCAGCCCACCCCTTGCTTGCGATTTATAAAGGACGACCAGCAGGCACATTGCCGTCGTTCCGCTCCAAACACCGTACATTTAATACACAAGAAGTGGGTAATGCTTGCTTCCCAGCTTACCGATTCCTAGATAAACTCTTGCGTAATATCTAAGCATTAAAATAGAACGCTCTTCCTTACCTGCATCACCTCAAGCTTTCGAGATCACTCCATATGACGCTGTTTAAACTATTGGGCGACTTTGTCCGCCGCCATTGGCGTGCCTATATTTTGGCTGCGCTGATGCTGTTTGCTGTGGCCGTGCTGACGGTATGGATTCCACGCAAAGTGGGGCAACTGATTGATGGCTTAGTCAATAAAACACTGACGCCTGATTTACTGCTCTGGCAACTGGCGGGACTCGTTGCGATGGGGCTAACCATCTACTTCTTACGCGTAGGCTGGCGCTTGCAACTGTTTACCGCGGCCTATCGCCTAGGGATAGAGCTAAGGGTACAGCTTTATCAAAAGCTAGCCGCCCAAGGCCCAGCGTTTTACCACCGCCAACGCACTGGCGATTTGATGGCGCGTGGCACCAATGATATCGATGCGGTCGAGATGGCCGCGGGTGAAGCCATGCTGGCTGGTTTTGATGGCTCAATGACGCTGATCCTAGTGCTAGCGATGATGACGCTGGGCATAGATTGGCGCTTGGCCGCCGTCGCCCTGCTGCCTTTCCCCCTGATGGCGCTTGGTTTTTGGCGGCTCTCGCGCCAAGTGCATCAGGCGTCTACCGATTCGCTGGAACGCTTTTCGGCGCTGAACGATCATGTGCAAGAAACACTGGCTGGCGTGCGTACACTTCGTGCATTGGGCTTAGAAGGCCGCAATAGCAAGGTGCTATCTGGCCTTGCAGAAAACGCAGCCAAGGCCAGCCTTGATGCACAGCGCTGGGAGGCCGCATTTGAGCCGGTAGTCGGCATGACGCTGACTGCCGCCAGCGTATTAACGCTGTCTTTAGGCGGTTATCTGGTTTGGCACAATCAGCTGACTATTGGTGAGCTAACCAGCTTTAGCATGTATCTGGGCCAGCTGATCTGGCCGATGTTTGCCGCGGGCTGGGTGCTCTCCTTACTGGAGCGAGGCAAGGCCGCATGGGCGCGGCTTGATCCGCTGCTCAGTCAGCCTCTTTCCGTGGATGATCACGGGACCGTTGAAACCGCCCCCAGTGGCTTACTCAATTTTGATGCGATTGAGTTTACTTACCCCGAACAAAACCATGCCGCACTGGCGGGCATTTCGCTCAGCCTTGCTGCTGGGCAAACGCTGGCCTTAGTTGGCCCAACGGGCTCGGGTAAATCAACGCTGCTGCGTATGCTGCTGCGCCAATACCATCCGCAAAGCGGCGCGGTGCGCTGGAATGGCGTGAATGTTGAAGACTATAAATTGCAGCAACTCCGCTCGGCGATGAGCTGGGTACCTCAGGAATCATTTTTATTCTCGGCATCGGTCGCAGAAAATATTGCCCTAATTAAGCCAGACGCCACGCAGGCCGAGATCGAGCGCGTCGCCAAGCTGGCGGCAGTGCACGACGATATTCTGCGCCTGCCGCAGGGCTATGAAACCCCTGTGGGCGAGAAAGGCGTATCGCTCTCTGGCGGACAACGCCAGCGCGTCGCCATCGCCCGCGCCCTATTGTCTGACGCACCACTCTTGCTACTCGACGATGCGCTGTCAGCCGTGGATACACAGACCGAAACGCAGATTTTGGATCACCTAAGAGACGCCAAGCAGGGACGCAGCATGATTATCGTCAGCCACCGCCTCTCTGCCGTGGTCGACGCCAACCATATTGCGGTACTGAAACACGGCAAGGTGGTAGAAAGCGGCACGCATCAAGAACTGGTCGAGTTAGACGGCTGGTACGCCAGCCAATGGCGCTACCAACAGCTGGAAGCAAGCTTGGAAGAGTGATCGAACAAACCCAAACCTTAAACCACGGAGTAAAAGAGGGCACGGAGGGCCAAGAGGAAAAACAATGTTCCATTTTTTCTCCGTGAAACGCCGTGTTTTGAAACTTGGGTTTCCCTGATTTTAAAGATTCTACTTAAAGTTGAGAGAGCAAAATCTCGAACCACAGAGGACACAGAGAGCACAGAGTTTCACAGAGGAAACGGTAGGTTTGATGGTTTTCTCTGTGGCCTCTGTGTCCTCGTTTTACTACTGTGGTTCAAGGTTTAGCTCTTTATCAAGGCCAACTGAAGAATCTTGTTGATCAGGTGGGTTTGTAAGCCTTTACACTAAATTTCCCCTACAGGTTTGAAGTTGCTTGTAAGCAAAAAGGTTGATCTATGAGCGAACGTAAGCAAGCTATTTCGCTGCTTAATAAGGCCGCGCTGCCAGAGCGCCGCCATTTGTGGCTGGGTTTATTCTGGCTGATCTGCGCTGCGCTACTCGAGGCTGCTGGGCCGCTGTTGGGTAAGGCGTTTATTGATCAGCATCTCTTGCCGCGCGTTTTAAACTGGCCAGAGATTTTTATGCTGCTGGGTGGTGCTCTGGCTTGCGGCTGGGCAGCGTCTTTGATCCGCTATTTGCAATTGCTACGGCTTGCCGGTGTAGCGATGCGCTCGGTCAAGCGTTTACGTGAGCAGGTGTATAGCCATGTGTTAGCGCTGCCGATGGCATTTTTTGATAAAGCCATCACCGGCCAGCTAGTAAGCCGCGTAACCAACGATACCGAATCAGTCAAAGCGCTGTATGTGCAAGTGCTGTTTGTAATGCTCGATAGCCTGATAGTGGTGCTCGGCACGTTGGCGGCGATGGCTTGGCTCAATTGGCGACTGATGCTGGTCGTACTGATCCTAATTCCGGCAGTGGTTTTAATTGTTTGGCTGTATCAACGCTGGAGTGCGCCATCGGTGACTAAGGCGCGTCAGCTACGCAGCGATATCAACGCCCAGATGGCCGAATCCATCGCTGGGATGAGCGTTTTACAGGCGACCAATTCAGAGCAACGCTTTACCGCACGCTTTCAAAAAACCAACCATAGCCTCTACGGCGCACGGATGGCCGAACTGCGTGCCAATGCTTGGCTGCTGCGCCCTGCGCTGGACTTTTTAAATGTGGCGCTGCTTGCCACGGTGATTTGGATGTTTGGCCAGCAAAGCTTTAGCGGCCTAGAAATTGGTGTGCTCTATGCCTTTGTCAGCTATATCGCTCGGGTAGTTGAGCCGCTCATCCAAATCACCATGCAATTTAGCCAAATCCAGCAGGCCGTGGTTTCTGCTGCGCGGGTGAATGTGCTGCTGGGTGAAAAACAAGCCATCAATGGCGATGGTGAGGGCCAAATTAGCAAAGGCGCGGTGCACTTTAAAGATGTGGCTTTTGGCTATGACGCCAAGCACCCGGTGTTGCACGATCTGTCGCTCACCATTCCAGCAGGCTCTTTCTACGGCATTGTCGGCCATACTGGCAGCGGTAAATCGACACTCCTCTCCCTGCTGCTACGCTTTTATACCCCGCAAGCGGGGGAAATCGAAATTGATGGTTATCCGCTACTCGAAATTGGCGATGCCGCGTTCAGAAGTGGCGTAGGCTTGGTGCCACAAGACCCGTTTCTGCTGGCATCCAGCGCGCGCGACAATATCGATATGGGCCGTAAACTCAGCCAAGAAGAGATCGAAACCGCCGCCAAAGCCGCCAATGTACACGAGCTAATTTTAAGCTTAGAAAACGGCTACGACACCGATATGGGCGAAAGCGGCACACGGCTTTCTACCGGCCAAAAGCAGCTGATCGCCATCGCCCGCGCACTGGCAGGCAAGCCGCGCATCCTGCTGCTGGACGAAGCCACCTCGCATATCGACAGCGAAACCGAGCAAATCGTCCAGCAAGCTTTATCGCGCTTGCACGGTAAAGTCACCATGATCTCGATCGCCCACCGCCTATCCACCATCCGCGACGCCGATCAAATCATCGTACTTAACCATGGCCGTATCGCAGAAAAAGGCAATCACGAAGAACTAATGCAAATCGAACGCGGCATTTACCAGCGGCTTTATCTGTTGCAGCAGCTGGATGCAGGCATTTAAAACCCCCAAGTTCTGTAGACACAGAGAACACAGAGTTAAAAAGCAGCACACAAAGAAAACCTTAAGAAATTAAGGTGTTTAGTTTTTCTCTGTGTTCTCTGTGTTCTCATTTAGCTCTGTGTCCACAGAACTTCGCTTTTAAATTGTGTAGGGTCGGCACCTTTTGGCTAAGAACTTGCCAGCTTTTATGCAAAAGCGGCCAATAATCGGGCAAAATAGCGGCCTGTTGCTCCACTCTGATGCCTTAAGGAATTGCGATGACCGGCCTTACCACGACCAATTTGACCAGCCTGACTAAAATTTACTCAGGCAAAGTACGCGATCTTTACGCGATTGATGATGCGCGCATGCTGATGATCGCAACCGACCGCCTTTCCGCGTTTGACGTAATTTTGGCCGAGCCGATTCCTGAAAAAGGCAAAATCCTGACCGCTATTTCCAACTTTTGGTTTGAAAAACTAAAAGACGTGGTGCCTAGCCATTTCACTGGCGAGCGTGCTGAAGATGTGGTGAGCGCAGCGGACCTGCCGCAAGTAGAGGGGCGCGCCGTGGTGGTAAAACGCCTGAAACCCGTCGCCGTAGAAGCGATTGTGCGCGGCTATATCGCAGGCTCGGGTTGGAAAGAGTATCAACAAAACGGCACCATCTGCGGCATGGCTTTGCCTGCAGGTTTGCGCGAAGCAGATCAATTACCAGAGCCTATTTTTACCCCGTCAACCAAGGCAGAATTGGGTGACCATGATGAAAACATCAGCTACGCGCGCTGCGAAGAAGTCATTGGTGTAGAGCTTGCCGCCAAGGTACGCGATACCGCGATTGCGCTCTACAAAGCCGCCAGCGTTTATGCGGCGACTCGCGGCATTATCATTGCAGATACCAAGTTTGAATTTGGTCTGGATGTAGACGGCACGCTGTGCCTGATGGATGAAGCACTCACACCGGATTCCAGCCGCTTCTGGCCTGCCGATCAATACGTGCCGGGCAGCAATCCACCAAGCTACGACAAGCAATTTGTCCGTGATTGGCTAGAAACCACCGGCTGGGATAAAACCCCGCCAGCGCCTGCCCTGCCTTTAGAAGTAGCGCAAAAAACCGCCGCTAAATATCGCGAAGCGCTGGATAAGCTAACTAAGTAAGCCAAGATTCAATTAAGGCGGCTGCTTCTTTACACAGAAGCAGCCGCTTTTTGCATATGTGGAAAGCGATGTTTGTCATGGGGCGACGACTCACTTGCAAGCATTGCATTCATCTTAGAGCGGGTGCAACCCTATACGCGCTAACCAAATTTTTTTTCATTAGCAAACAGCGAAAAAGCATTAATAACCACGCTCTTTGCATGGGGCTTAAAAGTCCCCTTGAAACACGCCGGAGCGAGGAACAAGCGGGGCGGGGTTTCGGCCAGGGAGCGAGGCAGCGAGCCGATCCCGCCCGCCGCCGACTCGATTGTCCGCAGCGCAGGGGCCTTCGTGTTTCGTGGGGCGGCCTTCTTTGCGTACTATGATTTCTGGCCGTTCAAGAAAGTGAGTCCCCGCGGGGATGCCGCACCTAAATCAACGTGCCGAAGGCACTAAAAAGGTCTTTTTGTATTTGGTTGCGCGGATAGTGTGCAACCCACGAGCAAAGTTTAAAAATACGCGGGTTTCACCCGCCCTACATAATTCGCACTATGTAACATTGCCTTGATGCCCTTCCCCCTCCCAACAAGCCCCCTCCAACAATCCTCACGTCTTCTGCTAGGCTTAAGCACTCACTTGCCCTGTGTTCAGCCTCCATGCTTAAATTCTTACAACAGCTTTTTGCCAAACCAGCACCACCTCCCCCTAAGGCACAGCCTTTTCAGCAGGGGCCTGCGATCACTTTGCAGCTGCAACACGTCAATATTATTGATAGCAGTGGCAAAATCGTGGGTAGCCTACTGCGCAGAAGAGCACAAAATAAAGAAAGCCTTGCGCAGATTTTGCTTGAAGAAGGCGAGTTAATTCGCCATGCCGTGCGCTTAGGCACAACAATGGGAAAAAAACGCCTACGCCTTTTAGAAATTTCAGCAGGCAGCTTGCTTCAGTCTGAGCTGACTCAATTAGCGGCACAAAATAGTATGCTGCTACTCAATACCAATACCGCCCTGCCTGAGCGCGGTTTAGCGGCATTACAAAAACTGCAAAAAGCAGGCCTTCGCCTCGCCCTGCAACTACCCGCAACGTGGTCGTCCGAGATCATTGCCCAAGCACAGTGGCTGGGTTTTTCAGTAAACGGCAAGCTCGCTCCCGATATTGAAAGACTGGCGCGGCGCATCCGGGCGCAAGGCCCAAGTAAACCGATGCTAATGCTGGATCTGGCTTGGCACGATGAATTTCAGCTGTGCCAGCAATTGGATATTGCCTATGCCGCAGGCAGGTTATTTCATCAAAGCACTTGGCAGGAGGGGCCGATCGAGGCGGGATTTTTAAGAATTATGGATTTACTCAATTTGCTGCGGCAAGATGCCAGTAATAGCGATATTGCGCTCTCGCTCAAAACCGATCCGCTGCTCTCTTTTAGGGTGCTGGCACAAGCCAATTCCGCTGCCGAAGCCCGCAATAAAAAAATTGACACGCTAGATCAAGCCTTGGTGGCCTTAGGACGGGAACGTTTGTATCGCTGGTTATCTTTGCTGCTGTTTTCCTTGCCCGGCCAAGAAAAGCCTAACCCTGCTCTGCTGGAATATGCTTTATTACGCGCCGAGCTCACTGAGCGCCTAGGTAGCCAACGCTGGCCACAGGAAAGAGACCATCTTTATCTGCTGGGGCTGTTTTCTGTACTTGAGCAGCTCATCCACCGTCCTTTAGCGCAAATTGTGGGCCTGCTGAAGCTGCCAGAGGCCGTCTGCTCCGCCCTCTTACATGGCAGCGGCCCCTACGCCCCTTTTTTAAATCTCGCCATTGCTAGCGAGTCCTCCCAATGCCCAGATGGCAAGCTATTAGTGGAATGCGGGATCAACGCCAATCACTATTTCACCATGTATTACGAGGCGCTACTGAGTGTAGAGGCCGCAAGTGAAGAGGCTTAAAACAAGCGCTCGGCAAATAATGCAGGCTCAAACACCTTATGCCACTCTACTTGCTGCGCTGGCAAGAGTTGATCTGGCTCTCTAGCACAAAGAACAGACAACGCACCCCAGAATGGATCTTGCTTAGGTAGCAGCTGCGCTAACTCTCCTGGCAGGCAAAACATCGGCTTATCGGCCAAATTGCTCGCCATACTGGCGGCTAGTTCAGGCGTGCTGGCCTTAATAAACAAGGGTACTTCCGCACGCTTGCGCCATTGCTGCTGCGTTAGCTTGTAGGCAAAGCGGAACTTATCATTACGATCGCCTTTACTACGAAAGAAGCGATCATCAAACACGCCTTTGCGATAAAAGGCCGCCGTTAAAGAGGGCTTATGATCGCCAATTAAGGCAATCACTAGCGGACGTTTACGTTTTTTGGCTTGCACTTCTAGCTGTTTTACAAATTTCTCTAAATGCTTTACTGCGGCATCCAAACGCTGATTGTAATCGCCCACGCCGCCGTCATAATCTCTATCGACATAATTACCGTGTGTCATCACCGTGACCAAAGACAGCATCGTTTTACCTTTGGCTGGGCCTGCTGCGTAGGCTTTCAGCGCCGCATCGTATAAAAGACCATCGTCCGGCCAAGTTCTAGTTTTCCACAACATTTCTTCTACAAAACGGGTAGAACTAAAGCCAAAGCGGGGGTAAACCTCAGCCCGCTTCCAGAAATTACCGTGAAAATTATGCATACCAATCGTTCGGTAGCCCGCATCTTTGTAGCGAGAAACCAGCGTAGCGGCATCCTCACGATAGCTGCTAGCGTAATTCTGATAATTAATCCCCGGCAACACAACCGAAGATAAACCAGTCAACATTTCAAACTCAGCCTCGGCCGTGCCACCACCATAAACGGGGCTGAGCATCATGCTGGCGCTAAAGCCCTTTTCCTTCAAACGAGCAATCGGCGTCACAAAGCGCTCATCATTTAGGCTAGTAAAACACGCCTCACATAAAATTAGCGCCACATCGGGCTCGATGGCCTCTTGGGTTTTAAGCGAACCCATTTTGTAAAAAGAATGCGGCCCAGCGGCAGGTAGCTTTACGCTCTCAGCAGTTTGGTAAAGATGGACTAAAAGCCCATTCTGGCGAGTATTTTGAATAAAGTTATACGACAGATAGCCGGCATTAAAGTAGTCAGCCAAAACGCTAGCGGTGGTTTTTTGCAAAGCACCTTCGTCAAAAATACGAATCAGTAACAGGCTAGGTAACAGCAGCGCCAAAGCCAACCGCCACCATGCAAAACGCGGCCGTTTCCAAAGACCTAGGCCAATGGCACAGACTACCAGCAGCGTAAAAGCAATCATTTCCCAATTTAAATAACTAGCTAGAGATGCCCCTTGCGAGACTTCGAATAAATCACGCGCCAAAAGCGGCTCACCTGTTTGCCCTTCTTTTAACCAGCTGGCTTGGCAGAGCAAACCTTCTATACCAAGAGCCGCCGCTACCGCTGCCCAGCGATTCAGTGCCAGCGCTAAAAACGCAAATAGTAGGCCAGAAAACAGGAGGCGCTGAACGCTCCAGTTCTGATCCACAAAATATCGACCAGCCAGCAATAGCAGAATGGGGCCAATAATAAAGGCCAACTGCTTGGCCGTTTTTTTAAGGAAAACAGGGTTCATAAATGACGACATCGACATAAATAAGCGTGTGCACACATGATTCAAAAGGGCGGCAAATCTAGCATAAAATCAACAGATTAACGTAATAAAATCATAATGAAGCATACTATTTACAGACAAAACCCACCGGTAAAGTCATCTTGCTATATTTCTTTGTAATAAAAACCGAACTCATTCACTTGGCATTTGTACCATGCACTCTGCCCTCATTGCCGTTATCCTCGGCAAGTAAATGCACATAAAGGACGACTATGTACCATGGAGAGCGGTTAAATAGCTGGAGCCATCTGATCGGAGCGGCATTCGCGATCAGCGGGCTGATCGTGCTACTCACCTTTGCAGGCATGACGGGCGACCCGTGGAAAATCGTCAGCGTAGCCGTCTATGGCAGCACGCTGGTGCTTCTGTATGTGATTTCCACCCTTTACCACTCGCTTAGCGGTAAAGCCAAGGCGGTTTTTCAGCGCTTAGATCACTGCGCTATTTACCTGCTGATTGCAGGCAGCTACACGCCCTTTGCCCTTGTTACCCTGCGCGGGCCACTTGGCTGGACGCTATTTGGCGTGAATTGGGGTTTAGCGATCTTTGGCATTGTGCAGGAAAACATTCTAGGCAAACGCACCCGCATCTTGTCCTTAGGGATTTATGTGGTGATGGGCTGGCTAATTATCTTTGCCATCAAGCCATTAATGGCAGCTCTTCCTGCGGCAGGAATGACTTGGCTAGCCGCAGGTGGCGTGGTCTATACGCTAGGAATTGTATTTTACGTACTCGACACCCGCATCCCCCACGGCCACGGGATATGGCATCTGTTCGTGCTGGGCGGCAGCCTGTGCCAATTTATCAGCATCTTGTTTTATGTGGTGTAGGGTGGAGTAAAAACCCAAATCTTGAACCACAGAGAACACAGAGGGCACAGAGTTTCACAGAGAAAACCTAATAATTGGCTAGTCATGGACTTTGTGTTCTCGTTTTACTCTGCAGTTCAAGATTTAGAGCCCTGCCTAATTACCTTCAAAGCAACAAAACATGGAAATAACCGCGTACAGACCTGTAGGCATCAAGACTCATTTAGCCTAAGGCTCACTGTAAATAGCTTAAGTCCTGCTTTTCTCTGTGGAACTCCGTGTTCTCTGTGCCCTCTGTGGTTCAAGGTTTGGGTTTTATTGCTTATCAGCTACTTCAACAAACTCCACAACATCTTGCTCGCCAGCACAATCAACAGCGCTGCAAAGCATTTTTTCAGCACGGGTACAGGCAGGCGGTGCGCGGCGGCGGCTCCGACTTTGGCCATAGGGAAGCTTGCCAGCACAATGCCCGCCAGCGCAGGCAGATAGACAAAGCCTAAAGCCCCCTGTGGCAAACTCGCCGACCAGCCGCTCACCACATAGCCTAGCGCCCCAGCCAAGGCGATTGGAAAACCAATCGCAGCCGATGTCCCTATCGCCTCTTTCACCGGCACATTGCATAGCGTCATAAACGGCACTGATAAAGAGCCACCGCCTATGCCTACCCAGCTCGAAACCAAGCCAATGGAAGTCCCCACTGCCGTCATGCCGCCTTTTGCAGGCAAGGCCCTAGATGGCTTAGGTTTAAAATCCAAGAGCATTTGTGCGGCAACCAAATAAGCAAACACCACAAAAAACCACTGCAAACCTAATGCAGGCACAAAAGCCGCCAGCTGCGCGCCAGCAAAAGTGCCCAGCAAAATCCCCGGCGTAATCGCCTTTACCACCGGCCAACGCACAGCACCACGGGCATGGTGGGCTTTAAAGCTAGCGATGCCCGTAAACACAATCGTCGCCATCGACGTGCCTAGGGCCAGATGCTGATGATGCTCTGGCGGTAAGCCAAGCAGGGCAAACACATATAAGAGCGCAGGCACAATCACCAGCCCCCCACCCACACCCAAGAGACCGGCTAAGAACCCGGCAATCAAGCCAACACTTAAAAAAGCCAGAATCGCGGTCAGCATAGCTTGGCCAGAATAAAGGCCGCATCGGCAGCAGAAACTGGGGTGATCGATAGGCGCGAGCCTTTTTGCAATAACACCATCTGGGCCAGCTCAGGAAAGCTTCGCAGCTCGCTTAAACTCAACAAACGCGTTTTTTGCACGAAATGCACATCAACTTGCAGCCAACGGGGCTTGTCGGTCGTCGATTTAACGTCAAAATACTCGGAAGCCGTATCAAACTGAGTTGGGTCTGGATAGGCTAGATGGCAGACGCTCGCAAGGCCAGCAATCCCCGGCTCTTTGCAGCTGGAATGATAAAAAAACACTTGGTCACCAAGCTGCATCTCATCACGCATAAAATTACGCGCCTGATAATTACGCACACCGTACCAGCCCACCGTCTGATCTGGGCGAGCCGCCAGATCATCAATCGACACATCATCCGGCTCTGATTTCATCAACCAATAATTCATCCTTAGCCTCAATTAGTAAGCATTTCAGAGTGGTATATTGAGCTAAACCTTGAACCACAGAGTAAAACGAGGACACAGAGGTCACAGAGAAAACCACCGCCTCCTTGTGAAACTCTGTGCCCTCTGTGTTCTCTGTGCTTTAAGACTTAACACTGCGTCATGCGAAGCCAGCAATCACATCGCTTTAACCGTATCCCATACCAGCTTAGAAATCAGCGTAACCGACAAAATCAAAAATAAACGACGTACCCAGACGTTCCCGCCTTTTAAGGCCATTTTGCTACCAACTTGCGCTCCGGCGATATTGGCAAGTCCCATCGGGATGGCGTAACCCCAGATCAGCATCTGAGCGGGAATAAAGAAGGCCAGCGCGGCCAGATTGGTGGCTAGGTTTACCACTTTGGCCGATGCCGAAGCGCGCAGAAAATCGAAGTGAAATAAGCGCACAAATAGAAAAATCAAAAATGAACCGGTGCCGGGGCCAAAGAAACCATCATAAAAACCAATCACCAGCCCAATCAATAGGCCGATATAGAGATCACGGCCGGTCAGCTCCCGCTCTGCATCTTCATAGCCAAAAGAGGGTTTTAGCCATGTGTAGACCAGCATAATGGCCAGCAGGCCAATCACCAACGGTCGGACCCATTCCAATGGCAGCAAATGCAAAGACCGTGCGCCCAGATAAGAGCCAACAAAAGCCGATCCGGCCGTGGGTAATAAGATATTCCACGGCAATTTAACCCGCCGTGCATAACGCACAGCAGCAGACGCCGTACCCATCATCGAAGCTAATTTATTAGTACCAAACAGTGCAGCTGGAATTTCACGCGGCAAAATCGCAAACAACCCCGGAATCATCACCAGCCCACCGCCACCAACGGCAGCGTCGATTAAACCGGCAGTAAACGCGAGCGGAAGCAAAAGAATTAAATCAGTAAGCATAGAAACTCGCAGATGCAGATGAGCGATCATTATCGTGCAAGCTTCAAATCAGTAACAGAGACAGATTTATTTATCATGCACCGTAACAGGCAAAGAAATAGAGCACAGATGTGCTCTATTTCTTTGAATGGACAGCAAACAATACGATGTACTTCATGTAGGGCGGGTGAAACCCGCGTATTTCTCAATATGGCACGCGGGTTGCACCCGCCCTACGTCATGCTTGCAATACTGCCCTAGCTTTTAGCCCAGCAAAATCCGCAACATACGGCGCAATGGCTCGGCAGCGCCCCAGAGCAGCTGATCGCCAATCACAAAAGCGCTGATATATTCCGGGCCCATATTGAGCTTACGCACACGGCCTACGCCGATGTCCATTTTGCCGGTGATAGAAGCAGGGGTCAGCTCTTTAACCGTTACCGCGCGCTCATTAGGCACCCACTTCACCCACTGATTGCCAGATTGAATCAGCGCTTCAATTTCGCTCAATGGTAAGTCTTTATTTAGCTTAATCGTTAAGGCAAGGCTGTGGCAGCGCATTGCGCCGATACGCACACAGAGGCCATCAACGGGGATTGGCGCTTCATTACCGAGGATTTTATTCACCTCAGCTTGACCTTTCCATTCTTCCTTAGTCTGGCCGTTATCAAGCTGCGCATCAATCCAAGGGATCAAGCCACCAGCCAATGGCGCGCCAAAGAATTCTGTAGGCACATCGCTGCGAATGGTTTCTGCAACCTTACGATCGATTTCTAAAATCGCTGACGCAGGCGTTGCTAGTTCATCGGCCACCGAGCCATAAACCACGCCCATGCCCTTAATTAGCTCGCGCATATGATTTGCACCACCGCCGGATGCCGCTTGGTAAGTCATGGAGCTAACCCAATCCACCAGACCTGCTTTAAACAAGCCGCTCATCCCCATCAGCATGATGGAATTGGTACAGTTGCCGCCGATATAGTTTTTAACGCCTTTTGCCAGCGATGCGCGAATCAGATCGTCATTCACGGGGTCGAGCACAATTACCGCGTTTTCTTCCATGCGCAGGGTAGAAGCCGCGTCGATCCAGTAACCATCCCAGCCCGCAGCACGCAGTTTTGGGAAGATATCTGAGGTGTAATCACCGCCCTGGCAAGAAATGATCACGTCCATCGCGGATAGCTCTGCGATATCGTTGGCGTTTTTCAGTGTGCCTGCGTCTTTACCAAAATTCGGAGCGGCTTGGCCAGCTTGCGAAGTAGTAAAAAACACGGGATCAATCACGTCAAAATCTTTTTCTTCCTGCATCCGTTGCATGAGGACAGAACCCACCATGCCGCGCCAGCCAACCAGACCTACTTTTTTCATGGTTCTATCCCTAGCGATAAAATAAACCAGAATACTGAATATTCAAGGGATTGACTAGCTGCCCCCCCTTTTTTCAGAAAATGTAAATTAGGGTTCTGCCATACGTACCTCTTTTCCAAAGCCTATTTCAGCGGGCAATATTTGTGCTTAATAAACCCTGTAAGCAAGGTAAGATCTCCGCTTGGGAGAAGAAAAATGCGCGTTCTGATTCAAAGAGTAAAGCAGGCCAGTGTGGCTGTAGATGGCAAAATCTGCGGGGAAATATCTGGCGGATTATTGCTGCTGGTTGGCATTGAAAATAGCGACACTGACGCCGATTTAAACTGGACCGCCAAAAAAATATGCAATTTGCGCATCTTTGAAGATGAAGCTGGGGTGATGAATCGCTCGGTGCTTGATTGCCAAGGTGAAATGCTGGCCGTTTCGCAATTCACGCTATTTGGCTCTTACAACAAAGGCAATCGCCCGTCTTGGGGCAGAGCGGCCAAGGGGGAAATATCTCAGCCGCTGTTTAATGCCTTTGTGGCAAAGCTGGCTGAGCTGAGTAACAAGCCCATTCCCACAGGAATCTTTGGCGCAGACATGCAAGTAGCGCTGATTAATGACGGCCCGATCACGCTGATGTTAGATTCAAAGCATCCAGAATAAAGCTGCTTGACAGCTAGGCCGCTCGCCGCCAAAATGAACTACACAGCGCCGAGTTGATTTTGCCAGCTTGCGGGCGCTTTATAAATGCAGCTAAAGCAGCGTAACCCGCGTTGCGGGTTTTTTTGTTTTACGCGCCTATTAATCGACAACTTGCGAGGCGCGCCCAAGTCGGCAGTACAGATGAGGGGAAATATCGCTAAAGCGTTGGCCGCATCCGACATCAAAAGCCTTGCGACCAGCTTCCCACTATGTGAATTAGGAATGCTGCCATGTACGACTGCCTAGCCCCAGAATTAACAAAAGCCACTCGCGAACTCCACCCCGCGCTGCGCTGGAAAACACAAAGCTGGCTGCGCCTCAATGCCAAACGCAATACCTCGCCACTGGCCCTATCCAAGGCCTTTGCAGCAGCCACCAGCTTAGGCTTTCGTACCGAAAATTTGGCCAACGGCAGCATCGTTATTTTGAATGTCGATTTGCAAGATGCGCTAATGTTTAGCCGACGATATCCCGATTTACTTGCCGAATACGAACCCATTAATCCATTTTGCTTGCGTAAGTAGCAGCTTAGGATGTGGCTCCAAATAGCTTCTCGTTGAACTTATCAAACACCCCGTCATCCCCGAATGATTTTATCGGGGATCCAGCAGCGCAGCTGGATTCCCGCCAAAGACACGCGGGAATGACGACGTTTTGTAGCGGGAAATTAATATGAGCCCAGTCCTTAAAGACTGATCTACTGCAAGCAAACACAAAAAATGTAGATCACTATGACCACCCGACTCGCCGATATTCGCGCCACTTGGCACCTTGCATGGCCCATTGCTATTGGGCAACTTGCCACCACAGGCACGGCCTTTATTGATGCGGTGATGGCTGGCCATGTTTCGGCAGGCGATCTGGCAGCGGTATCGGTGGGCTCGTCCATCTGGGTGACCATGATGGTAACGCTGATGGGATTTTTACTGGCGATTAGCCCGCTGGTGGCGCAAAAAATTGGCGCAAATGATCTAAAGCCCATTCCGAATCTTACCCAGCAAGCACTGCTACAAGCCTTGATCCTCGCCCTAATCGGCCTGATTTTAATTCGCTTTTTAGTGCCAATTTTTAACCATCTGGGCCTTGAAGCCGTCGTCGCGCATAAGGCTGGGGAATTCTTAAAAGCCGTAAGCTGGGGCTTGCCTGCCTTTGCCTGCTACCGCGTTTTGTATTGCTATAGCGCTGCACTGAATCAAACCAAGCCCATGATGGTAATTTCCATCTTCTGCCTCTTGCTTAATATCCCTTGCAACTGGGTATTGATCTACGGCCATTGGGGCTTTCCAGCCATGGGCGGCGTAGGCTGCGGCTGGGCCACGGCGTTTTGCGTATGGGTTAATTTCTTGCTATTAGCCGCGTGGATTCGTTATGCCCACGTTTACAAAAACACCCATCCATTTCGCGCATGGCAAAGCATTGATTGGCATGCTCAAAAGCAACTTATCAAGCTGGGCCTGCCGATTGGCATGATGTTTTTTGTGGAAGTCAGCGCGTTTAGCCTGATTGGCCTGCTGATTGCCAGCTTGGGCACCGTTACCGTAGCCGCACACCAAATCACGCTGAATTTTTCATCGCTCACCTTTATGGTGCCGATGGCACTCGGCACGGCGCTTACCGTCAGGGTAGGCCATGCGATTGGTGCGGGGGATTATAAAGCGGCGCGTTTTATTGGCCAGAGCGGCATTCGCATGGGCCTGTGCATCGCCTTATTAACCGGCACCACCATGATTTTTGCCTCGCGCCTGATCGCAGGGTTTTACACCAGCGATACCGTCGTACTGATGCTGGCCAGCCAGCTGCTGGTATTGGCAGGCTTCTTCCAGTTTTCAGACGCCACGCAAGTGGTGGTGGCAGGCGTATTACGCGGCTACAAATCCACCCGTGGCCCCATGCTCATTCACCTTACCGCCTTCTGGGTGATCGGCATTCCGCTAGGCTATTTGCTCACCTTCGGCACCTCCACCCTGCCAGGCTACGGCGTGCAAGGCTATTGGATCGCCCTAGTCGCCGCCCTCACCTGCGCCGCACTATCGTTGATGGCACTGTTTCGTAGGGTAAGTTTGAAGCAGTTGGCAATCTAAGGATTTGGTTCTTATTAACTTCCCATTTCCGAAACACCGTCATTCCCGTGTGCCTTTGGCGGGAATCCAGCGACACCACTGGATCCCCGATAAAAACACTCGGGGATGACGGCTTGTCATATCGAGGTTTATTTCTAGCCACATCCTAAACACAGGACTCGCGTTTAGGCGCATTTGAACCTCAACACCACCAGCTTCAAAATCAAGCCAAATACATCGCAATATTCTTCATCGCTCTCGCCACGTATTCTTCTTTTTCGCCCACCGGCGCTACGTAATAAAGCGCTTCTTTGGCAGACCGCGTATATCGCACGAAGAAAGCGATCACCTAACGTTTAATCTAAGAGATGCCCAATTTTTAATCGTGCCAACAAAGAAACCAAGACCTGCCACAAACCAAACAACGGAGCCAACAATATCAAAGGCGCTCAATAGTTCAGGCACCCTTATCAACAATGGCACCAGCAGCAGCCCCCTCAGCAAACAAATACTAGAAATAACGATCAATCCTGTTCTTAGCAAAGGCAAGCGCTTCATCACGCCAGCACCAGAAAACGCATATACGGCGCAAGTGAACATCAAAAAACCAATCAACACCGCGCTAAGCGGCGCCTCTAACGTTCCATTTCGAGCTGAATCAACCACCCACCTTGGCGCGGTAAGAAAGGCGTACCAATCTGGGCCAATAAGCGGTGCAACCCAATGAATTAACGCGCCAAAGAGAGCAATCCCTGCGCCAATTAGAAAAGAAAAATGACCAATACCTATCATTATTGTCACCTTGCTAATTAAATGATTAAGCCACTATTTATTTGAGAGATCAGACATAGGTATGCGATATCACGGCGATTTACTCAGAACAGTATCAGCAAATGGTAAGCAAAATAAATTATTTCTTACGACATTCCTCGCTTTATCTTATTTGCGTAGTGACTTTTTTGGCGACTACGCACGACAACTCTATTTATCCTAAATCGGCAACTCTAAATTGATAGAAATTAATTAATCCCCCCGTAGGAGCGGATTTATCCGCGAGTGCAGCGCTATTAACGGCGCTCCTACAAGGTGTGATTTAGAATTGCTGGTCCTAAACAGGCTTTGCCGCAAAACTGCTTCGCGCCGCATGCAGTTTTTTGTAGCTGTCGATCAAGCGATGATGCTTATCTAAGCCTTCCAGTTTCATGCTGGTTTCTGTTAAACCAAAGAAACGCACGCTGCCGTCGGCGGAGCCTAGTGCTGCGTCCATGCGTGGATTGCCAAACATGCGGCGGAAGTTGACTTCGTAGTCTGCCAGCTCCAGCTCATCATCCAGTAATACATCCAGCACGGCATTGAGGGCCTGATAAAACAGGACTCGCTCCAGAGTGTTGTCGTTGTATTGCAGGAAGGCGCCGACCAGATCGTGTGCGTCTGCAAAGTGCTGTAAGGCCAGATTAATCAGCAGTTTTAATTCCAGCACGGTCAGCTGGCCCCACACCGTGTTCTCGTCAAACTTGATGCCAATTAAATCCGATACCTTGGAGTAATCACCCAGCTCGTTGTCTTCCAGGCGATAGAGCAGCGCGGAGAGGGCGGCATTATCCAGCCTATGCAGATTCAAGATGTCTTCGCGGAACAGCAGCGCTTTATTGGTGTTATCCCAGATCAAATCTTCTATCAGATAAATTTCTGAATAGGCGGGCACCAGAATGCGGCAGGCTGTGGCGCCTAATTGATCGTAGACCGCCATATAGGACTCTTTGCCCAAGTCTTTCAGAATGCCGAACAGGGCCGCGGCTTCTTCGGTATTGGCGTTTTCACCTTCGCTGGAGAAATCCCATTCAACAAATTGGTAATTCGATTTCGCACTGAAAAAGCGCCATGAAACAATACCGCTCGAATCGATGAAATGCTCAACAAAGTTATTTGGCTCAGTTAAAGCATGGCTTTCAAAGGTCGGCCGTGGCAGATCGTTCAGGCCTTCAAAGCTGCGGCCTTGCAGTAATTCGGTCAGGCTGCGCTCTAAGGCCACTTCTAAACTTGGGTGCGCGCCGAATGAGGCAAATACACCGCCGGTACGCGGATTCATCAGGGTGACGCACATTACTGGATAAACACCGCCGAGCGATGCATCTTTGACTAGTACGGGGAAGCCTTGTTCTTCAAGGCCAGCAATCCCAGCCAGAATGCTAGGGTATTTCGCCAAGACTTCCTGCGGCACATCCGGCAGGGTGATTTCGCCTTCTAAAATTTCGCGCTTTACTGCGCGCTCAAAAATCTCTGAAAGGCATTGCACCTGCGCTTCGGCCAGCGTATTGCCCGCGCTCATGCCATTGCTTACATAGAGGTTTTCGATCAGATTGGATGGGAAATACACCGTTTCGCCATCCGACTGGCGCACAAAGGGCAGCGAGCAGATACCGCGCTCTGTATTGCCGGAATTGGTGTCATACAGATGCGTGCCTAGTAATTCGCCATCTGGATTGTAAATTTCACGGCAGTAGTCATCCAGTATTTCAAGCGGCAGGGCATTTTTAGGGCCAGGTTTAAACCAGCGCTCTTGCGGGTAATGCACAAATTCCGCATTGGCGAGCTCTTCGCCCCAATACTGACCAGCATAAAAATGATTGCAGCTGATCCGCTCGATATACTCGCCCAGCGCGGACGCCAGCGCACTTTCTTTGCTTGCGCCTTTGCCATTAGTAAAACACATGGGCGAGTGTGCATCGCGGATATGCAGCGACCACACATTAGGCACAATATTGCGCCATGAAGCGATTTCAATTTTGATACCTAGGTCGGCCAGCAGGCCCGACATATTGGCGATGGTCTGCTCAAGCGGCAGATCCTTGCCCACGATATAGGTGGCGGCGTCGGATGAATTTAAGGTCAGCAAGGCTTGAGAATCGGCCTCTAAACTCTCTACCTCTTCAATGACAAACTCTGGGCCAGTTTGCACGACTTTTTTTACGGTGCAACGGTCGATAGAGCGCAAAATGCCCTGCCTATCTTTAGCAGAAATATCCGCAGGCAACTCCACCTGAATCTTAAAAATCTGCTGGTAGCGGTTTTCCGGATCAACAATATTGTTCTGCGACAGGCGGATATTCTCGGTAGGAATATTGCGGGTTTCGCAGTACAACTTCACAAAATAAGCCGCGCACAAGGCAGATGAAGCTAAAAAGTAATCGAATGGGCCCGGCGCCGAGCCATCGCCCTTATAGCGGATAGGCTGATCGGCGATCACCGTGAAATCATCGAACTTGGCTTCAAGACGAAGCTTATCGAGAAAATTGACCTTAATTTCCATGGAAGAATTCCTTAAATAATGCGCATTTTTGACCGCATTATCCCTTGTTTTTCAACCATAGTCCTGCGCTTCGTAAACGCTTATCGGTATCAGGTATTCTTATATTGCTGGCTAAGCGTGTAGGTGGTGAATATTGGAAGTAAAGGGGGGGCGCTGAAAACAAAAGGCAACACACCGTATCCTCGGCTATTCAGGCAAAAAATACACTCAAGGCAAAAACAATCCACAGCTGGGCGCTGCCTCATCAAACACCCCCAGTGCGCGAAATAGCGTGTGTGCCAGCAGAACGTGGCCGTGGGCGTTGGGGTGAAAGGCATCGGCCATATAGACGGGCAACTTTGCGGCGAGGGCTTCCCACACGGCGGCATGGTCAACCAGGGGTACGGCCAGCTCTGCCGCCAGATTACGGATGGCCGCATTGTATAGTGGCAGCGTCAGCTCCCTCTCCGAGGCCAGCCCCGGCAACACTGGGGTAACAGTCTGCAAAATCACCTCGCCGCCCCAGCCCCGCACGGCGGAGATCATCGAGGCCAAATTGGCGCAGAACTCGTCCAGCGGCACATATTGCCCATCGGCCAGCCTGCTGTTGCAATCGTTCATTCCGGCCATCAGCAGCACTACATCCGGCTTAAAGCGCTCCACGCGCAGGGGGAAATGGCTCAGCATCTGCCGCGTGTTATGCCCGGAGCAGGCCGTATTGAGCACCACATCATCCGGCCGCTCCAGCTCAAAACGCAGCCGCTCGGTAAAGTGCTCACTAAAACAACGCGCGCCCGCTGTATGCAGCACACCATGGGTAATGCTGTCGCCGTAGAACAGCCAAGTGCGCGGGGAGGAGGATTGCAGCAGGCTAGGTAAAATCATGGCGATTCCATAAGCGTGTTATTGATTAACACGTAGGTTGGGCAAGGTTTATCTGCCCAACGAGTTGCGGCGCATATTTAAATGTTGGGCAGGTAAAGCTTTAGCCCAAGCTACTAGCTGTAGCTCATTATTACCCTCCTTATGCATTAGCAAGATATAGCCCTGTAGGGCGGGTTAGCCGCAGGCGTAACCCGCGATTTAAGCATGACAAGCCGCGTGATAATTGGGTTGGCTTTATGGCTTTATCACGCTGCGCGGGTTGATAAAGCCCCCCCACCATACAGGACTCTACCCCCAGTTATTTAAGGGGGGATTCTCAAGTACCGAAATATGAATGAATTTATTTTTCTTCTTCGCGCCACAATATTTTTTTACATTTCGTACACATCAGCTTTCTGCGGTAATCAGTGATTCGAATCAAACCAGTATCAAGTTGCTCTGTATAACCGCATTTTGAGCATGAAATCTTTTCGCCATGTTTTGCAGTTGGATTTTTAGCTAAGTATTCGTCCAGCGTCGGAAGACGCTCCCAATCTTTTTGGGCAGAGGGCATATACATTGTGTAATAAAAGATTGCAGCAAAGAAAAGGAGTAGCGCAATGATGTAAATGATGGTCATTACTTTCTATTTCCAAACATAGAGTTAAGGAAATCCTGAAAAGCGAGTTAGCCGCCGGGGTAACCCGCTTTTCAGGCTTGGCGATAAAGCGAAGTTAGCTTCGAGCGATTGATAAAACGAAGCGGCCCTAAGGGGCTAGGCATCGCAAGAATAATACGATGCTGAAAAATGCCTACTCCCTATTCAGCGAAACTTGCACATTATTCGCACAGCCAAAAACCAAACAACTAACCCAGCATAATATCAGCAAAAAGTAAGCAATATTTATTATTTCTTACGCCAAACACTAAACTCCTCGCCCTTATCCGTAGCCCTTGTGGTTTTTTTCAACAGGCTATATTCGCCAATATTCGCAGGCATGATGCTGCCTTGGATTAATAGCTGCGGGCATTCTTTGCCACGGCCTATTTCAAAGCGTTCCACCCTCATTGTGGTGTAGTAGTGGAAGTTGCCTCTTTCGTGCTCGCCTAGACCAAAGCTAGCTAGACACTGGGTTTTATCTAGCTGAGTAGCTAAATCCAGCATCATGGGTTTATAGCTTTTGCTGTAATTTAAGCTGGGTAGTAGCAGGCTGAAGACGAGGCCGTAGCTCATGACCAGCACAGCCAGCCAGCGCACTGCGCCCTGGTGTTTGGCCCAAGCAGGGGCTCGCCAAGCGAGATTCCACACGATGATGGTGAGTGCGAGCGCGGATAGCACGCCCAGCCAGTTTGGCTTTTCTGCAAAACCCGGTAAGAAATGCAGCAGGCGAGCTTGCAAGGGCAGGCCGAAATAGAGGGCGGCCCATGCCCACCATAGCAATAACGCACTGACGGCCACTAAGCACAGAGCGACGAGGCCAAAGCGGCGCTCGAAAGTGGCGGGGACGCTGGATGCTTGTGCGCCCATCCATACGGCAAACGCCACCACGGCTGGCACGGCGTATAGCTCCATCGAGGTTTTAGCCAGCGATAAGATGCTGTAAGTCAGCAGGCAAAGCAGGGCAGCCGGGGCTGCGTTTTTAAACGCATCGAGGCGCTGCCTGAAAAACAGTACCGGCAGATAGAGGATCAATGGGAAGGCGTGCCAAGGCAGAATCTTCAGGTAAAAGCCACGCTCGTATTCTGGGCCAAGATTATTCTCACCTAAGAAACGCCCAAGATTATTCACCCAAAACCAAGTGTGGAATAACTCGGGCGAGGCCAGCCATAAGCGCCAAGGCCAGATCAGCCACCAGGGCAATGCGGCCAGCAGGGCGATACTTAGCGTCAGTAAATAGGTTTTTTGCCGGTAAGTGCGATCAACAATCGGCAGCAGCAAAGCCGCCAAACCAAGGCAGCCCGGCCCCAATAAACCCTTAGTCAAAAACGCCATTCCCCAAGCAGTACCCATCAGCAGGCCGCTGGCGAGTGACCGGTTTGGAAAGATGGAGAATGCGTAGAGGGCGATGGCAAAGCTGGCAAATAAGGCGCTATCGGTCAGGATATGATGGCCATTGCCAACCAAGCCCAACGTGCCTGCCAGCAAAATGGCGGTGAGCCATGCGGCTTGCGATGGATTATTCGATCGGCTGCGGGCAGCAAATTGCCCTGAGGCCAGAGCGGCAAAGATAAAAGTCAGCGCTATATAAAATGCCGCAGCCAGCCTTGCCGCTGCGTGCACAGGCAGCCAGGTAAATACATAACGGGAGAAGCCCGCTGCCGTCCAGAAAAACAGAGGCGGTTTTTCCATAAATGGCTCGCCAGATAGCATCGGCACTAGCCAGTTATCCCGCAGCGTGTATTCATAAACTAGGCCAAGGATATAGCTTTCATCAGGCTTCCAAGGATCGTGCGGAGCGAACGAGGGCCAGAACCACAGTGCAAGCAGGACAAAGCACCCGACTTTCCATGAAGGCCAATCAATCTTTAAATTCATCCCTTATCCCCCCAGCGCTGCATCAGCTGATGCGGAATTTGGAACTGATCCAATATCCTTGCCACCACAAAATCAACCAAATCGGCGATGGTTTTAGGGTGGTGATAAAAGCCCGGATTAGGTGGCAAGATCACCACGCCCAGCCTTGCTAGCTTGAGCATATTCTCCAGATGCAGCACCGAAAAAGGTGCTTCACGTGGAACAACGACCAATTTTTTGCCTTCCTTAATCATCACATCCGCAGCGCGCTCTAATAAATTATCCGAAGCGCCCACCGCAATCGCCGATAAAGCGCCCATGGTGCAGGGGCAAACAATCATGCCATCGCCGGGATTAGAGCCGGATGCCATAGGGGCAAACCATTCTTGCTGACCAAAAACTTGCAGCTTCGACTCATCAGTAACGCCATAACGCTGGCGAAAAAGCACCGCCAGATCTGCCGCACGCGAAGGCCAAGTTTCATCTAGCTCTTGCTTGGCCACAATTTGCGCCGCTTGGGTATAGAGCACATGCACGGTACAACCCGCCGCCAGCAAGCATTCCAACGTGCGTAAACCATAAGGCAGGCCGGATGCGCCGGTAAAAGCCAATGTTATTGTTTTCATTTGAAACCTATTAAAACGGCGAAATACTTAAAGGTCTGTAGACACAGAGAACACGGAGTTTAAAAACAGAACACAGAGAAAACCAAATCAATTGATATTTCTTTATGTTCTCTGTACTCATAAGAATGAATCGGTATTTCGTAGGGTGTACAACGACGAAGTCGTTGCGCACCAAGAGCCGGTGCGCAAGAGAAACGACTTGCACACCCTACGAAAAACCGGCTTGCCTGCTATGTTTTTCCTTTCCATGACGCTTATAGCGGGCAAAAAAACTTGCCCACTACTCTGCTCTTCCTACAACCCTGTGTTTACAGATTTTTATTAAATTTCTTCATTCACGAGCCAGCAGCTTTGCTGCAATCACCCCATTTACCACACCAAATACCAACGCCGCTGCCGCAAACAGGGGTACTAAATGATAGATGCCATTATGCGGAATCAGCCAGAGCCGCGCTAATAATAGCTGCCCTGCCATATGGGCAAAGGCGGCAGCGAGGGAATGCGAAACGGGCCCGAACCAGCGCCTAGGTAGGTACTGAACTGCGGCCAAGGCCAAGAGGCTGCTTATCCCGCCCATCAAGCTCATGGCAAAGCCGGGAGATAAAAAACCGCCTAGCACAATACCACTGCCCATGATTCTGAGCATGGAAATCCATGCGGCGTCTGTCCAGCCAAAGCGCCAGAGTGCAATCAGGGTAATGATATTGGCCAGCCCCGGTTTAATACCTGGAATAGGCGAAGGAATACCCGCTTCGAGCACCGACAGCGCAATCGCCAGCGCGGCATAGCGGGCAATGCACACATCGGCGAGGCTAGGTTTGATGCGGATTTCAGTAACTGAGGCTGTCGAATTCATGAGGACGCGAGCCTAAAAGCTCGATGCTGATACGGTTAGGCAGGCAAATCGCCATTTGGCCGGCCTGATCCAGCCAGCCCATGCGCACACAATATTGGCGCGGGCTAGGGTCACTGCTGATCCGCACTCGGCCCGATTTTACTTCTACAAAGGTAAGCCCAAGGGGACCTGCCACTTGCAAGGTGCGCTCTGCGTTTAAATCCAGCTCGGCAAAGACTTTACCCGCCTGATAAATGCGCACCCGAGTCGCACCCTCCTGCTGCCAGCTCCAAAAACCCAAATACACCACAAAAGCCAGCGCCAATATGGCAAACGGCCAGTCGCCTGGCCGCATTACTTTGCTAATCTGCATGTTGCTCACGGTGTCTGAGCAATACCTGCCTATCCTCGGCAAAGTATTTAGCCAGCTGCTCCGCCAGATAAACCGAGCGATGCTGGCCACCAGTGCAGCCAATGGCTACCGTGATATAGCTGCGGTTATCGGCATCAAACTCTGGCAACCACGCTTCGATAAATGTTTTGATATGGGTCTGAAAACGCCCTACCACTTCTTGCCGCGCCAAGAAATCAATCACTGGCTGATCTTTGCCCGTTAAAGGACGCAAAGATTTATCGTAATAGGGATTAGGCAGGCAGCGGGCGTCAAACACAAAATCGGCGTCCATCGGCAGGCCATGCTTAAAGCCAAAGGATTCAAAAATCACGGTGAGCCTGGAGCGATCAAGCGCCACAAACTGCCGAATCCAGCTGCGTAGCTGGTTGGCCGATAAATCACTGGTATCAATGCGATGAGCAACCGCGGAGAAATCTGCCAGCATTTCACGCTCTAAGGCAATCGCCTCGGTCACCGTTAATGTGCCAGCTGAGAGCGGGTGGCTACGGCGTGTTTCTGAAAAGCGCTTCACCAGTGTGTCGTTATTTGCTTCCAAAAACAGCATTTGCACATCAAGCCCTAGCTCAAGCAGGGCTTCTAGATGATTAGGGAAGCTAGCAAAATTATGGGCACTGCGCACATCAACCGAAATGGCGACTTTGGGATAGCCATCTTCATCCAGCAATGCCGCCGTTTGTGGCAACAAAGGCGCGGGCAGATTATCGATGCAAAAATAACCTAGGTCTTCCAAAGCCTTGAGTGCAACGCTTTTACCCGCCCCAGATAAACCAGATAATAAAATAACCTGCTGCTGTTTCAATCCCCGCCCCCATTTTTTGACTATTTTTTGTGTACTTTCTATTTTGATGCTTATGAAAGCGCCATGCGTTTACCATACGCCAACGGCACACCACAAACATCGAATCACCGTAGGGCGGGTGAAACCCGCCAGACTTTGGCATGAAATGCTCGGAAAACGGCGGGTTTCACCCCCCCTACAAAAACGCATGCTATTGGCTTAATTTGATACGCGGAGGGCTAGCTACTACTCGCCCATTTCCATAAATTTTTGGTGTCTTTCAATAAATTCACGCGTGGAATCAATGCCGCGTAATTGCAAAATATAATTTCTAACCGCAGCTTCAACCAAAACCGCTAAATTTCGCCCCGCCGCCACAGGAATCACCAGCTTACGAATTGGCACGCCCAAAATATCTTGCGTCGCCGCCTGCATTTGCAATCGATCGATCGGAGCCACTTTCTCGCCACCCGCCTTAGCCAAATGCATAATCAGCTTTAGCGTTTTACGCGGCCTGACGGCGGTTTCACCGAAAATAGTACGGATATTCAGCACGCCAATCCCGCGTACTTCCAGAAAATCGCGCAACATCGGCGGACAGCGCCCTTCTAGCGTTTCGGGGTTGGTGCGATAAACCTCGACCACATCGTCTGCCACAAGGCCGTGGCCGCGTGAGATTAGCTCCAGCGCCAGCTCGCTCTTACCCATCGATGATTCGCCCGTGAGCAAAACGCCGACTTCCAGCACATCCAGAAATACCCCGTGCAGATGGGTTGAAACCGCTAGCGCTTTTGATAGGTAATAGCGCAGCACATCCATCAAATAGGGGGATTGCTCAGGGGAGGTGAGCAGCGGCACATGAAAGCGCTCGGAGGCTTCGCGCAGGCAGTCGCCAACGATCTGGCCGTTGGCCACAATCACCGCCGCCATCTCGTTTGAAAATAATCGGGCCAGTGATTCTCTTTGCGCCTCAACGCTTAGCTGCAAAAGATAAACCGTTTCAGCCACCCCAAGCACTTGAATGCGATTGGGGTGAATAAAATTCAGGTGGCCTACCAAAGATAAGGTCGGTTTTTGCTCCGACGCGTCATTAGATAACAGATTATTCGCACCCGATTGCCCTGCCACCCAAGTCAGTCGCAGCTTCTCGGCGTTATCAATAAAAAGTTGTCTAACTGAAATCTGTGGCATAGGGTTCCCAAGTGCTGATTAACTTCCAGATTTGGCCCGGTTCAGTGGCCGCTAGCAGGCTCTCGCGCAGCACTTTGTCTGAGAAAAGCTGAGCAAGCTCAGACAAGATTTGTAGATGTAAATCAGTAGCGTGGGCAGGCACCAGCAAAACAAAAACTAAAGAAACAGGCTTGCCATCGGGTGCATCATAAGGAATAGGCTCGTCCAAGCGCACAAACGCACCTGTGGCTTCTTTCAACCCTTTAATCCGGCCATGCGGAATAGCCACGCCTTGGCCCAGACCGGTAGAACCGAGTTTTTCTCTGGCAAAGAGGCTATCAAAAATAACACTACGGGCAATGCCGTGGCTATTTTCAAACAAAATACCCACTTGCTCAAAAATACGTTTTTTGCTGCCGACTTCCATATTTAGGAAGACATTGCCACTTGGCAGAATTTGTGCGATCAGACTCATTGTAGGCAGACCAAAACAAGGACGACAGCTATTGTAGCGCCGCCGCTTGAAAACAAAAACGGGAACCCGAATATTCCGGTTCCCGTTAAGGTGAGAGAAATCGCTTTATTCAGCGGTAGGTTGGTGTTGCTTTATGGATTCATTACGATGATCCATTGATTTTTCTTTGTGTTTCACAACTTGGCGGTCTAGCTTATCTGCCAAAAGATCAATAGCGGCGTACATATTTTCATCCGTCGCTTCGACGTGGATGTCGCGGCCGCGAACGTGAACGGTAGCTTCAACCTGATGTTGCAGTTTCTCCACGGAGAGGATGACATTTACGTCAATCACATTATCAAAGTGCCGGATAACCCTTTCCATCTTACTGTTTACGTACTCGCGGATAGATGGGGTTACTTCAAGATGATGGCCACTGATATTCAAATTCATAGGGTTACTCCTTCCGTTGGGGCCTTACAAACTTTTGCGCTGACTTACTGGGTAAATCTGCAACGCCTCACGGTATTTGGCAACTGTACGACGCGCTACCACAATACCCTGAGCGGATAATGCTTCTGCCAATACGCTATCACTTAAAGGTTTTTTCTTATCTTCTTGCTGCACCATCTGCTTGATCAATGCTTTGATCGCTGTAGCAGAACACTCTCCTCCGGCATCCGTATCTACATGGCTACCGAAGAAAAACTTAAATTCATACAGACCACGCGGGGTGAGCATATATTTTTGCGTGGTTACTCTAGAAATAGTCGACTCATGCAAATCTAGCTCTTCAGCGATATCTCTGAGCACTAGCGGCCGCATCGCCACTTCGCCGTGTTCAAAAAATGCTCGTTGCCGTTCTACAATCGCTGTCGCGACTCGCAAAATAGTATCGAATCGCTGCTGCACACTTTTTACTAACCAACGTGCTTCTTGTAACTCGCGAGCTAAATGTCCGCCATCGCCTTTTTGTAAGATATCTGCATAAAGACGGTTAACTCTTAATTTTGGCATCGAGGCATCGTGTAATCTAACCCGCCAAACGCCTTTTACTTTTTGCACAATCACATCAGGGCTTACATATCTAGGTGATGCTACAGACCATTGGGCACTCGGTCTAGGATTCAAACTTACAATCAATTCTTGCGCTGCTTTTAACTCAGCATCCTCACATTTAAAGGCTCGTTTAAGCTTAGTGTAGTCCCGTCCCGCTAATAAATCGAGTGAATTTTCGGCAATTTGCAATGCTAATTCTTTAGCGGCACTGGCAGGTTTTTGGCGCAATTGTAAGCATAAAGAGTCTGCCATATCACGAGCACCAATACCTAAGGGTTCTAAGTGCTGTAAGCGTACCAAGGCAATCTTGATATCATCTAGTTCGAGCTCGTACTCTGCAATAAGTTCCTCTGGCAGCTGCAGAAAGACTTCTTCCAAAGATTGCGGTAAGAATCCATCTTCATCCAAAGCCTCAATCAGCATAAATAATAAGGATTTATCCCGATGCGATAGAGGCAGTAAACCCGCTTGCTGCAGCAAGTATTCGCGTAAATCTAAATCACGAGCAATATTGCTGGCCGGATCAAAATCATTGTCATCATCCGAGCTGCCGTGGCTCGTGCCTTCCCAGCGCAAACCATCGTCTTCCCCGCCCATTTCCCATTGAGGCTCTGGCTGTTCTGCCTCACCTGCGGCAGCTTCCTCGCCCCGCTCCAGCAGCGGATTTTCACTTAAATACTGTTCAAGCTCTTGCTGAAACTCAAGCGTTGAAAGCTGCAGCAGCTTGATGGCCTGCTGCAACTGGGGAGTGAGATTAAGTTGCTGGGATAACCGCAGCTGCAGGGTTTGTTTCATTTACATACGGAAATGTTCACCGAGATAAACCCGACGCACACTTTCATTTTCTACAATATCTTTCGGAGCACCTGACGCCATCACCGCGCCTTCTGAGATGATGTAAGCACGATCGCAAATGCCTAAGGTTTCACGCACATTATGGTCAGTAATCAAAACACCGATTCCACGTTGCTTTAAAAAACCAATAATACGTTGAATATCCATCACCGCAATCGGGTCTACCCCAGCAAATGGCTCATCCAACAAGATAAAACGCGGGCTAGCGGCCAATGCACGGGCAATTTCTACTCGGCGACGCTCGCCCCCTGATAAGCCCATCGCGCCTGCATCACGCAAATGATCGATATGCAAATCGTGCAATAGCTCATCGAGACGAGCATTAATTTCGGCCCGATTTTTACAATGCAATTCGAGTACGGCAGTGATATTTTGCGCCACTGTCATTTTACGAAAGATAGACGCTTCCTGCGGCAAGTAGCCTAAACCACGCCGCGCCCGCTGATGAATGGGCAAATGGCCGATGTCTTCGCCATCCAAGGTAATTCGCCCGCCATTCATGCCGACTAAACCCACAATCATATAAAAGCTGGTGGTTTTACCCGCGCCATTAGGGCCAAGTAAACCCACCACTTCACCACTCGAAATTTCCATGGTGACATCACGTACTACGGTTCTTTTGCCGTAACGCTTTTCTAGCTGCTCCGCACGCAAAGAACTGGTCATGGAGCAGGTGCCTTTTTCGGAGTAATCACGATATTGACTCGCCCGCCACTCTCTGGCTTGCTTTGCGCTTGATACGCTTCGTTTTCCAGATCATAAACAATTAAATCACTATTGATTTGATCGTCTCCCCGCTTCACCCATGCCTTATCGATTAGCTTAATAATGCTAGTGCGTCCGTCATAATCAAAACGCTGGGCTTCCGCATCCACCCAATCATTACTGCCATCCATTTTCTGCCGAAAACGCACAGGGTTGCCATTGCCAGTCACAAACGACTTGCCTGCCTCATCTTGACGCACATTTAGCTTATCGGCGCGAATGCTCAGTGAGCCTTGGGTCAAAACAACATCGCCAGTACAGACGCTTGCCTGTGTTTTTTGATTCATCACACAATTGGCGGCCGCAATTTTGATTGGCTTTTCACGGTCAGTTTTTTCTGCATAAGCGGGAGCCGCCAGCAGCAAAAGTAATACTATTTTAACGGGTACGAATCGGCTCATAGCTCATCCTAACCTTAGATTTAAGTTCCAGCGTTTCAGCCTTAGAGTCAGCAATAAAGCCAACTGATTCAACAATATACGTGCCCATTTCTGCGATCATCGGGGCTTCTGAGCTGGCAAGACCTTCCTGCGGCAACACCCGCATATCACGACCATTGATGATCAGCTCAGCTTGCGTTCCACTGGCCGCTCGAACCATTTTTACTTTACCCGGAAACCAAACATCACTGCCTTGCTTGACAGACTTAGCTCGCTCACCGATCACATCTAATAGCGGCTGATCGGGTGCGGTGTAACGTAAACGAGGGTTTTCTAGCCACGTAATATCACCGGCAGGCAAATGAGAAACATGCGTTGCGGTTAGCAATGTTAAAGGATGCCCATCTTCTCCAAAGCGAACAGCGGTTGCCTTATCTACCAACATATCGGGTTGATTGGCATTAATTGCAACCGCAGAGCTAGGCAAACTGGCCGCTCGATCAAGCAGCCAAGTCAAGCTACCCAAGAGGAAGATCAGTGCCAATGGTAAGAAGCGAGTCGTAGGAAGGGCCATTATGCGAGGTAAGGCGCCATAGCGGCATCGAGCGTACCTTGCGACTGCATCAAGTACTCACACACTTCTCGTACCGCACCGCGCCCACCCGAGCTACCCGTAATGTAATGAGCGTGCTTACGGACTAATTCAGGAGAATCTGGCACGGCCACCGCAAATGCCACACGACGCATCACAGGAATATCGATCACATCGTCGCCCATATAGCCACAGGCATCAGCGCTCACACCGGCAGCCAGTAATAATTCTTCGTAGCTGGCCCGTTTATCGTGGGCGCCTTGGTAGAGAAAATCGACGCCTAAATCTTTAGCGCGTTTCTCAACCAGCAAAGAAGTGCGGCCGGTAATAATGGCTAACTTCACACCACTGGCGCGCAACATTTTTAAGCCATGACCATCCAAGGAGTTAAAAGCTTTCAGCTCTTCACCGGCATCGGTGTAGTACAAACTACCATCGGTCATAACGCCATCAACGTCAAAAATCATTAAGCGCACCACTTTGGCCATATCCGTCATTCTGCTGTCTCTCTTATTTTTAATCATTTTAAACTACACGGGCCCGTAACAGGTCATGCATGTTAATCGCCCCAACCAAAACGCCGGCCTCAAGCACCAGTAAGCCATTCACGCGGCGGGTATCCATTTGCTGCACAGCCTCTGCCGCTAATTTATTCGATTCTATCGCCGCAGGGTTTAAAGTCATGACGGTGGATACAGGAGTATCACGCACATCGACGCCCTGATCCAGTGCGCGGCGCAGATCGCCATCGGTAAAGATGCCCAGTAATCCACCTTGCCCATCGACTACCGCCGTCATCCCCATGCCTTTCTTGCTAATTTCTAATAAGGCATCACGCAGTAATACATCATGCTGCACCACGGGTAAATCATCACCGCTATGCATTAAGTCTTTAACCAGCACCAGTAAGCGCCGACCTAAGCTACCGCCCGGATGCGACAAGGCAAAGTCTTCAGCCTGAAAACCACGCGCTTCCAGCAGGGCCACAGCCAGTGCATCGCCCAAGGCAAGCGCGGCAGTCGTACTGGCGGTAGGGGCCAGATTAAGCGGGCAGGCTTCTTGGGTCACGCCTGAATCAAGGTGCACGCTCGATTGCGTACTTAAAGTGGATTCAGCATTGCCCGTCATGGCAATCAAAGGAATACCTAAGCGCTTTAGGCTGGGCAACAAGGCAATCACTTCATCGCTTTCGCCAGAGTTAGACAAGGCCAGCACCACGTCGCTGCGGGTGATCATTCCCAAATCACCGTGCGCGGCCTCCGAAGGATGAACAAAAAAAGCAGGTGTGCCGGTACTGGCCATCGTGGCGGCTATTTTTTTAGCAATATGCCCTGATTTGCCAATCCCAATCACGACCACCCGCCCTTGGCAGGAAAGAATCAGCTCACAAGCAGTGGCAAACTGATCGTTGAGTCGCTCGGCCAGCGCGAAAACAGCATCAGCCTCAACCCGCAGTACGCGACGAGCGCACTCGAGGATAAATTCAGCATTTTTCATATGCGCGAAAGTATAAGAGATGCAGGCCCCCTCCCGCCACCTGCGTCTGCTGGCAATATGCCAATCAAGATCAATCATCTTGCAAATTTGCCTTTAATCTGCAATTCATTAGCAGTAAAAGGTCTTCCCTAAAATGCTAGGATGTAACTCTCTACTTTTCATTTGCAAGTGAAAGCCGAATCCAGCGCCTATGTCCATTCAACTATCCTCATTATTACTTTTGCTTGCCGCCGCCGTTTTAACCGTGGTGCTTTGCCGTCGCCTTAAATTACCCGCCATGCTGGGTTACTTAGTCGTCGGCTTAATCATTGGGCCACATGCCTTGGGCCTGATTGCCAGTAGTGATGAGGCCACCCACCTAGCCGAGTTTGGTGTGGTTTTTTTGATGTTTACCCTAGGGCTAGAGTTTAATCTTGCTCGCCTTAATGCCATGCGCAATATCGTATTTGGCTTGGGCGCAATGCAAGTGATGGCCATGATGGCCGTGGTCATGGGGATTTGCTTACTTGCAGGTTTAGATTGGAAAGTGGGCCTCGCGCTCGGCGGGGTGTTATCGATGTCATCCACCGCGATGGCCTCCAAGCTACTGGCGGATCGAAATGAGCTGCACTCTGTGCACGGCCAAAATGCCATCGGCATTTTATTGTTTCAAGACTTAGCCGTGGTTCCTTTTTTAATTATGATTCCCGTGCTGAGCTTTCCGGGCAATGAATTACTCATGGCCCTTGGCTTTGCTGCAGTAAAAATCATCGTGGTGTTATTAGTTTTGCTCTATTTTGGGCAAAAACTGATGCGCCCTTGGTTCAATATGGTTGCAAGGCAGCATTCCAGTGAGCTATTTATGCTCAACCTCTTGCTGGTCACGCTAGGCATTGCGTGGCTCACTGAATTAGCCGGTTTATCCTTGGCCTTAGGGGCATTTTTAGCTGGCATGCTGATTGCTGAAACCGATTTTCGCTACCAAGTTGAAGACGACGTTCGGCCATTTCGCGATCTATTGCTTGGGCTATTTTTTGTCACCGTCGGCATGAATTTAGATTATTCAGTCTTGCTCACACAATGGTGGCGGGTGCTACTCGTGTTGGCGCTACTAGGCCCCGGCAAAATTTTAATGATTGCGGGACTATCTAGGCTGTTTGGCAGCACGCCAGGAGCGGCATGGCGAACGGGCTTTACCATCGGCCAAGGTGGCGAGTTTGCTTTTGTCATGCTGGCGCTGGCCTCAAAAAGTGCACTGCTGCCAGAAAGCATTCTACAAACCACCATCGCTGGCATTGTTTTATCGATGCTCATCACCCCATTTTTAATCCAGCACTCCGATAAATTGGTCTTGCGGCTCGCCCGCTCAGAGTGGATGAATCTTGCGGCCAATTTGCACCAGATTGCCGTGCGCAGCATGCAGAGCCAAGGCCATGTCATTTTGTGTGGCTATGGCCGTAGCGGCCAATCGCTCGCCCGAGTTTTAACTCAAGAAAATATTGGCTTTTTTGCTCTCGATTTAGATCCAGACATGGTGCGTGAAGCCGCGTCAGCAGGGGATTCTGTAGTTTATGGCGATGCAGCCAAGCGTGAAGTATTAATTGCGGCAGGCTTAATGCGAGCCAGCGCCATTGTGGTGACCTATGCCGACACACATTCCGCCATGCAAATCTTAGAAATTGTGCACGCCATGCGGCCAGAGCTGCCCGTTATTATTCGCACCCAAGACGATAGCGATATCGACCAACTCAAAGACGCGGGCGCCACCGAAGTGGTCGCCGAAATTATGGAAGGCAGCCTGATGCTAGCATCGCACACCCTGATGCTGCTTGGTGTGCCACTCAATAAAGTAGTCCACCGCGTACGAGAAGTCCGTGAAGCGCGTTATCAGCTATTACGCGGGTTTTATCGCGGAGTCAGCGAAGATGCGGATGATAACGATAGACCACAGCCACGCTTGCACACCCTCTATCTTGCCAATGAAGCTGCCGCCGTTGGCAAACCCTTGGGAGAGCTTCAGCTAGGCAATATACATATCGAAGTACGCAGCATCCGCCGCCGCAATATGCGCCCTATCCAGCCAGATGCCAGCTTTGAATTACAAGCAGGGGATATCTTGGTGCTATTGGGAGAAAGCGACAATTTAGCTGCGGCCGAGATGCGATTGTTGCAGGGGTGAGGGGATTCGTATGTGGTTGTCGTAGGGCGAGTGAATTCCATTGCGCTATGCAATTTGCTTTTGAAATAGCAAACAACGAAAAAACGTAATGACCACGCTCTCCGCATGGGGCTTTTGAGTCCCCTTGAAACACGCCGAAGCGAGGAACAAGCGGGCGGGGTTTCGGCGAGGACTGTTTGAGCGAAGCGAGTTCCGCAGCCGCCGCTCGATTGTCCGCAGATGAGGGGCCTTCGTGTTTCGTGGGGCGGCCTTCTTTTGGTTCTTTTCTTGGCCGTTCAAGAAAAGAACGCCCCTGCGGTGGCTACCGCTCCTAAATCAACGAGCCGAAGGCACTAAAAAAAATCTTTTTGATTTGCTTGGCCTAAATGTTGGGTTACGCAGGTTTATTCGCCCTAAAAGGCGAATAAACCTGCTAACCCAACCTACTCTCCCCTGCCTACTCACGCCGATTAAACTTAGGCCTTTTACCTAATTTAACCGGTAGCGCAAGCGGCTTGCCCTTGCGGAACACCTGCATTTCTACTTCTTCATCCGGCTTAAACGCCGCAATCAGATTCAACATGCCCGATGCATTACGCACATCAGCGCCGCCAATTTTAAGCAAGACGTCCCCTGGTTTCAGGCCCGCCCTATCAGCAGGCCCACCACGAACGACGCCAGCAATCAAAGCACCTTTCGCTTCATCTAAATGAAAAGACGCTGCCAATTCAGGGGTCACTTCCTGCATCTCAACCCCAAGCCAACCACGAGTGACGCTGCCGTCTTTAATCAGCGCATCCATAATTTGGCGGATCGTTGACGCAGGAATCGCGAAACCAATCCCTAAAGATCCACCTGTTTTGGAATAAATCGCCGTATTGATCCCCACTAAATGGCCCTTGGTATCAATCAAAGCACCACCAGAATTACCCGGATTAATCGGCGCATCGGTCTGAATAAAGTTTTCAAAGGTATTGATGCCTAATTCGGAGCGACCCAAGGCCGAGATAATCCCCATGGTGACGGTCTGCCCTACGCCAAAAGGATTACCAATCGCCAGCACTACATCACCGATCTCCGCCTTGCTTGCATCTGCAAAGGTAATGGCGGGCAAATGATCAAGCTCGATTTTAATCACCGCCAAATCAGTATCAGGATCTGAACCTATCAATTTAGCTGATGCAGTACGCCCATCAGATAGGGCCACCTCTATTTCATCGGCCGACTCCACCACATGATTATTGGTGATGATATAGCCACGATCAGAAACAATAACCCCAGAGCCTAAACTAGAAGCACGCGGATCTTCCCCGCCTAAGCGGTCCCCCAAAAAACGCCGAAAGCGTGGATCTTTCAACAGAGGAGGAAGTGGTGTCTTTACTTCTTTTGCGGTGTAGATATTTACTACCGACGGCATCGCAAGTTTTGCGGCGGGGCTGTAAGACGCCACAACAGGCGCAGAGGCTACCTCCTGGTGGTTTTGCAGTACCGTTACCACAGGAGCCGCAGAAGGAGGACGAACTAAATCGGGGCGGAGTAAGACAACTAGAAACCAGACAGCAAGACCTGCGGTTGTAGTTTGTGCGAAAATTAACCAAAGTTTTTTCATGTTTTCCAAGGCGCTGTTGATATGCCCATAGCACGACAAGATTTAGAAAATTATATCGGACAACTGCTGCTCGTAGACACTTGGCGTGACTACTGCCCAAATGGGCTGCAAATTGAAGGACGAGCAAACGTACAGCGCATTGTAACTGGCGTAACGGCTTCGCTTGCATTGATCGATGCGGCAATCGACTTCAATGCTGATGCCTTACTCGTCCATCATGGTTTTTTCTGGAAAGGCGAAAACGCCTGCATCACCCGTAGTAAAAAGGCTCGCATCGCCAAGCTACTCGCCAACGATGTTAATTTACTCGCCTATCATTTACCGCTTGATGCTCATCCCACCCTAGGCAATAACGCACAACTGGGCCAAAAATTGGGCTTGATTGGCTCCGCTCGATTTGGCGATCAAAAGCTAGGCTGGCTTGGTGAGCTAGAAAATGCGCAGACTTTGGCAGAATTTACACTCCATATTGATGCGCAATTACAACGCACTCCCCTCGTCATTGGCCCAAGCGATCAATTAATCAAACGTGTGGCTTGGTGCACCGGTGGCGCGCAAAGTTTTTTTCATGAAGCCGCCAATCTAGAGATCGATTGCTTTATTACTGGCGAAGCATCCGAGTTTGTCACGCATCTGGCACGAGAAACGGGGGTGAGCTATATCGCTGCAGGCCACCATGCCACCGAGCGCTATGGGATTGAGGCATTAGGACAACACCTAGCCAGCCAATATGGACTAGAACATATTCATCTTGACCTAGAGAATCCCGTCTAATGAAACGTTTTTTAATCTCACTCGGAATGATTACCCTGCTTGCAGCGTGTGCAAATACCCCAAGCGGCCCCGTATCACCCCCATCAACAACAAGCACGCAAACCCCAGTAAACACGCAAGATACCGGCATGAATGCGCCTAGCATTGTGATCAAAGATCGGCCAGCACGGGCTATTTTTGATGACATTGTGATCTACCGAAAACAAAAGGGCATGCAGCTCAAACGTAGAACCGCGCAGCGTTTAGAATTCAGCATGCAAATTCCTAATGTGACGCAGGCTACTGAGGCTAGGATGAGCTATGTCATGGCCCCATTGGATGGCGGCTGGCAGCTTTCTGCCCGTGTTTGGCAAATTACCTCGCCCGGAACTTCACGCGAAAGTGTCAGCGAAATTACATCGGCTGTCGCCGACAAAATCGCTGAAGAATTGCAGACTTACGCCCGTTCTAAGACAACTCCTTAGCCTTAGACAAAAAAGATTATCAAAGACATACGCGCAAAGCTTTAAGTTCCCCTGTCGTTTCAGGTAGAATTTGGTGGTTTTAGCCGTCAATCAGGGATTGGGTTATGAGTGACCAGCAAGTAGATAACAGCAAACGGCGATTTCTGCTGATCGCCACGGGTGTCGCCGGTGCGGTAGCAGGGGCAGGTGTAGCCACGCCTTTCATCGCCAGTTTTTTCCCTTCCGAGCGAGCCAAGGCTGCGGGTGCCCCCGTAGAATTGGATATCAGTAAGCTTGAACTGGGCCAACAAGTAACCACCGAATGGCGGGGCAAACCAGTTTGGGTTGTGAAACGCACACCCGAAATGCTGGCGAACTTACCAAAGCTCGACAGCAAACTGACCGATCCAACGTCAGCAGCCAGCGAGCAGCCAGATTATTGTAATAACGCAGCTCGCTCGATTAAGCCCGAAATCTGGGTAGCACTCGGCGTCTGTACGCACTTGGGCTGTTCGCCAACCTTCCGCCCTGATCTGGCTCCTGCCGATTTAGGCCCAGAATGGTTAGGTGGATTTTATTGCCCATGTCATGGTTCCAAATTCGACCTCGCTGGCCGCGTGTATTCTGGCGTTCCAGCTCCGAAAAACCTCGTCATTCCACCGCACAAATATATTACTGAAGCGCGGTTGTTGATTGGCGACGATAAATAAGAGGCTGACCCATGAGCAAAGCACAAGAGATGGGCCAACAGGCCCTCAACTGGGTTGACGAGCGTTTCCCGCTGACGTCGACTTGGAAAGCACACATTTCCGAATACTACGCACCAAAAAACTTTAACTTTTGGTACTTCTTTGGCTCTTTGGCGATGTTGGTATTGGTGATTCAGATTGTCACCGGTATTTTCCTCACCATGAACTACAAGCCAGATGGCTCCTTGATTCCAGGAACCAATATCTCGGTGGCCTTTGCCTCGGTCGAATACATCATGCGAGACGTGGCGGGTGGCTGGCTGATTCGCTATATGCACTCCACTGGCGCATCGATGTTCTTCGTGGTTGTTTACCTGCACATGTTCCGTGGCTTGATTTATGGTTCTTACCAAAAGCCGCGTGAGCTGATCTGGGTATTCGGCATGATGATTTACCTCTGCCTGATGGCTGAAGCGTTCTTGGGCTACTTACTGCCTTGGGGCCAGATGTCATTCTGGGGTGCGCAGGTTATTGTTAACTTGTTCAGCTCTATCCCCGTGATTGGCCCAGATTTATCTGTGCTGATTCGTGGTGACTTTGTGGTGTCTGACGCCACGCTGAATCGCTTCTTTGCCTTGCACGTGATTGCCCTGCCGCTGGTTATTCTGGCATTGGTAGTTGCACATATTGTGGCACTGCATGAAGTGGGCTCGAACAACCCTGACGGCGTAGAAATTAAGAAGAAGAAAGACCCGAAGACTGGCATTCCACTCGACGGTATTCCTTTCCACCCTTACTACACCGTAAAAGATGTATTTGGCGTTTCGGTATTCTTGGCCGTATTCAGCGCAATTATTTTCTTTGCCCCAGAAATGGGTGGCTACTTCCTTGAGCATCCAAACTTCGACCCTGCTGATGCACTAAAAACCCCTGCGCATATTGCACCGGTTTGGTACTTCACCCCGTTTTATGCCATCTTGCGCGCGGTGCCGTCTTTCCTTGGCACACAAGTTTGGGGTGTATTAGCCATGGGTGCGGCGACCATGATTATTGCCGCCTTGCCTTGGCTGGATAAATCGCCAGTGAAATCGATCCGCTACCGTGGCCCGATTTATAAGACCATGCTGGCTCTATTTGTAGTTGCCTTTATTGGCCTTGGTATCTTGGGCGCATTGCCTTCGACCAACGTCCGTACGGTGATCGCACAGGTACTGTCGGTGGTTTACTTTGTCTTCTTCTTGGCCATGCCTTACTACACCAAGATTGATAAGACCAAGCCGGTTCCTGACCGCGTAACGATGCACTAAGGGGAGGACGACATGAAAAAAACACTCAATACACTGCTGTTCGCCCTCTTGGCCAGCGTTAGCTTTGGCAGCCAAGCCAATACCGATGTGCATTTGGATAAAGCGCCGATTAATCTGCGCGATACTGAAAGCCTGCAACGGGGTGCGCAAACCTTCGCCAACTACTGCTTGTCCTGTCACGGTGCGGTAGCCATGCGCTACAACCGCCTGCAAGACATCGGCCTGACCGAAGACCAGATCAAAGCCAATCTGATGTTCCCTACCGAAAAAGTGGGTGACCTGATGAAAGTGTCGATGCAAGCCAAAGACGCCAAGGTTTGGTTTGGTGCGACGCCACCCGATTTGTCGGTGATCTCACGCTCACGCGGTGCGGATTACCTCTACACCTATCTGCGCAGCTTCTATCGCGACGAAACTCGTCCTACAGGTTGGAACAATCTGACTTTTGATAAAGTCGGCATGCCGAACGTGTTGTGGGATCTGCAAGGGCAGCAAATATTAGAAGTTAAAAAAGAAGGCGAGCATGAGCATAAGACGCTCAAACTCGTTAAATCAGGTAGCCTCACCAAAACCGCAGAAAACGGCGAATTCGACCAAGCCGAATTCGATCACCGTGTTGGCGATTTGGTGAACTATATGGTTTATATGGGTGAGCCTGGTCAGGTTAAACGAGAACAAATTGGCTATGGCGTCTTGCTATTCCTCTTATTCTTTATGATCCCAATTAGCTATATGCTGAAAAAAGAATACTGGCGCGATGTTCACTAAACGCAACAGCGATTAAAAAAGCGGAAAGGGCAACCTTTCCGCTTTTTTAATTTCACGCACATAAAAACACATAACCACCCCTCTAAAAGCACAACCACCAAATATTTATTATAATCAATAACTTATCCTCATTTAATGGATTAAACGCGCCAAAATGCGTAGAATGCTGCAATTCATATCCTTTTGCAGAGATCCGTCACCATGATGAAGCTGTATTCCGGTACATCCTGCCCGTTTAGCCACCGCTGCCGTATTGTCTTATTTGAAAAGGGCATGGATTTCGAAATCATCGACGTCGATGTCCATAGCAAGCCAGAAGATTTGGCGGTGATGAATCCATACAATGAAGTGCCTGTGTTGGTTGAGCGCGATCTAACTTTGTATGAATCTAACATTATCAACGAATATATCGATGAGCGTTTCCCACACCCGCAGCTAATGCCAGCGGATCCTGTGATGCGCGCCCGTGCTCGTTTGATGTTGTTTAACTTCGAACGCGAGCTGTTTATCCACGTAAAAACACTGGAAACCAGCGGCACCACCAAAAAAGAAATGGAAAAGGCGCGCACCACCATTCGCGACAACCTAACCCAAATCGCACCTTTGTTTGCTAAGCAAAAATTCATGCTGGGCGAAGAGTTCTCGATGCTAGACGTAGCGATTGCACCACTAATCTGGCGTTTTGAGCACTACGGGATTGAAGTGACTAAGGCACTTGCGCCAATTATGAAATACGGCGAGCGTCTGTTTAGCCGTCAAGCCTTTATTGATTCGCTAACCGCGAACGAAAAAGCGATGCGTAAGTAATAGCTCAAAGGGGTGATACGGCAACGGCTCACCCTGCTTTTTTATCGGAGAGTCTATGCAAACCGTATCCACCAAGCCTTACCTCATTCGTGCACTGCATGAATGGTGCTCAGATCATAGCTACACGCCTTATTTGGTTGTGCGTGTGATGGGCAAGCTGCAAGTGCCGATGGAGCACGTTAAAAACAACGAGATCGTGCTGGATATCAGCTATAACGCCACGCACAATCTCAGCCTAGGCAACGACTACATCAGCTTTTCAGCGCGCTTTAGCGGTGTTTCCAGAGAGATTCTGGTGCCGATTGGCTGCGTGGTTTCTATTTTCTCGCGCGAAAATGGCGAAGGAATGGGCTTTGAGTACGAAGGCCCAAGCGAGCTTGAAGAAACCCCTGACGATAGCCCCCCGAGCGATACCCCTCCTCGCCCAACGGGCAAGCCGCAATTACGTATTGTGAAGTAACTGATTGAAAAATCACTGGCTGACGATTTTCTCAATCTACTACTGAGCGTATTTCACGCAAAGCCCTACATAACATCAGTGAAGTAAATCCAATCCCACCTCTATGGTGGGATTTTTTTATATTTACAGCACCATTCATTTCATTAATCTTACGAATCATCATGGTAAAGTGGAGAAACACACCCACACAGCCCATCATTCACTATGCGCCTAATCCTGATTCTGTCCCTGCTTATGAGCCCTATCGCCATCGCCGCTTATCAAACCCCGCCAGCCGAATTGCAAGCCATTGTCGACGCACCACGTGGCCCCTTATTCCGCCTTGGCCCCAAGCATGGCAACGCCCTGCTGCTCAGCCTGCCGGGTTTGCCCAGCATCAGCGATGTGGCCCAGCCCGAGTTAAAGCTCGCTGGCCTACGTATCAATCCAAGAATGAGTAGCCAAAGCCGCTTTGACTTTGCCAACGGCGCTAGCCTACTAGATATCAAAACCGGACAAAGCCGCAGCATCAGTGGCCTGCCTAAGGAAGCAAGGATTGCCGATACGGCATGGTCGGCCAATGAGCGCTGGATTGCCTTTAGCCGCTGGGGCGATACAGGGGTTGAGCTATGGCTGATTGACGTCGCCCAAGCCAGCGCCAAGCCTTTGATTAAAGAGCCCATCAACGCCATTGCAGGAGCAGGCTTTAGCTGGCTAAGTGCCAGCGAGCAATTGCTGGTGCAGCTTAAGCCCACAGGCGCAGCCCCCACAGCGGCGCTCACCCCTAGCGGCCCCAATACTCAAGATAGCCAGCCCGGCAGTAAAAGCGCGATTCGCACCTATGCCGATATGCTTAAAACGCCAAGCGACGCCGATCTGCTCGACTGGCATCTGCAAAGCCAGCTGGCTACCGTAAACCTTAAAGGCGAGCTCAAAAAAATCGCCCAGCCGCTTACCCTGCTGGCTGCCAGCACGTCTCCTGATGGCGAATTAATTCTGACTACCTCGCTGCGCCGCCCTTATTCCTATTTGCTGCCGGTTTCCTACTTCCCGCAGGCGGTTGAAGTTTGGAATACGCAGGGCAAGCTGCTTAAAACCGTGGCCTTACCACTGCAAGACCGCATCCCGCCGGGCAACGATGCCGTATCCAAAGAGCCGCGTGATTTTGCATGGCGTAAAGATCTGCCTGCCACCCTCACTTGGCTAGAAGCGCAGGATGGCGGCAACCCAGCGGCAGAAGCAAAAACACGCGATGCACTGTTCCAGCAAAGCGCCCCCTTCACCGCCCCGCCACAAAAGCTGATCGAGCTGGCTTGGCGTGCCTCATCACTGCAATGGGGAAGTGGCGATCTGGCGCTGGTCGAAGAATCTTGGTGGAAAACGCGCGATACCCGCACTTGGCGCATCCGCCCCGATCACCCAGAGCAAGCGCCTGAGCTGCTCACCGCCCGCAAATCAGAAGACCGCTATGCCGACCCGGGTGAGCCAGTCATGGCAAAAAATGCCTATGGCCAGAACATCATTAAGAGCGATGGCAAGGCTATTTATCTGATTGGTGAAGGCGCTGGCCCGGAAGGCGACCGGCCCTTTCTGGACCGCTATGAATTAGCCAGCAAAAAATCGGTACGCCTCTGGCAATCACAAGCCCCATTTTATGAAGTCCCCGTCGCGATGCTGGATGAGCATCGCTTCATCAGCAGCCGCGAAGCTACTACCGAACGGCCCAACTTCTACTTGCGAGACTTGGCGGGCAGCAGCCGCGCGCTCACGCAATTCCCACATCCCACGCCACAGCTTAAAGACGTGCAAAAGCAGAAAATCCAGTATCCGCGTAAAGATGGGGTGATGCTGGATGCCACGCTCTATCTGCCCGCAGGCTACGACGCTAAAAAAGATGGGCCGCTGCCGATGCTGATGTGGGCCTACCCGCGCGAATTTAAAAACGCCCAGCTTGCCAGCCAGGTGCGCGAATCGCCTTACCGCTTTAACCGCATCAGCTATAACGGCCCACAAGCCATGCTGGCCCGAGGCTATGCCGTACTCGACAACCCCGCCATGCCGATTGTGGGCGAAGGAAAAACCGAGCCTAACGATAACTACCTGCCACAGCTCAGCATGAATGCCGAGGCCGCCGTCGATGCCGTGGTGAAGCTGGGTGTGGCCGATCGCAATAAAATCGCCGTCGGTGGCCACAGCTACGGTGCATTTATGACCGCTAATCTACTGGCGCATACTCGCTTATTTAAAGCAGGCATCGCCCGATCCGGCGCGTATAACCGCACGCTGACCCCCTTTGGCTTTCAATCCGAAGACCGCAATTTCTGGGAAGCTAAGCCCGTCTACCAAGCCATGGCGCCATTCAACTTTGCCGATCAAATCAAAGATCCGCTATTGTTGATTCATGGCGAAATGGATAACAACTCCGGCACCTTCCCCGTACAAAGCGAGCGCATGTACCAAGCCCTGCAAGGCCTAGGCGCAAGAGCACGCCTTGTGATGCTGCCCAATGAAAGCCACGGCTACCGCGCCCGCGAATCCATTATGCAAATGCTGTGGGAGCAGGATCAGTGGCTGGGGACGTATTTAAAAGCAGATAAATAAAACGCAAAAAACCCATCGAGTGATGGGTTTTTTTCTGCTTAAGATGTAGCTCGAAACAACTTTCCAAAATGATATATTCCAAATAAAACCGTCATCCTCGAGTGTTTTAGTCGGGGATCCAGCAGCGCGACTGGATTCCCGCCAAAGGCACGCGGGAATGACGATCTTTCACAAACGGGAAATTATCCTGAACCAGATCCTTATTGAAGGGACACGTTCGTAAACTCCTATTGGCATCGATCGATATCTTTGTCATGCTTACACATACGCAGAATTTTACAGCAGTTTAAAAAATCAACTCAAAGCCCATGGTGTTTCACAGCAATATGGCCTCATTCATATGCAGAAGAGCAAGATGATTAAAGCAAAACAAATGGTACAGTTTCGCAGAAGCCAGATTCAGTACCTTAAACCAGAAATAGGCCGACTCCTTGATCGACGCAAAGGCCAAGTACTCGATGTATTTGTGCCACTAGGCGGCAATAAAAGCCTGGTCAAAGTCCGCTGGATAGCCCGCCGCCCCACCGAAAACGACGTCACGATGGAACATCCGCTTGAGGATTTAGAAACCATCGCTTAACACCACTGCTGAGCAAAGCACTTTTCGAAAAACTGTGGTTTGCCCACAGTTTTTCGCCCGCTACAGAAACACCTGCTCCACAATCGCAATCTCAGGCTGTACATGACTCGTTAATATAATGGTCTGCTGCGCTAAGCGCTGCGTCAGCGCCAATTGCGTCTGCAAATAAGCCAATGACGCCTGATCCACGCCATTAAATGGCTCGTCTAGTAATAACAAGCTCACCGGCAAAGCCAAAGCAATCGCCAGCTGCATTTTCTTATGCTGGCCCAAAGACAGCGTGCTCACTGGCTGATCCAATACTGAATGCAAACCAAAAGCAGCTAAATGGCGGTGAAAATTATCGAGCTGCGCCACGGGGTAGAGTGATAAATACAAATCAAACAACTCACGTGTTTTTAACCACGGCAAAGCAGGTGCTTCACCCGCGCACAAAAACACCTTGCGCCGATAATCCAGCGGCTGAGCCGCGCACTCCAAATCGCCCAGCTTAATTTCCCCCGCATGAGCCGCCATTGCCCCGCCGATAATCTTCAGCAAAGTGGTTTTACCCGAGCCATTACTGCCACGCAGCCAAGTAATCCCCAGCTGAAAACGATGGCCCCATTCAGTAAAAATCGCCCGCCCAGCGTAGGAGAAATCCAGTGCATCAATCTGTAAAGCTAAAGCCATAATTCACTTCCTGCGGCAGATAAAATACCCATGGTTAACACCAACAACATGGCGCGTAGCTGACTGCCCAGTTGGCTAAAAGCAATCATTGTGAAATGACCAAGCAAGGCAACCGAGCAATACACCCACATCACCCTAAGGCTAATCAAAGCCTCATTTTGCACGGCGAGCAGCAAAAACAGCCCAATGACTAGTAATAACGGCAAGGCCGCCAACACCCGCGCACTATGGCTAATCATCTGCGCCTGCACTGGCCAAGCCTGAATATGCGGCTGTAAATGGCGATACTGCAGCTTAAGCGCCGCATCCCCTAAGCTAATCAGCATCACAAAACTCACGCTAAACAAAAAAGCCAGCAGCGCGCCGGCAATATGCAACTGCTGATGACAAAACCATGCAAGTAGCGTCGATGTGCTAAGCACGAGCAAAAAAATTTGCCGCAGCGCGATATGCAGCTTTCCTGCCCGAAAAAACGGCAATATCAACAGCGGAAACGCCAAGCGCCAGCCCTGCCAACGCGCCACAAGGCGCAAAGCCGACGGCACGGCCAGCGCCTTGGCCTTGGGCTGATATTCAAACTGCAAAATCAGCGTGCCCAACACCCAGCTAATCAACAGCAGCAAGCACACATTCAGCACGCCCCAATACCACACCGGCTGTAGCCACGGCGGAAACTGCCACAACCAAATCGCCACCGAAACTGCATAAAAGCCAGCCAAAATAGCAATCCAACGCCCACAAACCAAGGCATTGGCCATCCATAAGTCAAAGCGACTAATCGGCAAGGCCCGCAACCACGGCCGAATATGCATAGGCAAGATCGTGGTTTTAAGCAAAAGCACCGGCAAAGCCATTAATGCCGACTGCCCAAGCACCGTTGCCAATGCCTTGGGCCAAGATAATAAAGGTGCATAAAACAAGGGCAGTGCAATAAAGGCTAATAGCCCTAGCAAGCCAATGCCAGCAGAGGCACACACAATCAAGGCATTATGTTTTAGGGCAGAAAGCAATTCGCGAATGGCGCTTGTGGCGAGGCGAAGGCGGAATTGGCAATATTGGGAGTCAGGCATGCAGTTTTTAAAAAAAACATATTAAGCTGAGTATTTTACAGTTGAGGCGCTTCTACATCACGATAAAGCAGCTCAGCTGCTGTCATTCTATAAAAATTTAATATTTGTTCAACTTGCAGTTAAAAATTAACCATGGTCTGTTCCCAGTTTCCCCCACCACGGCCCAGCAATTAACCACTTGCCAACTAGATTCATTAGCCTAAACCAAATAATTATTCGACTACTTTTACGGAGCCAAGCCTCAACTCTTTGTTTCTATTTGAAAAAATTATTATCGCTAGCAGTACTATTCCACCAAAATATTTAACCCATGGAGCAACCCCCTCCACAAAGCCAAAGTACAAATTTACATCCAATGCGACAGCTAGCAAACCAATGCTAGCAAAGAAATTTTTTAGCATATCCAAACAGCCCTAAAAATAAAACCAATCCTTTCAAACAAAGCCAAGCCACCACAAAGATGGCTTAGCCACTTAAGCCAACCTTAATTAAAGAACATATTGCAAAGCCGCTTGCCCACCCACCCACCTACAGCTGAACCAAAAGTTGCACCAGCAATCGCACCAAAACCAAATGAGCCTGCACCGGCAACCCCGCCACCTAATGCTCCATAAAAACCTATAGAAGCATTGACACACGCATCATTTGCATCTCCACCACCACTCACCATTCCAACTTCCATCATATTCAATTCTTGCATTTTTCATACTTCCATTTAAGTTTATCAAACAAGCATCAAGCTTGCAACAAGCTTTCTTTCAAAAAGCTGAACAAATTATTGCAAAAAAAAAAATACCTACGTCAATATCTACTTATCATTTATTTTTATTAAGTTTTTTAAAATGCAACGATCCAGTCTCTATCGCAGTGCCGTACTAGAAAATAGCAGAGCACAATTAAACGGTAATATTCTTTTAATTTCACCGTTTAAAACAGGGTTAATAATTAGTATATTTTGTTTATTATCATTGATTATTATCACTTTTTTGTTTTTAAGCCAATACTCACGCAAAGCGACATTAAGCGGCTTGATTGCCCCTCAATATGGGGAGTTAAAAGTCTATACGCCTACTGCCGCTACCCTGCTAGAGCAAAGGGTGAGTGAAGGACAAAGCGTAGTCGCAGGGCAGGTTTTGTTTGTTTTGAGTGGTGAGCGCGAAACAGCAGGGGGTGGTGGGGCACTGGCTCGTGGCAATGCGTCGCTTACAGAAAAAACCAATAACTTACAAAATGAAATAGGCTATTTACGCACGCTAGCTGGCGATCAGGCACAAAACCTTAGCCGGCATCTGCTAGAGCTGCAGCAAGAAATGGCACAAACCCAGCAAGAAGTGAGCTTAGGCAAGCAGCGAGTTCATCTGGCCGAGCAAACCCTCGCCAAGTTTCAATCGTTGCAAGGCTTTGTTTCCAGCTTGCAGATTCAACAAAAGCAGGAAGAATTGCTCGATTTACAATCCCGATACGCCAGCACAACTCGTAATCAAATGGCCCTACAACGTGAGTTCTCTGGCTTAAAAAGCGAGCTAGCAACGCTACCATTGCGCAGCCAATCACAAATCAGTGCTTTGCAAAGAGAGATCTCCACCCTCTCGCAAGCACAAGCAGAAAACGAAGGTCAGCGACGATTTATTGTTACAGCCCCTGCATCTGGGGTCGTCGCAGCGATCAACAGCCATCAAGGTAATCGCGTCGAGCCCAATACTGCCTTAGCCACGCTGCTGCCTGCAGGTAGTCATTTAGAAGCTCAGCTCTACGCACCCAGCTCAGCAATAGGTTTTTTAAAAACCGGCCAAGCCGTTTATTTGCGCCTGCATGCCTTCCCCTATCAAAAATTTGGCCAGCAAGGCGGTATTGTTAGTGAGGTTTCGGACGCCACTACCGACCCCAGTGTACTGGGTTTGGCCAATGGCGAGCCGCTGTATCGGGTGCGAGTAAAGCTTGATGCTGAATCTTTACAGGCTTATGGAAAAACGCAGTATTTCAAACCCGGCATGCGTTTAGAAGCCAGTGTGGAATTAGACCGCCGCCGGATTATTGAATGGCTGTTTGAGCCATTAATTAGTGCGGGGAAAAGGGTTTAGGGCTTACTCACGTGCGAGCGCGCCTTGCACAGTAATTTGATCCAATACAACACATGACTTTTTCGTAGGGCGGGTGCAACCCGCGTATTTTTCAGCATCGCTCGCGGGTTGCACCCGCCCTACAAGCTACGCCTTTTATTGAGCACACTAATGAATTATTTACCCGCATTAAATATGGGGTGGCGTACCAGCACCCCAGTTATTTTACAAACAGAATCCACCGAATGTGGCCTCGCCTGCTTGGCAATGATTGCCGCGCATTGTGGCGATAAGCGTGATTTAAATAGTTTGCGGCGGCAATTTTCTCCTTCTTTAAAAGGCGCAACACTCAAGCATTTAATGGATATTGCCAAACATTTGGAATTAGCCAGTCGCCCATTAAAACTAGAAATGGAGCATCTTACTCAACTCAAATTGCCGTGTATTTTGCATTGGGATATGAGCCATTTTGTTGTGCTAATTGAAGTCACAAAAAATTCCGCAATCATTCATGATCCAGCCATAGGCAAGCACGAATTAAGCTTGCAAGCATTCAGTAAGCACTTTACTGGTATCGCATTAGAACTCACTCCCACCAGCGCCTTCACCCACCAAGAAGAAACACGCCCATTACGTTTTAGCCAGCTATTTGGCAAAGTCAGTGGCTTAAAGCGTTCGTTAGTTCAAGCTTTCTTTCTCACTCTATTACTGCAACTCTGCGCCATCGCTCTGCCTTTTCAAATGCAATGGGTGGTCGATGAAGTATTAGTTGCACAAGATAAAGACCTGCTGATGGTATTGGGGCTGGGCTTTGGCCTATTAATTATTGTGCAAGTCGTGATTGGCACATTACGCGGTTGGGTGTTGATGGCTATGAGTGCCAGCTTGGGCTATCAATGGGCGGCACGAGTATTTAGCCATTTATTATCTTTGCCAGTGAGTTGGTTTGAAAAACGCCATTTGGGGGATGTTGTTTCACGCTTTCAATCCATTGACACCATTCAACGCACACTGACCAATAGTTTTGTTGAAGCCGCCATTGATGGCGTATTAGTAATTGGCACGCTGATTATGATGCTGCTCTATAGCGTAAAGCTAGCGGCCATCACCATAGCTGCGGTCTTAATCTATGCATTGATGCGTTTTGCCTTATTCAGACCCATGCGTGCTGTATCGCAAGAAGAAATGATTCATACCGCTAAAGCACAATCAAGTTTTATGGAAAGTGTGCGTGGTATTCAGAGTGTAAAACTATTTAACCGTGTAGAAGAACGGCGAGTTGTTTGGCTAAATCAACTGGTTAATCAGTTTAATAGCCACTTAAGCCAGCAAAAGATGCTGATTATTTTTCAAAATGGCCAAACATTATTATTTGGATTTGAAAGAAGTATTGTCATTTGGCTGGGGGCTTTGGCCGTTATGAATTCTAGCCTTAGCGTCGGGATGCTATTTGCCTATTTATCCTATAAAGATCAATTTAGTAGCCGTATGGCTGGCTTAATTGATAAATTTTTAGAGTTCCGTTTATTAAAGTTACACGGCGAGCGCTTAGCCGATATTGTTTTGGCTGAACCAGAAGAAGCCAAAGCCGTATTGGGACAATCTCCTGCTGATTTAAATATTTCATTAAATGGCACAGGCTTTAGATATTCACCTCTCGACCCTAATGTGCTTGATCATTTTGATCTGCAAATTAAAGCTGGCGAATGTATTGCCATTACAGGCGGATCGGGCTGCGGTAAAACGACACTGGCTAAAATCATTTTGGGTATTTTAGAACCAACAGCGGGTGAGATTAAATTAGGCGGCTTAACACCTAGACAAATAGGTTTAAGCCAATATCGCAGCCTGTTTGGTACGGTGATGCAAGACGATAGCCTATTTGCTGGCTCTATCGAAGATAATATTACTTTCTTTGATCCACAGCCCGATCAAAACCGCATGCTGCAATGCGCACTAATGGCCGCCATACATGACGATATTTTAACCATGCCTATGGCTTACAACACGCTTGTTGGCGATATGGGAACATCCCTTTCTGGCGGGCAAAAACAACGTGTTTTATTAGCCAGAGCATTATATAAGCAGCCAAAAATTCTTGTGCTCGACGAGGCAACATCTCATTTAGATGTTAGCCGTGAGCAGCATGTCAATGCCGCGATTAAGCAGCTTAAAATCACTCGGATTATTATTGCTCATCGACCAGAAACCATCGCGATGGCCGATAGAGTGGTGGTGATGGAACGTGGCAAGTTGGTGTTTGATCAAAAAAAAGTTTGTGAGCCTGCTTGATTAAGCCCTTATCAATGTCGCGGAATACAGTCATGCCCACGCAGGCGGGAATCTAGTGGCGCTGCTGGATCCCCGACAAATTCACTCGGGGATGACGGGGTTTTGAATGCTTAATTTTGGACAGTTATTTCGAGCCGTGTCCTTGCTCCGCCATAAATTAATTCCTATCCCAAAAAAAGCCCATCAACGTGATGGGCTTTTTCTTAACAAGGAAGCAATCAATCTCTTTGCATTACCGCCGCAAAGAAAGCATCAGCCTGATGCAGATGTGGAGATAGTTTGAAGTAAGGGCCGGTCAATGGAATATCTACTTGCTCGGCTTTCAATAGCTCTGGCGCATCCAGCAGTTTGAAATCGGGGTTGGCGGCAAGGAAGGCTTCAACAATGGCTTCGTTTTCGGATGGCAAGAAGCTGCAGGTAGCGTAAACCAAGCGGCCTGCGGATTTTACCAAGCGTGAAGCCGACGCCAGAATGCTGGTTTGCATGGCGTTCAACTCGAGCACGCTGGCTGGGTTTTGGCGGAATTTCAGATCGGGGTTGCGGCGTACTGTGCCCATGCCGGAGCAAGGTGCGTCAACCAAAACTGAATCGATTTTGCCGACTAAACGTTTGATTTTCTGATCGTTTTCGCTAGAAATAAGCTGCGCACTCACGTTAGAAAGGCCGGAGCGGGCCAAACGTGGCTTAAAGTTATTCAGGCGTTTTTCGGATACATCAAAGGCGTACAAGCGGCCGCTAGAATTCATCATTGCGCCCAGCAGCAGGGTTTTACCACCCGCACCCGCGCAGAAATCCACTACCATTTGGCCGCGCTTTGCGCCGGTAAGCAGGCCCAAAAGCTGGCTGCCTTCGTCTTGTACTTCTACACGGCCTTCGGTAAAGGCGCGGTATTTATTAATGGCTGGCTTGCCCGTTACACGCAGGCCCCAAGGGGAATAAGGCGTTGGCGTGGTTTCTACACCACCTACATCCAGCAACTCGGCAGCGACTTGCTCGCGCTTGGCTTTTAAGCTGTTTACCCGCAGATCAAGCGCGGCTGCACCTTGCAGGCCAGCACCTAGGGCCAGAATATCGGCGTCGTTCATATTGCCTGCGAGCAGATCGCTCACTACCCATTCCGGCAAGTCGGCGCGCACATAAACCGGTGCTTCGGCGAGTTTTTTGCTTTTACACAGGGCAAAATTGTCTTTTTCTGTGTCTGGAAACCAATCACCACATTCACGCAGATTACGGCGCTCTACCACCACTAAGTAAGCAGTGAGCAGGCTGCGCGCATTCGCTGGGCCACCTAAAACCCACTCAAGGCGAATTTTGTTACGCAAAATGCCGTACACGCACTCGGCAATCATATGGCGATCTTGGCCGCCCAGATTGGGATTGCTGCGAAAAAAACGCGACATGGTGGCATCAGACGGGGCGGCAAACACCAGCATTTCGGATAGAACAGAAATAGCGGCGTGGTAACGGGTATTATTTAAAGCAATCATGTCTTTTATCTTCGCATCATGCGGTTGGAGTTGGAGTTAGGGTTGCCGCTTTGCGGCTCAAGCACCATTTCCCCATTAATTTTTATATCATTAGCCCAGATATCGAAGCTACCTTCGCTACCCAGTGATAAGGTCATTCGTACTGGCATATTGTGCCACTGTGGTGCCAGCCAAAAATCAAAAGTACGGTCTTCAAAACGACCTCGTAGCAAAATGGCTTCGATTTGTTTATCGCCTAATCGCAGGCTGGCTTGGCCGCTAATTTCAAACGGCACATCTTTATAAATCTTACGGCCACTGGCTACGGTAAAAGTAAAATCTTTCATCCGCGAGCCTTGTAAGGCCAATTGAAAGGCGGCAGAGAAAATATCCTGATCGCCTGCTTTTAACTCCTCAACCTTGCTACTGCCGCCATCTTTAATGGTGACTTGTTTGTCTTCCCAATTAAACACGGCCTCATTAATCAATTTTTCGTCACGATAATCGGCGAATCGATGCGGGATTACCCCTTTTTGCCCTACTTCACCATCACTCACAAAAGTACGTGATTTGCTAAACAAAGCGCCTCGCAGCTTCAATGAGTATTGGCCATTTACGGCCTGCCAGCTCATCCGAATCGGGAAGATCCCATAAGCATAGGTAATTTCTACCGCTGCGGGATAAGTTTGCTCAGTGACCAAGGGGCTTTCTTTAAGCGGAGGTAATTCTTCTTCAACGAGCGCCGAGGCAATCAATGCCACGGGTTTAACGCTGCTTGCTACCGTTGCCTCCACCACTTCTTTTGCAACTTCACTTGCGGCATGGGCCACAACACTGCTCACTACCTGCTCAACTGCAGATGCACGACTTGCAGTAATCTTGGTCGGGGATTTTTTGGCCACCCGCACTACAGGCTTCTCAGGCACTTGTTGCACTGGCCCACGGTGCAAATACACCAGCTGATGATCTACTGGTTTAATCCCTTTCAAACCAGCAGGACGAGCATCATCTGCCTGTGCAATATCGCTCAATTTTTGCGTGACTTTTTTTAGCTCGCTCTCGGCGTAGGGTTGCTGCGTCAGCCAAGCGTAAATTTGCTCGTTAAAGATCCAGCCCAGATGCAATAGCAGGGACAGCAGAGCAGCAGCTACCAGCAACAATCCAGGCCAGCGCAGCATTAAAGCACCGGAGGTGCAATCAATACCGCAGCAGGCGCAGGGCTATCTACATGAACCCTACCATTCACCAACTTTAAGCGATCTTCCACAAACCAGCGTACCGCTTGCGGATAAATCAAATGCTCTTGCTCCAGCATTCGGCGGGATAAGCTAGCGACCGTATCGTCATCCAGCACGGCCAGAGCCGCTTGCAAAATAATAGGGCCATGATCTAACTCGGCCGTCACAAAATGGACCGTACAGCCCGCAATTTTCACGCCATCAGCCAAGGCACGTTCGTGCGTATGCAGGCCAGTGTAAGCAGGCAACAGGGAAGGATGGATATTAATCAGGCGGCCCGCATAGTGATTCACAAAGCCTGCGGTCAGAATCCGCATAAAGCCCGCCAGCACGATTAAATCAGGTGCATAGCCATCAATCAGTGCGGTGAGAGCGGCATCAAAGGCCTCACGGCCAGCGTAAAGCTTATGATCAAGCACGGCAGTGGCAATGCCACGCTCTGCGGCCCAAGCCAAACCTGCTGCATCGGGGCGATTAGCAATCACGGCGCAGATATTTGCGCCTGCGATTTGTGCATCCACAATGGCTTGCATATTGCTGCCACGGCCAGAAATCAAGATAACAATATTTTTCATAAGTCTCAAAATAGAAAGGGCGAGGTAGGAGCCCTCGCCCTATCTGTAGAGCTTTCAACGGCCATTTTATCAAGTATTGATAAAATGGCGGGTTTCACCCGCCCTACAAAGATTAAGCAACTTGCGTCTGGTGCTCATCACCCACGCGGGCACGAATCGTACCCATGGTGTAAACGGTTTCACCTTCGGCTTCAAGCAGGGCAATCGCGGCGGCAGCTTGATCTGCAGCCATAATCACCACCATACCCACGCCACAGTTAAAGGTGCGGTACATTTCTTGCGCGTCCACATTGCCTTCTTTTTGCAGCCATTGGAATAACTTAGGCATGGTCCAAGATTTGGCATCGATGGCAGCAACGACATTATTTGGCAGTACACGCGGTACGTTTTCGCTGATCCCGCCACCAGTAATATGCGCCATACCCTTGACCGGCAAAGCTTGCATAAGTTTCAACAGCGGCTTCACGTAGATGCGCGTTGCAGCCATGACTACATCAGCAAGGCTCTTGCCGCCGTCAAATTCTGCAGCGTAATCGGCTTCAGCACGATGCATGATTTTGCGAATTAAGCTGTAGCCGTTGGAATGTGCACCATTAGATGCCAAGCCCAGCACCACATCACCCGGTGCAATATCGTCGCCAGTAATGATTTTGCTTTTCTCGACCACACCAACTGCAAAGCCAGCCAAATCGTATTCACCCACTGGGTACATACCAGGCATTTCTGCAGTTTCACCACCGATCAGCGCGCAACCTGCTTGCTCGCAACCGTGGGCAATGCCGCGAATCACTTCTGTCGCATTCGGCACATCTAGCTTGCCGCAAGCGAAGTAATCGAGGAAGAATAATGGCTCGGCGCCTTGCACCAAGATATCATTCACACTCATGGCAACCAGATCAATCCCCACGGTATCGTGGCGATTTAGCTCAAAAGCAAGCTTCAGTTTAGTGCCCACACCGTCGGTGCCGGACACTAAAACAGGCTCTTGGTATTTTTTACTGATTTCGACTAAACCGCCGAAACCGCCAATGCCACTAAGCACCTCTGGGCGCATGGTACGCTTGGCGTAGGGCTTAATATTTTCAACCAACTGATCGCCGGCATCGATATCGACACCCGCATCGCGGTAGCTCAAGCTTTGATTGGTCATGCATGGCCTCGTGAAACTGGCAGCGCCACTAGTGGCTTCTGCGCTAGAATGGCGAACATTCGTTATATTAGTGCAGGTGTAGCGCCCAATTTGGGGTGCACCTGCTGCAAAGCCAGACATTTTATCGCATCTTGTGAAAAAACACCCGCACGCTTGTCATCGACCTCTTGGAGCCCCTCCCGCATGAAGCAACTCGTGCTGGATCTGCAACTGCCAGCCCTGCCCTCTTTTGAGGATTTTATCCGTGGTGAAAACGCCGAGCTACTGTATCAGCTTGGTTGTTGGAGCCTTGGTGAGGGGGACGTGCGTTTTCTCTATTTTTGGGGAGAACGCGGCAGTGGCAAGAGCCACCTACTCGCCGCCGCGCGCGCCATGCTGCCCGTTGGCGCGCAAATATTTTTTACTGACGCAGCCCACGATGCCTTGCCCGCCTCTTTGCCAAAAGAAGCCGCGCTCATTGTAGACAACGTGGATGCGCTTAGCCGTGATGAGCAAATTCGCCTGTTTGATCACTTTAATACGCTAAAAGATGGCGGAGGCCTGCTGCTGGCCGCTGGCCCTAAGCCACCGATGCTGCTGCTGCTCAGGCCAGATTTAACCACTCGCCTAGGCTGGGGCTTGGTGTATCAGCTCAAACCGCTCTCCGACACAGACAAAGCCGCCGCCCTAAAACGCCGCGCCTATGCCTTGGGTTTTGAGCTAGGTGATGATTTGGCGGATTATCTGCTGCGCCATGCATCGCGCGATTTGCCAACTTTGTATCAGCATTTAGACGCGGCCAATGGTTTATCTTTAACCGAAAAAAGACCTGTGACGGTTTCTTTGCTGAGAGAAGTGTTGCGTGGGGATTGGACGGAGTAAATCCAAAATCAACCAATCGAGGGCACTGCTCTTTGCAATCCCTCGATTGCAATAAAACTCAAGTTTCTTCCTGCCCATACAAGCCAAATCATATAACTACGGCAAAATTTGTACTGACAACGACTGCGGTCCAGTAGTGATCGCCCAACAATCTGTAAGAGCAGTATAAACTGTCCCCGCATTACTACGAATTGTCCCTGTAGTTGGAACTCCATCATCAAACTTTTGGTCCATCGCACACACAAAGCGTCCATCCACTGCCGCATTCCCTATACCAGTAGCCACCAAATAATTACTAGTTGTTGCTGTATTAGTTGCAAGCGTGCCAACGGCCACGGCCCAGACTGAACCAAATGGGTTTGTCCGTTCGGCAAGCGGCAAAATATTAGTGCCCGCAGGTGGAGCAGCAGTCAGTACAGTCCAGAATCCGGCTATCTCATTGGCTCCAGCAATCGCACCATTATGTGCACCTGCATTACATGTAGGTACCGTTGCAGCAGCAGGGCAACCATCACCAGGATAAGCACCGTAGCGCTCAAAATAAATATTCATGGCCGCTTGAATTTTATTGATATTTGCTTGGGCAGATTTCACCTTCGCCCCATCAATCAAATCCTTGCCCTTAAACGCCATTCCCAAGATCAAGCCAATAATCACCAGCACAATGGCCAGCTCGACCAAAGTAAAACCACCTTGTTTAGCCTGACACCCCGCCTGATTCAAACTCATTGCCCAGCTCCTTCATCGATTTAGTCTCTATGCATAGGGCCTGAACGTCAGTTAATCGGATGTCATTACAGGGCCTTACAAGGTTTATAGACTAATTCCATTAGCTCAGCTGTCTTTAGCTGCATGGCGATGTAATAGCGAGGCAATGGCCTGCCTTAATGGCCCATCCTCCAGTGTGTCAGCCAATTGCGAGAAAGCAACACAGGCCCCCGTTTTTAGGTGTAAGTCTTTGCTTCGCATGGCATTTGTGGATTGCAAGCCAACTTGCACCTTGGGCAGAACTACGGTAGCTTTCCATCCGCCGGCTTGCAGTGCCGCAAGAATCTGAGGCGCATTTAGGCGTACTCTTGATGCCGCAGCGCTGCCACTTACACCAATTAATAAAGTATCGCCGGACCAAGCCACCCCAAGACAATGCGCCGCCATCGTTGGCGGCAATACAGCGCGCACTACCGCTAATACGCTGGCTAAATCGTCAACCTGATGCATCAGGCTAGCGAGCTGCCTATCGTGCCCAACTTGCTTCAGGGTGGTCTTTTTCATGGCTGATGGCCTGTAAGGATGCATAAATAAATGAATGTTATCGTGATTTCTAACCGCCTTGGCAAGGCTGTTTCTTTAGATGCCAAGCAAATTATTTTATTGGGGCTCATGGCTTTATTGACCATATCGTCAATGACATTTGCCATCACTACCGCTCTTCGCTCTGGGCAAAATCAAGCATTGTGGCGATTTATGCCCAACGCCAATAATAATAACCGCCAAGGCGAAATCGATGCGCTGGCCATCCGTGTTGGCGAGCTACAAGCTAAATTACTCCGCTTAGACGGCTTAGCCAGCCAAGTGGGCGATAAAACCGGCATTGATATCAAGCCTTTTTTATCGAATCAAGCCGTACCACGTGGCGGCATACAGCATGCTGGCACGGCGCTCACCACCCTCAGTTTGGGGAATGAAATTGACGCAGCCAACCAAAATTTAAACGCTAGGCTGGATCAGCTGTCTTTGGCAGAAAGTGTTTTACTGCGGCCTAAAGCATGGCAATTGCCTTCTAAAGCGCCGCTCAATGTTGGCTTACAATCATCCAGCTTTGGTAAGCGGATTGATCCTTTTAATGGCAATCAGGTCTTTCATGAAGGCATCGATTTTGTGGGCGATAGCGGCACGCCCATTATGGCTGCAGCCAGCGGCAAAGTCAGCTTTGCGGCCTTCCATCCCCAATATGGTAATATGGTTGACCTAGATCACGGCAATGGCATCACGAGTCGCTATGCTCATGCGTCTAAATTAGCTGTAAAAGTAGGGGAACAAGTGAACGCTGGCCAGACGATTGCCTTACTAGGATCTACGGGGCGCTCGACAGGCCCACACTTGCACTTTGAAATTCGCTATAAGGGAATTGCACAAAATCCCTTACGCTTTATTGGCCCAGCCTCGAATGAAGTTAATATTGCTGCTACAAAATCTGGCGATTGATCTTGAATTTTGATTAAAACGGTCGCATATACGGCGGATTAGCTAAGTTGTAAAACGAGCGAGAAGCCCGAGGACAAGGCAAAAAATCTCGAAAAACCGGAATTTACACTTGTAAACGAGGATTTTGAGAGGTTTTTTCGACGCGAAGCTAGTGCATAGCTAGCAGTAATCGGGTTTCGTAGTCGTTTTACAGCACGCTCTATCCGCCGTTGTCACACTAACCGGGCCTTGCCCATTGCTGGTAGCTTTAGATGATTGCAAATTTGCTCAAAAAAGTTTTCGGAAGTCGTAATGACCGCCTGCTCAAACAATACGGCACCATCGTAAAGCAGATCAACACCCTTGAAGCGGGCATTGCCGCTCTTTCTGATGATGACTTACGCGCTAAAACGGAAGAATTCCGTGCTCGTATCGCCAAGGGTGAAACGCTTGATCAAATTCTGCCAGAGGCCTTTGCTGTTTGCCGCGAAGGCTCTAAACGCAGCTTAGGCATGCGTCACTTTGACGTGCAGCTGATGGGTGGCTTAGCGCTGCACCAAGGCAAGATCTCTGAAATGCGCACGGGTGAAGGTAAAACGCTGGTTGCCACGCTGCCCGCCTACCTGAATTCCCTATCCGGCAATGGCGTACACGTCATTACCGTGAATGATTACTTGGCCAGCCGTGATGCGGCCACGATGAATAAGCTGTATAGCTTTTTGGGCCTGACTTGCGGCGTGAACCTCGGCCAAATGCAGCACGACGAAAAGCAACAAGCTTATAGCTGTGACATCACTTACGGCACCAATAACGAATTTGGTTTTGATTATCTGCGCGACAATATGGTGTTTACCGTTGGCGAGCGTGTACAACGCAAGCTGAACTACGCCATTGTCGATGAAGTGGATTCGATTCTGATCGATGAAGCACGCACACCGCTGATTATCTCTGGCCCCGCCGAAGACAGCATCGAACTGTACCAACTAGTTAACGATATTCCCGGCCAACTGACTCGCCAAAGCGAAGAAGAATCAGAAGGCGATTTCTGGGTTGATGAGAAAGCCCACTCGGTACTGCTGTCAGAAGCAGGCCACGAAAAAGTGGAAGCCATCCTCACCAGCAAGGGTCTGTTAAAAGAAGGCGACAGCCTGTACTCCGCTGGCAATATCAGCTTGGTGCATCATCTGTATGCTGCCATGCGCGCCCATGCCCTATTCCAACGTGACCAGCATTATGTGGTGACCGACGAGGGCGAGATTGTCATCGTTGACGAATTTACCGGCCGTTTAATGTCGGGTCGTCGCTGGTCTGAAGGCCTGCACCAAGCCGTTGAAGCCAAAGAAGGCGTAGAAATCAATCAAGAGAATCAAACTCTTGCCACGATTACCCTACAAAATTACTTCCGCATGTATACCAAGCTGTCTGGCATGACCGGTACAGCCGATACTGAAGCTTACGAATTCCAGCAAATTTACGGTCTAGAAACCGTGATTGTGCCAACCAACCGCGATATGGTGCGGGACGATAGGCAAGATCAGGTTTACAAAACCGACCGCGAAAAATACAACGCCATCATCACTGATATCAAAGGCTGCCAAGAACGCAAGCAACCCGTTTTGGTGGGTACAACGTCAATTGAGCAGTCCGAATTACTCTCTGAAATGCTGACTAAAGACGGCTTTGAGCACAATGTGCTGAATGCTAAGCAGCATGCACGTGAAGCCGATATCGTCGCCCAAGCTGGCTCGCCAGGCGTAATTACCATTGCCACCAATATGGCTGGTCGTGGTACGGATATCGTGCTTGGCGGTAATATCGAGCGCGAAATTAAAGCCATTGAAACAGATGCAGAATTAAGCGAAGCCGATAAGCACGCACAAATCACCAGCATGAAGGCCGATTGGAAAATTATCCATGATGCCGTGGTGGCAGCGGGTGGTTTGCATATTATTGGTACCGAGCGCCATGAATCACGCCGTATCGACAACCAGCTGCGTGGCCGTTCAGGTCGCCAAGGTGACCCGGGTTCTAGCCGTTTCTACCTATCGCTAGAAGACTCGCTGCTGCGTATTTTTGCTGGCGATCGTGTAGCGATGGTGATGGACCGCTTGAAAATGCCTGAAGGCGAGCCAATCGAAGCAGGTATGGTTTCCCGCGCGATTGAATCCGCGCAGCGGAAAGTGGAAGGCCGCAACTTCGATATTCGTAAGCAATTGCTGGAATACGATGATGTATCCAACGAGCAACGCAAGGCGATTTATGGCCAGCGCAATGAGATTTTAGAAAGCGAAGAAGTAAGCGACACCATCAGCGCAATGCGTGACAGCATGGTTGCTGATCTGTTCGACTCACATATTCCAGCCGATTCAATGGAAGAGCAGTGGGATATACCCGGCCTTGAGCGCGCCCTAGGCGAGCTCAATATCGATATCCAACTCGCTGACTGGGTTAAAAACGATACCACGCTGACCATCGAAGCGATGAAAGAGCGCGTGCAAGTTACTGCCGCTGAAAGTTATAACAGCAAGGTAGAAATTGCTGGCGAACACACTTTCCGTCAGTTTGAACGCTCGGTACTCTTGCAGCACGTTGACCAAAGCTGGCGCGAACATCTGTCGTCCTTGGATCATTTGCGCCAAGGTATTCATTTGCGCGGCTACGCACAAAAGAATCCTAAGCAAGAATATAAGCGTGAAGCATTTGAGCTGTTCTCGCAGCTGCTAGAAAACATCAAGCGCGAAGTGATTCAAATTGTAATGACCGTGCAAGTGCGCTCACAGGAAGATGTAGAAGCGGTACGTCCACAAGAAATACCTGCATCTGCACTGCAATTTAATCATCAGGAATTAGAAGCCTTATTGGCCAGTGGTGATGAAGAGCAAATCAAAACGGCGCTGATGCAAGCGATGGCAGGCGGCGCGAAAGTGCAGTTCTCCGGCGTAGGCCGCAACGACGCCTGCCCTTGCGGCTCTGGCAAGAAATTCAAACACTGCCACGGGCAAGTTGCTTAGTACCTTGCAGCCACAAAAAACCCCGAAGCGTGCTTCGGGGTTTTTTTATGTTTTAAATTCTAGCAGCCTGAGCATATAGATGCTTCAGCTTAAAGTTAAGGGCGCAAAATCTCGAACCACAGAGAACACGGAGAGCACAGAGTTTCACAGAGACAACGAGAGGTTCGATGATTTTCTCTGTGTCCTCTGTGTTCCTCGTTTTACTCTGTGGTTCAAGGTTTAGCTCTCTATCAAGGCAAACTGAAACATCTTTTTTGATCAAGGCAGCTTTCCTGCCGCCAGCATTTTCCCTACCAAGATAGACGGGCTAATCCACTCTGTTACGTCGTCGTATTCTTCATCAGCCGGTGTGGCTGGGTCGTCCTCTACCCTAAGCTTGCTGACAAAAATAAGATTGTTATTGGTGTTTTCTTGCTCATCCACCGAGCCTGCCACGCCATTCGGCGGGCCGTGGCGGTAGTGCATCACTACGACCGCCACCACATTTGAAGCAAGGGGCGTGGCGGGTACCGATGTTGGGTAAATCAAGATATCCCCTAAGGAACAAAGCATAAAGCTTACCCCCAGCGGAGCGACACTCCCCGCAGGGCAGCTACCGGCTGAGCCCAGTGTTTGATTGCTATCAGTCACCACTGGCGGCAGCGATGCGGGGCCGTTATCGGCAAAGCCTAGTGTGACTCGATAGGTAAATGGCTTATTAAAGGGGTCCGTCGAGCGAGCCAAGCCTAAAGTTGCTCCTGGAATGACACCTTGTGCACGATTGCACACGCCGTTGGCGGCCCGATCTTCAACAAAAGTCGTCAATAAAGGATCGGCAGGACAGGGTAAATAGCCTCGCTGTACCGCAAAGCCCAGCAAGGAGTCTTTGATTTCGGCCAGCTGAGCCCGCCCTTCGCGCACTCTTTGGCTATCCGTTTGGGCCTTAAAAGCCCCTAAGCCACCCGCCAGCATGATACCGATAATCACTAAAACGATAGCGATTTCAGCAAGCGTAAAACCTCTCTCCCTCATGGTCTTTCCTTTAGAGCAGGAGCCCACTGAGTGCCAATACGGTAATAAAGGCTGTCATTTCCCGTGTCGCTTGGGGCGAGTTTGGCGTATTGATCCACCAGTGGCGGCACGGCATCCCATGCGCGGCGATTGATATCTGGAGCAAGGGCGTAACTGCTAACGGGGTCCAGATAATTATTTAAAAGCACTTTATCTGCGGCCAAAACACGAACTTGCCCTGTTTGTGCCACCCCCACCCCCATCATCACGGCATTGACGCTGCCTGCGGGCAAAGACATATTTCTTAATGTTAGCGCCAATGGAGCAGGGCAATTAGCGGTATTAGCCACCACATAAAAAAACATTTGCTCCCAGCGATTAAGAAACAGCCAATCATACTCAAGCAGTACATTTTGCCATGCAGCTTGGCTGGGCATGGAGGCTGGCCGGTTAGCGGGATTAACCAAATACTCAGGTAAAACCGGCAACAAGCTAACGCCCGTCAGCGCAATCGATTTAGGCATATGGCCACGACAGACCAAAGGGGCTGGGGCGCAACCATTGCTATTGCCTATGCCAGCCCCTACATCTGCACAAGTAATATCACTTGGGCTAGCTGGGTTGGGTAAATGCCCCAGCGCCGGAGCTACCTGTGCGGCCCACAAATTAAGCAGCTGTTGGTATTCCTTGGCCGCTCGCCGCTCTAAAGGCACGAGTAGTTCACTGCGACGGATCGTGATGATTCGATCATTCAACGTTGGATTTGCATTGGTATCCAAGCGTGGCCCGTTCAGAAAACGCCCTTGCGTAGCATCGTAATTAGCGTAGTTATTGGGTGCGCCAAGGCAAGCGCCCCCGACGGTAAGCCGGTTGCATTCAAAATAATTATTGGGGTTGCGTTGCTGCGCCGCCGTGCTGCGATTTTGCCCGCTAAGCGCCGCACCGGGCGCCATAATCACCACAATCACAGGGTCTGCGGCATCAGATAAAGCCTGCGCACCATTATTGGCAGCGGCATAAAACCAAGGATTGCCAGCTGACGGCGCAGTGTCATTATTAAGTGGGATATTTCTTCTTTCTTGAAAGCCATCCACCACCGCCATCCATAGCGGCTCGCCCGAGCTATCACGTAGCTCTGCAGAGAGATAATCCGCCCACGGAATCCGCCCAATACGAGCGGCGGCCCCTGCGCAAGCCGCAGCATTAAAGCCACTGTGTCCATATTCGGCTTCGCCTGGCAGATTGCCATCTGGGCAAAGAAATTCCCCAGGGCGCCTCCATGGCCCGATATTTCCACGCTTCGTTAAAGCCGCCAATAATAAAATTTGTTTCGCCTCTAGCAGCACATTTTGCGTTTGCTGCTCGCGGTATAACTCCAGCGCATGGTGGCTAAATCCTGCCAAGATGGCCCCAGCAATCCCTAGCCCGACCACCATTAATAGTACTAGGGCAATTGCTCCACGCTGCCGCAGATGGCTGAACATGGTTTAGGGCCCAGCTTGGTAAACATCACGCCGCGCACCGCTTTGGCGGTTGAGCGTTTGGCCCACTTTTAGACCAGCGGGCACGGGAGATGGACTTAGCTCGCCGTTGATCCAACGTGTTTTCTTACCATTGTGGCTAATTTCACCATCCAGTCTTAGGGTGTCGGCCTCGGCGACTGGCCCAGAGTGTGGCAAAGAAACCTCACCCCGCGCCACGGCTCGCTCGCTCGGGCTAAAAAATAAACGCCCCCACTCGGCATGGGCCAAAGAGGTAAATAGCAGGGCACATAGCAGGGTATATTTCATTGAGCCACCTCAGGAGCCGCCACCGGCCCGATGCTTAACCACTCAATATCGCAGACTACTTTTAAGCCTGCATCTTCCTCGGCATGACGCGTGATCACACACTGCTCCGGGGCGGGCCAGCCGGATAAACGCCTTAAACCCGCCAGCACCACGGAAAACTCGTCTTCATCTCTAGGCTCAAAACTCAGCATCATTTTGCTGCCGTACAGCTGCACCGTTTCTGAGGTGGCGGTAAAGGCACGCTGTGGCTCGAAACGAAATAATACATTTAGCTCTGGCGAGCTGCGGTTTAGCTCGGTGAGGTACTCAATCCAATCTAGCCGATGCTCGCCATTTAAGACGCCACGCTGATTCAGCGTCTGATAAAGCGCACGGTATTGCTGGGTGTTATTCCAAGCATTTTCTTGGCTATCGGCTTGCAAAGTTAAGCGTTGCACATTGCTGCGCAAAGCTTGCTGCTCATCCTGTGCACGCCATAGATAAATCTGCGACAGCACCATCAGTAGCACGCCCAGAGCAAGGATTGCCCCGCTCAGAATAAGATCATGGCGTATCACAGACAGGGGTTGAAGATCAATTTTCATGGCGTTTTTTGCTCCCAACTCAGGCGCAAAACAAAATCGACCCGATTTTTATCCTGCAGTAATGACTTCGCTTCAACACCCGAGTTAGAGCTGGTGTTGAGGGGCAGCGTCATGGGCTGCACTTTCACACCGGGCAAGCCAGCCAGCCGCGTATTGAGCCGCTCTACACTTGCTAACGCCTGCCGGTACTGCAAATCAAATGGCTCTACCCGGCCTTTCAGCTGCAATACCACCGGCATTGCAGCGGGGGCCGAGGCATCCACGGCCTCCGCTTGAGTCGCTAAGTCAATCGGGGCACGGCCAGATTGCCAACGCAGTTCATCGAGCACCAGCTCAGGAAAATCCAACAAAACTCGGCTCACTTGCTGCGCGTGAGACTCCATATCCGGCCAAGTTAAAAATTCCTTGGTATAGAGCTCCACTGCGCCCTTCATCGCCGCCGGATCACTGGCTTGGCTCTGCTTTAGCAGCAAATTAAAGTGCCGCAAACGCCCATCAATCTGGCCGGTTTTTTTAAGCGATTGATGAATGGAAGCTTGAATCTCCCTCGCCTCTAATACCGCTAGCCCACTCCACACAAGGCCAAAAAATAAGCCCGCCAACGAGGCCCAACGCAGCCATATGCCGCGCTTTCGCCATGTGGCATGAATAAGATGGCGGCCCTGCCCATAATGATTAGCAGGCGGGTGCAGCTCCAGCCAGCTACACAAAATATGCAACAAGGAATCTGCCTGAGGCAGGTGTAGCTTATGCGCCAATAAATCGAGCGGTACATCGCTGAGCACAAACTGAGCGGCCTCACCGCTACTTGCCAAACGCTGGCTAATGGCAGGCTGGCAGCTACTCGGTGCAAGCACGGCCAACTGCAATTTATCTTCACGCCCCAGCAGGCGCAGCGTCGATAAATACTGCCTAGCCCGTAGCGCCTCGACCACAATCACTTCGGCTAAGCGCTCTGCATCTTGCAGATTTGTGCCATCAGGCAGGCTACTCACACGGCTAAATTTAAGCCCGTCTGCTGCCAAATAACTCTGGCGCATCCCGCCACCGGGGGTAAAGGAAACCAGCAGATAATGCTTCAGGCCCAAGCCTGATCGATACAGCATTTCTCCTGCCAAAAGGGCAACAGAATAAATACCCTGCAAGACCATTTTTTTGGCCAATAAAACATTCACAATCGCATCAATGGGGTCCGCCAGTGTTAATGCCGACATCAACACCTTGTCCTGCTCACCCGATTTGGCAAACGCCTGCACAAAAGCGCGACGATAAGGCGTGGTACGGTAATTTTGATCTAAGCGCCTAGCCAGCAAGGCATTGCGATCGCTACGCCCAAGGTGGGGAATCGATTCCAGCTGAAAATCTTCTTCAACCACATCGACTAAAAGACTAAAAACAACTTCTTTCCAAACATCCAGAAAGCCAGCAAATGCGGCTGCGCCCTCATCATCCAAAGCAAAACGCGCATGCTCAAGCAGCTGGCCTTTTTCTACATAGAAAGCGATCAGCTGAGAATTGGTTAAAAAAAGCGTGCAGTGGCTCATCGCAATTTACTAATCGTGTCGAAAATAGGGCCAAGTACCGAGGACATAATCCAAGCCAGAATCAAGCCCAGCACCACGGTGAGCGATGGCTCAATCAAAGCCTGTACGCGCTCTATGGATTCTTTTACGTCGCGGTTATAAAAGTAGGACACATTCATCAGAGCATGATCCAGCTGGCCGGTGCTCTCGCCAACTTTAAGCATGCGCAGCACCAGCGGCGGAAACATTTTTTCCTGATTAAAACTCGCCGTCACCCCCTGCCCCTCGCGAATTTGCGCCTGAATCCGCTGTAGCGATTCGGCCACCATGCTATTGCTAACGATCCCTTCCGATATCTTGATGCAATCCAAAATAGGAATCCCTGCTGCATACATCAAGGCAAAAAAGTTGGCAAAGCGGGCCAAAATAATCTTATGCAAAATAGGGCCAAATGGCGGAATAGTCAGCTTCCAGCCATCAAAGCGATGACGAAATTTGGCGTCATGCCGTAGGCGTAAACGAAATAGCATAAATAATATAATCGGCGTGCCAAATAAGGCCCACCAGTAATGAATAAATATATCGGAGATGGCAATCAGAATACGGGTATTTAAAGGTAGGGTTTGCTGCATGGCAGCCACAAAAGAAACCAATTGCGGCACTAAATAAATCATTAAAAAAGTAATCACCCCCACCACCAGCACGCCAACAAAAGCCGGATACATCACGATTTTTTTAGTTTGCGAAACCAGCTCGTCCTGCCACTTTAATGAATCAGATAAATTAAGTAATACTTCTGGCAATTTGCCGCTCGCCTCTCCTGCCCGAATCAGATTCACATAAATAGCATCAAAAACCTGCGGATGCCCAGCTAGTGCCTGCGAAAACTGATTTCCACCTTCAATATCTTCAATCACATTGGCAATCACTTCGCGAAAACGCGGCTCATCTAAGCTATCGCGCAGATCAGATAAGCCCTCCAAAATCGACACCCCAGCACGGGTCAGCTGCTCCATATGAAAAGTAAACGTAATCAGCTCGCGCCGACTCACCTTCTTACCGCCCAGCACTCCCCCTAGCGGAGCGGCTTTGCCCGCAATCAAGCTCAGGCCTATCCGCTCCAAACGCTGCTCTAAGTCAGTCAGATTATTCGCCTCTGACTTCCCCTTTTGGACCAAGCCGGCCTTGTCTACCGCGCGGTAAATGAACTGCATCTAGCTCCCCAAATAAACAGTGCAAGGTTTGGTTTTGCTTAGGGTGTGCATGTGTTTTTCTTGCGCACCGCTCTTCACCATTACAACCATTAAATCATCGTAGGGCGGGTGAAACCCGCGTATTTTTCAGCATCGCTCGCGGGTTGCACCCGCCCTACGGAAAGCAATTCACTTAAATTGATAGGATTGGCTTGCACCCCAAGAAAACATCTCCAATCACTCCGACGGATTAAACCCGCGCTCCATAAATACCCCGCCGCCCCGTGGCGCTTCTTTTTCGTAGAGGATTTTTTCTAGCTTGAGCAGGCAATAAGCATTCAGCGTGAGGTTGTGCTTGGTGGCTTGAGCAATCAGCTGGGCCTTGGTCATTTTGTCTATGCGTAAGGTCAGCGTCGTGGTATCGGCTTCGCTGCTGGATGCAAAAATCTTTTCCTTGCGCCATGGGCAGTATTTTTCTACCCACTCCTCGGCCTGCTCTAGCGTAATCGGCGTCAGCACATCAATGGGCCCCCGCTTATCTGCATCGATATAAGGATGAGGAATATTGTGCTCGACCAAAAAATACTGATCGCGCTTGGTGCGATACAGCTCGATCAAATGCGGCACACCATGCTCATCTTTTGATTCGGTATGCATATGGCAATTTAATGCGGTGCGCGTGTTGTAGGTTTTACCGTCAATCACACGTGAAATATGTTCACGGACATACATTGCAATCCTCCTTACTCAAAACTTCTTAGGATATGGCTCTAAAAGAATTCCGAAATAGCCCCCTCCATCAGATCGTCATTCCCGAGTGGCCCTGTCGGGAATCCAGAAGCTCTGCTGGATCCCCGATAAATGCATTCGGGGATGACGGAGTGGAAAATCAAGATGAAACACGCCCCAAAAAGCCGCTTATGTCACCCTGTCGGTCAAATCGATCACTCGGGAAATTTCCGCCAGCGAAGTCACGCCTTCCAATACATGCCGACACGCATCGTCGGCCATGGCTCTAAAGCCCTGCGCTTCGGCAGCTTTTTTCATTTCTAAGCGCGTAGCGTGCCTCGCAATCAATTCATCCAATTCAGCGCTCATTTTTAGGACTTCCATCACCGTTAAACGGCCCTTATAGCCTTGGTGATCACACTTGGGGCAGCCACTTGCGCGGTACAGCGTAATCGGTTCGCCCTCAGGCGCGATGCCCAGTAAGCGCCGCTCAAAAGCATCTGGCTCGTAAGGCTCACGGCAGAGCGGGCAAAGTTTGCGGGCGAGGCGCTGGGCGATAATGCCGATGATATTGCCCGCCAACACATCGGGCAGCACGCCGATATCCAAGAGGCGCGGAATCGAGCCAATGGCCGAATTGGTATGCAGGGTTGAATAAACTTGGTGGCCGGTCATGGCGGCGCGAAACGCCATATCGGCGGTATCACGATCACGGATTTCGCCCAGCAAAATGATGTCTGGGTCTTGCCGCATCATTGAGCGTATGCCGTTCACAAAATCCATTTTGGCAGCTTCATTCACCGAGGTTTGCCGCAGCATAGGAATCGGATATTCCACTGGGTCTTCCAGCGTCATGATGTTGACGGCTTCGGTGTTCACACTGCTTAAAATAGAATAGAGGGTGGTGGTTTTGCCCGAGCCGGTGGGGCCGGTGACCAAAATAATCCCTTCTGGCCTAGCGATCATCAGCTGCAATAAATAGAGATTTTCCTTGCTCAGGCCCAGCCTATCCAGCTTAACCAAGCCTTTTTGCCGGTCCAAAATCCGCAGCACAATATTTTCGCCCCAAGTGGTGGGCTGCGCTGCCACCCGAAAATCCAGCGGGCGGCCAGCGAGGGTGAGCGAGATGCGGCCATCTTGCGGCGAGCGAGTTTCGGCGATATTCATATTGCTCATCACCTTCAGCCGCACCACCATCGCTGGCCAATAGGTTTTGTGCAGGGCGCGAATTTGCCGTAGCACGCCGTCAATACGATAGCGAATCCGCACAAAAGACGATTCAGGCTCAAAGTGAATATCGGACGCGCCGCGTGTGCAGGCATCGGCCAGCAGTGCATCAATCAGCCGCACCACCGGCTGGTTGTACTCGGCATCGGCGTGTTGCAAGCTGGCCCAATCGATCACACCGGTTTCAATTTCATTCAAAATGCCGTCAATCGACAACTCAAAGCCATAATATTGGTCGATGGCATGGACTAAATCAGATTCCGCAGCGAGCAGCGTTTCCAGCTCGTACTTATCTTTTAGCAACATGCGAACCTGATCAAGTGCGATCAGATTATTAGGATTGGACATCGCTAGCGTTAGCCTATTTCTCTCTAAATCTAGCGACACCGGCAGCAGCATATGGCGCTTAGCCACGTCTTTGGGCACCAGCTTAATCGCCTGTGTGTCGGCCAAAATTTTGGACAAATCGACGCTGACCTGCCCCAAGTTTTCAGACAAGGCATCGCGCAAAATACCTTCGGACACAAAACCGAGCGACACCATCAACTTGCCCAAAGGCACGCCGCTACGCCGCTGCTCAAACAAGGTGATGCGCAGCTGATCTTCTGACAGCAGGCCTTTAGAAACCAGTAGCTCGCCTAGCGGCAGCTTTCTGACTGGCGCGTTCATGGCGACTCCAGCGCTTGCAGCAAGCAAAGCCAATGGTGCTGTCGGGCGGGCCACCCCCAGACTTTAGCTACAAAAGCTACAAAACGGCGGATTCCACCCGCCCTACGATGGCCCGAGCGCATGATCATGGCGACTCCAAAGCTTGCAGCCTAGCTTCAGCAATCGCCCGATCAAAAGTGCCTTTGCCTGCTAAAGCTTGCCGGTAATACTTTGCTGCAGATTTATTCTCTTGTAAGTGCTCTAGGCTGATCGCCAAGTTAAATGCGTAATCGGCATTACCCGCATCGAGTGACAACGCTTGGAAATACGCGCCCTGCGCCTCGCTCCAGCGATTTTGCCCAGCGTAGAGATTAGCCAAGGCAAATGCGGCATCGGCCTGCTGACCTGAAAGCTGACGTAAACCCGCTTCTGAATTCTCATTGCTCGGTGAGAGCGAATACAAGGCAGCCTGCGCCACTTCATCCCTAGGATAAAGCGACAATATTTGCCGGTAGAAATGAGCCGCCTCAGCGCCTGCGCCCCGCTTCATGGCCAGAGCCGCCATCCCCAGCAAGGCGTCGCGATTTCGAGGATCTAGCTGCAACATGCGCCGGTAGCCTTCCTCAGCAGCACGATAATCGCCCTGCTGAAAAGAGCGATAGGCCATCGCCAGCGGTAGGGGCACGGCGGCTTCGGTATTTTGCATATCAAAGCTAACTCCAGCGCCATTGGGAGCGCCGGACCGCTCTTCCACGCTGGCCGCATCGCCTTTATAACGCCGTGGCACAGCATAAGTAGGCGGCAAGGCGGCCATCATGACCGCCGATGCTGCGGCTACAACAGTAGCCGGTTTAATCACTTCTAGAGCGGGCACGGGGGCAGGAGGGGCTTCAGCGGCAGAAGGCACTGCAGCATCCTCCGCAACAGCTGGGGCTGGCGCAGCCGTTGGCGACATATTCAGCGCCTGATACTGCCACCAAAAATAGCCCCCTAAACCCGCCATCAATAAGACCCCCAGCAAAATCAGCCAAGGTAAATTTTTAGAGCGAAAACGCGGCTTATTGGGGGCAACGCTGGGTGTAATACTGGGCGTCTGTGGAGCGGGTGGAGTGACTGTTGGTGTAAGCGAGGGGGACGGCGCGGTTGGCGCTATGAAGGCCGTTGTGGGTGCGGCTGGCTTGTTTAACCAAGTCAGATCCTCCTCTTCGGCCTTCTCAGGGGCGACTTTAGGCAAAGGATTGGGGGTGGGCGTATCAAGAACAGCCTTGATGACAGGTTCTGCTTCAGGTAAATCAGGCGCTATGATCGGCGCTTCTGTCGGCAGTTCTACATCAACAGCGATAGGGACAAAGACCCACTCCGCAGGTGTCGTCTGTGGGTCAATATCTAGCTGAGCGATCTCATTAGGCAGAGGAGCTACTTGCCACTCTAGCTCTGCAGGCACTGCCCAGACGGGTTCTTCCAAAGATAAAGTAGCGACTGCGTGATCGCCTTGGTCGCTAATTAAGCCTAGCTCAGCGCTAGCTCCCTGTTCCTGATGTATTTCCTGCGTTGGCTCCGCCAGCGGCTCATCCACTTGCTCTGCCACAGCCGCTTCACGCAGCCGTTTGGCTTCTTCGGCTTTTTTTAAGGCTTGCAGCAATAGACTCATGGCTTAGTTCCCAAGGGAACAACGCCAGACTGAAAAGCCGATAAATCATGATCTGCTTCTTTCTTAAAAAACTGATCATTAGGTAAAAACTGCTGATAATTACCCAAATCACTATTATTATCTTTAATTAAAACTGGGCGTAAAAACACCACTAATTCTATTTTGCTGACTTTATCATTGCGATAGCTAAATAAATCGCCCACATAGGGCATACGAGATAAACCCGGCACGCCTTGCCTATCATTATTTAAAGAATCCTGAATTAATCCGCCCAAAATAGCCACCTGCCCACTAGCGACTTTTAAGGTGGAATCAAATTCCCTGACTTGCAATATTGGCACTAAGCTTTTGATTTGCGTGTTATTGGCCGCAGCCAAAATCGCCACCGCAGGATCTTCAATAAATGAATTAATATTGGTAATGGTGGGTCTTACATTAAGCGCAACTTGGCCATCTTCAGATATTTGCGGCGTAACCTGCATTACCAAGCCAATCGGCACGGTATGTAATTCACTATCGTAAGTCGCTTGCGTGGTGACTTTGCCATCGGTAATAACCGGCGGCGTTACTTTAATCGTAAAGTAAACTTGCTCTTCTACCACTTTCATTACGGCGGTTTGATTATTTAATGCCATAATTTTTGGGCTAGATAAAACACGCGTGCGGCCAAATTGCTCTAGCATCTTAATGGTAAAATTAAAAGTCCCACTTAAAATTCCACCCGCCTTGGTATAAGAAAGAATACTTAATGGGGCAGTACCTAGGTTATTAGCTAAAGATTTTTGTTGGAAATTTAATTGATTATCTGTTTCACCAATTCGGCTCCAATCCACCCCTGCCTGATATTGATCAGACAATAAAACCTCTACAATTGTGGCCTCAATCAATACCTGCCGCAAAGCACCGCCTTGCACCGCATTTAAATACTCAGCGACCTTTACGTGCTCTTTTTGGCTAGCCCTGACTGTAATCACCCCTGTTTCTGGGTTAAGAATAACTAATCGGCTGGTATTTGTAATATTTGCATCCACTACAGCAACAGGTTTGTTAATCGGCAGTGATTCACCCGCTTTTAATTTTTCTGTTTCCGCGTTTATTTTATTGGCTTGTGCTATATCTTTGGCCGCTTTTGCTGCTTCTGCAGCCGTTTTAACGACTTCTTTTTTATCGGCAGATGCATTACTTTTAACGGCCTGTGCGCTTTGATCCTGCACAATGGCCCCCAGCTGCGCACCGCCTCCACTTACCTTGGCATCCGCCGAAACACCCAATAGTTCTTTTAAATTTAAATCAATTTGTTTCCATAAATGATGATCGGCCACCATATCAATCTGAGTATTCGAGCTATTTCCAGATCCACCGCCACCACCACTGCTTACCGAATTAGCTAGCGTCACATTCGATTTAACATTTCTAGATAGGTTAAAATAATTCATTTTATAGATTTTTAAATAGGGGATATCAGGCGTGACTGTAAGTACGCCATTGTCTAGCTCCCAGCGTAAATCGACTTGCTTACCCATCCGCTCCAAGATTTGTGGCAGTGTTTGATTAATTGCATTTAAAGTGACATTGCCATTCACGCCTGCATGCACATCCACATTAATTTTGGCATCTCGCCCTAATGCAAATAAAATTTCATTTACCGGCACTTGATGCACCACCACGCTATAGGTGGCTGTTTTGGCGGCTGGCTGTGGTTTGGGTAATAAGGGACTAGCAGCTACAGGCTTTGGAATAGCAGAGGAGATAGGTTTAGATTCTAAATGGCGGCCGTTTTCCATTTCCAAGCCCGATTGGCTAGCGCAGGCACTGAGCAAGAAAACAAGGATTAAAATTTTCCACCGCATTATTGGGTACTCATGCAAAGGATCTAATGATTTAAATAGGCCATGAGAGATCATGGCTAAGTCGTTATATTCAAAATCAAATTATTTATAGAATGGAATAATTAATTAATCCTATTAAATGACGATCACAAATTCCACAATTCATCTCTCATCCCTCCCACGGTGCGCAAAAGAGGTTTATTCTTTCTTAAAGATTCTGGCAAAGAAGCCATGGCGGCTTTTGCACTGCTTTTATCTGGAAAAAAACCATAAACCAAGCCCCAGCCTTTGCTACCCCGTACCTCTGCTGGGTAAACCAGTAATTGCTCTTGGGGTAACAGCTGACCCGCTTGTGCTAAGAATTTTTCTAATTCCGCACCTTTTGATTTAGGGGTAACCAATAACATCACCGCCATATTGTTGACTTCTGCCCGATTTATTTTTTGCCGCGATTCAGTTAATTTTTGCCGCAGCGAAGCAGAAAGTTGCACTTCTGGAGCCAATACGTCCGAGGTGGAAGCGAGTTGTAAAGGGGTGGACGCCACGGCGGAAATCACCTTTGGCTGCGGGTTCGACACTTGCATTAAGCCCGCCCATACGCCCCCAGCCATCGCGCCTGAAAGCAGTATCCAGACTAATGGAGAGCGCTTTTTAATAGGCTTAAAGGCGCTGTCTTTCACTGCCGCGCCCACATGCTTCACCGTAATCGAGTGCTGACTTTGGCTAAATGCCGCCATCAAGGCCTTGTCGGCCAAAATATTAATCCGCCGCGTTAATCCTTCCGAAGCACGGTAAATCGATTTCAGCGCCTCGGCTTGAAATAGCTCCGGCCCACGATAGCCCGCCGTGCGCATCCGAAACTCAATGTAGGCCTCAATATCGTTCGCCCTGAGCGGTGCCAATTGAAAAATATGGGTAATCCGCTCCCGCAGCTGACGTAAATCTTGCTTTGCTAAGCGATCATCTAGCTCGGTTTGGCCAAACAAAACAATCTGCAATAATTTATGATGCCCATGATCCAAATTTGAAAGCAGCCTCACCGCCTCCAAGCTTTCTGTAGGCATGGCATGCGCTTCATCAATCAAAATCACCACCTGCCGCCCCGCAGCAAAACGCTCGAGTAAGGCTGCCTGCAAGCCCCTGACACGGCCACTGGTGTGTGTTGCATCGCAAACGATGCCCAAATCGTCAGCAATCATCAGCATTAACTCATCCGGCTTCATGGCTGGATTGGCGATATACACGCTGTCCACACTGGCCGGTAAACGCTCGATCAGCACTCGGCACAGCATCGTTTTGCCACTGCCCACCTCGCCCACTACCTTAACTAAGCCTTCACCTGCTAGCACGGCGTAAATCAAAGCCTCCAGAGTCGCACCACGCTCCGCCCCAACAAAAAAAAACTCTGGATGTGGTGTAATCCGAAACGGTGGTTCGTTTAAGCCAAAGTGCTCTAGATACATAGATAATCCTGTCTTAGGATGAATGCTTGCTTTCATACTAGTACGTGGATTAAGTAAAAATTGAACAAATATATGGCTAAAGAAGGCAGGAATTAAATTTATATAACCTCCTTCTTCATAACTGGCATTAGGGATGCTGACTAAGCCTATTCAGTAGCAGCAATCTGCGATCCACTAGCGCCGAATCAAATCGCCCTTTATGCCAGATTTTGGGCAGGGCTTTCTTATACAAGGGAGGCCAACAGATGATGTGAATGCCATAAGAATCCAAAGCAAGCAGCCAGCAAACATGCCCTTAGCATGTTGTTTTTTAGTCTTTTGATGTCGACTTGAGCAGGCTCAAAGACATCAAAAATAATATGGATTAAGCGCTGACTCCTTCTATTTATAGGCAAATTCAGGTTTTTGGAGCTTGCCAGCTTTGTTGCATGGCAATAATTGCGTACACATTCATACAAAGTTCATCTACCTAGTAAAGCCATAGCCACCTACAATATGGCCTTTCCACATGTGAAGAGTACCCATTCGTCATGCCCTCATCTCTGGTTCAGTTTGAGAATGTGAGCTTTGCTTACGGTGAACGCTCAGTGCTTGCTGATGTGTCCCTCAGCATTAAGCGTGGGCAGGTGGTCGCCATTATGGGCGGATCTGGCTCAGGAAAAACGACGCTGCTCAAGCTGATCGGCGGGCAAATTCGCCCCGATCAAGGCAAGCTCAGTGTGGCTGGGGACGATGTGGGCAGCATGAATGAATCGCGCCTTTACACCATGCGGCAAAAGTTGGGCATGTTGTTTCAGTTTGGCGCCTTGTTTACGGATTTATCGGTCTTCGATAATGTGGCTTTTCCCCTCAGAGAGCGCAGCAATTTACCCGAATCCATGATCCACGATTTAGTGCTGATGAAACTCAATGCGGTGGGTTTGCGTGGTGTGAGCGAGCAAATGCCTTCTGAATTATCAGGCGGGATGGCCAGACGCGTGGCTTTAGCGCGTGCCATTGCACTAGACCCTAATGTGATGCTCTACGATGAGCCGTTTACTGGTTTAGATCCTATTTCACTAGCTACGATTGGCAAGCTAATTCGTGATCTAAACGATGCGCTGGGTACAGCGTCAGTGATTGTGACCCACGATGTAGAAGAATCACTCTCAATTGTCGATTATGTGTACTTCTTAGCCGACGGTAAAATCGTCGCTGAAGGCACACCCGAGCAAGTTCGCGCCTCCACTCACCCCTTTGTAAAGCAGTTTATCAATGGGGAAACCGATGGCCCAGTGGCCTTCCATAAACCTGCAGCGCCCTATGCTGCGGATCTCGGCCTGGAGCAGCGTCTTGCCTAAACTTTTATTTAACGCCATCTCTGCCCTAGGCAGACCGTTGAGCAACAGCATTATCAAGCTGGGCTTTGCGTGGCGCTTTATGCTGGCTATCTTGCGTCATTCACCGACCTCTTTGCTGCGATTTCAGCTTACAATGCGTGAAATTTGGTTTGCAGGGGTGCTCTCGGTATTGATTATTGGGGTATCGGGCTTATTTGTGGGCATGGTGCTGGCCTTACAAGGATTCGATACGCTGCAACGCTTTGGTGCAACCGAATCACTCGGCATTTTAGTGGCACTGTCCTTAGTGCGTGAGCTTGGCCCTGTGGTGGGTGCGTTACTGTTTGCTAGCCGTGCAGGCTCGGCCATTACCGCTGAAATTGGTTTAATGAAAGCCACTGAGCAGCTAGCTGCCATGGAAATGATGGCGGTTAATCCCATTGCCCGCGTGGTTGCCCCACGCTTTTGGGGCGGGGTGATTTCTATGCCGCTGCTTGCTGCCATGTTTAGCGCCATGGGGATTTTTGGTGGCTACTTGGTCGGCGTAAAGCTACTTGGGCTAGATGAAGGCGCTTTTTGGTCGCAGATGCAAAGCGCAGTCGACTTTCGCCAAGATGTCATCAATGGCGTAATCAAGAGCATGGTATTTGGTATTGCCATCTCCTTGATTGCGGTATTTGAAGGGTATGATGCGCCCCCCACCGCTGAAGGCGTATCGGGTGCTACCACCCGTACAGTGGTGACTAGCTCCTTAGTCATTTTGGCGCTGGATTTCATCCTCACCGCCTTTATGTTCACAGGCATATAGACGCATCTTGGCTTAACGAAATCCAAGGTGCCAACGAGTCAGATTGAAAGGTGTATATATGAAACGCGGAATGATTGATTTTTGGGTTGGGCTTTTTGCTGCAGCGGGCATTGCTGCCTTACTATTTTTGTCTTTGCGTGTAAGCAGCCAAACTACATTACCCGCATCAAATAGCTATGAATTGATCGCCAATTTTGAAAACGTAGGCGGGCTAAAAGCGCGGGCTCCCGTAAAAAGTGCCGGGGTTTTAGTAGGCCGAGTGAGTAGTATCACTCTAGATACGACCCGTTACGTCGCAAGGGTGAAGCTAGATATGGATAGCCGCTATCATTTCAGTAGAGATGCATCTGCAGAAATCCTCACCTCTGGGCTATTGGGCGAGCAGTACATTGGTGTGACTTCTGGTGCAGACAACAAGATGCTTGAAGCAGGCAATAGCTTCACCATTACCTCTTCAGCGATTGTGCTGGAGCAATTAATCAGCCGTGTTCTGTTTAATAAAGCAGAAACAGCGGGTGAAAAGTAAGCAATTAACGGAGCACACATAATGAAAAAATGGATCCTTGCCCTCTCTATGGGTTTTATCGCCACCTGTAGCCTTGCTGCAGCAGTGGAAGCGCCTGAGCTTATCGTTAAAAATGTTAGCCGCGATGTGCTGGATATCATCAAGAAAAACGATAAAGAGCCACTAAAAGCCCGCGATTTGGTTGATGCTCGGGTTGCGCCTTTAGCCGATTACAACCGTATGACCATGCTGGCCGTTGGCCGCTATTGGAAAACAGCGACGCCAGAACAGCAACAAGCCTTAACGCGTGAATTTAGAACGATGCTGGTTCGCACTTACTTATCAGCGCTCTCTATTTACAAGAATGCACAAGTTGATGTGAAGGGCACACGCCCAGGTAATGATGCTAATGAAATGGCCGTTCGTACCGAAGTCAGCTTGCCAGGGCAAAAACCAATCCCGCTCGATTTTAGCTTTGAAAAAACCGACGCCGGCTGGAAAACCTACGATATCGCAGTGGACGGCATTAGCTTTATCAATAACAACCGCAATCAGTTCAATGCAATCATCCGCAAAGACGGCCTTGATGGCTTGATCAAGCAATTGTCTGATCGCAACAACGCACAGCGTAGCGCTAGTAAATGAAACACTTCCAGCCCAGTGGCACGCTCAAGCTCGATACAGCAGCCGCGCAGCTCGCCACCTTGCCCTCCTTGAGCCAAGGCGAGCTGCTGGAAGTGGATTTAAGCCAAATCAGTTCCGCAGATTCAGCCGGAGTCGCGGTATTGCTGCATTGGTTGCGCAGCGCTCGCCAGCAAGGTGCTGAGCTGCGTTTTTCCAATTTACCAACAGGCTTATTAGGCCTTATACGGCTCTACGATGTAGATACGCTGTTGCCGCAAACAACAGCAAGTGAATCGTAAAACTATTACAGCGAGAGGCTTAGCGCCTGATCTAGCGATTATCAGCCCGCTAAGCGCCAAATCAGCCTAGAATATCGACCTTAATCACTTAATTACGACACACATGCGCCGTCTTCTTCCTTTCTTTGCTCTTATCCTTGGCGCATGTGCTACGCCACAAAATAATTACGACCCTATCGAGCCCGTCAATCGCGGCATTTTTGCCGTCAATAACGCTGTAGACAAAGCGGTACTCAAGCCTGCTGCAGAAGCGCACGAAAAATATTCCCCCGGCCCTGTTAAACAGGGGGCTAGCAATTTCTTTAATAATATCGACGACTTTTTTGCCTCCTTTGGTGCCTTGCTACAGGGCAAAGGCAGTGAAGCGGGCCATAGCATGGGCCGTGTTGCCGTCAATACCACACTAGGCATGTTTGGCTTGGTCGACTGGGCCAGCGATATGGGGCTCAAAAAAAGTGACGAAGATATTGGTCAAGCACTAGGTAGTTGGGGAATGGGCTCTGGCCCCTATTTAATGATTCCTTTGCGTGGGCCAACTACGCTACGTGATAGCAGTGATTTAGCGGTCCGCTTCTTTGCCGATCCACTGCAGATTTGGGATGGTTCCCAAGACCTAAGCACCCAAGTGATTCGCTATGGCGCTTGGGGTATTGAGCAGCGCCGCCAGCTTCTGCCACTTGATCCGCTGATCAATGCGCAAGCTGATCCCTATGCCTATATGCGTGACGCCTATTTGCAACGCAGATACTTCCGAGTATGGGATGGCAATCCACCTCAACCCTTGCAATTAGGCCCAACAGACGAAGAACTTGATGCAATGGATGCCGCCAATGAAGCCGCCTCTGCTTCAACAAGTGAATCTGTTGCTGCGCCTGCCGCCACTCAAGCCAGTGAAGCAGTAGCCGAATCGGCAAGCACACCCGCAGCCGTAAGCCCCACTAAGCGTAAATCGAAGAGAAAATCTAAAGCAAGCGCCGTCGCCAGCGCCCCTGCTGGAGTAGCACCTTGAGCGCCATTGTTTTTGACTCGGTAGCTAAACAGTATGGTGATTTTCATGCCCTTAAAGGGGTGAGTTTTACTGTGGAGCAGGGTGATTTCTTTGCGCTGCTCGGGCCGAATGGCGCAGGTAAAACCACACTCATCTCAGCTCTGGGCGGCTTATCACGGCCCACTTCTGGCCATATTTCGGTAATGGGCTTTGATGTCCAAAAAAACTACCGCGAAGCCCGCCGCGCGGTGGGTATTGTTCCGCAAGAGCTGGTATTCGATCCCTTTTTTACCGTGCGTGAAACGTTGACGTTTCAATCCGGCTATTTTGGCTTACGTAATAACGGCGACTGGATCGACGAGATTCTCGCCAATCTGGGCCTCAGCGATAAAGCCAATACCAATATGCGCGCCTTGTCTGGTGGCATGAAACGCCGTGTGATGGTGGCGCAAGCCTTGGTACATCGTCCCCCCGTCATCGTGCTCGACGAGCCGACTGCGGGGGTAGACGTTGAGCTGCGCAAAACGCTGTGGGATTTTATTCGCCGACTCAATAGCGATGGCCACACCATTGTGCTGACGACGCATTATCTGGAAGAAGCCGAAACCCTGTGCAATCGCATCGCCATGCTTAAAAAAGGCGAGCTGATTTCGCTAGAAAACAAAGACACGCTAATGAGCCGTGGCGCGGCACGCGACTTGTTTATCAAGATTAAACCTGCCGTACTACCCGCGTCCCTCGCCCCGCTGCTGATTTGCGAACGTGATCATGGCTTTGAGCTAAAACTCGCAGATTGCAAAGATCTGGAAGCCATCCTTACTGAGCTCAGAAATAACTCGGTACAGCTGCGTGATATCGAAGTCGGCAAGGCCGATCTGGAAACGATCTTTGTCAACATGATGCAAAACGCATAGAGCCGCAAAGCGGGTGTAACCCGCCGTAAGCTAATAGCCCAAGCCATCCGCTACAAGAAGACACTATGCAAGGTTTTTACACGCTGTTTTACAAAGAAGTACTGCGTTTTTGGAAAGTTGCTTTTCAAACCGTAGCAGCGCCTGTGCTAACGGCGCTGATGTACTTGCTCATCTTTGCCCACGTACTTGATAGCCATGTGCAGCCCTACCCTGGGGTGCAATACGCCGCATTTTTGATTCCCGGCCTCGTGATGATGGCGGTGCTGCAAAACAGCTTTGCAAATTCCTCATCCAGCCTGATTCAATCCAAAGTCACCGGCAGCCTGATTTTTGCACTATTGCCGCCACTATCGCACCTAGAATTCTTCCTCGCCTATCTGCTGGCTGCCATGGTGCGTGGGCTTGTAGTTGGCGCGGGTGTTTTGCTGGTCACGATGTGGTTTAACTTACCTGCTTTTGCCCATCCGCTGTGGATTTTACTCTTTGCGCTGATTAGCTCGGCCATGATGGCGGCGCTTGGCATACTGGCAGGGATTTGGGCAGAAAAATACGATCAGTTGGCCGCATTTCAAAATTTTCTGATCATGCCGCTGACGTTTTTATCTGGCGTGTTCTACTCCATTCACAGCCTGCCCACCTTCTGGCAGGGCGTGTCGAGCTGGAACCCTATTTTTTATATGATTGACGGTTTTCGCTACGGCTTCTTTGGCGTAAGCGATGTATCGCCTTGGCATGCTTTAGCCGTTGCGACACTTTCTTTAGTTATTGTAGGCAGCGCTGCCTACGCATTGATTAAATCTGGTTACAAATTAAGGCAATAACCCCATGACACCCGAATCAGTACAAGCCTTACTTACCGAGCGCCTAGACGCAACTGCCGTTGAAGTAACAGGCGATGGCCACCATTTTTACGCACGTATCGCATCCCCTCGCTTTGAAGGCCTTGGCCTGTTGGCGCGTCATCGTTTGGTGAAGGACTCAGTAAAACCAGAGCTAGACTCTGGCGAACTGCATGCCCTATCGCTAGAAAAAACACTGACTCCAGCCGAATGGGCTGCGCTGTGAACACCGAAAATCGCTTCAATCTGGACGGCATCGAAAAAAACCGCGCCAAGCTTGAACAAGCCATTGTTGAAGCGAAAAAACCGCTAGACCGCAGCTCGCAAAAACTAGCTGCACTCACTAATCTGCCTTGGCTGATCGCTGGCATTGCCGCACTGCTTTGGTATTGCTTGAAATAAACACAAAGAGTTAGAAGAAATGGACAAACTAAGAATTATTGGCGGAACCCCGCTGGCTGGCGAAATCTCAATTTCTGGCGCAAAAAACGCGGCCTTACCTATTTTATGCGCCAGCTTGCTGACTGCAGGCACGTTGCGCCTAACTAATGTTCCCCAGCTTGCTGATGTAAAAACCACGCAAAAACTGCTGCAAGGTATGGGCGTGCGGGTGATGACCGACAATGTGCACGAGTACGAAATCACCGCCAATGAAGTCGATACCCTGATCGCTCCCTACGAGCTGGTAAAAACCATGCGCGCATCGATTCTGGTGCTTGGCCCCACTTTAGCGCGCTTTGGCGAAGCTCAGGTCTCCCTGCCGGGGGGATGCGCCATTGGCGCTCGCCCCGTTGATCAACATATCAAAGGCCTGCAAGCGATGGGTGCCGAGATTGTGATCGAGCACGGCTATGTAAAAGCCAGCGGCAAGCTCAAAGGCGCACGTATTGTTTGCGATATGGTTACCGTAACGGGTACTGAAAACCTATTGATGGCGGCCACTCTGGCTGATGGCATTACCATTATCGAAAACGCTGCACGCGAGCCAGAAGTGGTCGATTTAGCTGATTGCCTGATTAAAATGGGCGCAAAAATCAGCGGCCACGGCACAGACACCATCACCATCGAAGGCGTTGCCGAGCTACACGGCGCAGAACACGCCATCGTGCCCGATCGCATCGAAACCGGCACGTTCCTGATCGCCGCCGCCGTAGCTCAGGGCAAGCTGGTATTACGCAATACCCGCGCCGATATCATGGAAGCCGTTCTCGAAAAACTACGCGAAGCCGGTGCTTATATCGAAGCAGGCGACGATTGGATCGCCATTGATATGAAACAGCGCCCTAAGGCTGTGAATATCCGTACCATGCCCTACCCTGCATTCCCAACCGATATGCAAGCGCAATTTATGCTGCTGAACTGCGTAGCGGAAGGCACAGGCGTCATCACCGAAACCATCTTTGAAAACCGCTTCATGCACGCCCCCGAGCTGATCCGCATGGGAGCAAAAATCAATACCGAAGGCAATACCGCGATTGTGACTGGCGTTGAAAAGCTAGAAGGCGCAACCGTCATGGCCACAGATCTACGCGCTTCAGCATCCCTCGTGATTGCAGGCTTAATTGCCAGCGGCGAAACCATTGTGGATCGTATTTATCACCTGGATCGCGGTTACGAGCATATTGAGCGCAAGCTATCCGCTGTTGGTGCGCAAATTGAGCGGATTGCCTAAATACACTAGCCCCAGTGATTAATTTGTAGGGCGGGAGCAACCCCATTTGCGCTAAGCAATTTTATTTTTTAGTTGCAAGCAACGAAAAAAATGTAATAACTTTACTCTCGGCACGGGGCTTTTACCCTCCCCTGAAAACACGCCGAACGAGGAACAAGCGGGGCGGGGTAGTCGTCAATTCGTGTTTGAGCGAAGCGAGTTGAATTGACGCCGCCTCGATTGTCCGCAGCGAGGGGATTTCGTGTTTTAGGGGCGGCCTTCTTTGGCTTCGTTTCTTGGCCGCGCAAGAAAGGAAGGTCCAGCGGGACGCCC
>JANYCY010000016.1 GCA_025360045.1 Janthinobacterium sp. | reverse complement strand
GATGGCACGGCGGGTAAGGTCAGCATCACCGTGATCGGCACGAATGACGCCGCCATCATTGGTCAAGGCCAAGGCGATATCGGAGCCGGCACAGTAAAAGAAGACACCGCAGCGCAATCAACCGCGCAAGGCCACCTGACGGTTACAGATAAAGACGCCGGTGAAGCCAGCTTCACGCCACAAAGCGTGAAGAACGCTTACGGCACCTTCACCTTGCAAGCCAATGGCGACTGGAAATTCGACATCGACAACAGCAGCGCCACGGTTCAAGCGCTGAAAGAAGGCGAACAGATCAAGTTTGATCTGCCTGTAAGCAGCTTGGATGGCACAGCGGGTAAGGTCAGCATCACCGTAATCGGCACGAATGACGCCGCCATCATTGGTCAAGGCCAAGGCGATATCGGAGCCGGCACAGTAAAAGAAGACACCGCAGCGCAATCAACCGCGCAAGGCCACCTGACTATTACGGACAAAGACGCAGGTGAAGCCAGCTTCACGCCGCAAACCGTGAAGAACGCTTACGGCACCTTCACCCTGCAAGCCAATGGCGACTGGAAATTCGACATCGACAACAGCAGCGCCACGGTTCAAGCGCTGAAAGAAGGCGAGCAAGTTAAGTTTGATCTGCCGGTGACCAGCTTGGATGGCACGGCTGGTAAGGTCAGCATCACCGTAATTGGCACGAATGACGCCGCGATCATTGGTCAAGGCCAAGGTGATGTTGGTGCAGGTACTGTCAAAGAAGACACCGCAGCGCAAACTACCGCAAGCGGCCACCTGACGGTTACAGACAAAGACGCCGGTGAAGCCAGCTTCACGCCGCAAAGCGTGAAGAACGCTTACGGAACCTTCACCCTGCAAGCCAATGGCGACTGGAAATTCGACATCGACAACAGCAGCGCCACGGTTCAAGCGCTGAAGGAAGGCGAACAAGTTAAGTTTGATCTGCCTGTGACCAGCTTGGATGGCACGGCGGGTAAGGTCAGCATCACCGTGATCGGCACGAATGACGCCGCCATCATTGGTCAAGGCCAAGGCGATATCGGAGCCGGCACAGTAAAAGAAGACACCGCAGCGCAATCAACCGCGCAAGGCCACCTGACTATTACGGACAAAGACGCCGGTGAAGCCAGCTTCACGCCGCAAAGCGTGAAAAATGCTTACGGCACCTTCACCTTGCAAGCCAATGGCGACTGGAAATTCGACATCGACAACAGCAGCGCCACGGTTCAAGCGCTGAAAGAAGGCGAACAGATCAAGTTTGATCTGCCTGTGACCAGCTTGGATGGCACGGCAGGCAAGGTCAGCATCACCGTCATCGGTACCAACGATGTGGCGATTATTGGTCAAGGCCAAGGCGATATCGGAGCCGGTACCGTCAAAGAAGACACCCCAGCGCAAACCACTGCCAACGGCCATCTGACCGTGACCGACAAAGACGCCGGTGAAGCCAGCTTTACACCACAAACCGTGAAAAACGCTTATGGCACCTTCACCTTGCAAGCCAATGGTGACTGGAAGTTCGACATCGACAACAGCAGCGCTACAGTTCAAGCGCTAAAAGAAGGCGAGCAAGTTAAGCTGGATCTGCCTGTAAGCAGCTTGGATGGCACGGCGGGTAAAGTCAGCATCACCGTGATCGGTACCAACGATGCTGCGATCATTGGTCAAGGCCAAGGCGATGTTGGTGCCGGTACTGTTAAAGAAGACACCCCTGCACAAACCACCGCCAACGGCCACCTGACTGTTACAGATAAAGACGCCGGTGAAGCCAGCTTCACACCGCAAAGCGTGAAGAACGCTTATGGCACCTTCACCCTGCAAGCCAATGGTGATTGGAAGTTCGACATCGACAACAGCAGCGCTACGGTTCAAGCGCTGAAAGAAGGCGAGCAAGTTAAGCTGGATCTGCCTGTAAGCAGCTTGGATGGCACGGCGGGTAAGGTCAGCATCACCGTAATCGGCACGAATGACACCGCCATCATTGGTCAAGGTGTGGGCGATATCGGTGCAGGTACCGTCAAAGAAGACACCGCTGCGCAATCAACCGCGCAAGGCCACCTGACTGTTACAGACAAAGACGCCGGTGAAGCCAGCTTCACGCCGCAAACCGTGAAGAACGCTTACGGCACCTTCACCCTGCAAACCAATGGTGATTGGAAGTTCGACATCGACAACGCCAGCGCCACGGTTCAAGCGTTGAAGGAAGGCGAACAAGTTAAGTTTGATCTGCCTGTAAGCAGCTTGGATGGCACGGCGGGCAAGGTCAGCATCACCGTCATCGGCACCAACGATGCGCCAAGCAGCACGGGTGGCGCGGTAACCGGCTCCGAAGATACGGCTTACGCCTTTAAATGGAATGACTTTAATGCCATCGATAGCGATACAGCGGCAAGCAGCCTTTCGATCAAATTAAGCTCGCTTCCTGCGGATGGGGTATTGCAATTTAATGGGATCACCATTACTAACCCAGCCCAATTCACCATCAGCAAAGCAGATATTGATGCGGGTAAGCTGACCTTTGTGCCAGATGCAAATGAATCGGGTCACAATAGCTTTAACACGGCTGGCACTGGCGATCAAAAATCTGACTATGCCAAATTTGATTATCAAATAAATGATGGCAGCGCCAGCAGCGATAAAGTCAGCATGGTGGTTGATATCAAGCCGGTGGCCGATATGCCGGTCATTTCGATTGGCGGCATCAGTCTGGTAAACGGCTCTACATCCACCATCACGCCTCCGAAAGGCAATGGTTTAACCCAGCAATACTATGCTCCGGATGCAAATGACAATCTAAACACCACTACGGCCAGAACGCCAACACGCATCGAAACAGAGCTAGAAGGCAAAGTACCGACCAGCACCACCGTGGTCACATCACCGGATGTTTATGTGCCTAATGGCGCATCTGCGCCAAGCGGCATCGCCACAGATTCTGCTTACAGAGTCAGTGGTTTAGTTTACCTAGAAGAAGGCAAAACCTACACCTTCAGTGGCTATGTAGATGACACTTCCCTGCTCAAAATTGGCGGCGTAGAGCTCATGAACCGCCCTTATGATGGTTACGGTAATTTCACCGCCACACCATTTATTGCAGGAAAATCTGGCTACTACACTGTTGAGATGATCGTTTACAACGCATCCAACGTGGGTGCGATGGATCTGAATGTAAGTGTCAATGGCGGAAAAGCCATCGACTTTAACACCAGCAACTTCCCGCTCTACAGCAATCTGGCTCAGCTGGAAAGCAATGGCGGATTACATAGCAATCTGGTGGCGACAGGCGATGGCGGCTACTACCCACAAGGCATCAGCGGCCAAGAAGATAGCTTTATCAAGCTGTTTGGCTTGGCAGCCAAGCTCAGCGATACCGACGGATCTGAAAGCTTGCAAAGCCTTTCACTGACCGAGCTAAAAGCGGGCAGCACCGTCTATGATGGCGTGCATACCTTTAACGTGCCTAGCGATGGTTCGGCGCTCAATCTAAAAGGTTGGGACTTAAACAATCTGCAAATCAGACCGCCGCTTAATTTCTTTGGTGAATACAAGGTTGGCCTGCAAGCGGTAAGCGTAGAAAACAGCACCGGTGAAACAGCCACCAACAACGCCTTTGTCGCGATTCAGGTCGCCAATACCAACGATGCGCCAAGCACCAGTGACGATAGCGCAAGCATCCGCGAAGACAGCACACCGAATCCTATTACCGGCAATGTGCTTAGCAACGATATCGACGTCGATGGCGATAAGCTGGTGGTTCAGGCCATCAACAATAATGCCGCCAATGTGGGTAAAGCCATCACGGGGCAGTTTGGCCAGCTCACCATCAATGCCGACGGCAGCTATAGCTACACGCTGGACAATAGCAACCCACGTGTAAATGCGCTGAATGACAGAGATACCTTAAGCGAGAAATTTACCTACACCGCATCCGATGGCAAAGGTGGCACATCCATCGCTACACTCACGATCAATATTCAGGGCCATACCGATCCGGTGGTAATTATGGGCTCCAGCTATAACGATCAGATTGGCGATATGTATGGTGAATCCAATAGTCTGTGGACTGGCGAAAAAACAGAAGGCACGGTGATTGATCTGCAATTGGGCGGCGGAGCCATATCCACCGCCCCTAATCCAAACCCTGGCCAACGCTTCCAGTACACCCAGTCGGTTGATCAAGTAATTGATGCGGGTGGCGGTAACGACTACGTTGAATCAGGCCGTGGTGACGATGTGATTTATGCAGGGGATAGTGATTCTGCAGGCTACAAATTTGCAGATATTCTGGGTCATAATCTGATGACGCTGAACTTAGGCTCTTTAGTAGACTCCAGCACTCAGCTCTTTAGCGCAGCTGTTGGCGTAAGCAACCCTAAGGCAGACGTAGTAAACGGCGGTAGTGGCCATGATGCTATCTTTGGTCAAGCGGGTGTGGATCTGCTCTATGGCCATACCGGCAACGATTACCTTGATGGCGGCAGCGATAACGATGCCTTACGTGGTGGTTTGGGTGACGACGTATTGCGTGGCGGCTCTGGCAACGATGTACTCCGAGGCGATGCCGGTGACGATGTATTCCTTTGGATGCCAGGTGATCAAGCCGTAGCACGAGGCGCGACAGCCGCTGGCACAGGCAACGAGTTTGGAGTGGGTGCCAATGTCAACGTGGTAAAAACTGCCACCGATGTGGTGATGGACTTTAATCAAAGTGTTACAACGGGCAATAACGATAAGCTCGATATGCGTGACTTGCTGATTGGCGAAACGCATGGCAGCAACGATATTGGCAATCTACTCAACTATCTGCACATTGAAAAAACCGGCGGTAACACGGTGATTCACGTCAGCACGGCAGGGGAATTTAATGCAGGCTACAACGCGGGGAAAGAAGACCAAACCATTATCCTGCAAGGGGTTGATCTAACAGGCTCTACGGATGCCGACATCTTGAAAAATCTACTGCAAAACAACAAGCTGATTGTTGATTAAGCTTGGATAGCGCAAACCAAACGGCCCCTAGGGGCCGTTTTTTTATGCCCGCTGAGCGGCACAAAATGCAAGACAAGTGCCCCCGCACAAAACTGACACAATTAAACGACACCCGTAAGCAATATGAAGCTTTTGTTTCATTTAAGTAGGATAAGATTACCTCCCTGATCTGCAAAAATCTGTTCAATGCAAGATAAATAAAGCAAGACCCACTACCATCAAAGCCACTACAGCCCCCTATGTGACGCCATTGAATTGGCCGCAAAACACAGCTAAATACGAGAACGATCGCATGACTCAACCCACATTTAACCGCGTTTTTAATGTCTTATTTTTATGTACCGCCAATTCAGCACGCAGCATTATGTCGGAAGGATTACTCAATGTGCTAGGTCATGGCCGATTTAACGCTTACAGCGCGGGCACGCATCCTAGCGACCAGATCAATCCTTTCACCATTGAGCTGCTCCAATCCATAGGCTACGACACCAGCAATATGCACTCTAAATCATGGCAAGAATTTGAAGGGCATAATGCCCCGCATATGGATATCGTGATTACCGTTTGTGATAAAGCACGAGGGGAAATCTGCCCAAGCTGGCCGGGCCACCCCATTAGCGCGCATTGGGCTTATGAAGACCCAAGCGGAGAAAGCGAAGAAGAAAAACACGCCTCATTTTGCAAAATATTTGCCCAAATCAAACGCCGAATTGATTTACTCGTCAGCCTGCCATCAGAAAAGCTCGAGCACCTTACCCTCAACAATACCGTCCAAGAAATTGGCAAGACACCGCTCGTTTAATCATGCATAGCGCACTGCTCATTAATCCTCCAAGCTGCGTAGCGCCTCTTCTTTAGACAAGGTCAATAGAGGTTGCTGAATCGCCAAAATAGCAGGCATCAGCAGCAATAATTCATCGCATAAGCGGCTAGTGGTTTGGCTAAGCTCGGCGCTCAGCCAATCGCAAGCGCCGGGCGTGCGCTCTTTCAACGCAGGCTCGGGCAGCACATTCAGCAATAAATCAGCATGCAAAAAACGAATGCCATGGGCGGCGCGAAACAGCGCTTTTACAATAGCCTGCCGCTGCTGCCCACCATCGGCTAACGCCGCAGTTTTATCTGCAATATCGTCCATGCGATCAAACAAGCTATAGAGCGTGCGCTGGCAGCGTTGTATCGACTCAAAACTCAGCGAATTTTGCTCACACTCGCTCGCCGCTGCCGAAATCAAGCCCCGCATCGCCACCAAGCGGGTATTAAAGCGCCCCAACGATGCCTCGATATCCAGCGGCACACGCCGTGCAATATGGCTATAAATCAGCGCCGATTCCCGTAAATTATCTGACAGCAAAAAACGCCAATGATCCAGCGCTCGCTGCGGAAATAAAGAGGCTGCCATCATCGCAATCAAAGACCCCAAAGCCACATTCGCCGTGCGCCATAGCGACTCATCCACCGTGCCATCTCCCACCCCCGCCACAATCACCAGCGTAATCCCTACCGTCAGCGCGGTATAACCTGCCTTACCAATTGCATGATAAGCGCTTAATAAAATCACCAAAGCCATCCAACTAAAAGCAAGCAAGGGCGAAACACCATATAGAGCCAAAGCCAACAAACCTGCCAGCGCCCCCACCGTTGTGCCCACCGTCCGCTGCCGCGTCTTTTGCGCCACCGCCCCCAAATGCGGCACATTGCCCAGCATCACCACAATCGTCACCAGCATCCAACTACCATGCTGAATTGGAAAACTCAGATTAATCACCAGCCCAAAAATAAAAGCCAAAGTCACCCGCAAAGCATGGATCTGGCGATGATGCTGATAAAGAAATAAAGGATTTTTTACCGCGCGCCACGGCGCAGTCAGAACGCGAGGGATCTTCATAAGCCTTACTATAACAAAGCAGGCTATGAAGAGAGCGGATAAGCATCAAGATACACAAAGGAAAACACCTCAAACTTCGTTGAGGTGTTTTCTATTAAGCAAAAATCAAAATACTTTACTGCCTTTGGCAAGGTAAGGATACGCCGCCTTGCAAACACTAGGCTTTGTATAATCATCGGTGCGAGTATAAGTGCCAGACAAAGTCATATCGCTCAAATTAAAAGTCACATTCTGCGACCAGCTCATTTTTCCAGAGCCACCATCAAAGACTTCCGATCTAAAATTATTCAGCGTATTTGAACCTGGGTAATTAATCGCCAAATCAGCAAGCAAGCTGCCATTCCAAGTACGATAGGTAGCCTTACCATTTGCCTCTGGCTTAACTAACCAACTAAACCCAACTGTTGTGCCTGTAGAGTTTGCATTACACATACCATTAGATGAACTCTTTTGACCTGTTAGCACCCCCGTCCACAAATCATATGTGCCATAACGCTGGCCATTTCTACGCGCCCCAACCATATCGTAGGTGTGCTTTTCCTCTAGAAATACTTTGCCATTTACATCTGTCTCTAAATCATTGGTTTCATACTTTGCATAGCCTAGCTTTGGAATGCGCCAGTGTTTGGCCGACCAAGTCTGTTTGAGTAACGGTGTTCCAGACGTATTTTTTTGCACCAAATTCGTTGTTTCCAATGAAACGCAAGTTTCAATTTTTCCTAATTTTGTTTCAATAATTTCACGACCTAAAAAACGATATTCAGTTTTTAAATCTTCAGTACGAACTTCTGCTCCCAACCAAGACGCAGCCGCCTTGCGGCTATAGCTATCGTTTTGCGCCTGCCCCTGAACCAAATCAAACAGCTGGTTATAACGCGCAGCGCTGGCTAGATTGTTTTTTTGCATCCACTCACCCGTGGCAACATCGCTTTGATTAAAATAATCATCGCGCCAGCCCAATACTTTTTTACGATCTAAAGTACGATATTCTTTTGCCTTAACCGTAAAAGGGTATTTATTGCTAGGAGCAGAGTCCGTTAAATCTTCCTGAACAATATACTCATTACTCGTTTGCAAAACTTGCTCGCCATCTAGGGCCACTTGCTTCGCATTTGCACCAAAATAATCTTTATAAACACCACCCAACCAACCCTCTGCAAATTTTCCTTGGCCACTCCAATCAACTTTTTTATGCCCATCCCAAGTATAAATTGCCACATCTTCCTCAGCGCTATTACTCAGCTTTGAATCGCTCGCTAAAGACAATGAAGCAATACACTGGCCTAATGTTTCTTTCGCCGGATCAAATGTGACTTTCACCCCACGATCTTTAAGTAGCTCAATCGCCTTATTCGCAAAATTAGGATCTTTTTCTAGCAATTTTTCCAGCAGTGCATCATGCGGATCCCCTGCTACAGCAGCATCAAGCTTACTGGTAATCACATTACCCAATGTTTGAGCATCCACACCCATAGTTTGTGCCACATATTTCGCAGTGGCTTCAATCGCCGCATTCAATGCAGTCTTATCTGCAAGCTTGCTACTGAGTGAACTATCGGCTTTAGCAAATGCCTCTTCAGGCAATTGATTGGCTAATTGCGCAAAAACCAATTTCGTTAATAAAGTGACATTGGCGGTTTTTTCACCCATCACACTTATCGAATACAAATCAGTAGAATTGGCTTTACCCGTAACCGCCAAAGTACCACCACTCGCCTTAATTAAAAAAGGCGCGGTCAGCTTACTGGTATCAATCGTATAAACACCATTTGCATCCGTATTTGCTGTAGCTGTTGCACCCTTGGCATCCTTAATCTCAACTTTAGCGCCTTGCACAGCGCTCCCCGTCGCCACAGTCCCTGTCAACGTGCTGACGTTGTTTCCACCTGCAGGCGGAACAACAGGCACCGCAGTAGGCACAACGGCCACAGGCGTCGCCGTACTTGCAGACGAGTCACCACCACCGCCTCCACAAGCAGTTAAAACAAAGGCGGCTGATATAGCCAGAGTCATCGAAGTAAGAGGAGTATGTTTCATTATTTTCCGTTTATCAGGCAAAGTTAGAGTTTCACTTGAATTATGCCAAAAACATTAATGTGAGCATATTACATTAAAAATATAAGTGTATTTAAACAACAAAGCCACAATTGTCAGTTTTTTACTTACAAACGAAACATTGATCCACAAGCCCCTTTAATCTACTCAAAGTTAGCCCCCAATATACGCAATATTCCCGAGCTTATTTTTAAATTGTCGGCAGTTTTACGCATTAGAATTTTGTGGGCCGCATCATCAATTGTAAATGCTGTATTTTTCCCACAGGTGATAATTCTAATATTTATAGATTCATTTTTTTTGCCGCCTTTACGGCAAGCTCAGATACAAAAGCTTTGTAAACTTCTTGACTATTTTTTTCCTTAAGTACCCAAGCATAAATTATCCAATCTTTTTAAATCATGCATTTTTCGTAGGGTGCAAAACGCCGTAGGCGTTACGCACCAAGGGCTGGTGCGCAAGAAAGGCACTTGCACACCCTACGAAAATCACATATTTTTTC
>JANYCY010000083.1 GCA_025360045.1 Janthinobacterium sp. | reverse complement strand
CTGATCAAGCTGTACCAAATCACGGCACTCTTGAATCGTGCACGGAACATCACCTTCTGACATACCACGAATCAGCGAGGCACTATCCGTATCATGTCCTAGCAGTAATAAAATACTTAAATGCGAAGGTGATTCACTATACAACAACATAAAAACCCCAATACTAGGTAAGGAACTCAATAAAAATGAATCGCAGCATAAAAACTGTAGCGAATACCTAATCAGTAAAGATGTTTTTAAGTGGCATTACAAGAAAAAACCTAGACAGAGGCTTATCAAAGAACAGAATTAAAGCCATTAAATAGCCATCCCCCTCGCCCTGTAATTTTCGCCAAATTTTATTTGTAAGTTACAAGCTAATAAAAATAGAAAACACGTAAAGCATATTAATAAAAAATAGACTGAGAACAAAAGCCAACCCAAACCAGATTACTCCGTAATCCAGCATACCCTGCTTAGTAAGCCGCATTATTTCAAATCAAATTTCACTCGTGATTTTTTGTCATCCACACTATTTATTTTTGGCTTCAACAGAAAAATACGCGATTCATCTACACCAGCGGCCAATAATGCAGCCTTCAATAACAGAGCTCGGCGTAAACCCAGAGCGTAGAGTTCGTCATCTTTTATTTCAGTATGCTCAAAAATCAGTTTTTCCATTTCTGAATCAGTTAAAGATTTATTCAAACCAATTAAATTAGTTGGTTTATTAAATTTTTCATTTTTATATACTTTTTCTAAAAAATCAGAATACTCATCTTTGGTAATAAGCAGTTCTTTTTCGTCATCAATAGATTTGACGTTCTCCGCCATTTTAGATCGCTTTAATGAGCTAATTTTCTTTTGCAAGTTTTTAATTTTTAAACCCGTTCGCTCTGAAAGTGGGTCAAGTAAACTTTGAATCTCCAGTTTCAATGCTGGCCGGTCAGCAAGTATTTCAGCTAATGCCCGTATATTTTTTTCAGCCCCAGCATCTATCTTTTCACTACCCGAAGCAAAATCAATTTGTGACAGCGTTGTACCATCGTGACCAAATGAGCTAGCTAATGCATCAAAAGGTGATGTCACTATTTTTTCCATCACATTACCAATCATTTGCCAAATGATGCCACCCACGCTAAATTCTGGATCATCTAAAGAGCCCTGCACTGGCAAATTAAGATTAACTTGGCCACGTCGATCCGTAAGTAAAGATAAAGCGAATTTGACGGGTAAAGTAGTCACCCCTTCACTATTAATTTTTTCATCGCTGAGTGTCAGCTGATCTAAGAAAATTTTATTACTAGCAGTCAATTTATTATTTTCGATTTTATAAGCCAAATCCATCGACATTTTTCCTTTTTCAACCCCATAGCCCGCATATTTAGTTGCATAGGTTGAAGCAGAAGTTAAATCATAGTTTTTAACCCCCCCTTTCAGATCAAGATATATTTTATTTGATAAAGGGTTAAGCTCACCACTCAACTGAGCAGCGGCAGATTTATCCACAAAACCGTGAAAATCAAGCCGAGCACGTGCGTTTTCTGCACTTGATAAACCAGACACACTTCCAGCCATGGACGTTAAATTAGCCGTAAAATTAGGCTTAATAAAGAAATCACTATAACGAACATCACCATTAGTCAGAGTAATTTTTTTAATATTCATCGATGGCAATTTATTATGATCTGCCACAGGCGCTACAGCTTGGCTCACTTCACTTGCAGCATGCGCCACAGAAACCTGCTTACCATCATGCACCATGATGTCTTGCAAATTAAGCCGCCCCGTCGGCGATAAAATAAGCCGAGAGAAAAACTGATCTAATGCCACGTCGGCCACATCCACCCGTAGCGGTAATAAAGTAGCCTCAATCCCTTTAAAATTTAAACGCTCCCATTTTAAAAAGGCAGTCGATGTTTGCTTATCAATCGCATAAAAGTGATTGACACTAAATGCACCATGATAGCGAGCATTTAAAGCAGGCTTGGTTTCAATTTGCAAAGTTCCATTTGCATTTAAAAGACCACGAGCTAAAGAAACATTCAAATATTTAGTAAAATAGGGCTGTAAAAATGCAGCGTTCACATTACGTACATCAAGAACCATTTTTGCAGCTAAAGGCATAAGCGTAATATCGGCATTTAAATCAACTAGACCATGATTAGCCCAGCCCCCATTAAATTTAAATTTACCTTTACTCCCTTCCTGCGTATCTAAATGATCAAATATCAATGAAATATTACGAATAGGGATAGAAGGTGCTTTTGCCAAACGTTGATCAGAAAAATCAGCGTTCCATCCACTCATATTCACTTTATCCACCTGCACCCGCCATGGCGAGGCTGCACTATTGGATTTACTATCTGGAATTAGCGCCGCAAAATTAAACTTCCCATTAGCAAGCAGCTGAGCTGCCAGCTGTCCTCCTTTGCCCTCCACAGCCAATGCTTTAATCAACCGATTTGTGGAATCAAGCTCAAGTGATTTCAAAGCTAATTCATTAATCTCTAGTAATGGTTTTTTACTTTGAGGAAAATGTAAGGAAAATTTTTGTAATTGAAGTTCGGTGTCTTTTATTGAATACGCGAAAGGTTCAACTGAAAAATGAGCCGTAGTTTGCAAATTAAGTTGGCCATCATTTATTTCCCCCTTAAAGTAAGGTTCAATAAATGGCCCATATTTTTTTAATTGCAAAGCAGTTATTTTTATTTTCCCATCAACCACAAAGGGCTGAGGGGTAATTGCTAAGTCCGCAAAAAACTGCTCTCCCTGAGCTGTTTTAGCTGAAAATTGAAGCGGAATATGCTGCCCTGCCTGATTAGAATAAGCAGCAGCATCGAGTTGAATTTCTTCAAACGGCAAACCAAGGTAACTAATACGGCTATGGCTTACTTTTATATTTTTTATATCTATAACGATTTTATCAACCGCTCTAGGTTTATCATCCACCACACCAGATTTTAATACTTTCTGCCAATTTAATTGACCCTGCTCATTTTTTTCTACAATAGTATCCAACCCATCGATACTTAGATCTTCTAATTTATATTTCTGAGCAAGGGGTTCAAAATCTTTTAATTTTAAAGCTATTTTTTTAACCTTAATTAATGGATCATTTTTCAATTGCAAATTAAATTCATCCAACTGCAAAGGACCATTAATAAGTAATTTTGTTTTACTTTTATCAATTTTAAATTGTAAAGTAAGCTGACCTGACAAATAGGCCGATAGCAATTTAAGCTGATTAGGCAATTCAACATATTTTATATAATCTTGAATCGCTATTTTTTGCAGGTCAAACACCAATTGAGTATCTAAATTATTAGAAAATGGCCTGCTACTTGCATCAATATTAAATGGCGCTCCATTTAATTTTCCCGCCATACTAGGTTTTATATATTCATCTACTTTATGCGATAACGTGGAAATAAAAGGAAGGGAGATATCTAAATTTGTTATTTTTTGTTGTGTGTGCAAAAACTGATCATTAAAACTTACCAAGCCATTTTCAACTTTAATGTTATTTAGTGAAAATTTTGTCGGCCCGCTATTTTTGCCATCTTTTTTTGAAAACTTTGTTAATAAATCAGAAAAATTATATTTAGACTCATTTAATCTGACAATCTCTAACACAGGATTAATCAGTGTAATTTCTTTAAAAACAGGCGCCATATGCCATAAAGATGCTAACTCAACATCAAGGATCATTGATTTAAAACGTATAAAAGGTGCCCCTTTATCGGCAATATTCACACCACGCAAAGTTGCTTTAAAAATAAAGGGATTAAAATTAAGCTCTTCAATACTTACAGTGCGATTTAAGGTACTAGATAGCATTGCTTCTAATCTAGGTTGAGCCCAGCGAGGCAGCCACACGCCTCCAATTATCCCTAGCACCACAAGAGACAGGCCGAAGAACAGCACCCAACGTTGCAAATTTATGCCGATTTTGCGTCCCATCAAGTGACACTCAACTTTCAATAATTATTAAGTCCACATTTTAAACTGAGTCACTCCTTACTGCCTATTGAACATGTCACTTGTCTGCAAAAAACACGTAATGAGGCGATAGGTAAAATGGAGAGTAAAATAGGCTCAAGCTAGGATATATTTTGATTAGCACCCAATAGTATTAAAAACACTGTCTAAAATGATGCCGTGTGAGGTTCTTGCAAAACTGTATAAAAAATGAGCAGCGAAACTATATATCGTGTTTTTTATTACAAACCACACAATATGTAGTTATTTTTCGACCATAAAAAATAGTTTTGCAAGAGCCTCGTGTGAGTACGCAGTAGAATAAGGTATTGCGTGCTCTTATCTTCCAAAATTATGCGTATTAGTAGCGCTTATACACAAAAATATGCAGCAAAATAGATGGCAAAAGCTTAGAATCTGTAAGTATTTTATAAACGTTTACCTGCTTATTTTATTGGATTCCCAAAGTGGCTTTTTCATTTATTCGTAAGAAATTCAGCCCTAGCACACACTCTCATTTACCCCAAGTTGAAGCGCCAGATCAGCAAGATACTGGCTTTGACCTGACGCAGCTTAGTATTGAAGTCATCGATAATGAATCACAACTCAACCCCGCTCAAGAAGAAGCGGCGATGTTGCATAGTGGCGGCCAAAGTGATGCGGCATTACAGTTTTTACATGCAGAGATTAAGCAAATCACCGGCTTACGCCAAACCGAAACATGGCTCATGCTGTTTGAACTCTTACAACAAGCCAACAACAAAACGCTTTTTGATGAACTAGGCCTGCAATATGTACTGGAATTTGAAAAAACGCCGCCCATTTGGCGTGAAGCACAGGCCAAGATCCAACAAGAACATTCAAACTACTTTGCTTTTTCTGGCTATTTAAATGGCCAAAGTATTGATCAAGAAATAGCGACCTTTTATGCGGCCTGCCAAGGCTGCAGCAGCTTACGTATGGATTTGGCTAAAGTAATGCAGATCGATACCATTGCCGCAGCAGAATTACTGGCCGCTTGGCAACGCTGCGCGCAACAGGAGATTAAGCTGCAATTATTGGGTCATCTAGAAGTAGAAGCTTTGCTGCGCGGGCTGATTAAAACCGGCCGAGCGATTCCAGCGGAAGCACCACTCTGGCTGCTATTAATTGAACTGCAGCAGATACAAGGCTTGCAAAATGAATTTGAAAACTTAGCGGTAGATTATGCGATCACTTTTGAAGTGTCCCCCCCTTCATGGATCGACTCTAAACATGAAAGCCCTATTCAGCTGCCCAGCCCTCATTTAAATCCATATAGCAACCCAGATCGTTTACTGATTGAGGGCGATTTACTTAATGGCAAACCTGAGCTAGTCGCCATCATTCGTGATTTTGTTCGTCTGCATGCTTTTCCGGTACTCGATTTTAGCCAAGTTATGCGGGTAGATTTTGATTCGGCAGGGCAATTACTCAGCCTATGCATGGAATACCCAGAGCAAGTCACTTTTTGCAATGTCAACGCGCTGGTATTAGCCTTATTTCGCATTATGGGCCTAACCGAGCTGGTCATTCTGTCTTTACCCGCTCAAAAATAAACCCTTGTATTTTGCCGCCTTAGCCGCCACCTCTGGCCGATACGCTGATAAAGGATGCTTAAGATGGAACAATTTGACGGCACAACGATCGTTTCTGTACGACGTGGTGATTTAGTCGCCGTAGGTGGTGACGGCCAAGTGACACTTGGCAATGTGGTCATCAAGGGCACAGCACGCAAGGTACGTAAGCTTTACAATGATAAAGTGATTGTTGGCTTTGCAGGGGGCACGGCGGATGCTTTCACGCTGTTTGAGCGCTTTGAAACCAAACTTGAAAAACACCAAGGTCACTTAACCCGTGCAGCGGTGGAGCTTGCCAAAGACTGGCGCACCGATCGCATGTTGCGCCGCCTAGAAGCCATGCTGATTGTGGCCGATAAAACCGCCACACTGATTATTACCGGTAATGGTGATGTATTAGAGCCAGAACATGGCATTGCCGCAATTGGCTCAGGGGGTGCATTTGCACAATCTGCGGCACGCGCACTACTAGAAAACACTGATTTATCCCCCGAAGTGATTGTTAAAAAAGCACTCGAAATCACTGGGGATATTTGTATCTATACGAATCAAAATCACACCATAGAAACGATGTAGTTGTCCGCATTAAAAAAAATGCCCACGTCAACATGACTTGGGCGTTTTTTTGCTGACGCTATCTCTAGGGTCTGTTCCACATAAAGCCAAAAGTAAATCGTTCAGCTCGCTTATTTTTCCCAACATATTCTCCACAGCCATCTATAAAGGAATGTAATTATTTGGTGAATATAAAATCATGGCTAAACATTTTTCTATTGGTGAATTACGCGTTATTTTGCTGGAACCCTCTCCTGCGCAAAATAAACTGATTACGGCAAAACTTAAATTACTTGGCATAGGTGACATTATTTCTTTTGAGCAAGGCTCACAAGCCCTCGCCTCGTTAAAAATAGACAGTAGCCCTAATTTAATTTTAAGTGCCATGTATCTAAAAGATATGACCGGCATTGAGCTACTCACCCAGCTGCGAAATAATGCCGATACACAAGATATTGCCTTTGTACTGATTTCTAGCGAAACCCAACCCAAAGTATTAGAGCCTCTGCGCCAGCTGGGTGCTTGCGCCATTATCCCCAAGCCCTTTACTTCTGAAAACTTGGATCATGCACTCTGCGTTTCACTTGATTATTTATCAGAAGATTTAACGCTTGATCAAGATGATTTAGATTTAGATATGCTGCGCGTTTTGCTGGTGGATGATTCAAAAGCGGCGCGTAACTATATGCGTAAAGTGCTAGAAAACTTAGGCGTGCGCAATATTAAAGAAGCGGGCAATGGCCACGAAGGCGTGCAGTTATTAGAAGAATGTGTATTTGATCTTTTAATCACCGATTACAATATGCCGGAAATGGATGGTAAAGAGCTGATTGAATTTGTGCGTAAAAATAGTTGGCAAAGCAATATTCCGATTCTCATGGTCTCATCTGAAAGTGATGGTGGCCGCCTTGCAGCCGTCACCCAAGCAGGCGTTTCTGGCATCTGCGATAAGCCTTTCGAGCCTTCTGTAGTTCGTGGACTCTTAGAGAAAATCCTCAGAGAGCAGCAGCCTTAGCAGAAAAAAATAAATGAATACCTTCAAGTTATCTGATTAGAAAGATGCTTTTAGCTTAAAACGAAGAGAGCAAAGTCTTGAACCACAGAGAACACAGAGAGCGCAGAGTTTCACAGAGAAAACGATAGATGATGGTTTTCTCTGTGAAACTCTGTGTCCTCATTTTACTCTGTGGTTCAAGGTGTAGCCCTCTATCAAGACCAACTTAGGCATAGCGAATCAAGACCTCTCGAAATACCTTTAAAACCGCTACAAACTCGTTATTTGTACCTTCTTTGTGCCTCAATAAAGCCAAGCGGGTGGAGCTTAATCCCGCTTGTCGCTAGAATGTCGCCATGTTGCATACACTCACACTTCTACGTCAGCTTAATGCTGATGAATTTACCTCCGGCGAGGCCATTGCCAAGCAACTTGGCATCTCCAGATCAGCCGTTTCGGCGGCGCTTACCCGCAGCGGTGATTATGGAATCGAGCTGGAGCGTCGTCATGGCGTGGGCTATAAGCTGACTCAGCCCATTGAATGGCTAGATCAGTCCATTCTTAGCCAACATCTCAACACAAACACCCCTTTTAGCTTGCAGCTGGTCGATGAAATTGATTCAACCAACCGTGCTTTACGCCAAGAAAGCGCCGCGCCGCTATCGGTGCTTGCCGCTGAATGGCAAACGGCAGGTCGCGGGCGTTTGGGCCGGCATTGGGTAGGCAGCTTAGGCGGCAGCTTATTATTTTCTGTGGTATGGCGCTTTTCAGGCGGCATGACTCGCCTTGCGGGCCTAAGCCTCGCGGTGGGCATTGCCTTGACTCGCGCGCTAGAAAAAAAAGGCTACCAAGACATCGGACTGAAATGGCCCAATGATGTGCTGTGTAAAAAAGGTAAGCTGGCTGGTATTTTAATTGAGCTATCTGGTGATGCCTTAGGCCCTGCGGACGCAGTGATTGGCATTGGCTTAAATTTACGCCTCTCAAAAGAAGAGCGCCTTCATGCAGATCACGCTGCTGATTTAAACGATTGTGATGGGCCACTCCCAGGACGTAACGCCTTATTAGCCGCCATTTTAAATGAGCTGGCGGATATATTGCCGCGCTTTGATGAAGAAGGCTTTGCCCCACTACGCTCAGAATGGGAAGCTCGCCATATCTGGCAAGGCCAATTGGCCAAGCTGATTAGCCCTGATGGCAAGGAAAATAGCGGCAGAATTATTGGTATTGCCGAGGACGGCGCATTAAGAATGGCCGGTGAAGATGGCTTAAAAGTGATCTATGCCGGTGATGTAAGTTTACGAAAGGTCAGCACAGAATGAATATGCTTTTACTTGACCTTGGCAATACGCGGATTAAATGGGCCTTTTGCGAAGGCCACTCCGATTGGAAAATCGAAGGCTATACGCTTAACCAAGATATTGAGCAGCTACTTGGGCAATTAAGCACTTTACCCCACATCGACCTCATCCACGGCTGCACCGTGGGTGCACCTGAAGTTGCGGCACGACTGGAGGCCTTTTGCCAAACAACATGGCAGCAATCCATAACGTGGCTGCAAGTCTCAAGGACCGCCCTAGGTATTCATAATGGCTATCGCTATTTAGAGCAGCAGGGGCCGGATCGCTGGGCCGCGGTAATCGGTGCCCGCAGCCTATTTCCTGAGCAGGCCCTCGTGATTGCCAGTGCGGGAACAGCATTAACCGTCGACGCACTGACAGAAGATAATGAGTTTTTAGGTGGGATGATTTTACCTGGCCTGCGGCTCATGAAAGCGGCCCTAGCGCAGCAAACTGAGCGGCTCACCATGAGCGAGGGTGCTTTTCATGATTTTCCACGCTGCACCACCGATGCGATTCAAACGGGCTGCGTAAGTGCTTTAGCAGGCAGTATTCTGGCCATGCATGCTCGGCTTTCCTTGCGTGGGGATACACCACTTTGTATTTTGTCTGGAGGGGACGCGGCGATTATTGCGCCGGTACTGGCCTCATTCAACCCTAATCTCCCCCCCATTATTGCAGAGCAACTTGTTCTGCACGGCCTTGCAGCCCTTGCTCGGGATCAGCTTAAATGAAATGGTTTTGCACCTTGATTACTACCGCGATGCGGCCCAAATACACTTGCTTGAGATCTACTTAAATGAAATGGTTTTACACCTTGATTACTACCGCGATGCGGCCAAAATACACTTGCTTGGGATTTGCTTAAATGAAATGGTTTTGCGCACTTTTACTCGCCGCTAATTTAATCTTATGGGGCTATCACACTCAACCCACAGCGCCCCCGCGGCTTAGCGCTGAAATCAATGCCGATAAAGTAAAGCTCGTCGCCAGCCTGCCGGTCATGAACGTGCAGCGGCCAGCCTCTGCCGCCAGCCTAGTCGCTATTGCCAGTGCTGTAACCGTGGCCCCCCAAGCAACGCCAACGCCTGTTCCAACACCTGCGCCCACCCCAGCTCCAAAAGTTGAAGCCCTTGCTGCTTGCATCCGCTGGAGTGGAATTGGTCAAGAGCAAGCCAATACCATGCGCAGCCGCCTCAAAGCGCTGGGTCTTAGCGCCACAGAAACTGGCGTCACTGGCAAAGTCTGGGTGTATATCCCGCCCCAAACTGATTTGGAGCTAGCAAATAGAAAAGCCCAACAACTCAGCGATCAAGGCGTACAAGATTATTATGTGATCAACAATGGTGGCCGCTGGCAAAACGCCATCTCGCTCGGCGTATTTAGCAGCCGTGAAGGCGCAGACCGGCGCTTAAATGAATTAAAAAACCAAGGCGTGAAATCGGCGGTCATCAGAGAGCGTGACGATAGCCCCTCGCATATCACTTTTGATCTACGTAAAGTAAATCGCGATCAGCAAGGCAAGCTCGAAAAATTAAATGCCCAGCTCAAAGGGGCACAGCTTCAAGTGAATAGCTGCTCTTAAGTGATAACAGCACACACGCTGCTGAATTCAAGTAGCGAGTGTGCTGTCTCAATAAAACATTTGGAGAGCGAAAGTAAATCAAAGCCCTCCTAAAAAATTATAGCTTGTAATCAAAACCAATAAATCCATATCGACCAGATGTCGTTCCACTATACGAACCACCATCAACAGAGTATGGCGAAACTTTATCAAACAGATTATTCACGCCTAATACAAAAGATGTATTTTTATTCAGCTGATAACCCGCAGATAAATTAAACACGGTATATGAAGGCAAATAGCCATCTGGATTACTGCTGTTTTCCGGCAGATCGGCAGCATCGTGCACTCGGGCATACGTTTTGGCGGTTAAAGTGGCATCGTATTCTGCATATTGATAGCCCAGCGAAATTCGATTCGACCAATCTGGCGTGTCATAGCCACCAGTGCGCTCAACTGGATCTGTTCCTTCCAAATCAGAGCTCTTATAGCTTAAGGTATAGCTAAATTGATCACGTAAAGTAAACTTGCCCCAAGCATTGGTTTTATAAGCAAAATTGAAATCAACATCGATACCCGATGTATCAATCTGGCCGATATTAGCCAAAGGCAAATCAACCACTTCAATTTTCCCCTTAGTTAAACCTGGGTAATTTTTTACTTCATCTGGGTCCAGCGCCAAACGTTTAATCAATTTACCCATTGCAGGGTTGCTGTCTTCATGGTCAATAATATATTGTGGATTCAAGCGCGCAATTGCATCATTTTGCTTGATATTGTACCAATCAACACTCAGCGATAAATCTTTTAGCGGTTGGAATACAAAGCCAAAAGTTAAGTTATTTGACGTTTCTGGTTTTAACTCTGGATTACTGCGGCTATTTAAATCAACCCTGCCATTGCAACTTCCCCCTTCTAAACCCAGCGGCTTGCAACGGGCCCAGTCATTATAAAAATAATAACTCGGAGTGGGTGACATGCTTAATTGCTGCAGGCTGGGCGCTCTAAATGTGCTGGTTGCTGATCCGCGTAATAGCAAAGATTCAACAGGGCGATAAGAAACGGCCACTTTAGGCGATGTAGCACCACCCACATCATCGTAATGGTCGTAACGTAATGCAGCTTGTATTTCCAGACCTTTTAATACCGGAATATTTAATTCGCCATAAATCGATTTAACCCAGCGGCTGCTCGCCACGGTACTGTCTTCCTCTGCTTTTTCTTTTAAGATATTAATCCCAGCTGCAAAACCAACATCGCCAGCCGCTAATTGAAATAGCGAAGCATTAGAAACTCGTGCGTCACCAATTAATAAAGAGGCAGTGCCTTCACGATAGCGTGATGTAATTAAAGCTTTGGCTAAATCAACTGGATTATTGGCTACAAATGGGTCATATCCACCTTTTTTAAATGCAGCCGTAATTTTTGCCGCGTCGGCGCGATCTCTGGCCTGGCTGCTTTTATTGCTGCTATAGCTTAAAGCCGTTTCAGCATCCCAGCCTACAAACGAGCCTTTAGCACCCAAAACGGCACGTAGCGTATCGCTATCTACATTATTTTGCGCTAAACCCGCTTCATAAATACGCCGAGTAACGGTGATATCTTTGCCATTAGTTTTTACCCCGTTAATTACGTCTTTATAGGCCGCATCACCTGCTTTAATGACTGCTTGTGCCGCAGGAATAGAAAGTGGCCAGCTTTCAAATGCTTGCCTATCCTGCCCAATACCCAGTTCGGCAAATAATAATGCATCATCACTGATCTGATAGTTATAAAGCGCATTGGCATTGATGCGCTTTATATGTGCGCTACGATAAAGATTTTCATTAGAAAAGCATTTCTGGTTGCCAAATGGATCAGTCACAATTTCACCATTACCTTCGCAACCGGGCAATAGTGTTGTGGTGCCACCCTTAATTTTATATGCACCGCCATGCAAACCCGTAAAGCGATTATCTGCCCCCCCTAATGGGTGCATATTCAGGCTTCTAGTTGCATCATGCTTATTATCAAGAGTCGGTTTTTTATCCGTTACATCCAGCGTAACTAATAAATTCTGATTATCTTCATTTAAATTACCAAAACCAGCGGCAATACCCAGCACTAAATCTTGGCCATCGCCCGCAAAATTTTGCCCGTATTTACCTGTAACCGAAACGCCTTGAAAATTGCGCTTGGTTTTAAAGTTAATCACTCCGGCTACCGCATCAGAGCCATAAATCGCTGCGGCACCATCGTAAAGCACTTCAATTTGCTCGATGGCTGAGAGCGGAATATTGTTCAGGCTTACTGGGCTGGTATCTACATCAGCAAAGCCATTCGGTGCTAAGCGGCGGCCATTGAGCAAAATCAGCGTATTTTTAGCGCCCATATTACGCAGGCCCACATTACTAGAGCCCGGCGCAAACCGACCACCATCGGTGGCAAATTCTAAGGAAGCTTTAGGCAACAAATTATCCAGCGCTTCAACCACCGTGGTGGCACCTGATTTTTCGATTTCATCGCGTTGAATCACCGTCACTAAAGATGGGCCTTCTTTATTGATGCGCTTGATATTGGAGCCCACCACCTCAACGCGTTCAACCTTGCTTGTTTTTGGAAGATCCTCAGCATATGCCAAGGTAGAAGCTGTGATTTGAGCAATCACAATCGCCAGTAGTTTTGGTCTAAAAAGCATGACATCCCCTTTAACTGATAAAAATCTTGCGCCATTTATATCTAAAAGTTATTAAAAACATTATCTATATATCAATAACTAAAATTTATCATAAAGGGGACGAATGATGACAAACAAATAATAAAAAACCCTAGTATTCACAATAAGCCTTTGATTTATATATAAAAAAAATTTATATAAGTTTGTATAACTGCAACAATAATTTATTTCCTACAATTTGATCTTAAAAAAACAAAAACCCCGCCAGATTCGCAATTGCGATGGCGGGGTTTTATATATAAGAAAATATTTTATAGATATAAGCAATAATTTACTTTGCCAGCACCTGATCCAACAGTTGCTTAAATGGCTGGGCAGATTTAAAGCCAATACTACTCTGCAACTCTTTGCCTTCTTTATTAAAGAAAATGATTCCAGGCGGGCCAAATAACTTAAAGCGCTTTAATAATGCTTTATCGTCATCCGTATTGGCGGTGACATCGACCTGTAATCGTTTCATTTGCCCCATTCTGGCGGCAACTTCCGGATTTGAAAAAGTCAGCTTTTCCATTTCTTTACAAGAAACACACCAATCCGCATAAAAATCGAGCATTACCGGCTGATTGGTTTGCGCCAGCTCACTTTCCAATTGGGCGAGTGTGGAAACCTTGCTGAATTCTGGATAAGACTCTGCTTTAGCCTGTGCTTGCAGGCCTTGCAAAGGCTGCAGCGGATCTCGCCCACCGCTTAATGCGCCAATCAAAAGCGCAGATCCTAATAGAAGTGAGATCACACCCAGCCCTTTACAAAACCGCGGCCAGCCTTTGCTCTCTGCCGGAAGCGGATCAATGGCCCGCAAAAAGATGGCAGAAATAATCAGTAGCGCAGCCCATGCCAGCATGGCAAATACCGCAGGCAATACTGGGGATACCAGCCAGATGGCCACTGCCAGCAATAAAACACCGAATACTTTTTTAATGTTTTCCATCCATGCCCCGGCACGCGGCAGAGCCGATGCGGCGCAGGCCACCATAATCAACGGCACGCCCATACCCAGCGCCATCACAAACAGCGCCGCCCCCCCCAGCACTGCGTTATGCGTTTGCGCTATATAGAGCAGTGCGCCAGCCAGAGGTGCTGCCACACAAGGCCCGACAATCAGCGCCGATAAGGCGCCCATAATCAGCACGCCCAGCAAAGATCCACCCTGCTGACGATTGGCGCTGCCAGAGATTTTGCTTTGCAATGATGTGGGCAATTGCAGCTCATAAAACCCAAACATCGATAAAGACAGCAGCACAAACACCAGTGCAAACGCGCCTAATACCCAGATATTTTGCAAAGCGGCAGAAAGCATAGAGCCAGATAAACCGGCGGCCACGCCTGCTGCGGCATAGCTGACCGCCATGCCCAGTACATAAAAAAGTGATAAAACAAAGGCGCGTTTTTTGCTGATCTGATCGCCATGGCCAATAATAATCCCCGATAAAATCGGCATCATTGGAAACACGCAGGGCGTTAAAGCCAGTAACAGACCAAAGCCAAAAAAGCTGAACAGAATCAGCGTGAGGTTGCCACTGCCCAGTAATGAATTGATTTGTCCTGTATCACTTGCCTGTGCCAGAGGGGCCGCTACGGCCGGGGTAGCCGCACTGACCAGCACTGCAGATGCGGAAAGTGTGTCTTTAACCAGCTCTTGAATCACAGGGGTTTCAGCAGAGACAGCAGGCTTAATGGCAGAGGCCAGTACCGCCACGGCCGAGGCTTTGCTGCGCGCCAAAGCGGCCAGCTTTATGTCTGCAATCTGGGTAATAGGCGGATAACAGAGGCCCGCATCTGCACAGCCCTGTGCAATCACGGTTAATTTAAATTGCTGAGCATTGGGATTTTTAATCGATACAGGCAGGATTAATTGCCCGCGATACGTTTCTACCTTGCCAAAATTGGGATCATCGTGCGCCAATGAGGCAGGAAACTCGGTCTCCCCCAAGATCACCCCATTATCCGCAGCAATTTTTAGCTTATTTTTGTAAAGATAATAGCCTTGAGCAATGGCAAAGCGCACTTCCACCGTTTGGTGATCGCGTGTGCTGGCACTCATTTTAAGCGCTTGCTCAGGCTCTAAAAATTCAGTGTCGGGCTCTGCCCATGCCATCATTGAGATCAAACATAACAGCGCACTGAGGGTCTTTAACATGAAGTTTTTCTCTTTAGCCAGCAAATAGGCATAGAGTTTAATTGTTATTATATTCTTAACACTAAGACTTTTTAGTTATTTAAAAAGGATGATACTTAAATAAACCGCCAGAATACTTGCATCTGCTATCAGCAAAAGCTTTTAAAAAATATGCCGTCAGTTGGGTGGAGCGCAGTGGCAGTTGAGAAAACGCCTAACCCCTGCACTTTTTCCAAGAAAGTGAATGGCCTGCTCTTCTATTCAGCGTGCGGCATGCTATGGGTAGCTATATAAACGCCAGCGCAACTCGTTTTCTTGTGCCGTGCTTAATTTTGGCTCGGTAGCCGATACCGGTGCAGCCCCAAGAGTGGAGCGCGACAACATCGTTGCGGGTAAGGTTTGTACATGGGGCTGTGGCCTCGCCATCACTACGGGGCCGTTTCTGGCTTGAGAGCCATGAGCGGCTGCTGGCGCATGGGCGGCTTTTACCCGTGAATGTCCGGGCTTTCTGATGTGACGGCTCGAGCTATAAGAAGACGCTTCGACGCAGCTTATGGTTAGTAATAAACTAAGCGCAATGGCAATACGCAGGCTATTCATCGTGATTCCTTCATACTAAACCGCACGTAATCACCCACCTCTGGGCGGATACTGCCGTTTTCAATAATCGCAATAGCAAACAGCGGCTGTACTTGCGTAATCGTCACTGCACTAATCAACTCTTCTGGCGTACCCAAAGACATGCTGCTATCCCCATTCACAGCAGCAATCACTTGATTAGGGCCGCTCACTCGAAACAACTGCAATTTATCGCCTTTTGTTAATCGGGCGGTACTGCCTGCATCAATAAATATGCGATTTTTATCAACACGGCTAATTCTGGCGGCAAATGCTTGGCACGCTAAAGTATCATCCACACCCGCCACAATCTGGCCTAGTTGCTGCTCAACCATTTTTCCAAAATCGGTTTCATAAAATCGGCGAGAACCAAAAACATAATCGCGCCCTTGCACCACATCACCTGTCGCTGAATCGGCAAAGCGCTGCTGCTTTAAAAGCGCGCCACTGGCCCCATCAAAAACATACACATCCGCCTCAAAGCGACGCGAAGAGGGTTTAATCTTCAAGCCCAACTCAGCAACATTTGGTATCCAACCATTCAACTTCAACATGGGGACACTGGGGCTAATTCTACGCTCGCCGCTACGAACATCACTGCCCCAAGCCAAACCCAATTGCTCTCCATAAGCGCCGATATCCCGAATCACCCCGCCCACCACAAACTGCGTACCATAGCGGCGCGCTAATTCCCTGACTCGCTCTGGCTGCAAAACCGAATCATAAAAACCGGGCTGCAAATTAAATGCCGCTTCGTTTACCGTGCGTTGAGGTAAGTAATGATCGGATGCTGACAACATCCGGCTGAGTTCTTGCTGTAAACCATCTTGAAAATGAGATAAATCATTGGCATCCACTGGGTTTTGCAACTGAAAATGCGCCAGTAGGAGTTTTTTACGATAGGCAAAATCGGATTGTGGGCATTCACGAGCGGGTGCTTGCTTCGCTAAAACACCCTGTGCAGCAGAGCTGGCAAGCACAGTGGCAGGGGCGGAGGCCGCTATTTTTTCTACAGATACAGGCTCTGGTGGAGGATCTGTTTCTATCATCACATGATAGAAACTCCCCTCGCGCCATTCACGTAACAATTTATATCGATCTAAAGTCTGCACGGGAAACACGCGCTGCAACTCGCTCACGCGGCCATTTTCAACATGGCTACTCGCTTCAACCTTGGCCCCATTCCACAAAGAAGCCTGCATTAATGCATCTTGAATCGCCTCCTGCTTAGCCATAGGCACACCGCCTACGCCTATCGCCGATAGACCTTCAATCTCTGCCGCGTTGCAATGAAACGCTAGCAGCAAAAGCGCACAGGCTTTGATCAATTAACGACCCCGCATTGCAAAAAAGTTTTGATTAGACGATTCATTCGCCAGCTTAGACATATCCAGCTCTAGCACCGTCTCATAAGCGCCTTCAGGCAAGGCATTCATCGAAACCACCCGCGCACCGCGCAAATAAGCATCGACATAAATACGAAAGCTATCGTTTTGCACCGACAAAGCCGCCACCGTACTGTTACCCGCCAATCTAAAGCCTTGCACCGTTTCGGCCAGTGCCCGATAAGCATCTAGCTTAGACGCACGCATCGACATCAGGCGGCGCTGAGCCCCAGATAAACCCTCAATCTGCGGTGGTGCACCGTAACCAGCAGCGGTAACCAGCCCTTCCTCAGCATAAGAAGTACTTACGCAAGCCAGCAAAGTCGCAAGTGACACCAGAGTGTGTTTGATCCGCATTTTATATACCGCCTTATCTTTAGAGCTGAATTAACTTTAGCATAACGGCCACCCTGCATAGTCTGACGAAAGAGCAGGCCCATCAATGCGTTATCGGCAAGAATCAGGAAAAATAAAGCAACTTTCTGCGAAATAAACCATTAAGCGTAGGAAAAGCGGGAATGTGGGGTGGAGGCTTTGTTTGTAGCCCAGGTAAAACCCCATACGTACGAAGCAATTTGCTTTTTTATCCGCAAGCAACAAAAAAAATCTGAAAACCACGCTCTCTGCATAGGGCTTTTTAAAGTCCCCTTGAAACACGCCGGAGCGAGGAACAAGCGGGGCGGGGTTTCGGCCAGGGAGCGAGGAACGAGCCAATCCCGCCCGCCGCCGACTCGCTTGTCCGCAGCGCAGGAGCCTTCGTGTTTCGTGGGGTCGCCTTCTTTGCTTACTTTCTTGGCGAAGCAAGAAAGTGAGTCCCCGCAGGGATCCCGCACCAAAATCAACGTGCCGAAGGCACTAAAAAGATCTTTTTGACTTTGCTTAGTACAACCCGCTGTATAACATTGAAATTCAACGAAACCGGCGGGTTTAACCCGCCCTACAAATAATTAAATCTTACGGAACACCAAATCCCAAACGCCGTGGCCTAGTTTGATGCCACGGTTTTCAAACTTAGTGAGCGGGCGATAATCTGGGCGCTCGGCGTAGGTTTCTGCGGTGTTTTTTAAGCTAGGCTCGTTGGATAAGACTTCCAACATTTGAATGGCGTAGTCTTCCCAGTCGGTAGCCAAATGCACATAACCACCACTTTTAATCCGTGAGCATAGTTGCTTGACGAGATCTGGCTGAATCAAACGGCGCTTATTATGGCGTTTTTTATGCCAAGGATCGGGGAAGAAAATATGTGCGCCATCTAGGGAATCTGCTGCGAGCATTTTATCCAGCACTTCTACCGCATCGTGCTGCACGATGCGCACATTTTGCAGGCCTTGCTCGCCCAATAATTTAAGTAAGCTGCCTACACCTGGCGTATGCACTTCTACGCCAAGGTAATCGGTTTCTGGCTTATGCGTGGCAATCTCAGCGGTTGGGCCGCCCATGCCAAAGCCAATTTCCAGAATTTTAGGACCAGAGCGGCCAAATGCAGCGGTCAGATCAAGTAGCTCTGGCTGATATTTAATGCAAAATTGTTCGCCAAATTCAGCGATAGCCCGCTCTTGTCCTGACGATAAATGCCCTTGGCGCAGCACAAAGCTACGAATACGGCGCATATAATTTGGGTGTTCCATTTCTCAATTCCTTGCAAACAAAAACGCCGCATCGCGCGGCGTATTTTCTAGTTAAACCTATTTTATAACAAAACCCAAATCTTGAACCACTTCGCCCCCAGAGAGCACGAAGTTACACGGAGAAAACCAACTGCGCTTTATCAGCAAAGGACTCAATTCAAAACTGTTTTCCTCCGTGAGACTCCGTGTTCTCCTTAACTCCGAGGTTCAAGGTTTGGGTTTATTAATTTACTTCGCTGCAATCAAACCTGATACCGGTGAGCTTGGGTCTGCGGTGTAGAGTTTTCTTGGGATACGGCCAGCCAAGAATGCATCGCGCCCAGCCATTACCGCCAGCTTCATCGCTCGCGCCATCAATACTGGATTTTTTGCTCCAGCAATCGCTGTATTCATTAAAATACCATCGCAGCCTAATTCCATTGCAATCGCCGCGTCGGACGCCGTGCCTACACCAGCATCAACCAACACCGGCACTTTGGCCGATTCAATAATCAAGCGCAGATTCCACGGGTTTAAGATGCCCATGCCCGAGCCAATCAAAGACGCCAGAGGCATGATGGCGCAGCAGCCGATGTCTTCTAGCTCTTTAGCCACAATCGGATCATCCGATGTATAAACCATCACATCGAAGCCTTCTTTCACCAGCGTTTCTGCAGCAATCAGTGTTTCACGCACATTGGGGTAAAGCGTGTTGGCGTCCCCAAGTACTTCAAGCTTGACCAGCTTATGTCCATCAAGCAATTCACGCGCTAGGCGCAAGGTGCGTATGGCATCGGTGGCGTTATAGCAACCTGCGGTGTTTGGCAAATAGGTAAATTGCGAGGGCGGTAAAAACTCAAGCAAAGACGGCTGGCTGGCATCCTGACCAATATTTACGCGGCGAATGGCCACGGTGATAATTTCAGCACCAGAAGCATCCACCGCCGCACGCGTTTCTTGAAAATCTTTATATTTACCGGTGCCAACAATCAATCTTGATTGGTAAGCCTTACCCGCAATTTGAAATTGATCCGACATAGACGCCTCTTATAAATGAAGACAATATCGGGTTGCGCAAACGCTAACCCGAGCTACGAAACAATGATCAGCCCCCGCCTACTGCCACAACCATTTCTAAAGCATCGCCTTCGCTTAGAAAAGTAACGCTATGTTGGCTTTTAGGGACGATTTCGCCATTTTGCTCGATCGCAATTCGTTTGCCCTTGAGTTCAAGCAAATCAATTAGATCAAGCAAGGAAAGGGGGGCCACAAATTCGCGGGCTTCGCCATTAATTGAGATTTTCATGATGTAGTTCAGTAAGTAAAAAGAAATTTGGCCTTGCAGCGCCTGCTTATGAACGCATTCTTTGAATGCGATAGGCCGAAGGCAATTGGCGCAGGTTTTTCATCACCTTAGCCAAATGCGTGCGATTGCTTACCTGCAAGGTAAATTGAATCTGCATATAGCGCTCAGAAAAGCCTTCTGGCTCTTGCGTTGCCACTGCCGTAATATTGGCATCAGCCTCAGCAATTGCAGTAGCAATCGCAGCCAAAGTGCCCCTATCATTTTGCGCCAAGATACGCACTGGCACATCAAATAGGCGATTCACATCCGCATCCCATTCCACATCAATTAGCTTTTCACTATCGATACGACCGTGGGCAATTTGTGGACAATCATGGGTATGAATCACCAAGCCCTGATCTTTTTTAACAAAGCCTAGAATTGGATCGCCCGGAATCGGGTTACAACATCGCGCACATTGAATCGCCATGCCTTCACTACCGCGCACAGCCACGGCGGCGGCTTTACGTCCACCAACCAATTCTTCTTGCCAATTACCGGCTAATTGCAATAAACGCTTAGCCACCACCATCGCCAAACGTTTACCAAGGCCTAATTCGGCCTTCACGACTTCACGGGATTTTTCGCCATTTTCTTTTAAATAGCGCTCCCACACATCGTCACTGACCTGCTGCAAAGGCTGATTTAAACTGGCAAAACCCTGAGCCAATAGGCGATCACCTAATAATACAGATTCTTCAAAACGCAGGCTTTTTAGGAAATGGCGAATATGCGAGCGTGCCTTGCCAGTGGTCACAAACGTCAACCAAGATGGATTAGGGCGGGCGTGCACGGCAGAAACAATCTCTACCTGATCGCCATTTTTTAAGCGGGTGCGTAATGGCACTAATTCATGATTAATTTTTGCGGCAATACAGCTGTCACCAATATCCGAATGCACGGCATAGGCAAAATCAACGCAACAGGAGCCTGCTGGCATATTAAAAATTTTACCCTTAGGTGTAAACACATACACCTGATCGGGGAATAAATCGACTTTAATATGCTCTAAAAACTCAACCGCATCGCCTGATTCGGTTTGCATTTCCAATAAAGATTGCAGCCATTGATGGGTTTTCTTCTGCACATCAGAAAAACCTTCATCGCCGCTTTTATACATCCAATGGCTAGCCACACCGGCATCGGCAATACGGTGCATATCACCCGAGCGAATTTGAATTTCAATCGGCGTGCCATAGGGGCCAAATAGCGTGGTATGCAAGCTTTGATAGCCATTGGCTTTTGGAATCGCAATATAGTCTTTAAATTTGCCAGGAATTGGCTTAAACAATGCGTGCAACGCACCCAGCGTGAGATAGCTGGTGGGCACGTCTTTGACAATCACTCTAAAGGCATAGATATCCAGCACTTCAGAAAAACTGAGTTGTTTTTCCTGCATTTTGCGATATATGCTATACAGGTTTTTTTCGCGGCCCGTTACGCTGGCTTCAATTTTAGCCGCTGCCAGTTTGTCTTTAATTGAATCTAATATCTTACCCACCACTTCGCGGCGATTACCGCGAGCGGCTTTTAATGCTTTGGATAAAACACCATAGCGATTAGGGTGCAGATATTTAAACGCCAGATCGTCTAATTCTTGATAGGCGCTATTCAGGCCAATTCGATTAGCAATGGGCGCGTAGATTTCCATTGTTTCGCGGGCAATTCGCTTTTGCTTATCCGCCCGCATGGCATCCATGGTGCGCATATTGTGCAAACGATCCGCTAGCTTAATCAGCATCACGCGTAAATCACGCGCCATCGCCAACAGCATTTTGCGGAAATTCTCTGCCTGCGCTTCTTCTTTACTTTGAAACTCAAGCTTATCGATTTTGCTCATGCCATCGACCAGCTCGGCAACTGTTTTACCAAACTTTTCGGTTAACTCAAGTTTGGTAACACCGCTGTCTTCCATCACATCGTGCAGCAAAGCGCCAGCTAGCGCCTGAGCGTCGAGCTTCCATTGGGTAAGAATGGTGGCAACGGCAAGAGGATGGGAAATATATGGCTCGCCAGAGCGGCGAACTTGGCCTCGGTGCGAGGCATCTGCAAAACAAAAAGCACCCGCCAAAAACTGCCGGTCTTCTAGCTTCAAATAAGAGGTATTTAGGGAAAGAAAGCGATTTGCATCGGCGAACACTTCCGGGGCGGTACTCGCCAACTCGGGTAAATCAATATCTGCCAGCAGCATTTCCATAATCGTGCCCACAATAAAACAGGCCCAGCAAGCTGCTGGGCCGGATAAGCTTAAGAACGCTTAATCAAGATGTCGCGGCTAACCAAACCTGCAGCGACTTCACGCAGTGCAAGTACAGTTGGCTTTTCACGGCCATTGTGCTCGATCTGTGGAGTAGAACCATTGGCAATTTGGCGAGCGCGATAAGCTGCAGCTAAGGTCAAATCAAAACGATTTTCGATGCGGTTAAGGCAGTCGTCTACGGTAACTCGAGCCATGGCGTTGTCCCTGAAATAATATGGATGATGCGCACAAGGTGCGACTAACCCTTGATTCTATCAGAAAATCATGCAGCCCATCAGTAATTCACCCCGCCAAAAGCAAAAAATAGGCTAGCAAGCACTCAGCAACGAAGCAAAACGCAAGCCGCCCGGCCTATTTATGAAGCTTTTAAGCTGCTGATCAAGGTTTGATGACGCGTGCTTTGGCGATGCAGCTTTAGGCGCTCGGCTCTTACCGCGCTCACAATATCGCGTACCGCTTCATCGATATGCTCGTTCACGATCACATAATCGAACTCTTCAACATGGCTTATTTCTTCTTTAGCCACCGCCATACGGCGCTCGATTACTTCATCACTATCTTTACCGCGATTTTTCAGACGCTGCTCTAAAACTTCAACCGAAGGCGGCAAAATAAACAGGCCAATCGCTTCTGGAAACAGACGGCGAACTTGTGCAGCGCCTTGCCAATCGATTTCTAAAAGAATATCGCGGCCAGTGTCGATCGCCTGATTAATCCATGTTTGCGAAGTGCCGTAATAATTACCATACACCTCGGCGTGTTCTAGAAAATCACCGTTATGGATCATTTGCTCAAACACTTCACGGCTTACAAAATGATAATCCTTCCCGTCCACTTCACCGGGGCGTGCTGCACGGGTCGTGAAAGAGACTGACAGCTGTACATTTTGGTCTGCGGCCAGAAGCGCTGCGACCAGTGTGGTTTTCCCCGCACCTGAAGGCGCAGTCACCACAAAAAGATTACCTTTTGCCATCGAACAAATCCTGTAATAAAACTACACGAAGATTAGCATTAGACGCCAAATCAGGCGAGCGCTTGCCGCATATAAATTCACGATCTAAGACGAGATAATAGAGTCGCCCTGATGATTAAAACATAAAGCACTCGTACCACATGCAATAATATTTCTCTGACAGTAAGAATAAAAACATCAGAAACAAAAATCAAACCTTAGTTGCCTGACAGATGCGACTCATTTAGCATACGGCTAGGCATAAATCATGCCAAGACGAGAACTAGTTTCCAACCGTATGTCGCCTGAGGTTTTGTATGTTGCCTGTATTACGCCGCCTGACCATCAAGCAACTGCACTGGATAGCCAGCCTTAGTCTGCTTGCTGGCTGCGCCGTGAATATCCCCAAGCCTTCCACCCAAGAATTAGCGCCTGCCGCCACAGAATGGAATGCACCCCACTCCAAGCAACTGTCCATACAAAATAGTTGGGCGAGCTGGCAAGATGCAAGCCTGAATACTTTACTCGCTCACACGCTCGCCTCCCACCCTAGTATGGCGCAGGCCAAGGCCAAAATCACCGAAGCGCGCGCAGAAGCAGCCGCAATCGGAGCGCATCTTTGGCCCAATATCAGCGCCACGGCGGGCTATAGCCGCGGCATGAACTCGCTACCCAATGTGGAATCGGCTAAAAATCTTGCCAATGCAGGCCTAGATGCTCGCTGGGAAATCGATCTTTGGGGCGGGATTGCCGCTGCCAAACAAGGCTTATATGCCAATCTAAATAGCAATGAAAACGCCTATGAGCAAGCGAGCGCCAGCCTTGCCGCAGAAGTTGCCAATACCCTAACCGTCTACCGCGCTTGCAAGGGCCAAGAAACCCTCGCTACGCAGATTTTACAATCACAGATACTCAGCGCTAAATTAATGCACAGCAAGCTGGATGTGGGCCTTGCTAGCATTGTGGATGCCGCCAAGAGCGATCATGAACAAGCCGAAGCCCGCTTTCAAGCCAGTGACATTAGCACCCAATGTGGCGTCACACTTAAAGCCTTGGTGGCCTTAACGGGCATTAAAGAAGACACCCTTAAAACCATGCTTGCGCCAGAAGCGGGCATGATGCCCAGTCGCCCCGCCCTATCTATTAAGAGCATTCCAGCCGAAGTGCTCGCCGATCGCCCTGATATTAAAAATGCCGCTTTATTACTAGAAACCGCCGCAGCAGAAGTGGCCGTAAAAGAAGTCGCCCGTTACCCATCAGCCTCCTTGCTCGGCATGATTTGTGTGGGCTGCCAGCTCAGCGAGGGGATTAATTTAGACAGCCGCAACTGGTCGTTTGGCATCAACTTTAATATCCCAATCTTTAATGCAGGGGAGCTGAGCGCCAAGCAAGATGCCGCCATAGCCCGCTATCAGCAAGCCATCCATAGCTATCAGCAGCAAGCTAGGCTAGCGGTGCGCGAAGTTGAAGAAAATATGCTGCGCCTAGACGACAGCCAACGCCGCACGCAAGTGTTAGAGCGCCAGCTTGCCCTTGCCCGCGTGCAGCTCAAAGCCAGCCAAGCACTTTACAAGGTTGGGAGCGCCAGCCAGCTGCAAACAGCAGAAATAGAGCGCTACGAGCTAGCCGCCCAAAGCCGCCTGCTCACCCTGCAAAGAGAGCAAAGCGCCAATTGGATTGCACTTTACAAAGCGCTCGGCGGGAAAGCGCCGAATATTGCTGAATAAAAAGATCTGTAGACACAGAGAACAGTGAGAACAATGAGCACACTGAGAAAAACGTGAGAACACTATAGATTTTCATAGGGTGTGCAAGTCGCTTTTCTTGCGCACCGGCTTTTTAGCATCAGCCATCGGTGCGTAACGACTTCGTCGTTTTGCACCCTATTACCCCGCGTGTGATGAACTCTTTGTTCTGCGAAGCGCCGTACGCCAAACACCAAATACATCAATATGCCAACGATAAATTGGAGCTGTACCCATGCGTATCCTCAAGCAACATCCCAAGCTGACCGCGATCTGCGGCTGCCTTTTGCTCTGCGGAGTGATCGCACTGATTGCCATGCCCAAAAGCATTGCCAAAGCGGTTGAAACCGCAAAGCCAGCGATGACTGTGACGGTGATTTCGCCAGCACCGCAAACGTGGCCAGTCGTGATCACCGCCAATGGCAATATCGAAGCGTGGCAAGAGTCCATTATTGGTGCAGAGATTGGCGGCTATGCGCTAGCCGAAGTGCAAGCGCAAATCGGCGATGTGGTGAAACGGGGCCAAGTGCTCGCGCAGTTTTCCAGCGACACGCTCAAGATTGAGCTGGCTCAGCAGCAAGCTGCAGTGGCAGAAGCAGAATCGGCATGGAATGAAGCCTCCGACAATGCCGAGCGCATTCGCAAGCTAGACAGCAATGGCGCACTCAGCGGCCAGCAAATCAAGCAATCTGTTTTACAAGAACAAGCCTCCGCCGCCCGCCTGCAAGCCGCCAAAGCCCGCCTTGCCGCGCAGCAATTACGCATCAAAAAAAGCCAAGTGATCGCCCCTGATGATGGGGTTATTTCAGCCCGCAGCGCCACTGTGGGCGCGGTTGTGCAGCCGGGGCAGGAGCTATTTAGATTAGTCCGGCAAAGCCGCCTAGAATGGCGCGCCGAAGTCAGCGCCCTAGACGCAGCCCGCATCAAAAGCGGCCAGCAAGTCAGCGTCACCCTGCCCAATGGCCAATCGGTAAACGGCAAAGTCCGCAAAGCCGCCCCCACCGTCGACGCCCGCACACGCAATTTGCTGGTGTATGTGGACCTGCAAAACACCTCACTCGATACGGCCAAGCCCGGCATGTTTGCCAAAGGCGCATTACAAACCGGCCAAGGCGATGTACTCACCCTCCCCGGCAACAGCATCGTGATGCGCGACGGCTTTGCCCATGTATTTGTGCTGGGCGCGGGCAATAAAGTCAAAATACAGCGCGTCACATTAGGCCGGCAAGATACCCAAAACGTGGCTGTAAGCGGCATCAGCAAAGACGCAAAAATCATCGCCAGCGGCGCAGGCTTTTTAGCCGATGGCGATGTGGTGAAAGTGGTGGCTGCTAAGTAATAAAACCCAAATCTTGAAACACAGAGGGCACGGAGAACACGGAGTTTCACGGAGAAAAGCAAGGCTTGAGTTAAGGAGTTTTGCAGGTTTTCCGTATTTTAAAACCTAGCAATTAGGATTCGTATCACAGCTCGTTGCACGGGGCTTAAATCTCCCCTTGAAACACGCCGGAGCGAGGAACAAGCGGGGCGGGGTTTCGGCCAGAGGCAGCGAGGCACGAGCGAGTCTCGCCCGCCGCCGACTCGATTGTCCGCAGCGCAGGGGCTTTCGTGTTTCGTGGGGCGGCCTTCTTTGCTTCCTTTCTTGGCCGTTCAAGAAAGGGAGTCCCCCGCGGGGATGCCGCACCTAAATCAACGTGCCGAAGGCACTAAAAAGATCTTTTTGACTTTGATTAGCCTGTATGGAAAGCAAGCCGCGGGCAATACAAAAAATACGCGGGTTGCACCCGCCCTACAAAAGCATAGCAATCCCCTAAGCCACGCCCTTAAGGATAAGTAATGAATTTTTCTGCTTGGTCGATCAGAAACCCCATCCCGGCCATTATGTTATTTGTCTTGCTGTCACTAGCCGGTGTGCTGTCTTTTCAAAGCATGAAGGTGCAAGACTTCCCTGATATTGAGCTACCGATGGTGACGGTCACGGCCATCCAGCCGGGGGCAGCACCCGCTCAGCTGGAAAGTGAAGTCGCCAGAAAGCTGGAGAATTCCGTCTCGGCCTTGCAAGGGGTGAAGCACGTTTACAGCAAGATTCAAGACGGCAGCGTGATGCTGACGGTTGAATTTGTGCTGGAAAAACCCGTCAACGAAGCGGTAGAAGATGTACGTAATGCCATCAGCGGCGTACGCGGCGATCTGCCTAGTGACTTAAAAGACCCCGTGATTGGCAAGGTGGAATTCTCTGGCGTGCCATTTTTAGTCTTTACCGTGGCATCCAACACCTTAGGGGAGGAAGCACTTTCTTGGCTGGTAGATAATAAAATCAGCAAGGAAGTCCGTGCGGTTTCTGGCGTGGGTAAGTTTGGGCGCGTTGGCGGGATTAACCGTGAAGTACGGGTAGAAATCGATCCGGCACGCCTCGCCGCCTTAGGGGTGAGCGCTGCCGATGTTTCCCGTAGCCTAGCGCAAACCCAGCGTGATTCATCCGGCGGGCGCAGTGATTTAATCGGCAGTGAGCAAGCGATTCGCACCATTTCCACAGTACAAAGCGCGGGCGAGCTAGGCCAAATGACGCTGCCGCTCAACGATGGTCGCAGCATCCGCCTTGATCAAGTGGCCACCATTAGCGACACCACCGCCGAGCGCCGCTCGATTGCCCTACTAGATGGCAAGCCGGTGGTGGGCTTTGAAATCAGCCGTTCACGCGGCGCGAGTGAAATTGAAGTGGCCGCAGGCATCCAAGCTGCGCTGGAAAAAATCAAGGCCGCCAACGCAGGGCTGACCATCACCACCGCCTACGATATGGCCGAGCCGGTACAAGAATCCTTTGATGGATCGATGACGCTGCTATGGGAAGGCGCTTTGCTGGCGGTGCTGGTGGTGTGGTGGTTTTTACGCGATTGGCGCGCCACCTTAGTGTCTGCCGCCGCCTTACCGCTGTCTATCTTGCCGGCCTTTATTGGCATGGCTTATTTAGGCTTCAGCTTAAATACCGTCACGCTGCTTTCCTTAGCGCTGGTCGTCGGGATTTTGGTTGATGACGCCATTGTAGAAATCGAAAATATCGTCCGCCATTTACGCATGGGCAAGTCCCCCTATCAGGCAGCGATGGAAGCGGCGGACGAGATTGGCCTTGCAGTCGTTGCCACCACCTTTGCCCTTGTCGCCGTGTTCTTGCCTACTGCTTTTATGGCTGGCGTTCCTGGTAAATTCTTTAAACAGTTTGGCTGGACTGCTGCACTGGCTGTAATGGCCTCCCTGATTGTGGCGCGTTTACTTACGCCGATGATGGCAGCTTATATCCTCAAACCCATCACCCATGAGCATAAAGAAGGCCGCATTATGCTGGCCTATTTAAAAATGGCGGATTGGTGCTTAAGACATCGCAAGCTCACCACCCTGTTCTCGCTGCTGTTTTTTATTGGCTCGCTGATGCTGCTGCCGCTGCTGCCCACCGGCTTTATTCCGCCCGATGATCGATCGCAAACGCTGGTTAAAATTGAATTACCGCCCGGTGCCACACTGGAAGAAACCAGCAGCGTCGCCGAGCGCGCCCGCCTATTGCTGGCGAGCGAAAAATCAGTGATTCGTATCTATACCGCCATCGGTGGTGGCGGGGCGGGGGCAGATCCGATGGCGGCTGGCGGTGTCACCGAGGTCAACAAGGCAAATCTGACTTTAACATTACTAAAACGCACCGAGCGCAATAAAAAAATTGTGATCGAATCACGCGTGCGAGACTTGCTCAAAGATATTCCAGGCGTGCGCCTGAGCGTGGGCCTGGGTGGATCAGGCGAAAAATTCCAGCTTATTTTAAGGGGTGACGACCCCGCCACCTTGGTCGCCACCGCACAAAATGTGGAACGTGATATGCGCACCTTGCAGGGCGTGGGGGCCGTGACCTCCAGCGCCAGCCTAGTGCGCCCCGAAGTCACCATCCGCCCCGATCTAGCCCGCGCGGCCGATTTAGGCGTGAGCATTGCCAGCATCTCGGACACGATACGCATCTCTACCGTCGGCGATTTTGATACCTCCGTCGCCAAGCTTAATCTGCCCGAGCGGCAAATCCCCATCGTGGTGCGCCTGCCAGATAGCACGCGCAAAGATTTAGAGCAAATCAAGCAGCTAAAAGTGCCGAGTAAAAATGGGGATGTAATGCTGGGGGAAGTCGCCAGCGTAGAGCTGTCGTCCGGCCCTAGTCAGATTGATCGCTACGATCGAGCCAGAAATGTGATTTTTGATATCGAGCTTAGTGGCCGCTCGCTTGGGGACGTGAGCGCTGAAGTCGATAAGCTGCCTAGCCTGCTGCAACTGCCCAAGGGCGTAGAGCGTGCCGCCTTTGGCGATGCAGAAGAAATGAAAAAACTCTTCGCCAGCTTTGGGATTGCCATGCTGACAGGCGTGCTCTGCATTTATATGGTGCTAGTGCTGCTATTTAAAGACTTTATGCAACCCGTCACCATTCTTGCCGCCCTGCCTTTATCCATCGGCGGTGCATTTTTGGCGCTACTCATCGCCCAAAGCTCGTTCTCCATGCCCACGCTAATCGGCCTAATTATGCTGATGGGCATCGCCACCAAAAACTCCATTTTGCTGGTCGAATACGCCATCGTCGCCCGAAGGGAAGGGATGAGCCGCTTTGACGCGCTGATGGACGCCGGCCTAAAACGCGCCCGCCCCATCGTGATGACCACCATCGCCATGGGTGCAGGGATGTTACCCATTGCACTAGGCATCGGCATCGACCCAAGCTTTAGATCGCCCATGGCCATTGCCGTGATCGGCGGGCTGATCACCTCCACCCTGCTCAGCCTCTTGGTCGTGCCGGTGGTGTTTACCTTTGTGGATGATTTTGTGCAGTGGCTTAGCAAGCGTAGGAAGGGCAAGGTGGGAGTGAACTCGGCAGAAAGCTAAGTCCTGCCTTGTTAAGGAGCTAAACCTTGAACCACAGAGTAAAACGAGGACACAGAGGTCACAGAGAAAACCATTAAATCTATCATTTCCTCTGTGAAACTCTGTGCTCTCTGTGTTCTCTGTGGTCCGAGATTTTGCCCCCTTAGCCTCAGCCATAACTCTAGCAAATCACAGGCGCAAACCCATGCCATCCATTGTTATCATTTATCACTCAGCCAGCGGCACGACGGCTCAATTGGCTGAAGCCATTTTCGCCGCTGCCAAAGAGTTGGCCACGCCATCGATTTACCGCATCAGCGGGACAGAAATCATTGCCGGGCGTTTTATTGACGAAGCCATCTGGGCACAGCTCGATCAGGCGGACGCGATTATCTTTGGCAGCCCAACCTATATGAGAGGGCCTTCGGCGCAATTTTTGCCTTGTTCAGCCCCAAAACTGCAGCCAACGCAGCCGCGAATGAAACGTCAACAGACCCTAGTGACATACGGAAGATCTTTGAACCTCTGGGCTTTGCTTGGCAACAAGATAGTGTTTACTTCGGCGACGACACCATCAGCTCATTGAAGTACAGCTGGCTCCTATTAATTTCCAGCGACAACAACATCGTCATTCCCGCATGCCTTTGGCGGGAATCCAGCTGCGCGGCTGGATCCCCGATAAATACACTCGGGGATGACGATTTTTTATTCATCAATCACCAAGGACACGCCATGAAATACATCGCTCTAAGAGTTCGCACCGCCATGCTGGTGCATGGCTACACCGCTGAGAATCAAGAAATCGTCGAAGAATTCCATGACGAGCCTTTCTTAGAAAAACTGATCGCGATTGAGCGAATTCAATCCGTTACCGAAAAATATCTGCTGGTCAGCTCATCGCATGGACGGGTGATGTATTGGGAATATGAGGGGGATCTTAATTCGATTGCGCAAAGATTAAATGCGGCGGGCTTACTCATTGCCTGATCGTGCTCAATCCTCTTTTCCCCTCATTCAAACCCCGCGCTTAAGACTGCGTGAGCTTGTTGCAGATGATGCACCAGCGATCTTTGCCATTCATAGTGATGCAGACGCCATGCGCTGGTTTGGATGTGATGTCATGCTCAATCTGGCAGCAGCAAGCCAGTTGATCGATATTTTTGCTAACTGGCGCACTATGCCCAACCCTGGCACGCGCTGGGGAATTGAATATCAGGGGGAAATCGTTGGTAGTTGCGGGCTATTTAAATGGGATAAAAATGGTAAGCACTGCCATATCGGCTACGAGCTGGCGCAAGGCCACTGGGGCCAAGGCCTGATGCGTGAAGCTTTGCTGGCGATCTTGGCTTGGGGCTTTCAGCATATGGCGCTTAATCGCGTTCAGGCTCAGGTGCATCCGCAAAATACTGCGTCGATTAAATCTCTAGAGTCGCTTGGTTTTGTGCAAGAAGGCTGCTTTAGGGAGGCGGGATTTTGGCATGGGCAGCACCATGATTTATTGCAATATGCGCGGCTCAAAAGGGACTGGTAAATATGAGAACACTCAATACGGCTGCATTAATTTTAGAGCCGCAAACTGCCGACCATGCAGAGGCGATGTTTGTCGTTTTGAGTGATCCAGCCATTTACGAGTTTGAAAATGCGCCCCCCGCATCTGTCGATAGTCTGCACGCTCGCTTTAGCAAACTAGAAGCAAGAGCTTCCCCAGATGGTTCTGAGCAATGGCTAAATTGGGTGATCAGGCTAACAGCATCCCAGCATGTGCAGGTGACTATCTGCGATCAACACGCCCTACTTGCTTATGAATTATCCAGCAAGCACTGGGGTAAAGGCATTGCACAAGAAGCGGTCAGTGCCGCATTGCAAGAATTAGCTCAGCACTATGGTATCAAGCAATATTTTGCGATTTTAAAACAGAGCAACTACCGCTCTAAAAAGCTGCTCGATCGATTGGGCTTTGTGCAAGCATCCGCGGCTGAATTGCTCGTACTCAAGCCCGATACCGATGAAAACGCCATGAGCCGCAAGGCTTAGGACATCGGCCCAGACTTGCCGGAGCCACACCATTGCGCAGGCCATTCATCCAAGGGCACAGGGCGGCCGAAGTAATAGCCTTGGGCGCGTTGGCAGCCCAATTCATGCAATCTTTGCGCTTGCTCAGGCGTCTCTACCCCTTCCGCCACCAAGGGCACATCAAAGCCATCGGCAAGACGAATAATGGCCGAGACGATGGCTTCACTCTTATTATTTTCTAAAAAGCGGCTCACAAAAGACTGATCAATTTTCAAGCAATCAAAAGCAAATTGATGCAAATAAGACATCGAAGAATAGCCAGTGCCAAAATCATCAATCGCAATCGATACCCCCAGCATTCTGATTCGGCTAATCAAAGTGGCAATCACATTACTGTCTTCAATCAAAATAGATTCAGTAATTTCTAGAGTAAGATTATGCGGAGACAATGAAAATTCACTTAGCGTACTTTCTAATTTTTGATAAAAATCAGACTGAATCAATTGTCGTACCGACACATTCACATGCACATCAAAATCACTGGCCCAGCCATTTTTTAAACGCTCAGCAATTTGTCGACATGATTCACGCAGCACCCAATGCCCTATCGATAAAATCAGCCCAGATTCTTCTGCTAAAGGAATAAACACACCAGGAGCGACCAAGCCGCGCTGCCCACTCTGCCAGCGCACCAAGGCCTCGGCCCCTACCACTTTGCTATCGCTTAATCTAACCACCGGCTGAAAATAAACTCTAAATTCATTTTTCTCTATGGCTGCATTAAGCTCTGCAATTAAGTGTATTTTCTTTGCAGACTGCTCAGCCATGCTGCCTTGAAATACTTCATAGGAAATAGGGCCTTTTTCCTTTGCCTTACTCAGCGCCATACTCGCATTACGTAAATTTTCAATGACGTCTAAATGATTAAAACTCGTACAAACAACGCCAAGGCTAGCGGTAATCAGTACTTCATCATATTGCAGGTGAAATGATTGAGAAAAACTATCTAAATAAATTTGAATCAGATCATCTAAGCAAGTGGCATTAAAATCAACGGGTAGGCAAACGACGAATTCGGTTTCTGCCACCCGAGCAAATAAGGCACGCTCAGGTAATTTTTGTTTTAGATTATTAACAATAGCACAAAGTAATTCTTCGCCCTGCTCATAACCAATACTGTCATGGATACTTCTATAATTATCCAAACCAATTAAAAATAAAGCATCCCATTTCATATAAGGCGATTTTTTCACCAACTCGAGCATTTCTTCTAATAGCCCTTCACGACTGAGTAAGCCTGTAATATGGTCATGGCGAATGCGATAATTTAATTTATCAAAAGAATTAGATAATGCGCTCGACATTTCATCAAAAGCATTTGCAAGTAATTTAGTTTCTTTTAACTGCAGCCCGCCAGAAATAGTTGGTTGCCATTCTTGCTTGGCTAGCAATCTAGCCGTTTGTGCTGCAAGTAAAATGGGTTTAGTAATACTGGCAATCATTTTCCAAGCAACAAAAGCAGCAAATAGACCAATCGCTAAAACAATAAATAAAGTGACTAACATGTCTTTCTTTAGCGTACCCAGTAGATCACGCTCAGGAATAAGAATAACGATACGCCAATTTAACCCACTATTATCGACCATAGGAGATACTCGGCCGTATATTTTTTCACCATTTAAATCAAATTCAAAATCTTGTAATTTTTTATCCGCTAGAAACTGCGCGCTTTTTTTCAACATTGCATTAGAGCTATCTGTTGATTTAAGCAATTTAGCGCTTTCTTGATTGGATAGTTCTAATAGTGGAGTGTGTGGTAATGGGGTTTCATGCGTAGAATGTGAAATTAATTCATTATTTTCACCCACAATATAAATAACACCATTTCCAAGATTAGGACTATTCCGCAAATAGCCATCAAAATTATCTAATTTAATATCACTGGCTACCACACCAATAAAATTCATTTGTTTGTCATAAAGCGGGCTACTAAATGAAATAGTAACGCCTTGTACAGCATCATAATCTTGATAAGCAGCAGTCCACGATGGCGTTTTACTTTTACTAACCGGTGCATACCAAGGCCGAGGCCGAGGATCATAATTAGCAAACTGATTTAAAACAGGATCACTAGACTGTAAACCCTTATAAAAGTTTAAATTTCCTTTTGTTCTACTGTCTTTAAGCAATAAGGAAAATTGATTACTTAAAATCTCTCGACTAATCGCAATATACTCACCATGAATCGAGCCAAAAGATATCAAGCTAAGCTGTTTTTGATCAGGAAATACACGACCTAGGATGTGGGCAAAAGGCGCTTCAAATTGAGACAAATCTTGGGCTAAAGGCGAATACTGCTCGTTCATGAGCACCGCAATCATTCTATTTGCCAATGCCGGTGCACGCAAAAAAACTTTTAAATCGCTACGAACAGCCACCACCTCAGCAGAAATAATTTTACTACTTAAATCTTTAAGCATTTTTGATTGATTGCGCATTTGCAATGTGATGATCGCCCCCAGTGTTAGCACCAACATCACAATAAATGTTGCCGTCACTGCAAACTGGAGTGACACCCGCCCACGCCATCTCAATTTTTTTAGTCCCAAAACTTGCCTCAACTTTTTAAGGATTTCACTGCGCAATACTCAGCACCCGGCACTTTATCGCGGTGAATAGGGGCTATTTACGACATTAATCCAGAGATTTTCAATCGTTTTATCGATAAAACAAACGAATATTAATTGATCGCAAGTGCAATTATCGTATTTATATTACTTAATTCTAATGTAGATGACTACTGCGCATTCAACTATCGATGGGCACTCTCCAATACTATCTATAAAATCAGCGGCTTATCCCTAATAATCTTGCTCGCTCATATTACTGACAGACACTAAATCGTAGTTCTAAAATTTATGTTATACAACATACTCCTGATTGTTTCGCCCATAAAAATGTCGTACTAGAGTTGCAACCCTAGTACGACATTTTTTAAAACTCGTGGCAATACACTTAAGTTTTTTTATTAACAACAAGCCATCCTTTATTCACATAAAAATTGACCTGCACCAAACAAAAAACACTCGTCATTACACTCCGCGTATTCAAGCCTATTCAAAAAAAATCTACTTGCCCGCTTCTACAAGCTAGCGCATGGATCATTTCTTTTTGCTACATCAATCAGCTGTTCCTGATCAAAAGCGCCCTGCTTACTGCCTTCAACAAAGCCCATTGATAAGGTATTGGGCAGCCAGACCGGCACGCCCATATCGCGGCGCACATGACCATTGCCAGCCAGCAGCACCACGCCCCGTGCCTGATAAGGCTTCATCACCTTGGCCATCACCGCATCCCGGGCGATTTGCGCCTGCGCCATGCCATCAAGTAAGTTTTCTGGCAGTTTATTGCAATGTCCTACGCGCACTTCTTCACGCTGGGCTGCCAGCAAGCCGGCAGGTAAGGGCTGAGCAAGACCCAACTCTTCTGCATTAGCGAGCGCAGTAAGGCCAGATTTCACGACTTTGGATGCGTCTTGGCGCGATAAATTAGCCGCAATAATCGGTAAATCGTAGCGCATAGCCAACTCGATCACCGGCCGATACAGCGGCCAATCCCAACGCTTGCCGCCAATTTTTTGAATTAAATAATCAGGATTATTCGGCTGCTCCAAACGCGCCTGCTCTAAATCTGCCTGACGCTCTACATCAAACTGCTCCATGGCAATCGCCGGACGCCAGCCAGCTTGTACCGCTTTTTCTAAAGCCTGAAAACGGGCCTGATGCCCCAAGGCGTTATCGTGCACTTCGCCCATCAGCACATAAGATTTACCCGCAAACGGCGCACTAGCTGGGCTATTGGCGCATGCGCTTAAAACCAGCACAACACAGAGGGCAGGGAGGATTTTTTTATACATATGAGCCTTAGTAAATAAATGTTGAGACGGCTAATCATCGTAGGGCGGGTGAAACCCACCGCTTTTTGTTTATGCAATTCACTTAAGGTGTTGGCTTTGCTTCCCCCTTAGAAAAAGGGGATTGAGGGAGATTTGCCTTTGGTTTTTTGCTTATTTAAGCCCAACATCAAAGCAAATCCCCGCTAGCCCCCCTTTTGCAAAGGGGGGAACTCAAGCAAAGCCGCTTAAGTGAGCAGCGTGAAGATAGAATCAGGCAGAATCTACCGGCCCCAGAATGGTCCACGCTTTATAGAGGCGCTCATCATCGGCAAAGATTTCCAGCATCGCGCTGGCAACGTCTGCTCTGGGCAAATAATTACCCGCATCATCGCGCCCTGCCAGCACACGATATTGGCCAGTAGCCGGCTGATGGCTTAAGCCTGCTGGCCTTGCAATCATCCAAGCTAAAGCGCTTTGCCCTAAGCGCTGCTCGGCCTGATTTTTAGCTTTAATGGCCTCGCCCAGCATGCGCTTGGCCCCTTCGGCTAAAGAATCCCATTGATCACCACAACCTAAAGACGTGCCAAGTAAAAACCGCGCTTGAGGTGCAGCCACTTCTATGGCTTCGATCACATTTAAATTGCCCAAGGCATCAATCCTCTGCCCAGCTGCATTTTTACCGCCCAAAACACTGATCACCTTCGATGCACCCGCTTGCTGGATGGCCGCAATACAATCATCCAAGCTAAAAGCATCTCCCATGATCAAAGTGATACCCCGCTCGCTTAAAGCCGCAGTATCGCTCTCGGCTCTCACCATAGCGGCCACCTTTTCACCGCGCAAAATGCAGGCCTTGGCAAGACAAAGCCCCAGCCCTCGGCTGGCACCAAAAATTAAGACATCATGCATATCTTGTGTGGCCTTTAAAGTAGTAAATAGCAATCATCATCATTTAAACATTACAGCATTCCCTCGATGCCTTATAGCCCAAATAATGCGCATCCTACTTTTTAGCCAGCAACAACTTCGTCCTTCGCAAAAAACCGATGCAATGATTCGAGCTGGTTGGCAGAGATTTCACCACTGCTAACTCGGCCTAAAAACACCTTGAACATCACGCCACCCTCGTGATTAGTAAACAGCACAGAGGCCGTGGCTCGGCCCATGAAGGGACGCTCGATTGCATAAATCGCTCCGCAATGGCTTACCCTTAAATGCCCATGCAAGCCGGTTGGCCCCGGAAGATTAAAAAATCCGTGGCTCAGCTCGCCCGCAGGAATCGGGCCTGTGAATTCCATAATCACATCGCTGCTATGCATAATCACCGTCACATCTCCCCAGTTAGCCATTTCCAGCAATAACTCGGCCATTTTTTCACCCGCAAGGCGCTGCCACATAGCCTCTGGCAGGCATTCAATCACCTCATTCATAGGTAATGCTGCGGCGGTGGCTAAGCCTTCTAGCAGCACACTAGGATTTTTGCTAAGACGTTCACGTAAGGATTGAGTGTTATTCATGATTTTTTCCAAAATAGTTAACTAATTTTTATGCCGAAAAACCCAAATCTTGAAACACAGAGGTCACAGAGAACACAGAGTTTCACGGAGAAAAACAGCGCATAAATGAAGTGTTCCCAATAAGCTTTTGAGTATTTTCAACTCCAATAATCTGGGTATCTATCCCTACTCTTGGCAGGGGGCTTTTTAAAGTCCCCTTGAAGCACGCCGAAGCGAGGAATAAGCGGATCGGGGTTTCGGAAAAGGGGTAGCGAGGCAGCGAGCGAGCAGCCTTTTTCGCCGAGCCGATTATCCGCAGTGAGGGGCCTTCGTGCTGGTCGGGGCGGCCTTCTT
>JANYCY010000090.1 GCA_025360045.1 Janthinobacterium sp. | reverse complement strand
AGTAAGCAAAGAAGGCCGCCCCGACCAGCACGAAGGCCCCTCACTGCGGATAATCGGCTCGGCGAAAAAGGCTGCTCGCTCGCTGCCTCGCTACCCCTTTTCCGAAACCCCGAGCCGCTTATTCCTCGCTTCGGCGTGCTTTAAGGGGAGATTTAAGCCCCGTGCTACGAGTCGAGATATAAATCTAGATCTCTGTATTTTGAAATGCTCAAATACTTACTTACAGCAAAAGAACATGTTTTTCTCCGTGAAACACCGTGTTCTCTGTGTCCTCCGTGGTTCAAGATTTGGGTTGCCGTTGTGTAACATTATTTAATCAGCTTAATCGCCACTTCTTTCTGCACGCATTCCTTGCGTGATCCGCCCGCTGTATCGACTTTAAATCCGCAGGCTTTGGCAATGATGTAGCCCTTGGCTTCTGGGTTATTGCTTAAGAATGAGTTAACCGAGGTGGGTACGCCAGATAGCGAGATGTTGTCTTTGTCGGCCTCCCATTTCAGGGTTGCTCGGGCGTTTTTTTCTGGGTTTAGCGTAAAAAACAAATCGGTATCATCGCTGCTGACCAGCGCATCTTTACTGAGGTAGAGATTAAAAGTTGCCACATCCACCGCTTTTGCATCCCATTCCACGCTAAAGAAACCGTTGTTAATTGGGGTGATGCCATTGGCGTCTTTTTCCCCAGCAAGCACTCGAAGGGCATTGATGGTGGGGACGGTATCGACGCCAACAATATTAATGCCATCGCTATTGACTGTGACGTCGCCTCCACCGCAAGCCACTAAGAGCGAACAGAGGGCGCTGATGAGTAAGGTGGATTTCATGAGGTGGTGTCCGAAGGTGGCAATGTGGGCAATATACATGGGCAATCTCTTTGGATATGTAATGGTTTTTTTCTGTGTAACTCTGTGTCTTCTAAGATCGAAGTGGTTCAAGATTTGGGTTTTTACACGGCAGAAATGTACTATTTTTTCATCCAGCCATCCCACACAGGTGGCTCGCTCATTTGCGCGGGTAGAAAGCCGATAAAGCTGCGGATTTTGGCGGAGAGGTGGCGGCGGCTGGGGTAGACGGCGTAGAGGGCGAGCTGGGGTGTGGTGTAATCAGGCAGCAGGATTTCTAGCGCGCCGCTGGCTAAGTCTTCACCAATCAAAAAGCTCGGCTCGCAAATGATGCCTTCCCCTGCAAGTGCTGCGCGGCGCAGCAGATCGCCATTATTGGCGCGAAAATGCCCGGCTACTTTCACTGTGATATCGCCATCCGCCCCGCTAAAATCCCACTCGCCACGGCGGCTGCTATGGGTGTAAGTCAGGCAGTTATGATTGGCTAAATCGGCGGGGGTGAGCGGCCTGCCGTGTTGCGCAAGGTAGCTTGGCGCGGCTGCCGCTACGATACGAATCGTTGCCAAACGCCGCGCCACCAGCGTATCGGTGATCTGGCCGGAGATGCGCAGCGCCAGATCAAAGCCTTCTTCAACCAGATCAACGCTGCGATCGGACAGCTCGATTTCTACAATCACATCGGGATAGGCTTTTTGGTAGGCGGCAATCAGTGGGGAGAGGTGCAGCTGGCCAAAAGACACTGGCACATTAATCCGCAGCAAGCCAAAGGGCCGCTGGCCTTCCTGCCCCAGCTCCGATTCGGCCTCGGCCACATCGCCCAAAATCTGTAAACAGCGAGCATGGTAAAGCCGGCCCGCCTCGGTGAGGCTGAGCTTGCGGGTGCTGCGCTGCAAGAGGCGGGTATTTAAATGCGCCTCCAGCTCGGCCACTAAACGCGATACCGCGCTGGTGGAGATATCCAGCTGATCGGCAGCCTTTACAAAACTACCCGCGTCAACCACCCGGGTGAAGACTTGCATGGCGGTGAGTTTGTCCATAATGGTGGGCTCGTGTTGGGGCGGGGTGAGGCCCCGCGGATTGTTTATAAAGAGCAAAACCCAAATCTTGAACCACGGAGGGCACAGAGGACACGGAGTTTCACGGAGAAAAACAGATTTAGAGTTAAGTCGTTTTATTTGAATTTTGAGACTTTTCAAACTTGGTAAAGTGTCGCTTGTCATGGCTGGGGCGGCCTTCTTTGGCTTCGTTTCTTGGCCGCGCAAGAAAGGAAGGTCCAGCGGGACGCCCGCACCTAAATCAATGTGCCGAAGGCACTAAAAAGATCTTTTGATTTTGTTTAATTAATCCTTCGGTATTCAACCAGTCAAATTGGGTGATGAAATACCATGTAAGCGCCGGGTTTCACCCCATATGCGCTAACCAAAGTCAAAATACCTTTTTTAGTGCCTTCGGCACGTTGATTTTGGAGCGGTTAGCCACCGCGGGGCCTTCCTTTCTTGCTTCGCCAAGAAACGAAGCCAAAGAAGGCGACCCCACGAAACACGAAGGCCCCTGCGCTGCGGACAATCGAGTCGGCGGCGGGCGAGACTCGCTCGTGCCTCGCTGCCTCTGGCCGAAACCCCGCCCCGCTTGTTCCTCGCTCCGGCGTGTTTCAAGGGGATTTAAAAAAGCCCTATGCAAAGAGCGTGGTTGTTATGCTTTTCACTGTTTGCTAATGAAAAAATAATTTGCTTGCGCGGTTTCACCCGCCCTACGTTTAACTTCATCCTCAAATAATTATCCCATATTCAGGGATAATTATTTGAGGATATCTGTATTTATCCCTCAAGCGGCAATCGTCATACTGCACTCCATCGATGCCAAACACATGGCGCAAACCACTGGAGATTCAAAATGATTGATAACAAAACCGCCCCATACGCAGCCCTTGTTCTTCGCCTAGCTCTTGCCATTATGTTTCTTGCGCATGGCTTAACTAAAGTATTTGTTTTTACTCTACCAGGCACCGCACAGTTTTTTGCCTCGGTAGGCTTTCCAGGCTGGATGGCTTATCCCGTAGCGGGGGCTGAGGTGTTTGGTGGCTTGTTCTTGCTGCTTGGTCTTTACCCACGTTTAGTGGCAGCGGCCTTGTTGCCGGTATTGATTGGTGCAAGCACGGTTCACTTTGCCAATGGTTGGTCGTTTGGCAATGCCAACGGCGGCTGGGAATATCCCGTGTTTTTGATTGCTGCGGCGCTGGTACAAGTATTGATGGGTGACGGTGCATTTGCGCTGAAACGCTCACCACGCTTTGCGGATTAAGATTTAAACCAGATCTTTAACCACAGAAAACATAGAGGCGTAGGGGGGGCAAGTTTTTATGCCCACGCGTTCATCTCCGAAGGCCGCGTGGGCACGATAAACCGAGTGCCCACCCTAAGGTGCTTCAGGTTTTTAAAATACTCACACCAAGGATTAACCATGTTTCCCAGTTTTTATATCTCACACGGCTCTCCCATGCTAGCTTTGGATGCTGGGGAAACGGGTTTAGCTTGGCAGCGTCTGGTGGCTGATTTACCTAAGCCTAAGGCGATTTTGATGGTGTCGGCGCATTGGGGCTCTTTGCAGCCTGCGGTGGGTGCGGCCAGCCAGCCGGAGACGATTCACGACTTTGGTGGTTTTCCTGCTGCGCTGTTTGAATTGCAATACCCAGCACCTGGTGCGCCGTGGCTGGCAGAAAAAGTAGCCACTTTATTAGAGGCCGCAGGTTTGCCAGTGGCCGTTCACCCTAGCCGAGGTTTGGATCATGGCGCTTGGGTGCCGCTGCGGGTGATGTACCCAGATGCCGATGTGCCGGTAGTGCAGTTGTCTATTCAGCCAAGGCAAGGCCCCGAGCATCATTACCGCTTAGGGCAGGCGCTGGCCGCTTTGCAGCAGGAAGGTGTAATGATGATTGGCTCGGGCAGCCTTACCCATAATCTGTACGAAGTAATGGGCGATATTACAGAGGGCGACCCACGCGTACCCGCCTATGTGCCTGCATTTCAGGCATGGATGAATGAAAAGCTGCTGGCAAACGATATCAAGGCCCTGCTCGATTACCGCCATCAGGCCCCGGAAGCCAGCCGCGCACATCCAACTGATGAGCATCTGCTACCGATTTTTGTGGTGATGGGCGCTGCTCAGGGCGAGACAGTACAGCGCAGCCATAGCGGAATCACCGGCGGCGTGTTGGCGATGGATGTGTATCGTTGGCAGGATTAATGCCGCCGCACTTGATCAAATGTAGGGCGTACTCGAAGTACCCAAGCGGCGATTTTTGCTTCATGTAGAGCACACTCGAAGCACCCAAGTGACGATTTTTGTCGCTTGGGTGCGCAGTGCGCCATAGGCATGCACCAAGGGCTGGTGCGCAAGAAAAACGACTTGCACACCCTATAAAATCAGCTCTTTGTCTTAACTTGATGCCCACCCAATCTTATTTCTGTAGCTGCTTAGTCCATGCTTGCAGCGCCACCATCTGGGCCGCTACGTTTTTGCTGATGGTTTCATCCGTCACATTGCCATTGGCATCAAAACCACCCGCAAAGGCGTTGGCGAAGACTTCGGGTTTTGCCAGAGGCAGCAGGTTTACAAAGACGCATACTTGGCGCAAATGATATTGCGAGCGGGAAGATCCCATGCCGCCAGCCGCGCCTAAAATAGCCACAGGCTTGCCGTTAAGTACCTTGTTATCGGCTTCGCGTGAGGCCCAGTCGATCACGTTTTTAAGCGCTGGGGCCAGCGAGTAATTGTATTCGGGGCAGGCCAGCACCAGCGCATCGGCGGCGGCAATCTTGGCGAGCAGCTCAATCAGCACCGCAGGGCGATCACTAGCGGCAATATCGCCGTTATAAAAGGGAATCGCTGAGATATCGATGATTTCTAATTCCATATCTGCAGGTAAATTAGCTTTAGCGCAGCGTAGCAGACCGCTATTGGTTGATGCTTTACGTAAGCTGCCAGAAATTCCAATTGCTTTGATTGTCATCTTAATGCCCCTTGGTAAAAGTGGATGGTGCGATGTGCCTTTTATCAACGGCGCTACTCGCACATCTAGTGATACGCCGCAAAGATCAATTGTGCAAGCTTACTTAGTCTCAAGTAAGCGTACGATTTTTCACAAGGCGGGCGAGTTTTTACAGCGCTGCTGAGCGTATGCCTCTGCCCGTTTAGCCTCATTAAATGGCTTGCAGGCTTACTTTGCTAAGCACTTGCTCGGCCGCAGGGTATTCCGTATTCATATAAATTTTTACAAAAGAATGCCCCATAGTGTCTTGCGTGGGGTGAAACCCGCGAGCAGTGCTGAATGGTCTGAGTGCGAGCTTGACCAAGCTCAGATTTATCGCGTAACCCAACCTGCAAAAGCGCCATTTTCCGGCGGCTTTGCTTAAGTTGAGAGGCGCCCTGCAATAGGGCCAATGGGCAAAGATCTAAGTGTCAAGTCTCGCCTGTTCATAAACCCGTTTTTTAAATAATTCAGGTTTGTTTTTTTGCCATTCCTTCATCGCTTGAATCGGCGTGGTGTGACCGAGCGCTTTTTGCGGAATATGGTGGTTGTAGATCTTTAAATAATTG
>JANYCY010000080.1 GCA_025360045.1 Janthinobacterium sp. | reverse complement strand
GGCGACAGCCACACCCGCTTCCCGATTGGGATTTCTTTCCCTGCGGGCTCTGGCTTAGTGGCTTTTGCTGCGGCAACCGGCGTCATGCCGCTCGATATGCCTGAATCAGTACTGGTGCGCTTTAAAGGCGAAATGCAGCCGGGTATTACGCTACGTGATTTGGTTAATGCCATTCCGCTATACGCCATCAAGCAAGGCTTGCTGACGGTAGAAAAGAAAGGCAAGCAAAACATTTTCTCCGGCCGCATTCTGGAAATCGAAGGCCTGCCTAAGCTCAAAGTTGAGCAAGCCTTTGAATTGTCTGATGCGTCTGCCGAGCGTTCTGCTGCAGGTTGTTCGGTTCAGCTCGATAAAGAGCCTATCGCTGAATACCTCACTTCAAACATCACCCTGATGAAGTGGATGATTGCTGAAGGCTATGCCGATGCACGCACCTTGGCGCGTCGTATCGCCGCAATGGAAGAATGGCTGGCCAATCCTAAATTGCTGCAACCGGATGCGGACGCCGAATACGCAGTGATTATCGATATCGATTTGGCTGATATTAAAGAGCCTATCGTCGCTTGCCCGAATGATCCTGATGACGTGAAATTCTTGTCTGAAGTAGCGGGCGACACCATCGACGAAGTCTTTATCGGCTCTTGCATGACCAATATTGGTCACTTCCGTGCAGCTTCTAAATTACTTGAAGGCAAGAGCGATATTCCAGTTCGTTTATGGATTGCGCCACCCACCAAGATGGATGCACAGCAGCTGACAGAAGAAGGTCATTACGGCGTATTGGGCCGCACTGGTGCGCGCATGGAAATGCCAGGTTGTTCATTGTGCATGGGTAACCAAGCACAAGTGCGTAAGGGCTCGACTGCGTTCTCAACCTCCACACGTAACTTCCCAAATCGCTTAGGGATAGATACTCGTGTTTATCTGGGCTCCGCTGAGCTAGCTTCTGTTTGCGCGATGCTGGGCAAGATTCCCACGCATGCAGAATACCTAGCAAACATTGGCATTCTTGAGCAGAAATCGGACGAAGTGTATCGCTACTTGAATTTCGATCAAATCAAACGCTATAGCGATATTGCGACAGAAGTAAAGTAAGAAAATAAAACCACCATCTGCCATGGTAGATGGTGGTTTTTAAGGTGATTTTGCCGAGCAACTTGCCTAGCAGCCTGTCGGACTTAGCATCAGTCGGCTGCAAAATCACCTGATTGGCCCGTATTTCACCGTATTTTTGACCAATAACTCGTTATTGGCGCTGCAAATCCGGCAAAGTCTGGTCTCAATCAAGCGATTTTTCGCTGCGACCGCCTAAGTCCGACAGGCTGCTAGAGTGGCTTGTTTCGGCGAGAATCGTCATCCTTTGCGAGTCGGGCGTCATGCCCGGCTTTTTTATTGATGGCTTGCCCACCCATCTGATGTTCGCTGCACGACAGCGACAGTGGCAAGACCTCTCTTTTTGGGGGTGCAGTATATGTCCAACTTGGTAATTAAAGAATGTTTGATAATTTATGCCAAGGCACTTAACAACATGGCTTTTAGGCTTTGCTTATCACTTTTAAGTAGACCTGATTATTCCCGGCTATTGGAAAAGACGATTTCGTTTAATTATTTGGCTAAGTACCCAAGCATAAATTATCCAATCTTTTTAAATCATGCATTTTTCGTAGGGTGCAAAACGCCGTAGGCGTTACGCACCAAGGGCTGGTGCGCAAGAAAGGCACTTGCACACCCTACGAAAATCACATATTTTTTCCTTTAAAAATACGTGATAACTTATATCGAACTACTTAGCTCGCGATCAAAGCGAGTTAGAAAGGGATAATCCTTACTATTTTGAGCGCGAAATATTATTTTTATAATTCACTCACAGAGTGGCATCACCATCATCAGTAAGAAACCCATTGCCTACACGCGCTATAATTTGCCGCTATAACAATACATAGGTCTACACCATGCAAATCTGGGTCGATGCCGATGCCTGCCCCAAGGTGACTAAAGAAATTTTATTTCGCGCAGCAGAGCGCTGCAAAATCATCTGCACTTTTGTAGCCAATCAATATATTCAAACCCCACATTCGCCTTTTTTAAAATCACTGGTGGTAGAACAAGGCTTTGACGTGGCCGATCGCCGCATCGTAGAGCTATGCGCAGCAGGTGATTTGATTATTACCTCAGATATTCCGCTTGCATCAGACGTGATTGCCAAAGGCGGCTTGGTGCTGGATTCACGTGGCGAGCGTTTAAGTAAAGAAAATATCGGCGAGCGCCTGAATATGCGTGACTTTATGGACACCTTACGCGCCAGCGGCATCGACACCGGCGGCCCGAGTGCCATGAGTACCGCAGACCGGCAAAACTTTGCACGGGCGCTGGATAGTTTGCTCAATAAAGCGCAGCGATAAATCCTAACGCTGGTTTATCGGCCACAAATAGGCAAATAAACCAGCGAAACCCCGCGAAAAAAGCATCTCACCAACTCATTTTGCTTAAATTAATAGTATGGGATGAAGTCCCCGTTCATCCTTCCTCTTTGTATACGTACTGACCGCATTGTCACATTAAAACAATTGTTTTAAAGTCTGGCGTATTCGCGGCCTTTCTACATGCTTGCGTTCCTATAAAAACACCACAGCTCGGAGCTTGCATGCAATTACATTCTCTTACCGAATGGTTTATCCCTGCTGAAGTTCGTCAGCGCCCAGAGCTATTTATTCGAGCGCAAACGATTGTAAATGCGGCACTCTCTGCGGGGCTGATTGCGCCACTGTTTGCCTTGTCTTATTACAAGCTAAATCACCCTGCGATGGCCAATGGTATTTTGCTGGGATGCTTAGCCCTCTTGATCGGGGTTTTTATCCTTAAAGCCAGTGCCATGGTGCAGCTGACGGCTGAATATGTGGTGCTTTGCCTGTTTTCCTTGGTCGGCTGGATGGTGTATGTGAATGGCGGCATTATGTCGACCAGCATTGTTTGGTACGCCGCTGTACCGATGGCGGCGGTGTTTGTAGGCGGCAGAACATCAGGGCTTATTTGGGCGGGAGCCACTTTACTGGCCATTATTTCTTTCTTTTTTGCCTCAGCACACGGCATGCTACCCACTAGCCCTATTCACCCTGAAGCCTTTCCCACGCTACAGATGAAATCGCTACTCGGTATTACCGTTATTGTGTTTATTCTTTCGCTTTCATTTGAAAAGTCAAAATCACGTGGCTTTGAGAAGCTAGAATCCTCCCGTTTAGAGGCCGAAAAAACGGCCATCGCCATGCAAGCGATGCTTGATCAAGTGACCCGCTCGATTGATGCCGCCGCCAGAGAAAGCCAAGGGATTAGCAGCAGCGCATCCTTAATTGCTCAGACCATGTCGGCCCAACGCGTACGGGCCGAAGAGATGTCTAAAGATGCCAGCCAAATGACAGCCACAACACAGCAAAATACAGAAGGATCAAGGCAAGCGGCCACCATGGCCGACACGGCCAGCAACGCAGCCCATGATGGGGGTGAGGCGATGAAGTCTGCCGTCAATCAACTCACTGCAGCACATTCAGCGATTAATACTGCGGCAACGCAGCTAGAAAACCTTGGCAAACGCAGCTCAGAGGTCAATAGCATCGTACAAATGATCAGGGAAATTGCCGAGCAAACTAATCTGCTGGCACTCAACGCCGCGATTGAAGCCGCGCGGGCAGGTGAGCAAGGCCGAGGCTTTGCTGTGGTGGCCGATGAAGTCAGAAAACTTGCCGAGCGTACGCAAAAAGCCACGCTCGATATCGGTGGAAAAATTCATCTGATTATCGAAGGCACAGAGTCATCTATCGTCACCATGCGAGAAGGCGATGCCCAAATGCGCGCAGGCCATGAACACACCCTATCCGCCCAAGGTAAGCTAAGCAGCATTATTCACAGCACACAGACCCTTGCTCACTTACTGCAATCGCTTGCGAGGGCAGAAGCACAGCAGCAGCAAGGCTTTAGTCAGTTTGTTAGTAGTATTTCCACGATCAAAGAGGCCAGCCAGTCTTTATCGATAGAAACAGAAACCATTGCAAGCGCCACCCTAAAGCTTGATCAGCTCATGGCCGAGCTGGGTACATCGGCACATACATTACAAAGAACATAAGCCAGCTATACGCCAATCAATCGATAGCCCACACCCGTTTCGGTCACGATATGCTGCGGCAAGGCGGGGTCTACTTCTAGCTTTTGCCTTAGGTGGCCCATATAAACGCGCAAATATTGGCTGCTTTCTGAGTGCGATGGCCCCCATACGGCTTTGAGCAATTCACGATGTGTCAGCACTTTACCGGGGAACCGTGTCAACGTAGTTAGCAAGCGATACTCGATAGGCGTAAGGTGTACAGGCACATCGCTTTTATACACCTGACGATTCACCAGATCGATTTTCACTTGACCAAACTCAATCACCTGCTGCGCGCCCTGGCCGCGCGTATGACGGCGCAGCAAAACACGGATACGCGCTAAGCATTCGGGCACACCAAAGGGCTTGGTCAGAAAATCATCGGCCCCTGCATCCAGCGCCCGCACTTTTTCTGTTTCTTGCGTGCGTGCAGAGAGCACTAACACGGGCAGCTCGCACCACTCGCGCAAGCGTTCGATCACGGTTACGCCATCCATATCGGGCAAGCCCAAATCCAAGATAATGAGATCAGGCTTACGCGTGGCGACTTCAATCAGGCCCTGCTTGCCGGTTTCCGCCGTAAACACCTGCATGCCCACATCGAGCAAGGATTCGGACAAAAAATGCCGAATTGGCTTTTCGTCTTCGATGATGACAACGGTAATAGGGATATCTGTCATGCGGGCCTTATTGATTTTTCAAAAGGGGAAATACAAAAAGATTTAGGCTCTTCATTCTGTGCTTAGTTTGCCAGCACTGGCGGCGTGCCTAGTGGCAGGGTGAATTCAAATTCTGCACCCTGCGGATCTAAGTTTCTGGCGCTGATTTGTCCGCCGTGGGCATGGATAATGCTGCGGCAGATAGCTAAGCCCAACCCCACGCCGGGTGCGCCGGATTCGGTAGTGCCGCGAGTAAATTTATCAAATAAGTGAGTGCCTTCCGGTAAGCCTGGGCCGTTATCGCTGACAGCAATTCGTGCCATATTGCCGTCTTTTTTTGCAGAGATCGTCATGGTACTGCCAGCGGGAGTATATTTGGCAGCATTTTCTAGTAAATTAACCAGCACGCGTTCCATCAGCACAGCGTCGTATTCAAGCAAGGGAAAATCAGCGGGCAGATCCACCTTAATTTGATGAGCCGCCAAGCTAGCCCCTGCCACCCTCACCGCACCACCCACAGATTCCTCTAAAAGCTGCCATTCTTTATTCGGTTTAACCCCCGATTGCAGCTTGGCCATATCCAGCAAATTGCTGACCATATGATTCATGCGCATCGCTTCTTGTTGCAAGCTTTGTGAAATATGCCTGAATTCTGCAGGGATTTCGTCTTTATCCAACAGGCTGGCTAGGCCCACAAGGGTAGTCAGCGGCGTGCGTAAATCGTGCGATACCGCAGATAAAACACCGTTTCTTAAACGCTCCGATTCCATCGCAATAATGGCGTCTTGCGCAACCTCTACGTAATGCACACGCTCCAAGGCCAGTGCAATTTGGCTGGCGGCGGTTTCTAATAAACGCTGCTGTTCAGGCAAAAACACATGCTGGCTGTCGGTGGGTAAAACCGCCAGCACGCCACGGGTGCGCATCGGTGCTTTCAGTGGAATATAGAGTAGCGGTGCGGCAGGCAGAGTATGCGTGCCAAGGCCCGCTGGCTGCTGATAATCGTAAACCCATTGGGCAATACCTAGATCAGAGCTGGCATGCTCGTGCGAAGCGCGGACTTTTTCTTCGCTATCAGGGATAAACAATAGGGTTTGCGATTGAAACAAGCCGTCCAGATGGCGCACGCTCATTTCTACAATTTGGGTGGCCGTCAGCGCGCCAGATAGCTCGCGCCCTAACTCATACAAGGCCCGAGTTCGGCGCTCGCGGTAGGTGGCCACATTGGCTTCAAAGCGTAATCTGGAAGTCAGATGGCTAATAATCAGTGCCACCGATAACATCACGGCAAATGTCAGCAAATACTGGGTATCTGACACAGTAAATGACATACGGGGCGCTACAAAAAAGAAATCAAACGCGGCCACCGATAATAAAGAAGCAACCGCCCCCGCACCGCGTCCGTAACGCACCGACACCAGCACGACTGCCAGCAAATACAGCATCACCACATTGGCTAAATCAAAGAAGTGCAGTAAGCACGCCGTCAGCAAAGTAGTCAGTGCTGCGGCAGCAAAAGCGGCAATATAGCCGTGGCGCTGCAGCTTGGGTGTGGCCTCGTCAAACAGCAGGCTATTAGGCTTTGTCTCGCTGGGCAGTACATCGCTTAAATCGTGCGCCACCACATACACGTCAACATCAATGGCCTTATCGATCAGCTGCTCAGATAACGGTCGCCGCCATAGCCGCGACCATTGGCTGCGCTGCGATTTGCCCACTACCATTTTGGATACATTGCGGCTGCGCGCAAACGCTAGCAAAGTGTCGACCAGATCCACCCCTGCCAGCACGCTGGTTTCAGCGCCTAAGTCTTGCGCCAACTTCAGCGTTTTTAGCACCTGCTTACGGGTTTCCTCGCCTTGGCGCTGTAGCTCCGGCGTTTCCACATAGACGACGAGGCAATCTGCATGCAAGCTTGCTGCCAACCGACACGCACTGCGTATCAGCTTATCCCCGCCCGAATACGGGCCGATGCTGATCAATAAGCGCTCGTGGGCTTTCCATACTGGCTGAATAGATTGATCTGCGCGGTAAGCACGCATCTGCGCATCGACTCGATCCGCCGTGCGGCGCAATGCTAATTCGCGCAGCGCTAGCAGATTACCTTTGCGAAAGAAATTCTGGCTAGCCCGCGTGGCCTGCTCGGGCCGGTAAACCTTGCCCTCGGCTAATCGCAGCAGTAATTCATCGGGCGGCAAATCGACGAGGGTGACCTCGTCGGCCGCATCAAACACGTGATCCGGCAGCGTTTCGCGCACCACAATGCCGGTAATCTGCCCGACTACATCGTTTAGGCGCTCTAAATGCTGCACATTCAGCGAGGTGTAAACATCAATCCCCGCCGCCAGTAGCTCCTCCACATCTTGCCAGCGCTTAGGGTGGCGCGAGCCTGCCACATTGGAATGCGCTAGCTCGTCGATTAAAATCAGCGGCGGCTTAATGGCCAGCGCCGCATCCAGATCAAACTCGGGCAGGCTTTGCCCGCGATGCTCGATCTTGGCCTGCGGCAACACTTTTAAGCCAATCAGCTGAGTCGCTGTTTCGCTACGCCCGTGCGTTTCAACCACCCCAACCAAAACATCCACACCCAAACGCTGCTGCACATGGCCCGCCGACAGCATGGCGTAAGTCTTGCCCACACCTGCACAAGCGCCAAAGAAAATCTTCAAACGTCCTCGAGCTGCTTGCTCGTCGCTTCGTTTGATTTTATCGAGCAGGGAATCGGGGTCAGGTCGGGTATCGGTCATTGATGGGCTTATGCCTAGGGGTTGTAATTTAAAAAACGAAGATCTGTAGACACAAAAGACGGGGAGAATACAGCGCTCCCTCAGGGCATAAGCATCACCTTAAGTTTTGGTGCACTCATTCCCCTCTTTGAAAAAGGGGGCTAGGGCATAGGTATCTATACGAGTCAGCCGCACTTGCCCCCCCTTTGAAAGGAGTGCTAGGGGGATTTTACATTGCGTATTTTTACAAAAATGTGCAAAACAAAGCCAACTCAAAGGCAAATCCCCCTCAATCCCCCTTTTACAAAGGGGGAAGCTAAAACCCGTAAGGCGTATTCGACGCGAAGCGGCAATACGCCAATTGATCCGGCGCAATGCCAAGGCGATTGCGCCCTGCGCAAGTAGTTTGACTACTTCACCAATGGATATTGCTCATCTAGTGCGATATTCAGCTTCAGCACATTCACTCTTGGCTCGCCAAATACACCAAACTGACGGCCTTCTGTATTTTCTGCCAGTAGTTTACTCACTTTATCGCTAGATAGCTTACGTGTCACCGACACACGTTCTAATTGGTATTGGGCTGCGGCGACACTGATGTGTGGATCAAGGCCACTACCTGAGGCGGTAACCAAATCAACTGGGATAGCTCCAGCTTGGTTTGGGTGCGCTTTTTTCAAGGCTTCTACCCGCCCTTTTACCGTATCCAAAAATACTGGATTAGTTGGGCCAAGATTGGAGCCGCTTGATCCGCCCGCATTGTAGGCCATAGGGCCCGTGGCAGATGGGCGGCCCCAGAAGTATTGCGGTTCGTTAAAATTCTGACCAATTAGGCTAGAGCCCACAGCCTTACCTTGTAATTGCACCAAACTACCATTAGCTTGACCAGGCATGGTGGCTTGGGCTACGCCCGTCACCAACAGAGGGTAAGCAAGGCCTGTGACTACAGAAAGTAGCGCAAAAATAACGAGAGCGGGTCTTAATTGAGCATTCATTTTAAATCCTTCATTGCGCATGCCTTAGGGCTTGCTTCAAGAGGTAAATCTATCAATAAGGTGGCGTGCGAATTGACACTTAGCACATCAAACTTCACTACGCCACAACACGGCTTTGCAGCAGCTACACTGGGTTTTAGAGCGCACCGCGTATCGCGTTTCTTCGCTTAAAGGGTAAAAGGTTCCGCAGCGATAACACCCCACTTCCCCTTCTCCCTTGCAGGCTTCATATTTCGCTAAATACTCGCTGAGCGTGGGGGAGCGCCGCCAAAACCAAAGACTGCAACGCCCCACCACATACGCCAACACCAGAATGAAAACAATCAGTAATAAATTTCCAATCATGTCCATACGCGTGCCCTCATCGTTATCCGGCATTAATCTGCCGGATAACAGAAAACTTAAACCAAGCCCATCGCACCCAATGCCATATCAATAACTTTAATCCCAGCAAAAGGCACTAATAAGCCACCAACGCCGTAAATCAATAAATTATTACGCAGTAATTGCGCTGCAGCTTGTGGACGGTATTTCACGCCTTTTAATGCCAAAGGAATCAAGAACACGATAATTAAGGCATTAAAAATCACCGCCGACATCACTGCCGAATTAGGGCTATTTAATCCCATTACATTTAAAGCGCCCAATTGCGGATAAGTCGATACAAATGCCGCCGGGATAATGGCAAAGTATTTCGCCACATCGTTGGCAATACTAAAAGTGGTTAATGAGCCGCGTGTCATCAGCATTTGCTTGCCGATTTCTACAATCTCAATCAATTTGGTTGGATTAGAATCCAGATCTACCATATTGCCGGCCTCTTTAGCCGCTTGCGTACCGGTATTCATGGCCACTGCCACATCGGCTTGCGCCAGTGCAGGCGCATCATTGGTGCCGTCACCCGTCATCGCTACCAATTTACCTTCGGCTTGATACTGGCGAATCATGGCTAACTTGGCTTCTGGCGTGGCTTCGGCCAAGAAATCATCCACACCGGCTTCGGCGGCAATCGCCGCAGCAGTTAGCGGATTATCACCCGTGATCATGATGGTTTTAATCCCCATCTGACGCAGCTCGGCAAAGCGCTCTTTAATGCCGCCCTTCACGATATCTTTTAGCTCGATCACGCCCATCACCTTAGGGCCATCGCTGACTAATAAAGGTGTAGAGCCACGGCGAGCAATTTCATCGGCGATCTTGCCAACGGCTTCTGGGAATGCACCGCCCATGGTGGCAACGTGTTTTTTAATGGCGTCGATCGCACCTTTACGGATTAAACGCTCGTCGTAATTCACACCACTCATACGGGTTTGCGCAGTAAAAGGCACAAACTCAACGGCGTGGCTTAATAGTTGGCGCTCACGCAGATTAAATTTCTGCTTAGCCAGCACCACAATACTACGGCCTTCTGGGGTTTCATCGGCAAGGGACGCCAATTGCGCAGCATCCGCCAGCTCTTCCATCGTCACACCAGGAGCCGGTACAAAGGCCGAGGCTTGACGATTACCCAGTGTGATCGTGCCAGTTTTATCCAGCATCAACACATCCACGTCACCCGCTGCTTCTACCGCACGGCCCGAGGTGGCGATCACATTGGCTTGCATCATGCGGCTCATGCCGGCCACACCAATCGCTGATAAAAGCGCGCCAATCGTGGTTGGAATCAAACATACCAGTAAGGCAATCAAGGCAGTAATGGTAATCGGCGAGCCCGCTTTGCTTGCTTCTACGCTAAACATAGACAAAGGCATAAGCGTAACTGTCACCACCATAAACACGATGGTTAAAGCCACCAGCAGAATCGTTAGCGCGATTTCATTCGGTGTTTTCTGGCGTTTTGCGCCTTCCACCATCGCAATCATGCGGTCCAAAAAGGCTTCACCCGGATTCACACTCACCCGCACAACAACCCAATCGGATAAGACGCGTGTACCGCCGGTCACCGCCGTAAAGTCGCCACCCGATTCACGAATCACCGGTGCAGATTCACCCGTAATAGCCGATTCATCGACCGATGCCACGCCCTCGATTACTTCACCGTCTGCAGGGATCACATCACCAGCTTCCACCAGAATGTAATCACCCTTACGCAAGCTGGCGCTGTCGGCAATCGATTTGCCAAATTTACGCCCTGGGCCAGATAATTTTTTAGCAATGACGTTTTTCTTGGTGTTACGCAACGACGCGGCCTGCGCCTTGCTGCGCCCCTCAGCCAAGCTTTCGGCAAAGTTAGCAAACAGCACGGTAAACCAGAGCCATGCGGTAATACCGGCAATAAAGCTAAGTGCCGCTTCACCGTGGCCCGCAAGAGCTTGAATCAGCAGCAGCGTGCTTAAAATACTGCCCACATACACCACAAACATTACGGGGTTTTTGAGCTGGGTTTTAGGTGCTAGCTTTTTAAACGAATCAATTACCGCTGGCCCAATCAACTGCGGGTCGAGTAAAGAAAGTTTTTTGCTAGCCGTAGGTACAGTGTGCGCAGCCACTGGGGCAGCAGCGATAGGCGCTGCGGCGGGCTTTGTACGATTTAGGTCTGTTGTATTCATCGCTTTTTACCAAAAGGAGTTGCAATGGTTTGATTGCAAATTTACCAGGCGGAAAAACCACAGGCCTTCCCGCCCCAAGCTGTTATTTAACAGGTGCAATCATTTGCAAGTGTTCAACCACAGGGCCCAGTGCCAGAGCAGGCACGTAGTTCAATGCCCCCACCAACAACACGGTTCCAACCAAAAGCACTACAAATAAAGGTCCATGTGTTGGCAACGTTCCGCCTGTTACAACAAGGCGCTTTTTAGCGGCTAAAGAGCCCGCCATCGCCAATACCGGAACAATAATCAGGAAGCGACCCAACCACATAGCGATACCCAACATCACATTATAAAATGGTGTGTTAGCAGAAAGCCCTGCGAAAGCACTACCGTTATTATTCGCAGCCGAGGTAAAGGCATACAGCACTTCGCTTAAACCATGCGCGCCTGGGTTTAGAATCCCTGCCTTACCATCCGTCAACATCAGGGCAATGGCCGTACCCACCAACACCAAAATAGGGGTAACAAGGATAGATAAGGCACTCATCTTCATTTCAAAGATTTCGATCTTTTTACCTAAGTATTCAGGCGTGCGGCCCACCATCAAGCCCGCAATAAACACGGCCAAGATTGCAAATACCAACATGCCGTAAAGGCCAGAGCCCACGCCACCGAATACCACCTCACCCAGCTGCATCAAGAGTGTTGGCACCAAGCCACCCAGCGGAGTTAAGGAATCGTGCATCGCATTCACCGCGCCGCAAGAAGCCGAAGTGGTTACCGCAATAAACAGGGAAGTCGCAGTAACACCAAAGCGGGTTTCTTTACCTTCCATATTGCCGCCAGCTTGCGTGCTGCTCAGGGCCTGATCCACACCTAGGGTGTTTAGACCTGTCGTACCCGATTGCTCGGCAACCACTAGCACGGCATACATCGCCACAAAAATCACCGTCATTGCAGCAATGATTGCCCAGCCCTGACGTTTATCCCCAACCATGCGGCCAAATACAAAGCACAAGGCAGCAGGGATCAGGAAAATCGCCAGCATTTGTAAAAAGTTAGCAAAAGGCGTTGGGTTTTCGAAAGGATGAGCCGAGTTTGCATTAAAGAAACCACCACCATTGGTACCTAAAAGCTTAATTGCCTCTTGCGATGCAACTGGGCCCATAGCCAAGGTTTGTGTATGGCTAACCACATCTTCCATGACAGGCGCGCCCTTAGCATCTTTCACCACATCACCATGGCTATCATGCTTAGGCTGTTGAAATGCAGTGGCCTGTACTGTTGGCACTTCTTTATACGCAGACAGGTTTTGAATCATGCCTTGGCCAACAAATACAAAAGACAGAACCAAAGACAGCGGCAGCAAGATATATAAAGTGCTGCGGGTTAAATCCACCCAAAAATTACCCACGGTACTGGCGCTGTGCCTTGCAAAACCACGGATCAAGGCAATCACTACCGCAATACCGGTTGCTGCAGATAAAAAGTTTTGTACCGTTAAACCTAGCATTTGCGTGAGGTAAGACATGGTGGATTCGCCACCGTAGCCCTGCCAGTTGGTATTGGTGACAAAGGAAATAGCGGTATTGAGCGCCGAATCCGGGCTGACCGCGCCAAAACCCTGAGGGTTAAACGGCAGGCCACCTTGCACACGCTGCAAGAGATACAGCGCAAATGCGCCGATCGCATTAAATAGCAACAAGCTGATCGCATAGGACTTCCAGCCGGTTTCCTGCGTAGATTTAATACCCGCCAAACGATAAATACCATTTTCAAGTGGCTTTAGAATACGAAACGGCCCGGAGATTTCTCCTTGCATAATTTTGTTAATCACAGCGCCCAGCGGCCAAGAAAGTAGCAGCAAGACAAATAAAAACAGCCCCAATTGAAACATTGCATCCGTGGTCATTTAAAAGCGCTCCGGTTTAAACAGCGCGTAAAAGAGATAAACAAGTAAAACAGCGGCAACGAGCGAGATCAGCACAATCATGATTCCCCCCTTAAATGGCGGCACACCAAGACCAGCAAGACGGGGCAAGCCGCAAATACGCATAAAGCGCCTAAATAAATCACATCCATAAGTAACTCTTATAAAGAAGAATCGACCCATGTACTTTATGGAAAACGGTGTAAAGACTTTGGTAAAAGCGGGGGGCTGGGTATAAAGAAAGTATAAAGATTGCAAAAGTTGAGGGTTGTGGTGCGGGGGCCAAGCCAAGCATGGGGCCACGAAGACCGTTTTGTGGTGAAAAGGCCTTCCTTACTCACGCCAGCGTTACTTTCTAACAAAGAAAGCGAATCAATCGAGTAGAATAAGCCACTCCCCCATTCCACTAACACAAAGTGGGGCATACAAACGGAGACAGCATGACGAATGAGTTGTGGATGCTTTTTATAGGCTTAGCCATCTTAGGCTTACGTATATTTATGTCGCTGAATGATAAATTCAGGCGAATCGAAGCAAAACTAGATCGACTCCTCGCACTTCAAGGTATCGATGAAAACCAATGGCGCGAGCCCTCTGCCAAAGTCATAGAACTGGCAAAGAATGGGGAAAATATAAATGCACTTAAGCTATATCGAAAACAAACAGGGGCAGATCTTAAAGAGGCCAAGGAAATAGTGAGGCTATATACAAATCTAAATTCAATCCCACCGAAAAAACATTAATTTTAAAGAATATTAAATATGCAAATAATAAGTTTAGTTCTAATTGGGGCGCTTGGAGTGCTTTGGTTTACTGATGTTTTCTTTAAAACAAGCATGATCGCGAATAAAAACAATAAGCATGCCCGCACAACTACGATCCTGATATCAATTATTTTCTCCTTGAGATTTCCTCGTTTATTAACGACCATCCAAACAGCAAGCCCGTTAGAGCTATTTGCCTTCGCCGGATGCACGCTTGGATTAATCGCTTGTGCGCGCTCAATCTATCTTCTTTTCTTGAAGGTTGAAAAATCATAAGGCGCATCATTTACAAGGCCCCATTAAGCACATTCAAACCTCCTTATGAAATCACAGAGATCAATTTTTAAACTGAAATATTGACCTTTCTCCCCGGCTCCGCAGCCGTTTGCTTCAGCACATCCAAAATATGCTGATAAATACCGACGCCCTGTGCGTCATTTCTGGATTGGCAAGCGAGCACGCTTTCTTTGGCGTAATCAATAAAATTCCACTTTTTAGATTGAGTGCTGGCGTCCACCGCGCGTGGCGAGCCGTCTTCATTGATATTTAGATTATGTGCAAACATGAGTACCCCAAGCTCATGCAGGCTAATTTTGCCGTCGTTGTATAAATCCGTGGCCAATTTTGCCGCTTCTTTAACCGTCAGATTACTGGGGTCATATTGACTAGAATCACCAACCGGCGCATCAGGCGGATAAGGCATTTTAGGGCGCAAATGGGCAGGTAGAATACTAAGAGGAGAGGCGGAAGAAACATTCATTTCACATTCCTTGGTTTTTGCTTATTTAAATAGAAAGCAAAAACCAAGCCATCTAATGAAGTTCCGAAAGCAAGCCATTTACAAGGGTAATCGGCAGGCGCAGGTCGTGGGAAATTCCTGCCAGCATTTGCGAGCGGGCGCTTAAATACAGCTTAATCGCGCATTGCATGCTATTAAATATACGCGCCAAATGAACCACTTCTATTGGCCCTGTTTCGGGCAAGGCGGGCTGGTTTAGGTTTTTTTCCAAGCCTGCTGATGCTACGGCAAAAACAGAGCGCGGCTTGGTTAGCCGCCGCACAGCCCAAATGGAGAGCAGCGCGATGGCCAGTGCCACTAAAGCAAGCCAACCGGCAATCCGCCAAGGCTCCCGAATCAGCACATTACCCAGTTTTGAGGAATGAAAAATCACCACCGTGCCATTTGCCAGCTGCCCTTGTAAAATCACCATCAACAAAGCGCCTTCAGTGCAAGTCCTTTTTCTTGCACACCGCTCTTTGCGCTCCGACTACCCGTTGTACGCTCTAGGGTCTGTTGACGTTTGATTTACAGCTGCGTTTAGCCCCGTTTTGGGGCTGAACAAGGCAAAAAATTGTGACATGGGACGAGTACCATTAGCGATTTTTAACGCCGTGCAGCCCCAAAAATGAGCCAAACCCTCTGTGTGCGAGGGATTTTCCTCGCTCAGCGATGGGGCCGGGCCGGAAAACGGCCATTCACTGCGTTATGCTCCTCGGAAATAACGCGTTATTACCTTCGCCCTCCTGCCTTGTGACTGGTCATTTTCCGGCCCAGCGCAGGTGCGAATCAAACGTCAACAGACCCTAGGAAATGCCAATTTATCCTAAGAAAAAACTGAAATTGATAGGATTGAGCTAGCCACCTTTTTTACTTATGATCCGGTAAGTAGTTCGACATAAGTTATCACGTATTTTTAAAGGAAAAAATATGTGATTTTCGTAGGGTGTGCAAGTGCCTTTCTTGCGCACCAGCCCTTGGTGCGTAACGCCTACGGCGTTTTGCACCCTACGAAAAATGCATGA
>JANYCY010000076.1 GCA_025360045.1 Janthinobacterium sp. | reverse complement strand
CGTAAGGCTTGATCCTATAACCTGAAGCGCGTGTTGCGATAGGTGTCAGGAATCAGGAGGCAGGATTCAGTCACAACTGAAGCTGCACTGATATAAATCCGACACCATACAATCTACCTTATTTAGATCTAAAGATTACTTCTTCTATTTGCAAGGCTACAGCATTCGGGTTTTACTAAAACCTGACTGCTGTGACCTGAACCCTAAAACGTCTGGCGACCATAGCGAGGTGGTCCCACTCCTTCCCATCCCGAACAGGACAGTGAAACACCTTAGCGCCGATGATAGTGCAGATTACCTGTGTGAAAGTAGGTCATTGCCAGACACCCTAAGCCGTAAACAAAACCCCCGTACTCGAAAGAGGCGGGGGTTTTGCTTTGGGCGGAAGAAAAGTGGCTATCGCGTAACGAGCAATCTTCTGTGGTTTGCATGTCGGGTTACGCGATAAAGCCGCTAACCCGACCTATAGAACTAGCTCTGTTGCTACTTAATCGCTTATTCTTATCGTTATGCAGCTTAAATGGGTTTGAAGGGGGTGGGATGGGGAAGCGTGGTGAGTTTTGGGTGTTTGTGCAGGCCATTTTGCTTGCAATGCTAGTGTTCGCTCCTGCTATTGGCCCAGCTTGGCGAGCGCCGTTGTTATTTTCTTGTTTAGGCTGGGGGTGTTGCTTAGGGGCTGCTTTATTGTTGGTGGGCAGCGTTGTTAATTTAGGCCGCTCTCTTACTCCTTTTCCTCGGCCTTTGCCAAAAGGGGAGTTAGTCACTTCAGGAGCTTATCGTTTAGTTCGTCATCCTATTTATTTTGGTGTTTTACTGGCAAGTTTGGGATTCTCTTTGCTTACATATAGCCCGCTGCGCTTATTGATGACGCTGGTGCTATTTATGTTTTTTGATTTGAAAGCGCGGCGTGAGGAGGTTTGGCTGGAGGAGCGCTATCCCATGTATTTAGAGTATAAATCGCGGGTAAAAAAATTGCTCCCATGGGTTTATTGAGGGGTTATTTTTTATTTTTTTATTCAGAATATAATGAATTAATTAATTTAATTGATAATTATTATTTGTTCTATGATTATTTTGTCTGTTTTTTGCTGTGATTTTTTTATGTAATTAGCTCTGTCTCATTATTTCCATTATCATTCAAAGAGGGTTATATAGTTCAGTGTAAGTTTTAGTGCGAAGTGACGAATGAAATATGTGCTGCTGGCTTTATTTAGTTTACTTATCATTTTGCCTTGTGCAAGGGCGAATGAAGCGGTGACGCTGCAATTAAAGTGGCAGCATGCATTTCAGTTTGCTGGATATTATGTGGCCAAAGAAAAGGGCTATTACGAGCAGGCTGGTTTGAATGTAGAGATTAAAGTGGCATCACCCGGCACTGATGCAATGTTAGAGGTGGTATCGGGTCGGGCGGAGTATGGATCGGGCACAAGTAGTCTTTTGTTGGCCCGTAAAGCCGGTAAGCCTGTTGTAGTGTTAGCGGTTATTTTGCAGCATTCCCCTTATGTGCTGATCGCTTTGGAGAAAACATCTCTACAAAGTATTCATGATTTAAACGATAAACGCATTATGATCGAGCCGCTTTCTGAAGAGCTGCTCGCCTATTTAAAGCGTGAAGGTATCGCACTAGACAGTCTAAAATTAATTAATCATAGTTTTAATATTTCAGGTCTTACCGAGGGAAAAGCTGACGCTATTTCTTCATATTTAACGAATGAGCCCTTTGCTTTAGATCAGGCCGGAATTAAATACCAAATCTATACCCCGCGTTCTGCTGGGATTGATTTTTATGGCGATAATCTTTTTACCAGTGAGCGTGAAATTGAGCAACACCCCGAGCGTGTTAAGGCATTCAGAGCTGCCAGCTTGCGTGGTTGGGAATATGCGATGGCGCATCCTGATGAGATCATTCAACTGATTTTAAGAAAATATTCAAAGTATAAAACCCAAGCTCAGCTTGAATATGAAGCCGCACAGATGACGGCTTTAATGCGCACAGATTTAATTGCCGTCGGATATATGAATCCTGGCCGTTGGCGGCATATTGCAGATACCTATGCCGAAATTGGCATGTTACCCAATGGGTTTTCTCTGGATGGCTTTTTATATGAGGCGAATCCCAAGGCGGATTTATCTTGGGTATATAGCCTATTAGGAATTGCATTAAGCCTCTTGGTTTTGGTAGGAGCAATTGCGCTTTATATTCATTATTTAAATGGTCGACTGGCAAAAAGTTTGGCTGAAGGCTTGCTGACAGAGCAGCGTTTAAAGGTTTTTTCAACCGCAATTGAACAAAGCCCAACTCCCGTATTAATCACCGGCCCTGATCGGGTTATTCAATATGTAAATCCTAAATTTTCTGAAGAAATGGGTTATTCCACCGCTGAGGCACTTGGGCGTACACCTGCTTTTTTACGCTCGGAAGAGACGGATGATTTGGCCTACAAAGAGATGTGGAGCCATTTGTCCCTTGGTCAACGTTGGGTGGGAGAGCTGGTGACCAAGCGTAAGTCGGGTGAGTTGAACTGGGAGGAGGCTCACGTTGGGCCAGTTAAAGATAGCTCAGGGACGATTACGCATTTTGTGGCGGTGTTGCTGGATATCAATGAGCGTAAGCAAATCCACCAGCGGCTCGCACACTCGGCGCATTACGATATGCTGACACAGCTTCCCAATCGCATCTTACTGTTTGAGCGAATCAGCCAAGCTTTAGCTAGGGCAAAGCGCAATCAATCCCATCTAGCGATCTTATTTATTGATCTGGATAAATTCAAACCGATTAACGATTTACACGGCCATGCCATCGGTGATTTGCTGCTGGAAGAGGCCGCAAAACGCATGCTGGGCTGCCTGCGAGATTCGGATAGCGTCGGACGAATCGGCGGGGATGAATTTATGGTGTTGCTGCCCGAAATCGCGAATGAAAGCGATGCTAGCGCAGTGGCAGAGAAAATTCGTGATGCAATCAATCAGCCTTTTTTACTTGCCAGTAAAACTCTCTCCATTTCCTCCTGCTTAGGCATTGCTTTATTCCCAGAGCACGGAGTTGAAGTGGCTGAATTGGCTAAAAATGCAGATGCGGCGATGTATCAGGCCAAATCATTGGGCGGGAATAGGGTGAGTTTTTTTTCACCGACGAGCAATCTAAGCTAACAGTCATTTAAAGAGCGACCCAATGCCCCAACACACAGCAGAAATCCTTTGGCTTCGAGGTGAGCAAGATTTTTTAAGTAATCGCTATAGCAGAAAACATCTGCTGCGCTTTGATGGTGGCTTAGAAGTCCCCGGATCTTCATCGCCGCATGTCGTGCCCTTGCCGATGTCCGATGCTGCAGCGCTAGACCCTGAAGAGGCCTTTATCGCCTCGCTTTCTAGTTGCCATATGCTGTGGTTTTTATCGATTGCTGCCCAGCAAAAATTTTGTGTAGATCGCTATTTTGATGCGGCCTTGGGCGAGATGGCTAAAAATGCAGCAGGGAAAAAATGGCTGGCGGTGGTAACGCTTAGGCCAGATGTGATTTTTTCTGGTGCTCGCCAGCCCACCCAGACAGAGCTAGTCCAAATGCACCACCAAGCACATGAAGAATGTTTTATCGCCAACTCGGTTAAATCAGAAGTGCGTTGTGAGCCGGTGTGGAAAACTTGATGTTTGTTGTGGAGCGTTTGCAGCAGCAGGACCCGAGCGTGGCAAAAGAAATCCATGCCGTGCAAATGGCGGCTTATGCTCAGGAGGCTGAGTTGATAGGTGCAAAAGACTTCCCGCCTTTAAACACTACGCTTGATGATATTTTGCAGAGCGATGAGCATTTCTTTGGCATTACTGATGAAGGCGCGTTGCTTGCTGTAATCAGCCTGTGTGAAATGAATATCTGTTCTTTAGTGGTGCTACCTAGCCATCAGCGTAAGGGATTGGCAAGTTGCTTATTAAGGTTCGCCATTGAGCAAGGTGCTGAGTTGACGGTGATGACGGCGGTAAAAAATACACCTGCATTGGCCTTGTATGCCCTGTTTGGTTTTGCAGATTACCAACGCTGTTTTAAAGGGCAAGAAGCCTTAGAGCTGGTTTTTTTACGGCGTGAGCTGGCCTGAAAATAGTGATTGAGCCACTTTTAAAAGAAGGTAAATAAACTTGTTTAAATCAATGAATATTGAAACCCTGCAAAATCCACCTGCTGCTTTATTTGCAGAATTAGAAGAAAAAATTACGGCATTTAATGAAGAGCGTTGGGAAGTTAAAACTAAATATCCTTTAGCCATTGCTGTTCGTGATGAAAGTGGCGAGTTATTAGCAGGAGCGAGTGCCAGAACATTTGGCCTATGGCTACTGATTGAAAATCTGTGGGTCAGCGAGGCATTGCGCGGGCAGGCCATGGGTTCCAAAATATTGGCGCAATTAGAAGCGGCTGCAATTGAGCGTGGTTGCCAATTTGCGCTTTTAGATACGCTTAACTTTCAGGCTCGGCCATTTTATGAAAAGTTTAATTATCAAGTGGGCTGGATTCAGCCTTCGTATCCGCTAACTGGGTGCAAATATTTTATGAGTAAGCAGCTTATTGCCGTTTAGCATTTAAGGTAGCCATTGGAGACCCCATGTTTGAAATTAAAAAAGCCACGCAGGATGACTGCCTCAGCATCGCCCAAATTCATGTGTTGTCTTGGCAGCATGCCTATTGCGATTTATTACCTAGCGAGTATTTGGCGCAATTATCGGTCGAAAACCGTGCAGAAACGTGGCGCAATGCGCTGAAGACGGGCAGTAGCCAAGTTTTAGTGGCTCAGTCTGACAGTACTCTTTTGGGTTTTATCTCTTTTGCCCCCTGCCGAGACGAAGATGCTGCAAGCGATCAGGCAGAAATTTGGAGTTTGTATGTCAGCCCCGCTTACTGGGCAGCAGGGGTGGGGCGAGCTTTGTATACGGCGGCCAAGGCGTTGATTCAGGCTCAGGGCTTTAAAGCCCTGAGCCTTTGGGTACTCGCGGGCAATCAGCGGGCGCTGCAGTTTTATACCAAGGCGGGCTTTGCGCCAGATCTATCCAAGACGTTTGAGCTGGCAGGGGTAGAGCTGCAAGAGCTGCGTTTAGTGCAGGGGATTGTGTCATGAAGCGGGTTGCCGTGCTGCTCTACCCTGGCTGCATTTTCTTTGAGATTGCCGCCGCAGTGGAGCTGCTTGCCAAGCATTGCAGAGTGCAATATTTCACGCCCGATGGCGGGCCGCATGAATCGTCCAATGGCGCGTGTATTGTGGCGGTGGGCTCCTATGCCGATTTGGCTGGGGTGATAGTGGATGCGGTGTTGGTGCCAGGAGGGAATCCCGATTCGATTATGGAGTTAAAACTGGCCAATGAATGCTTGCGAGTGGCTTATGCACAAGGGGCTGTGTTGGCAGGGATTTGTGCAGGGGCTTTAGTTATTGCTGCAAGCGGCTTATTAGCAGGGCGGCGTGCTACGCATACATATACCGCCGAGTTTGCCCCATCGCAGGTCGTGAATTTTGTGGCTCCTCTTTTTCATGGGCTTATATACGAGCGGGCAAATGCGGTGATCGATGGCCGATTAATCACTGCTCAGCCTTGGGCTGTGTTTGAGTTTGCTGCCTTAATCGGCGAAGCTTTGGGTTTAATGAACGATGAAGAGCGGGCTAAATATCTGGCTTATTATCAGCCCAACACCTCACCGTTGATGAACATGTTGGGCAGTTAAAACATGCCCAAGCTACTTCGCTAAAACTTTATATTTTATTAAATAACTGGATTAATCACCATGCACATACTCAGTCCTGTCGATCTTATTCAACGTCAATTGGATGCTTATAACGCCAAAGATGTCGATGCTTGGCTTGCAACTTATGCCGCAGATGCGCAGCAGTTTACCCTGCATGGCGAGCTGCTGGCGGCGGGGCATGCGGCGATTCGCTCGCGGATTCTAGTTCGATTTGCCGAGCCGGATTTATACGCTGAGCTTTTGCAACGCACGGTAATGGGGCCGATTGTGGTGGATTATGAACGCATCACGCGTAATTTCCCTGAAAGTAGGGGGACGGTAGAAATGCTTTGTGTTTATGAAGTGGCCGATGGCTTAATTCAGAAGGCTTCGTTTGCTCTGGGTGAGCAGGTGGTGATTGCTCCAGCATTAGCGCGGTAGTTTGGGTAGATTTATCAGCCTAATACATCACTATGTAGTTCGTCATAAATTAAGCAACATTTTCGTTTGCACTGATAAGTAATCCTGCACAACTAAACAAAACTTTAATTTTGGCTTACAATTACACATCAACAGATTGAAATAACGATGCGTAAACTGACACTCACTTGTACCGAGCAAGAAAAAATAACCCTTGAACAATTAGCCACGCAGCA
>JANYCY010000067.1 GCA_025360045.1 Janthinobacterium sp. | reverse complement strand
CCTTAAATATGGAAATAAAAGGGAAGTAGCGCTGAAATTTTAAAAAAAATGCAATTTAATGCAGGATTGTACGTTTTAAATAAAAAAAGTAGTGTATTTAAATTAAAAATACATCTGCGGTGAGTTTGTGCAGACCTTCCTATGGCAAAATAAATAATATGGTTATAAAGTGAAATGATTATAAAATTTAGACAAGGCCATGCTTGAGTTAAATAAACATGGCGAAGACAAATAATCGTCGGTCATATAAAAAATTTATTGACTTGATCTTTGTTAAGAATCACTGTGGCATTCAGCGAGGCGAGTGTTCACGACGCCCGCAGTTTGCGATAGCATGGGGCTGGGTTTTATTTTAAGCATTTTTCTTTTTTGAAAAAAATATCTCACTTTTTTTGAGCGCTGTTTTTAAAACTTAGGTTCTCAAGATCACTAGACTAAACCTCAAGCTTATTTTTTACACAAAGTAGGCCTTGTTATTCATGTAAATGAATCAATGTAGTCTTAGAGGTCGTGTTTTTTTAATAAATCATAGTTAAATTTGTTTTTAATGAACGATGACATTAAATTTTAAAAAAATAAATACACAACAATGCCATCGATTGTTACTCGTTTAAGTTCTAATGCAAAAATTTTCCAGCTAGGCATGCCGACAAAGACCGTATGTGTAATACGGCATAGAGAGGGAGCGACGCTAGGGGATTCTTGCCTAAGCATTTACACTGCTTCACCCCTCCAAAGTGCTCGCATAGTGCTGAGAAATTATTAACAACCCCGTTTTGCTTTTGCCAGATTCATCTGGCAAATCGCTACACCTTGTCATTGACTGAGATTGAACCATGGTAATTACAGATCTTGCACCACAGCCTTTGTGGCGTCATTTCGATACAATTTGTCGCTTTCCGCGCCCATCTCGCCATGAGTCCGCCTTGCGCGATCATATTCAGGCTTGGGCTACAGAGCGTGGCTTGTTTGCGCAACTCGATCGGGGTGGGAATTTAATTATTCGTAAACCTGCATCGCCAGGGATGGAAGATCGACAAGGCGTGGTTTTACAAGGGCATTTGGATATGGTGGCGCAGAAAAACGCCAATCATATTCATGATTTTATGCGGGACCCTATCCGCACGCGCATTGAAGGCAGCTGGGTTTACGCCGAGGGCACAACGCTGGGTGCAGATAATGGCATTGGGGTCGCAGCAGCCTTAGCCATGTTAGAAAGCAATCTACCCCATGGTCCGCTTGAAGTATTACTAACGATTGATGAAGAAAGCGGCATGACAGGTGCACGTGCGCTTGAGCCTGGTATCTTGCAGGGTCAGTTATTATTAAATCTGGATACCGAGGAATGGGGCGAGGTGTATGTGGGCTGCGCAGGTGGCGTAGATATTAGCCTATCGCGCAAATTAAGCACCGAGCCTTTGGCCGCTGGTTTTGATGTGTTTGAAATCGCCCTGACTGGCCTTGTGGGCGGGCATTCGGGTGTGGATATTCATCTGGAGCGTGGGAATGCGATTCGCTTGCTGGCACGGGTGATTAATGCGGCCAGCCGTGAAATTGAAGCCAAGCTGGTTTCATTTACGGGCGGCACCTTACGCAATGCCTTGGCTCGGGAAGCCTTCGCTAAAATCTCTGTGGCAGCCTGTGATGCACCGCGTTTGGCAGAAATTGTAGATAGCTATCAAGCGCTATTTCGTGATGAATTAGTGGATGTTGATCCGCATCTTGCCATTTCATTAAAACCATCGAGCACAGATATTGTGCCGATTGCCGCTCATGCTCGCTTGGCCCTTGATTTGTTATTGGCGCTGCCGCACGGTGTGCGCCGTTGGAGTAAATCACTGCCGGGCGTTGTAGAAACGTCGAATAATTTAGGCGTTGTGAGCGTAGAAAATGGACGTTTTGAAGCGGTATTGATGGTCAGATCGCTTAAAAATATCCGTATGCGTGAGCTGGCCGATGCCATTACAGCAGTAGGGCGCTTAGGTGGCTGCGTGGTGGAAGAAGAAGGTGAATATCCTGGCTGGACGCCCGATCTTAATTCCACGGCCTTAGCCTTAGTGCAAAACGTGTATCAGCAGCGTTACGGTGCACAGCCAAAAGTACAAGTGATTCATGCTGGCCTTGAATGTGGCCTACTCGGTGCGGCCTATCCTAAAATGGATATGGTGTCATTTGGCCCAACGATCCGAGGCGCGCATTCACCTGACGAGCGCGTAGAGATTGCTTCTGTGGCCTCGTTCTGGCAATTACTGGTCGATACACTGGCCGCAGTGCCCAAAGCCTAATAACGTGGCTTATCGTCATTCCCGCGTGTCGTTGGCGGGAATCCAGCTACGTTGCTATATCCCCGATAAAAACACTCGGGGATGACTATTTTGCCTTGCTAAGCCATACCCAGAGCGCTTTTACATGCAAAAAGGCCTGCTTTTTTAAGCAGGCCTTTTAACATTTAACTCGCCATTTTCAGGCCAATAACACCGCTTACAATAATGCATAAAAAGAAAATTCGCGGCGCGCCTAGTGGATCCCCAAACAGCATAATGCCGCCTATGGTTACACCCACAGCACCAAGGCCTGTCCAAATAGCGTAGGCGGTGCCTGCTGGAATTCCTTTCATTGCATAAGATAGCAATGCCATATTTAAAAAAGATAAAGCAATTGATCCTGCGATCACCCATGGATTAGGGTGTAGCTGAACATATTTTAATGATAAAGCCCAGATAATCTCAGTAAAAACGGCTACGCCTAATACTAGCCAATAACTCAACATAAATACTGCCTTACACACCACGGGCTAATCAATAAACACCGTATCGGAAACCCGGAAGAAATACGCTGTCGGCTATTTATTTAAAAAATAAAGATTCAATTTAAGTAAATAGCATGGAGTGAGGTGAAATTTTCTGTGATCTAGGCGGTGAGGACAAGGGAAATTATTACTGAACAGGCATCAAAAAGCGGGCAACTAGGCCCGCTTTTTGATTGAAACGCGTCTTACTTGCTACTATTAATCAGGTAATGGGCTGCCGCAGCAAACTCTGCATCCGAGCCGCTATAGCCGCCCTTAGGTGGCATTGCGTTCAAACCCTTGGTTGCGATGGCAATCGCACTATCAACGCCATCTTTCAAGCGAGGTGCCCAAGCGGCTTTATCGCCAAACTTCGGTGCGCCTGCTAAGCCGGCCGCGTGGCAAGCCATGCAAACTGAATCGTAAATTTCTTTACCCTTAGTGGCTGGGTCAACTGCACCGCCAGCCGCTGCGCCTTCAACCTTAGGCTCTTCAAACTTAGCACCACCAGCATTGGCCATAAAGGCCACGGCACGTTTTACTTCATCATCCGTCAAATCAGCCGCGCCACCTTTTACCGGCATGGCGTTAAAGCCCTTGATTGCATGCGTCCAAAGCGTTTCAAAGCCTTTGGAAATACGAGCACCCCAAGCGCCTGCATCGGCAAATTTAGGCGCACCGGCAAGGCCAGTGCCATGACAGGAAATACAGACTGCTTCATAAACCGCTTTACCGCTTTTAGATCCCGGAGGGCCGCCATCCACAATCTTGATGCTGCCAACGGGCTGTAAGCGTGCTGAAACCGCTTCTGTGGTCATCGTTGAGCGAGTGACATCAATGCCGCTGCCTGAGGTAAATAGCTTGATAAGCAGATAAACAAATAGCGGCACTCCAATCACTGCCGCCAGTATCAAGCCAGCAATGCCCTTTGACGCTTTCACGTTGCTACCGCTCATTGTCATCCCTTTTTATGTAAGTTCATGAGTTGGAAATAAAACCATATATGATTAAGGGGGATTATACCGACATTTTCTAGATAGCCACAAAGCCTACGCGTAGACTGATGCGCATAAACACGTTATTATGCGCTCCTTCCTGTCGTGCGCTCATAGCTCAGTTGGATAGAGTGTCAGTTTCCGAAGCTGAAGGTCGTAGGTTCGATTCCTACTGGGCGCACCAATAAAATCAAGTAGTTAGCATTTTTCACAAATTACATAAATCGCAAAATGGCAGTTTATGGTTACAGTTATGGTTACACTCTCTTTTCTTGCTCCTTCCATACTTTCATTGCTGCCCTCTGAGTCACACCTGCTTTAACTGCGAAAATTTCGTCGTACTTGTACGTCAATCTTAGGCATCTATTCTTAGTGATCAAGCACGCGGCTAGCACATCAATCCAAACTTGAAGCATTCGCAACGATAATCAAGGCTGTCATGTCCGACTGTCCGCCATGCCTCCCCGAGGCCCAGAGTCAGTATTTTCAAAGCAAAACCACCACATTTCAGCTCAATTTCTACCTAGTGCGGAATTGGATATGAGTTGGTTTGACTCTTTTTCAAGCAAACTGCCTGATACAGACGTGCCTCACCCATCATTTGGCGGACAGTCCAGTTTGCTAAAGAACGCGCCTTACTGCTTAGCTATTGCCTTAGGTAATACCCTGCCAGCAAACCATCCAGCGCCTCAACCAAAATAGGCTCACTGTGTGTCTGCTGAATATCAACCCACGTCAGTCCTTGCCAAGCGTCAGCAGGTGTAAGGCCAGCTAAGTTTTGGTGGGGGCGGATGAAGTTGTAGAACAAGGTAAACTCAGCTAGCGCACTTTCCAGCGCCAAGCCATTTAGCAAAATAAGCTGGCGTAATAAAGGCTTGAGCGTGCCGAATAGCCGCTCGATTCTGCCATTTTGCCAAGGGCAACAAATTTGGCTTTGTTGATGGCGAATGCCAAGCAATTTAAGCATCGTCTTGAAAACCCAACTATTAAAGACGCCTTCGTTGTCTGAGCGGATTGCCTTCGGCTTGCCACATTGCCCGATGGCCAAGCAAAGATGCCCCAGAATAGTCCAAGCACGTTTATTGACAATGACTTTGAGGCTAGTTACCAAACGCGAACCATGGTCGATCACACCTAAGACGGTATGGGTATTTTTGGCGGCATCGGTATAAAAAGTGAGATCAAGTGCCCAGACTGCATTAACGCGATAAGGTGTCGGCGGCTTATTACGGATATTTCGCTTGGCACACGCTAACTCGTACTGATGTGAAATTAGTAAATCAGCGACGAAGGTTTTGCCGATCGATATTTGTGCGCCGTGCAGGCGATTGAATGTTGCGGCAATTTTACGCACCCCAGCGCCACTGCCCATTAGCGCTTTTAAACGCAAAACTTCAGCGATCACCCAATCGGGCTTACCTTTCTTTTTGGGTGGCAGGGGCTTTGGGGAGGCGTTGGGTGGGCGGCGGTAAAATATTTGGGGTCGTTGTACCGCACGAGTGGAACCCATCAACATTAACAACAGTACAACTAATAATAGGCAAAACACAGGTGCCGCTCTTTAAGCAAAAGAGATAGCTTACATGCTAGGAGTCCATTTAAAGATGACTAGAATCAGAGAGCCATCTCCGCCAGCCCGTGTAAATTTCACCCCAGCCGGACGTGAAGCCTCTCCACTCATCCGCCCCTCTCTTGCCTAGGCGACAAGCCCAAGTTCCCAATGCATAGATTCAACGCGTCAATAACTCGATATACGATTGATAGCTATAGCTGCGGTTCTTTTTTTGCCCTGTCATTTCGACCACAATGCCAAGCTCCCCCAAAACTTTGACGGCCGCATTGGCCGTAGGGAAGCTGGTGTTGAGCGCCTGTCTAACCCGCTCAATTGTAAAACGAGGCATCATCGGTAATAATTCAAACAAGCGATACGTCGCAGGTCCAGCCTTAGAAGAGTCAAGCAGGCGACGCCGATCTGTAGAGACTAAACTGGCGATGGCGATAATACTGCGCTCGGCGTTAAAGGCTGCCTCTGCCACCCCTTCTAGAAAAAAATCAATCCAAGACTCCCAGTCCCCATCGGTACGAATGTTTGAAAGCCGTCGATAATACTCAGCTTGGTGCTGCTTCAAATACCCACTTAAATACATCAATGGTTCAGGCAATAAGCCCCAGTGTTCCAGCAATGCCGCAATTAACAGCCGCCCAATACGCCCATTACCATCCAAAAAAGGGTGGATAGTCTCAAACTGTGCATGTGCCAATGCAATTTTCACCAAGGGAGGCAGTATTGGAGATGTATCGTGGATAAATCGCTCCAAATCAGTGAGTAAATTTGCAACCTGATCAGCCGGAGGCGGCACAAAAACCGCATTACCGGGCCTAGTGCCACCGATCCAGTTTTGTGAGCGCCTTAACTCACCGGGCTGCTTACCCGAACCACGAGCCCCCTCCAGTAATAAGCGGTGAGCATTGCACAGCAGGCGAACACTAATAGGCAGGCCATTAGGATCGTGCAGATTGTCACGCACCAAATGAAAAGCCTGTAAATAGTTAGTGACCTCCTCAATGTCATCCGTGTTACTGACGGCAAAGCCTGCTTCTTCGTCAAACAAATCGGTTAGCGTGGCTTGGGTGCCTTCAATTTGAGAGGTGAGCAATGCTTCTTTACGAATTGCGCTGTAAAGCAACCAATCAACCGATGGCACTAGCCCAGATACCCCAGACAGGCGGGCGAGTGCTAGCTCAGCCAAACGGTTTTTTTCGACAAATGAATCCGCTAATAACAAGGGATTGCTAGGCGGCAATGGATATGGAACAAAAGCACGGACGGATTCACCCATGGTCGTTGAGATGGCGTATGTGCCAGCAGTGCGTTGCATTTTAAAGAGCCTTTTAATTTAGCATTATCAAATTAAAACATTCTTTAATAGCGCAGTCCATAATTAAAGTATCTTTTAACAGCGTCGGCCCTACGTGTCCGCCAAGCCTGCTCATTCATCGTTTAAATCATGGTCCAACCGGCTATTGACGTGTTTATATACTCTGGTTAGCGGTAGTTAATTCATTAATTAAGTGGCTCTGCATCATTAAACCAGCATAATCCGCTGAGGGTGAGTCTATCGAACCCTTTGTTTTTAAAGGCCCTTCGACAAGCTCAGGATGAACGAAAATATTGCTTAATTTATGACGAACCACTTAGCAAACACAGCAAAGCTCGTGCCCAAATGATTCAAGCACCGAACATGGCAAAACGCCACAACTATTACCCGCTATTACACAAGAATAAGTTGTAGCTGAGTACCCAATTGTATGGCAGTTGGATAACACAAAATCAGCACTTGGAAAGTCAACATTTCTCCCGAAAAATGGCTGAATCTGATATGATTCGGCTTGATTTTCGATGGCTGATCAAATTGAACTAGGCAAAACTCATGCCAGTACTATTAAACGGTGCGTAATAAAAGAACAAAAAAACTATTGCCCCCTGATACCCTGTATTACCCGCCATTGCCAAGAATAAGTTGGAGCTCGGCACTTCATTGCACCACCAGTACACAAACCCCTACTGTTCTCAGTAGGGGTTTTTTCCTTTCTAAGCCCGCCGTTACAAGCCTTATGCAGCAAGGCTTCCGTCCCGCACTGTAAGCGCTCAGCCCTCCCACCTAGCCAGCTGCTTTAGCCTTCGTTATCTTGTGGGTTCTGATCTTTAACAAATGGCAGCAGCTCGTCAATTCGGCTATTGGGACAGGTCGGGAGTTTTTCTAATGTGTCTGTCAGCCAT
>JANYCY010000033.1 GCA_025360045.1 Janthinobacterium sp. | reverse complement strand
GGTGCGGGCGTCCCGCTGGACCTTCCTTTCTTGTGTGGCCAAGAAACGAAGCCAAAGAAGGCCACCCCACGAAACACGAAGGCCCCTGCTGCGGTCCAATCGAGTCGGCGGCGGGCGGGATTGGCTCGCTGCCTCGCTCCCAAGCGATCCCCCGCCCCGCTTGTTCCTCGCTCCGGCGTGTTTCAAGGGGAGATTTAAGCCCCGTGCTTTGATCCGCGATACGAATCTAGGATACTGGGTTTTAAGATGCTTAATTTAAACCTTGTTTGTTCTCCATGAAACTCCGTGTTTCAAGATCTGGGTTTACTCTGCATCACATCAATTATTAATCAATCGCTGTGGCGGGAATTTCACTGAGAACACGCTGCCTTCGCCCGATTTGGATTGCACCAGTAATTGGGCTTGATGGCGTTGGATAATGTGTTTCACGATAGCTAAACCAAGGCCGGTGCCGCCGGTGGAGCGTGAGCGGCCACGGTCTACTCGGTAAAAGCGCTCGGTCAGGCGGGGGACGTGTTCGGGGGAGATGCCAATGCCCGAGTCTTTGACGCTAAATAAGCCGTGCTCAAAGCTTAGATTCCACGAAAGGGTGATCTCACCACCATTAGGCGTGTAGCGGATGGCGTTGGAAACAAGGTTGCCAAAGGCAGAATGCAGCTCGTCATGATTGCCAATTAAACGGATCGCATCGAGCTGGCCTATCGTCACAATATGGCGGCCTTGCGATAGGCCTTCTGCTTCGGCGGCTAAAAGGCGCATCAGCTGTGGCACATCGACTTCTTCTTCGCGCATTTGCTGGCCGCTTTCTAGTCGAGACAGAGTCAGCAAATCGTCAACCAAGCGTTGCATACGCTGAGTTTGATCATACATCAGCTGTAAATGCTGGCCACGGGTGTGGGCATCGGTGTCTGGCATATCGATCATGGTTTCGATAAAGCCGCCCACCACCGTCAGCGGGGTGCGTAGCTCGTGCGAGACATTGGCAACAAAATCGCGATGTACAGTTTGTACCCGATCTAGCTGGGTAATATCGCGTGATAAAAGAAGCTTACGGCTGGAATCAAAAGGCACGAGTTGCACGGATAAAACCTGCTCTTGTGGACGATGGGTGTGTAAGACCAAAGGATGGGCAAAGTCTTGGCTGCGTAAGTATTCTCGCAGCGATGGATGGCGAACGATATTGCTGATCACTTGCCAAACATCGCTCACACGATTAATCGCCATATGTTGGGCGGCGGATCGATTGCACCATTCGATTCGATCGTGCTCATCCAGAATGACCACACCATCGGGTAAGGCTTCGCTGGCGTTGGTAAAGCGATCTAGCGTATTGGTGAGGCGCTCTTTAATCTTGCTTTGCAGTCTGACCTGGTTATAAACCCGATCAAACACTTCCTGCCAAAGCAAAATACCACTCGGTACATTATCCACGCGCGAATCTTCTACCCAGCGATGTAAGCGGCCAAGATTAACTAAGTGATAGAGAACCGAGCATGATAAAAGACCTATCGCGGTGGCTAGGCCATAAGTCAGATTAAAAATGGCACCAATGAAGGCAGAAAACACCGCCATGGTTAGGTAATGAATCAGAGATCGTAGCCAAAGCATTCAGTTTGATATCCAGAGGAAAAACACTCGCCTTTTTTGAAACGAAGGCTTTATAAGGCTGCTAGCATTCATTGTACAAATTGATGTTACTCACCCATTATGAAAAATCAGTGGGTTACAACTTTCTTAATCAGCTACAGAGCGTATTCCGCTTAAAGGCCTGCGAAACATCAGTTACAAAGAGTCGTGTATTGCTTTGAAAAGCTTTATGTAAGGATGTTATCGCTAAACTATACCGTTTGTCGCCAATTTATTGCTTAATTATTGTGTGCAGACAAGCGATAGCCCGTGCCGCGAACGGTTTGAATTAAGCGATCAAAATTAGTTGATTCCAAGGCGGAGCGTAGGCGGCGGATATGCACATCAACCGTCCGTTCTTCTACAAACACATGGTCGCCCCAAACATGATCAAGTAATTGCGCACGCGAATGCACACGTTCTGGGTGGGTCATAAAGAAATGCAGTAGGCGAAATTCGGTAGGGCCAAGATCGATGGTTTCGCTATTGCCGGTCACGCGGTGGGTGGCAGGGTCTAGGCGCAGGCCCTGTACTTCAACTGTGTCATCTGTAATTTGCGGTGCGCGGCGGCGAAGCACAGCCTTAATGCGCGCTTGCAGCTCACGTGGGCTAAAGGGCTTGGTAATGTAATCATCAGCGCCTGTTTCTAGGCCGATCACTTTATCTTGCTCGTCCGAGCGGGCGGTGAGCATGATTAAAGGAATTTGCCGAGTGCGCTCTTCTGAGCGTAGCTTCTTGGCAAAATCGATGCCGGTCATGCCAGGCAGCATCCAATCGAGCAAAATTAAATCGGGCAGGGCGTTTCTAACGATGTTTTGTGCGCTTTCTGCGGAGTCGGCACGCATCACATGGTGGCCTGCTTGAGACAGATTGAAAGCAATCAGCTCTTGAATGGCGGGTTCGTCTTCAACAAGTAGGATATTAGCAGGCATAACGATTGACCTCGCGGAATAAAGTTCCACATTTGTTGCAAGATTAAGGCCTAAATGTGTATTTAATATGACAAGTATGCCCAAAGTGGTCTTATTTTTATTGTCTGTGTCGTATTTTTTACACTATTGCTCAGCGGTTTTGGCTGCAAGCTGCTGTTAGCAGTGGCTCGCGCGGGGTATTATGCGGGGCTTAAGTCGAAGAGTTCTCCTGCCCATGTCTGGACTATCAAAAACAACACCTTTGCCTGTTGAGATAAAACTTCATCAAGCCTCAAAGCAGCTGGAGATTCATTTTGACGAGGGCAGCTGTTTTAGCCTGCCCTGCGAATATCTACGAGTATATAGCCCTTCCGCCGAAGTACGCGGCCACGGCGCTGGCCCCGGAACATTGCAAGTCGGTAAGGCGAATGTCAATATTGTTGATATTGTGCCGGTGGGCAATTACGCGGTGAAACTGGTATTTGATGATGGCCATGATTCAGGGCTTTATTCTTGGGATCATCTCTATGAGCTGGGGCGTAATCAAACGGTAAACTGGCAGGCCTATTTAGATAAGCTTGCAGAGGCTGGGGCTTCCAGAATTATGTAGGGCGGGTGTAACCCGCGAGCAATGTTGAAAAGTACGCGGGTTGCACCCGCCCTACGAAAACGATGATGTGACAGATTGCACGAGTCAATGTAGGACGGGAAAAACCCGCCATCTAATGAGAGAAAATAATGAGCGATCCAAGTACCCATTTTGGTTTTAAAACGGTAAGCGAATCCGAAAAAGCGCAGAAAGTCGCTGAGGTTTTTCATTCGGTGGCTAAAAAATACGATGTGATGAATGACTTAATGTCAGGTGGTTTACATCGCATCTGGAAATTTTTTACCATTGAAACCAGCGGCGTGAAAGCCGGTGACAAAGTGCTGGATATCGCCGGCGGCACGGGTGACTTATCCAAAGCCTTTGCTAAAAAAGTCGGTAAAACCGGCCAAGTATGGCTCACCGATATTAATAGCTCGATGCTGGGCGTAGGGCGTGATCGCCTGCTGGATCAAGGCTATGCCTTGCCTGTGGCGCAGTGCGATGCAGAAAAACTACCGTTTCCAGACAATTATTTTGACTGCGTGTCGGTGGCGTTTGGCCTAAGAAATATGACGCATAAAGATGTGGCATTGGCGGAAATGTGCCGAGTGTTAAAACCGGGTGGGCGCTTGCTGGTGTTGGAATTCTCTAAAGTTTGGGCTCCACTTAAACCCGCTTACGATATCTACTCGTTTAAATTGCTGCCGTTTATGGGCAAGCTGGTCGCCAACGATGCAGATTCTTACCAGTATCTGGCGGAATCGATTCGTATGCACCCAGATCAAGAAACGCTCAAGCAAATGATGAAAGACGCAGGCTTTGGCCGTGTCGATTTCCATAATATGACCGGTGGCGTGGTTGCCCTGCATAAAGGGACAAAAATCTAATGTTGCTGGCCGCCGTACTCAATCGCCTCTTGGCGCAGGACGCGGCAGCGAAGGCTGATCTCGCGCAATTCGCTGGCCGCAGTATCAAGATTTCCTTGCCCTTAGTGAGCGAAACCTTGGTGCTGATGAATGATGGCCGCTTGACAGAAAGCAAGGCCGAAGCAGAAGCCACGCTTGATTTGCCGCTGAGCTTTTTCACTTATCGCATGCAAGATAAAACCGCCGCAGCCCGCCATGTGCGCCTTAGTGGCGACGGCGAGCTGGGCAGCCGCATCGGCCATGTGCTGAGCGGTTTGCGTTGGGATGCGGCTGAAGAATTGTCCAAATTGATCGGCGATGTGGCGACACAAAGACTGGTGAGTATTGCCGGAACCATCGGCGGGATTCCCGGTGCAATGGGATCAAGACTGGTGGTGAATTTAGCCGAATACTGGCGCGACGAAGCCCCGCTCTTAGCGCATAAGCGCGATGTGAACCAGTTTTGTAATGATGTTGATGAATTACGCGATGCGCTGGCAAGGTTGGAAAAGCGAGTTGCCAAATTAATATAGGGTGGTTGAAAATTTATACGTGTTAACTAATTTTTTTATTAGCAAACAGCGATAAAACCTAATAACCACGCTCTCTGCATAGGGCTTTAAAGTCCCCTTGAAACACGCCGTAGCGAGGAACAAGCGGGGCGGGGTTTCGGCAAGGGAGCGAGGAACGAGCCAATCCCGCCCGCCGCCGACTCGATTGTCCGCAGCGAAGGGGCCTTCGTGTTTCGTGGGGCGGCCTTCTTTGGCTTCGTTTCTTGGCCGTTCAAGAAAGGAAGGCCCCTGCGGTGGCTACCGCTCCTAAATCGACGTGCCGAAGGCACTAAAAAGGTCTTTTTGTATTTTGCTTAGTGCACATGTGGAGCAACCCGCTATTTTTGCTTCTGCCAATCTAAAAAAACGGCGGGTTTCACCCGCCCTACGGTGCTGATTTGAAATATAGGGTGGACACGGCTTTGTGCTCATCTCATATTGCTAACCCTCTACCTGAATCACCTCTCTCTTAAGTTGCCCCAATGCGTCTTTCTCGTTTAATTAAAATTGTCCGTGTGGTTTTTGGCTATGGTCTTGATGAGTTTTTACTCGGCCATGAGCGTGTGCGTGGCTTGGGTAAGCTGATTCAATCCTTACTCTCCAGCCGTGATCTAAGTGCACCTAGGGCCGAGCGCTTGCGTTTGGCTTTGCAAGAATTAGGGCCGATCTTTGTTAAGTTTGGTCAGGTTTTGTCTACCCGCCGTGATTTGATGCCGCTGGATATCGCCGATGAGCTGGCGAAATTACAAGATAATGTGCCGCCTTTTGCAGCGGAGACCGCAGTCGCGGTGATTGAAACAAGCTTGGGCCGTAAGCTCGATGAGCTGTTTGCCGAGTTTGATCAAACGCCGGTGGCCAGTGCATCGGTGGCGCAGGTGCATAAGGCGCGTTTACATAATGGCCAGCAGGTGGCGGTAAAAGTTTTGCGCCCCGATATCCTGCCGGTGATTGAATCTGATCTGGCGCTGATGCGCATCATGGCGGTGCTGCTAGAAAAACTCTCGGCTGACGGTAAGCGTTTGCGCCCTAGAGAAGTGGTGGCGGAGTTCGACCGTTATCTGCACGACGAGCTGGATTTAATGCGTGAGGCGGCGAACGCCAGCCAGCTGCGCCGCAATTTTTTAAATTCCAGCCAGCTCCTAGTGCCCGAAGTCTTCTACGATTTTTGTGCGCGTGAAGTGTTTGTGATGGAGTGGATGGATGGCATTCCGGTTGGCCGCATTGATGAGCTGCTGGCGGCGGGGATGGATTTAAAAAAACTCTCTCGCTTTGGGGTGGAAATCTTTTTTACCCAAGTATTCAGAGATGGTTTTTTCCATGCCGATATGCACCCCGGCAATATTTTGGTGGCGGCAGATAATCGCTATATTGCTTTAGATTTTGGGATTGTCGGCACGCTGTCTGATAGCGATAAGCAATACTTAGCAATTAACTTTTTGGCGTTTTTTAACCGCGATTATCACCGCGTGGCGACCGCTCATATTGAATCGGGCTGGGTACCAAAAGAGACGCGGGTCGAGGAATTAGAAGCGGCGGTGCGCACCGTTTGCGAGCCCATTTTTAATAAGCCGTTGTCGCAAATTTCCTTTGGCCAAGTTTTGCTGCGCCTGTTTGAAACCTCGCGCCGCTTTAATGTGGAAATCCAGCCGCAGCTGGTATTGCTGCAAAAAACCCTGCTAAATATCGAGGGCTTAGGCCGCCAGCTCGACCCAGACTTAGACCTCTGGCAAACCGCCATGCCGTTTTTAGAGCGCTGGATGACAGACCAAATCGGCTGGCGTGGCATGCTGCGCAATCTAAAAAAAGAAGCGCCACAATGGGCTGCTTTATTGCCGATGTTGCCGCGTAAATTAGGCGTCTTGCTCGATCAAAATCACACCGAGCTATTGATGGCCGGCTATAGCGGCCTGATGTGGGAGCAGAAAAAACGCAACTGGCTGCTGGGTATCATTGCCGCACTCTTGGCGGGTGGATTGCTGACGTGGTGGTTTAAATAAGCGTTGAGAGAAACCCAAATCTTGAACCACGGAGGCCACGGAGTTTCACGGAGAAAAACAAAGCTTGGATTAAGTTGTTTTGTAGGTTTTGAGTGTTTTAAAACTCAGCGATTAGGCTTTGTATCGCTACTAGTAGCACGGGGCTTAAATCCCCCCTTTAAGCACGCCGAAGCGAGGAACAAACGGGGCGGGGTAGTCGTCAATTCGTGTTTGAGCGAAGCGAGTTGAATTGACGCCGCCTCGATTGTCCGCAGAGAGGGGCCTTCGTGCTGGTCGGGGCGGCCTTCTTTGGCTTCGTTTCTTGGCCGTTCAAGAAAGGAAGGCCCCTGCGGTGGCTTACCGCACCAAAATCAACGTGCCGAAGGCACTAAAAAGATAAGTACTGCATAACATAGTGTGCCCTCCATGCTTCAAGATTTAGGTTTTTTCGCATACCTAAATCGTTGCTATCAAAACTCCAATTCCCCCCCACCCACCCTATGGGTATTTCCGCCAACGCGTATCATGCGTTGCGCGTCGACTTCTACCAACAGCACACTCAGTCGAGTGACTAGACGTTGAATGGAGTGGCCTTGCTCAATGCGTAATGAGAAGGGTGCGCTTTGGCCTGAGGCCATCATCCAGCCTGCAATATTGGCCGCTGCGGTGCCCGCGCCAAAATCCTCAAACACACTAAATGCATCACAGGAAAAAAACCGTAAGGTAATCAGGTCGTTATCGGTGCACCACACGGCAACTTGCGGTAAGTTTTTGCTCGATGCAGCCAGCTTTTCTAGTGCGCTGGCCTTTGGGGTCACTTGCAAGACGGCTTGTTGGGAGCGCACTTTGACGATGAGCTGCTCTAGCCCGCAATCTACAAAGAGTGGCGTACCCACGATATCGCTGGCACTGATGCCTAGTGCGGCCGCAATTTCCAAATGGGAATGCGAGCTGGGCCGTGTATGCGGCGCGGCCAGCTGGCTCCACCAACGATCCCCCTGACGTAATAGCCATGTTTCGCCACTATTGGTTTTAAATGCTTGAGCGGCTAAGCCCGATTCATTGGGGTGGGTGGCTTCGGCGGTGGCTAACATGGCTTGCACCGAAAAGGGCAATGCGTATTGGGGGGAGTGCACATGCACATGGGTGTCGGTCTGGGCAATAAAGGCCGTTTCGGCGACACCCATTTGAAAGGCTAGCGTTTGACGTGTGGCCTCATCAGGCATTTCTTCGGGGGTAAACACAACGATTGGATTGCCACTTAAACGGCGCTCAGCAAAAGTATTAATCAAGTAAAAAGGGTAGCACGTCATAACATGGCCTAGTAAGTGGTCGCAGTGATTTTTACAAATGAGGCATGCAATTCATTGGTCTTGCACTCCTGCATATATCTTTCTATTTTATTGCTTATTCTTACTTTTTGCTTATTTAAATTTATATTATATTGTTATTTTTTGTAAAGTTTATACTAGTAAAAAATACATAAAAATTAAAAGGTTTTTCTTGGCTTTTATTAGCATGGCTTTCCCTATGTACGAGGCTAAGATGCTTTGTATCTTGAGTATGGTGGCTGCGGTTGTTATTTCCTAAAGGTGAAAAATACACAAATTATTTAATAAATAAGACGCTAAAAACCACACTTTTCTTTAGCAAAATATTTATGTAATTTTCATAACTCCTTATAGATCAGCACTCTATTAAAAATGTAGTCGCTGTATTTTAGATACATATTTTTTTCTAAATATCTATCAGTGAAAGCCGTAGCTTCTTGTTAGAATGAAGGCTTGTTGCCCGATTCAATCATCAGAACTGGATTGCTAATGCCTGTACTCGAAACGATTGCCGATAAAGATCTTCCCCTCAAACGGGATCTTGAATTACTCGCCGAATTACTTGCTGCGACCATAAGGGAGCAAGCGGGTATTGCTACTGCGGAGCAGATTGAGTCCATTCGCGCACTCGCCCTGTCTTATGTGCAAGAGAGCAATCCAGAGGCGGGTAAAACCTTGGCCAAGTCATTATCTGGCTTGGATCCTGCTACCACCGTGGCCTTGGTGCGTGGTTTTGGTTATTTCTCTCATCTTTCTAATATTGCTGAAGATTTACACCATAATCGTCGCCGTCGTGCGCACAAAATTGCGGGCTCTGGCCCACAGCGCGGTAGCATTGCTGCGGCAATTAATACGCTAACGGGCCGAGGCATTAAGGCTACTGAAATTATTTCTATGTTGGGTGAAAGCTTAATTGCGCCTGTGCTGACGGCTCATCCAACTGAAGTAAAACGTAAAACGATTCTGGATTCACACCGCGCGGTCGCCCAGCTTTTGGCTGAGCGAGATCGCTACGCGATGACGCCTGAAGAGTTAAGTGATAATCAAGCGGCGCTAGAGCGTGTCTTGCTCGCTTTGTGGCAAACCCGTGAAATCCGTACTTTCAAACTCACCGTTCAAGACGAGATTGAAAACGGTGCGGCGTATTTCCGCAATACCTTCTTACACGAACTACCGCGTCTTTATTTAGATTTAGAAGACAAACTTGCTGAGCTTTGTGAGCAGCCGGTCAGCCTACCTAACTTTATTCAAGTCGGTAGCTGGATCGGTGGTGATCGAGACGGTAATCCTTTTGTAACCGGCGATGTATTGCGCTATGCGGTATCGCGTCAGTCTGGTATTGCTTTAGATTACTACTACCAGCAGTGCATGAAGCTAGAAAACGAGTTGTCGATGTCGACGCGTATTGTGGATATCGACCCAGCCCTGCAAGTGTTGGCCGATTCGGCAACGGATGAGAAAGATCGAAAATCGGAAGAGCCTTATCGCTTGGCTGTTTCGGCCGTGCGGGCGCGTATCTTTGCCACGGCAGTTAAAATTGGCACTTTCCATCATCAGCTACACGATGTAGCCAATGCGGCTGAATACCAAAACAACCAAGAATTACTTGATGATTTAGCCGTGATTGCGGCATCGCTGAAAGCGCATGGCGCGGTGCTGCTGGCCAATGGCCGTTTGCGTCGTTTACAGCGTGCGGTATCGGTGTTTGGTTTTTATCTGGCGCCACTCGATATGCGCCAGTATTCCGGTATGCATGAAAAAGTCATTTCCGAACTGTTTACCCATGCAGGCTTGGAAGAATATATGCGTCTGGACGAGCCATCGCGCCGTGCAGTGCTACTACGTGAATTATCTAGCGCTCGGCCTTTGACTTCGGCCTACGTTGAATACAGCGAAGATGTACAAAAAGAGCTGGATATTTATCGTGCCGCAAGCGAAGTGCAAGCGCGTTATGGCGAATCGGTACTGCCTAATTACATTATCTCTAACTGTGATTCAGTTTCGGATATGTTAGAAGTTGCCGTACTGATGAAGGAAGTGGGCTTGGTGCAGCTCGTGCCTAAGTTGTCTTCCAAGATCAATATTATTCCACTGTTTGAAACCATTCCTGATTTGCGCAGCGCAGGCAAAATCATGACCGAGCTATTTGCGATTCCTCAGTGGCGCAGTCTGTTGGGCTGTCGGGATAATGTGCAAGAAGTGATGTTGGGTTATTCGGATTCAAATAAAGACGGCGGTTATCTAACTTCCAACTGGGAGCTTTATAAAGCAGAGCTCACCCTAGTTGAAGTATTTCAGGCTGCCAACTTTAAAATGCGCCTCTTCCATGGCCGTGGCGGTACGGTAGGCCGTGGTGGTGGCCCTGCGCACGATGCGATTTTGGCCCAGCCTGCTGGCTCGGTGAATGGTCAGATTCGGATTACTGAGCAGGGTGAAGTGATTACCGCAAAGTATGCGGATCGCGAAGTAGGGCGTCGTAATTTAGAAATCTTGATTGCCGCCACACTAGAAGCTAGCTTTCCTGAGGCTTCCCCTCCATTAAATGATGTGATGGAACGCCGTCAGTTAATGGAAAAACTCAGCTTGAGCGCTTATCAGGCTTACCGTGATTTAGTGTATGCAACGCCTGATTTTATTACCTACTTCCGCGAAGCCACACCGATCAACGAGATTCCTAGCCTGAATATCGGCTCTCGCCCTGCGGCGCGTAAGAGCACCAATAGCATCGGTGATTTGCGTGCGATTCCTTGGGTATTCTCTTGGAGCCAATGCCGCTTAATGTTGCCGGGTTGGTATGGTTTTGGTTCGGCCATTAGCGAGTATTTGAAAGAATCTGGCGATGAAGGTTTGGCGCTGTTGCAGCAGCTTTACCGTGATTGGCCGTTCTTTAACTCCACTATTTCTAATATGGATATGGTGCTGGCTAAGTCTGACATCGCCATTGCCGCGCGTTACTCTGAGCTGGTACAAGATCAAGAATTGGCGCAGCGTATCTTTACGCGGATTAAAGCCGAATGGCAGCGTACCGTAGATGCAGTGCAAGCGATTTCTAAGCATGGCGAGCTGCTGGCTGACAATCCAATGCTGGCACGAAGCCTAGATAATCGTCTGCCTTATCTTGATCCTCTGAACCACTTGCAAGTTGAGCTGCTCAAACGCTTACGCAGTGGCGAGGCGAGTGAAGATGTACAGCATGCGGTGCATTTGACCATTAACGGCATTGCGGCAGGTTTACGTAATAGCGGTTAAGTCGTGCAGTAAGGTAAGAAGCTGGGCTGACGTGCGATACGTTACCCAGCTTTTTTTTGCTTGTAAATTTAGCCTGTGCTAGTTTGTCAGGCTAAAATCAGTTTATAGAATAATTTGCTGCGTGGCGTAGCAAACAAATCTTGCACACTTCGGCCTCTGAGCGTTTTTATAGGGTGTACAACGACGAAGTCGTTGCGCACCATGAGGCGGTGCGCAACGACTTGCACACCCTATGAAAAACCAACAATGTTTTGACCTTAAGTTGCCAGATGTGTTTGAACAAGAGTACATAATTAGGTCCTTTATTTTGACCATCCTTTGCTTATTTATTCTTCAGGACATTACCCGCATTGAAACCAAGCACCTGCCGCTTTTTTTTGCTTACCCTGCTGCTTAGCACGGCTTTGCCCGCTGCCGCTGCGGGTAAATTGCCTACCCATTTTGGCGATAAGATGGAGGCGGCTTTATCTTGCCGTAGCGAATGGTCGAATGACTGGTGGCGCAGTTATTTTCGCCAGTATTTGGGCGACCCTTTGCGGGTGTGGGGCGAGGCGGAGTGGTTTGAGGCGCAAAATGCCTCATTGGGCGGCAATACGGTAAGCGAAGTGTTTGTGAGCTTGCCCAGCTCTGGTGCCTTGATGGTGGGGGCACTGATTCCTAATCAAATCGAAACCGTGCGCAAGAATATCGAAGCCAGCATGGGTTTTGTTTTTGTCCCTGTAGCGGGGAGCTATCCTCGTTATCTATCCAAATTTGGCAGCGTTTTGGTCGGTCTCCCTAATGATCAAACCAAGTGGTATTGCGCGCGCTGGAATTTGGGCAATCGCCCCTGAGTGGATATAATTTCTTTTTACGTAAGGTTTGTGTGTTTTTTTTGAAACTAATTGCCATGTTATTTGTAATTTATTGAGTTAAAACCTAGAATTAGCTTCCATACTTTTTAATGAAAAGAGGTTGGACGTATGAGGCGTAATATTCTAAATATTGGATTACCATTGGCATTGAGTTGCTTACTCTTGGCCTGCGGCGGCGAAGGGGGATCACCAACAACGAATACTACACCTGCAATGAGTGGTTTTTTTTTCGGGTGAAAGGCAAGAAATAACGGTTAAGACAGATGTACAAGCTAGCATCGCTCCACTCAACAAAATGCAGTTAGATACAGCTAAATCAGTTGCCATCAGTGCAGAGCCACAAATTACCAATGAATTATTAGCAGCAAATCGCTCAGCCTTTGGAGCAGGTGCTACGGTTGGCGCTGTAAATATGGCCATCCCTGCTCCGATTGCAGCTTGTCAGCAAATTGATTTGGGCTTGGTGTATTCAGACACCACGCCGCCTTCAGGTAGCCTTAAGTGCTATCAGTTTGTGGTAAGTAATAATGCAAAAATTGATAGTCAGGTTTTACTACCCACAGGGGTTAATGCTGTAGCTATGTTGTTTATTGTTGACCCTGCTACCGGTAAGTTAAGCAGTGCTGCACTAGATACAGACAATAGCCCCAATAATCCTTTGTTTTTGCAAAGTATGAGCCAAGCAGCTCGGCTAGTTCTGGTCATTCAATCAACAAGTGGCACGGGAGGGCAAGCGCTCAAATTTGCTGCTTGGGCACGAGCAGGGTTTGACTCTTATGAGCCCAATGACAAAGTGCTAAAGCCTACCGTGGCGAAGGTTAATCAGACACTAAGCGCCAATATTGATGTGGCTGGAGTTGATCAAGATTATTATTTATTTCCATTGAACAATGCTCAAACGACGGCTGATATCACGATTAACTTCACAGCAGATCAATCAGCCGGTATCAGGATTGCAAAAAAAACAAGTGCTATGCAATATGCTTTTGCTCCAGAGACAGCCCTGCAAACAAGTCAGTCGGCTAAGCGACTGACTATTAATGGCATTCCTGCAAGCAAACCTGGTGAGCAATACGGAGTATTCCTTAGAGTGAGTGGTGTAAACCCATCGGCAGCCCTAGCACAGCCATACAGTATTCTTGTTAATACGAATGATGTTTATATCGCTGATTTTACTGTCAATAATAGTGAGAATATTAGTCGTTGGTACCCACAGCCTTTTGGTTACGGCTTGCAAACGGCTAATTACATTGATTTAAGTGTGACAGTAAAAGATAGCAGAGGGCAATTAGTTGAGGGGCAGATGGTGGCCTTTGGAGTGAACCAAAACATAGAAGATTTATCAGGTTCCTCGATCATGACGGGGGTGAGGACTAATCAATTTGGGCAAGCATTTTTACATAATGTATTTAACCCTTGCGAAGGAAAAGTATTAGAGCAGTTTAATTACGGACCAATTAGCAACACGGCACCCCGCTGGGATGGAGAAGCTCAAATTGGTCGATATGCAATTAAATTGTCAAATGCACTACCACCTAAATCTCAACCCGATGGGGATAAAGTAAAACCAATTATTTTTTACCGAATTTGTAAAGAAACCTTGATTCGGTCTAAATAATATATCAACCAAAGGTGCATGACATTATTTTCTCAATGTTGTGCATTTTTTATCGATGATTTAAGCGGGGTGTGTTATGAATATTTCTGCTAATTTTAATCAAGTACCAATTAGCCTACCAAAGAAGCAGGATGAAGTCATTTCTGGTGATGTTAAAAATGCCGTGGAGTTAAATTTAAAAAGCACTTATGTGCCTGAAGTACTTATCGGTGCAGATATACACATTGTCCCCGAAGAAGAAGTGAGAAAACGTGATAGTGATGAGATTGATGAGTGGTTAGCGTGTATTAAAAAGCATTTTGATATTCCGACAGTGAAAGCAAGTGATGCAGCAAATACTTTATATTTTGAAACCGATAAAATTAATAAAGAAATACAAAAACATGTGCCAGATATTAAAAATGATAAGTGGGATTTTGCATTTAAGGACGATAAGTTTATTGTTGAGTCATCGTTATTAAGTAAGCATGAAAAAAACTGGATAGAGCATTATTTGAATAGTAATACAAAAATGATTGATGCTGCCAAGCAATTTAATCAGGCTATGGTCGATTTATATCAGACCAATGAGCAGGACGGATGGAGAATTAAAAGGAGCGGGGTATGTGCAGAAGCGACCTTTAAGAATGTGCAAGAACAATTAAATGGCAATGTATTATTTAAAGAATATGTATTTTCACATCAGGTAAAGGCTTCAGATGGGAGCATGTTTTATATGACGGCTGATGCACCCGATTTTTTAATGCCAGATATTGATACCAAAGTTTAGCGGAAAACTTGAAAAAATACGCCAGTCATAGATTTTATAATCAGCTGCTTGATCGTATCTGGCTTGAAATAACGTCCTGAAATCTCATGCCCAATGGTATCGTCATTCCCGAGTGTTTTAATCGGGGGTCCAGTCGCGCCGCTGGATTCCCGCCAAAAGGATGTGGGAATGACGACGTTTCAAAACTTGGAAATTAATATAAGCCAAGCCCTTAGCACTGTGCCAACGGTGCGTTGATTTTTTTGTATTCCCTTGGCGGGGAAATATCCTCGTTATCTATCCAAATTTGGCAGCGTTTTGGTCGGTCTTCCCAATGATCAAACCAAGTGGTATTGCGCGCGCTGGAATTTGGGCAATCGCCCTTAAGCTTGTTTGCGCTTATAAGAAGAGAGGCTTTCTCCGAAGGTGGGGTTGAACTGCCCTGTGCCGAATTTCTAGACTTGCCTGCTATTTTCTAGATTTTTTATTTCAATATTTAATTATGCTAATACCAATATGGCTTATTGAAGCGAGCTTGCTGAATAGGTGAGTGTGGGTTATTTTTTACGTTGACAAAATTACTGCCTGTAAATTATTTCGTATGATTCGAGAAAGAATTGCTTGTGAGTGAGTAGTTTAATGTAGGTTGTTTTGACTAAATACATCACTGTGTATTGAAATATTTTTGTAATTTTTATTAAAAAACTACAGTTATTTTCCTGAAAATAGTACAAGAATTGTTTTTTATATTGCAGTGCAATATATATACTAAGCCAGTATGTATATTTAAAAATCAATATTTTCTCGAAAATGATGCGCTGCAATATCGGTATGTCTTAGTAATTTTGTAGTCTAAATTTCAATCAAGTGTATAAAAAAGGAATGCCGCTATTTTATTGCTCAGCAAGTGCTTGACAAGAAAAATAGAATGGTGAGTAATGAATCCCATCAAGACCGATTACACAGAGAAGCGGCTTGATAATGTGCTAAATACAGGCGAAGCTTTCGTAGAATTGACAACCTGTAGGACGCCGCTAATACCAGTTGAGATGCGTGAATAACGCCAATCAGTCTAAAGAGGATGGAGACTCCCTTTATGTCGAACTTCAGTCGTTTAGCAGCAATTCCTGCTGCATTTATCGCAATGCAAGCTTTTGCAGCACCTGCCTGGGATGCTGCTACGACCTATACCGGTGGCCAAGTGGTGAGCTATGCCGGTAAAGATTGGAAAGCACAATGGTGGACTCAGGGCAATGTGCCGGGTGCAGAGCAGTGGGGCCCTTGGGCCGTGCAGACAACAGGCACACCAACACCCGCCCCGACCCCAGTACCAACACCAACTCCTGTTCCCACTCCGGCTCCAACACCAGTACCTACTCCTGCCCCAACGCCATCAGCTTGTTATGTCACATGGACAGCAACAACGGCTTATTCGGGTGGGCAGTCTGTTACTTATAAGGGCCGCAACTATAAAGCACAGTGGTGGACTCAGGGCGACGATCCAACGACCAATGTTGGCGCAGGTAAGCCTTGGTTAGATTTAGGCGCTTGCTCGACTGTTCCAACACCAGTACCAACACCAGTTCCAACTCCGGTGCCAACACCAGTACCGACACCAGTACCAACTCCGGTACCAACACCAGTTCCAACTCCGGTGCCAACACCAGTACCAACACCAACACCAACACCAGTACCGACTCCGGTTCCAACACCTACGCCAGTACCGACCCCAACTCCTGCACCAACGCCATCAGGCAGCATGCAAGTGGGTTCTTACTTTGCGCAGTGGGGCATTTACGACCGTGGTTATCTGGTGAAGCATGTTCAGACCAGTGGCTCCGCAGCCAAAATGACTTTCTTGAACTATGCCTTCGGTAATATCTATGCCAAAAACGGTGGCTACGAATGTGGCATCGTGACTAAGGCAGAAAATGGTGGTCAAGATGGCGGCGATGGCTGGGCTGATTTCCAAAAAGGCTTCGGTGCAAGTGATTCCGTGGATGGTGTGGGCGATGTTTGGGGTGAAGATGGCAAAGGTGCTTTAAAAGGTAACTTTAACCAGCTTAAAAAACTAAAAGCCAAAAACCCTAACCTGAAAGTGTTTATCTCCTTAGGTGGCTGGACTTGGTCTAAGTGGTTCTCTAATGCGTCCGCGACCGATGCAAGCCGCAAGCAGCTGGTTTCTAGCTGTATCGATCTCTACATCAAGGGTAATATTCCTTACGATGCAGGCTCTAATGCCGGCGGTAAAGGCACGGCTGCAGGCGTGTTCGACGGGATTGATATCGATTGGGAATACCCAGGCGTGCAAGGGATAGGCACCAACACCGTGTCACCTAACGACAAGCAAAATAACACCTTGCTGCTGAAAGAGTTCCGTGCTCAGCTGGATGCGCTTACCGCAACAACAGGCAAGAAGTATGGTCTGACGGTAGCGATTGGTGCAGGGGCTGAAAAAATTGCCATGACCGAGCCTGGTGAATACACCAAGTATCTCGATTGGATCAACTTAATGTCGTATGACTTCAACGGTGGATGGGATGCTAAGGGGCCGACCGACTTCCAGTCGCACCTTTATAACGACCCAGCTAGCCCGCGTTATCTTGATCCTAAAACCGGTAAACCTGGCTTAGCGGCGCAATACAATATTGAAAGCGCAGTGAAAAACCTTGTTGCCGCAGGCGCACCAGCGTCCAAGATCGTATTAGGTATTCCTTTCTACGGTCGTGGTTGGACAGGCGTGCCTAATGTGAATAATGGGTTGTATCAATCTGCCACAGGCCCAGCTAAGGGAACATACGAAGCGGGTATCGAAGACTATCGCATCCTGAAAAATGCGCCAGGCTCAGTGTTTGTTCACCCTATTACCAAGCAATCTTGGAAATACGATGGCAGCACATTCTGGTCTTATGACACAACGGATGTGATTCAAACCAAGCTTGACTTTGTAAAAGCCAATGGTTTGGGCGGCGCATTCAGCTGGTCACTCGATGGTGACGACAGCACTGGTACTTTGATGGGTGCAATGAGTAAAGTTCGTCAGTAAGATGGTCAGGAATCTAGTCAGTCTAATAGCAAGCTAACTAGACTTTTAACCCCTGTGCTTAGGCATGGGGGTTTTTTTTGCTTGAGTGTGGAGGATAATCCCCCTTTTGCCGATTTGATCCTAAGCGCCAATGCTACCCATCCAATTTAATTACGATCTTAAAAACGCCAATACGCTGGGTTTACCCGCTACCGCCAGCCATTTCCTCTCACTGACTCATCCCGCCCAATTACTCGAACTTAGCCAATCCCCCGAGCTAAAAGCGCTGCCTTGGCGAGTTTTAGGGGGTGGCAGTAATTTGGTGCTGCCAGAAGACATCAATGCACTGGTGATTGGCGTGGCATTAACGGGGCGTCGCTTACTGCGTGAAGACGATGAGGCTTGGTATGTAGCTGCAGCAGGCGGTGAAAACTGGCATGAATTTGTGGCGTGGACGCTGGCACAGGGTTGGGCAGGTTTAGAAAACTTATCGCTGATCCCCGGCACAGTGGGCGCCGCGCCGGTGCAAAATATTGGTGCCTATGGGGTGGAAGTAAAAGACAGCCTGTTTGAGCTGACTGCCTATAGCCTAGCAGATGGCCACGCCCGTGTGTTTAGCGCAGCAGAATGCCAGTTTTCCTATCGAGATAGCTGCTTTAAACAGGCTGAAGCAGGGAAGTGGCTGATCGGTGAAGTCGTATTTAAATTAGCAAAATCCGCTAGCATCAAAACCAATTACGGCGATATCGAGCAAGAACTTGCGCTGCTGGCTCAGCCACGATCGGCCAGTGCAGTGGCCCAAGCCGTGATCAAGGTGCGTCAGCGCAAATTGCCTGATCCAGCCGTGATAGGCAACGCAGGCAGCTTCTTTAAAAATCCCATTGTGACAAGTACGCTACGTGAGCAGGTTTTAGCCGCGCATCCACAGCTGGTTTCCTATCCCGCAGGACCCGCACATTACAAGCTGGCCGCAGGCTGGTTGATCGAACAAGCGGGCTGGAAAGGTCGTCAACTCGGGCCAGTAGGCATGTACCAGAAACAAGCTTTGGTGCTGGTAAACCATGGTGGAGCGACGCAAAACGACGTAGCCAAGCTTACCGCCGCCGTACAGGCCGATGTGAAAGCAAAATTTGGGGTAGAGCTAGAGGCAGAACCGGTTTGGTGGTAGTGCCAAAGGGTTTAAATATGAAGGAAAAAATGGCAGCAAAAACACCGAAGTGGTGTCTGGCAAGATTTGACCACTACAGATCACAGTGTAAGCTGCTAGTAACATAGTCGCCGTGGGTGATCCCCGCGTTTTGAAGACACAAGGAAGCGAATGAATCACAAAGCACGCCGCCCCACTTTGCAGGATGTGGCGGATAAAGTGGGTGCGTCCAAAATGACCGTCAGTCGCTATTTGCGCGAGCCGCAGCAGGTGGCGGTGGCGACGGCTAAAAAAATTGCGATTGCGATGGAAGAGCTGGGTTATATCCATAACCGAGTGCCCGATATGCTAGCCAATGCCAAAAGCCGTGCGATTGGGGTGTTGCTGCCTTCAATGTCGAATCAAGTTTTCTCGAGTGTGGTGCGCGGTATTGAATCGGTCAGCGGGCCTGCGGGTTTGCACGCGCTTTATGGTCACTATGGCTATAGCATGGAGAGGGAAGAGCAGCAGATTGAGCAATTGTTGTCTTTTCATGTGGATGGGCTGATTTTGTCTGAAACCCAGCATACCGATCGCACCCTTAGGATGCTGGAAACAGCAGCAATCCCTGTGCTGGAAGTGATGGAGCTGCCCGAGCACCCGATTGATTTGGCAGTGGGGCTTGACCATGCTGCGGCGGCCAAAGAAATAGTGGGCTTGATGATTGCCAAGGGGCGTCAGCGGATTGCCTATTTGGCTGCGCGTTTAGATCATCGTACCCGTCAGCGTGAAGCAGGTTATTTAGCCGCGCTGGCTGAGGCAGGGCTGACACCGGTATTGATCCACACCGATCAGCCTTCTAGCTTTACTTTAGGTGGCCAGCTATTACGTGATGCCCTGCAATCCGCGCCTGATCTGGATGGCGTATTTTGCACCAATGATGATATTGCCGCCGGAGCCATGCTTGCCTGCCAAGCCATGGGGCTGAGCGTGCCAGAGCAAATCAGTGTGGCAGGCTTTAATGCGCTAGATATCGGCCATGCCCTAACCCCGCAACTCGCCAGCGTCATTACCCCCCGTGAAGCCATAGGCCGCGTCGCCGCCGAGCGTTTAATCGGCAGAATGGAAGGGAAGGTGTATCCGGATAGGGTGTTGGATATGTCTTACGAGATTTTCTTGGGGCAGAGTTTGTAATGGCTTTTTTTTGGGGGGGGGTGAGGGGGATTTGCCTTGTTAGCTAATTTATTTGGCATGTTTTTGTTGCTCAAACAGTGCCCAATCCCCCTAACCCCCCTTTTTTAAGGCTCTGTCTGCGTTAAATGTTGAAACAGAGTTGAGTGGATATTGACGCTTTTATAGGGTGTGCAAGTCGTTTTTCTTGCGCACCACTTTTGCCATGAAGATTGCCACGGTGCGTAACGCCTCTGGCGTTTTGCACCCTATACAACGGCAGCGTCCCCTTTTTAAAGGGAGGAACAAGTACTACTGACTTGTGTAGATCACTATGGTCTTACCCTTATCCGCTTCCCCCTTTTACCCTTTATTTGATCTGCAACAAATTTATTGCTTGGCAGTTTTTTTATTGCGAGAGATACTGTCGCTACAAAATGTTACCAGTAACATTAAAAATGAAAAATCAGATGAAAGCCAATCAGGAGCCGATTCAATGAGTCAGATCGATCAAGCAATACCACACCAAGTCTTTGTTGTAATGGGTGTTTCAGGAAGTGGTAAGTCTGCAGTGGGCAGCGCGGTATCTCGCGTGCTGGACTGTGGTTTTTTGGATGGCGATTTTCTGCATCCTCGCGCCAATATCGACAAGATGGCTTCCGGCCAACCTTTAGATGATCAAGATCGTGCGCCTTGGCTTGCGGCTCTAAGCACTGCAGCCTACGCGATGCAACGCACTCAAACCGTATCAGTGATTGTTTGCTCTTCCTTAAAAAAAGCCTACCGCGATATTTTGCGTGAGGGTAATCCAAACCTCTCTTTTATTTATTTGAGTGGCAGTTTTGAGCTGATTGAATCGCGTTTAAAAGCACGTGTCGGTCACTTTCAAAAGCCAAAAATGCTGGTTTCGCAATTTGCCACACTCGAAGTGCCAGCCAGTGATGAGCCCGATGTAGCACATATCGATATCGATCAAAGCCTAGAGAATGTAGTTGCCGCTGCCGTGCAACACATCCGCGCAAAAACCGCTCAGGAGTAAGCAGCAATGGATACATTAACGCTGGTATTAACCGCCGTTGGCTCGGTATTGATGTTGTTGTTCTTGGTGATGAAGGCGCGTTTGCATGCCTTTGTAGCGCTGATGTTGGTGTCGATTGGTGCTGGGGTTTTCTCCGGTATGCCGCTGGAAAAAATTGCGGCCACCATGGAAAAAGGCATGGGTGGCACGCTGGGCTTTTTAGCCATTGTGGTGGCGCTGGGTGCGATGTTTGGCAAGATCTTGCATGAAACGGGTGCGCTAGATCAGATTGCCCGAAAGCTGCTTTCTACTTTTGGTGAAAGCCGTGCACATTTCGCCTTAGGGATTGCGGGCCTGATCTGCGCTCTGCCGTTGTTTTTTGAAGTGGCGGTGGTGCTGTTGATTAGCATGGTGTTTGCCGTTGCTCGCCGCACTGGTGGCAATCTGGTGAAGCTGACGATTCCTTTATTTGCCGGTGTGGCCGCGGCGGCTGCTTTTCTACTGCCCGGCCCAACCCCGATGTTGCTTGCCTCGCAAATGAAAGCTGATTTTGGCTGGATGATTGCTATCGGCGTGGTTGCTGCGATTATCGGGATGCTGATTGCTGGCCCATTATTTGGCACTTTCATCAGCAAATATGTCACCTTTGAATTGCCTAAAGACGTTACAGAGCCCACTTTAGACGAAGATAAAATGCCTTCCTTGGGCTTTAGCTTTGCGCTGATTTTATTTCCACTCTTTCTTGTTGGCTTGAAAACCATTGGAGCGCGTTTTGTTGAGCCCAATACTAATTTATATCACTGGCTACAGTTTGTAGGCCACCCATTTGTAGCGATTTTGGTTGCATGCATGGTGGCCATTTATGGCTTGGCATTACGCCGTGGCATGAGCAAAAACAAGGTGATGGAAATTTGCTCGGCAGCCTTGCAGCCAGCAGGGACCATTTTGCTGGTGATTGGTGCGGGTGGCGTATTCAAGCAAGTGCTGGTGGATTCTGGTGTGGGCGGTGCTTTGGGCAATGCGCTGATTGGTGCTGGCCTGCCAATTGCCCTTGCTTGTTTCTTACTTGCGGCAGCCGTGCGCGTGATTCAAGGCTCGGCAACGGTCGCCTGCCTGACGACGGTAGGCTTGGTGATGCCGATTATTGAAACACTGGATTTCTCTGGTGCGCAAAGAGCGGCTTTATCTATTTGTATTGCCGGTGGCTCGATTGTGCTGAGCCATGTGAACGACGCCGGCTTCTGGCTGTTTGGTAAGTTTACTGGGGCAAGTGAGCTAGATACCCTGAAAACATGGACCGTGATGGAAACCATTTTGGGTACAACGGGTGCCTTGGTGGGGATGGCTGCATTTACCATGCTGTAAAGTTTTGAGCAGCCCGCTGAGCCATCAGCGGGCTGTGTTCCTGTGTGCTAAGCAAAAAGACCATTTTAGTGCCTTCGCTACGGTGTGTTTCAAGGGGAGATTTAAGCCCCATGCTATTAGCTGCACCATGAATTCAAGTAGCTGGGTTTTAAAATACTCAAGACTTAATTCAAACCCTGCTTTTCTCCATGAAACTCCGTGTTCTTTGTGGCCTCTGTGGTTCAAGATTTGGGCTGCCGTTGCGCACCATTAGTTACTCGCAAACCGTCTGCGATATTCGCTCGGAGAGCAGGATAGTTCGCGCTTGAAGAGGCGTCTAAAGCTGCTTAGATCGCTATAACCCACTTTAAACATAATTTGCTCGACGGCCAGAGCGCTGTTTTCTAATAAGCGCCGTGCCTTACTGAGGCGCATCAGTTGCAAATGGTGGAGGGGCGTATCGCCTAGCACTTGTTGAAAGCGCCGCATCAGGGTGCGCTCACCTACATTCATGGCGGATGCCAGCTCTGTCAGGGAAAAGGGCTGTTCAATATGCTGTTGTAGCCAGAGTTGGCAGCTTTCGATCAGTGGATCGTTGTGGCCGCTATATTGTTGCAAGGTGGTATAGGGCGCTTGCGATGCGCGGTGGGTATCAATCAGCATCATTCTTGAGCACTGCTGGGCCAGATCGTGACCAGCAAATCGCTCAATCAGGCGCAGCCCAAGGCTCATATACGAGCTGGTTGCGCCGCTGCAGAGCAGATTGTCTTCTTCGGTTAGGATGGCGTGCTGCTGGAGTAGTGTCTTGGGGTAGCGGCGAGCAAACCAAGTAGAGAGCCACCAGCTAATGGTGGTTTTTTTTTGATCGAGTAAGCCACTTTCAGCCAGATAGGCGACCGAGGAGCAATTGGCAGCGATGATTTTGCCCTCTGCCTGCCACTGCCGCAGTTTCTGAAATAGCGGCTGCTCGCTTTGTAAACGCTGCTCAAAGCGGGGTAAATCGGTATAGCTCACGCCTGGCAAAACGATGGCATCGGCACTAAATGGCTGCTGCCAGCTGCGGCTAGCAGAATGCCGGATGCGCTACGCACGGCTAGTCCATTTTCGCTAAGTAAGATCCAGCGCAAAACAGGGCCACCATCTTGCTCTGCAATGCGGTTGGCAAAGTAAAACAGATCCAGCATCCCCGTGACACCCGAGGTAAATAAAGCGTCTGGCAGGATGAAAGCGACGGTGTTCATACTGTGCCCATATCCATATCCATATTCAATAAACCAGAGGTAAATAAAGCGTCTGGCAGGATGAAAGCCACGGTGTTCATACTCTGTCCATATCCGCATTAATAATGTCTATATTGCCACTGACTTTATGCTTTCGCCAGACCTAATATCAGCTTGTAACTAACCACCGCTGGAGTTCGACATGGATGTTAAAAGCCAACACGGAGCTAACTATAGCGCGGCTCATTTAGGATCTTTGCTGAGTTTAATGCAGTATGAATACACTTTTGCTGGGCTGGGTAATCGCAAGGTGCCAGGAAAGGTATTTTTAAAAGAGGCATTGCAGCTCTCTGGGGCTGAAATCTCTTACAACTGTTTTCCGCCGGGCGCCGCCATGCCTTTTTCTCACCAGCATCGGGAGCATGAGGAAATATATTTATTTTTGAGTGGGCAGGGTGAATTTATGGTGAATGACGCACTGTTTGCGATTGCTGAGGGCTCGGTGGTGCGTGTTAGTACAGGCGGAATCCGTGCCTATCGTAATACCGGCACAGATGACCTGCGTTTTATCGTATTGCAGGTCAAGCAAGATAGCTTGCAGCAGGGAACGATAGACGATGGGATCCGCATCCCTGGCCAAGTCGCGTGGCCTGTGGTGCTGCAGACGGCTTAGGATTTGATGTAACACAGTGCCAAATCTTGAACCACAGAGAACACAAAGATCCACAGAGAAAACCAACGCTTGAAGGGTTTTCTCTGTGTTTTAAGGTTTAGCGCACTATCCCTAGTGCTTGGCTTGAACCATGCAGCTTAGCCAGACTCCACGCAGTTACGGCCCTTATCTTTGGCAAGATAAAGTGCTTTGTCGGCTCGTGCTTCTACCGTGGCAATCGTGTCGCCCTGTTGGTAACTGGCCACGCCAAAGCTGGCGGTGCGGCAGCCTATGGATGCGAAGTCGTATTGCTCGATGGCTAAACGTAGTTTTTCGGCAATTTTAAGCGTGTCTGAGTGTGAGGTATTGGGGCAAAGGATGAGAAATTCTTCGCCCCCCCAGCGGCCAACGACATCGCTTTCTCTGACGCTTTCTTTGAGTATTTTGCTGATGGATTTGAGTACTTCGTCTCCGGCGTGATGGCCGTAAGTGTCGTTCACGTGTTTGAAGTGATCAATATCTAGCAATATTAATGAGAATGTTGTGCCGTGGCGGCCTATGGTGCTGAATTCTCGCTCTAATACTTGGTCAAGAAACAGCCTGTTATAGAGGCCGGTTAAACGATCTGTGACGGCCAATTGTTCTAATTCTTTATTCTTTTCGACCAGTTGACGTGTGCGCTCGCCCACGATTAGCTCTAGCTCTTCATTGATACGCTGTAATTCTTGATTTTGCAGCTCTAGCCGATGATCCAACTCGTAGGCTCTGATGGCGGCTTGTACGGTGAGGACAATATCTTCGTTTTGCCAAGGTTTTTCTAAAAAGCGGAATAAATTAGCTTCGTTGATGGTGCGCTTCACGCCGTTTAAATCACTTTGCCCTGTCAGCATAATTTTAATCGTATTGGGCAGCAGCTCGTGCACCTGCACTAAGAGTTCATCACCCTTCATTCCAGGCATGATGTAATCGACAATGATGACGCTGAGCTCTAGCCCGTCTTCGGCGAGTTCAGCAATAATTTCTAGCGCTTCTGCTCCATTTTCGGCAATTTCGACCAATTGATCATGCTCTAAGCACTGGCCCAATAAAGAGCGCAGGGCGCTTAACACGCTGCTGTCGTCATCTACACATAAAATGGTTGCCATTTTAAATCTCTAAAAATCGCTTGTTACTGAAATAAGATGAATTGTGTAATTTATTGTTTTTACTGACATATTTCATTGTTTTTGCTTACCAGTTCTTTTCTTTGTAGTTCAAAAATAGGAGCTGCGCAGGTTTTTTGCGGTGCATATTTGAATCTACCCATGCCTTATTTCTTGGTATTTAAATAGTTTAAATCGCTGAGAGAGGGCTTATTGCAGAGAGATAGGGCAAATAAATAGTAAAGGTGCTGCCTTGGCCTACTTCGCTATGCACTTCGATTCGGCCACGATGCTTGGCGATGATTTTTTGGACGATATCCAGCCCCAGCCCGCTGCCTTCTCCTGCTGGCTTGGTGGTAAAAAAGACGTCAAATATTTGGGAGCGAATGTTTTCTGGGATACCACAGCCATTATCAGAAATCGCTACGATGGCTTCATTGCCGCTTCGGCTGATTTCTACCTTAAGCACCCCTTTATATTGCATCGCTTGTAATGCATTGTGGATGAGATTGGTCCACACCTGATTTAGCTCGTCAGGAAAACAAATAATCGGCTCGATATCCTGATAATTACGGATAAGTTCGATATTTTGTTTGATTTGATTTTGATAAATGGTCAGGACGGTTTCTAAGCCGTCTTTTAAATGAGCTTCGATGCTGACGCCCTCATGATTAAAGCGGGAGAAAGATTTCAGCGCAAAGATAATCTTGGTGACGCTTTCTACCGCCATATTGATATTGTCCGTATTGCCGATAATGCTGGCGATACTGTAAGCCGTATCAAGGATGAGGGCGCTTTCGGGGTGTATGAGCAGGGGTAAATACTCGGCAAGATGGTTTTCGGCATGTAATTGCACCAAGATGCCTGCTTTGTAGCGAGGGTTGGAGATTGCAGCATCTGCTAGTTGCTGGCTAAGTGCGCGTACTTTGCTTCTTTCTTCGCGGGTGCTGAGTAGGCGCTCAGCTTTGTGCTTGATCAATTGCATAAAGCGTCGTTGGTCAGTTTCATTGAGCAATTGAAACAGCTTGGGTAGGTTTTCTAAGGCGTGGCTTAGAGCATCGGCAATGTTTTTACCGCTGGATTTAACTGCACCAATCGGAGTATTGATTTCATGGGCCACACCTGCAATCAATTGCCCAAGGGTGGCCATTTTTTCGGATTGAATGAGCTGGCTCTGCGCTTGGCGCAAGTCTTCTAATGCATTGGCGGTTTGTTCTCTAGATGCTTCTGTTGCTGCGTAGGCCGTTGCATTGGCGAGTGCAATGGCGGCATAAACGGCAGTAGAGCGTAAAATTTCTAGCTCTCTTTCCTGAAAAGCATTGGCGCTATGGCTTTGGATAGACACCACCCCAATACGTTGGCTGTTCACAATTAAGGGGCGTAGCACTGCAGTGCGCATGGGAGCATCGGGTGTAATTCCCTCGGGTGTAGGGGCTTTTTCGATAAGTGCTTCATCCGCCACAATCAGCTCACGCTCTTCGCGAAAGGCTAAGACGGAGAGCGAGCTGAGGTGATCAAGCATCAATACAGTGGGGGCGGCGACTCTGCCATCTTCGATGTAATAAATAAGGTTTAAGCGATCTCCTTGCTCATCAAGCAGCGCAACACTAAAGGCATCGAGGGGCAGTAAGGCGCATAAGTGTCGATAAAGTGTCCGGCAAATAGCGTGCGGATTTAAACTGGTAGTCAGCTCCTTTCCGATATCCCCTAGCTGGCGTAATGTTTCGGCCGAGCTAGCCAATGCCTTGTTGGCGGCGAATAATTCTGCAGTACGCTCCCACACTCGATCGGCCAAATGATCTCGATGCTCGGCTAGCTCCTGTTCGTAGAGTTGTTTCTGCTGCAAGTAATCTGACAGGCTGCCTTGCAAATGGTTGACGCCAGACACCAACATGCTGAGCTCATCTTGCCGCTCAGGAGAGCGTTGCATGATGAGTGGATGGCCCAAATTAGCGGGGCTTAATTGAGCTAAATGGTGGGCAATACGTTGAACATGCACCGTCACAGAGCGGTTAAAGATCAGCATAATAAATCCTGCCAGTAATAAGGACTGGATAATTTGCGTGACAATAATTGCGGCTACTTCACCACGTAAACGTGACCACAAAACGCGTTCATCACCATAAAGAGTCAGCTTTCCTACTTGTTGGCTAGGGGCGTTGGAAAAGGATTGGTAACTTAGAGTAAGTTGTTGGGAGGGGGCGATGGTCGATTTTTCCCAACCGGGTTGCTTGAAAGCAAAGCTTTCTGTGGCAAGCTGCTCTGGCATAATAGTGATGACAATCTGACCTACGGCCAATACTTTAGAGGCGCTGGCCAAATGGGTGCTTAGCGCATCTCTATCCATCTCCCAGATGGCTTTACTTAATGTGTGTTGGTAAACCTGCGCGATCAGGCCGAGCTCGCTACGCATCGCGGCTAAATTGATTTGCCATGCAGACCATGTTTTGACGGCCACGGCGCCAAGCGTAAAAACAAAACAAAAAACCAGCGTGGCCAAAACCATGCGGCTTCCAAGCGATTGACCAGATTGAGCGGTATGCGGCATGGTTAGCTTTTAAGTGATCGATTTTTATGAGCAGAAATATTAATTGTTATGATGAATTGGCTTTGGAGCCAAAATTTAATCTAAATCTTCTAATAACCACTTCTTTTTTATTAAATCAAATATGCCCTTTTTTTTTATATTTTCTAGCCCAATGTTGAATCGGTCGATGACCTTGTCAGAGGTTTTATGGCTAAATGCAATGAAATATCCGTTTTCGCTGAGTTGAAGTTTATAAGCCCTTACTAGGATTTTTGCGGGATCATCGCCTGCTTGGCGAACAAGGTGATAAGCTGCCATTTCGTTCATGACCCATAAATCAACGCGCCTAAGTTTTAATTTTTCGTAATTCAGCTGATATTTCACGCTTGACTGTAGGTTCTTTCCTTTTAAAAATCCTTGGGATTCTAAAAATTGCTCGCCAACATCTGCGTTGACGCTTGCAATTTGGTATTTTTTTGCATCTGCTAATTGAGATATTTTTATATTGTTACTGGCTAGAGCAAATAAATAATTATTGGCAGGAGCAATCGGGCCTACCCATTTAAACAGCATTTCTCTTTGTGGCGTGCGACCAATTGAATAGATCAGGACATTTTCGTTTCTAAGTGCACTGTCATAAGCCCTTGCCCAAGGCATAGATTGAAAATCGCCTTGAATATTGATTTCTTTGAGGATAGCCTGAACAATCTCGGTGCAAAATCCAGTTAAAACACCTTTTTCGGTATAGTTATATGGAGCAAGCTCCTCGGTGACTACTTTAATTGTTTCGGCAAAAACCAATGCCTCAAATGTGAGATTGAGTAATAGCGATAGAAAAATATATTTTAGCCTCAGCAAGATAATCCCCTCTTAGCGTGGCAATGGGACCTGTTCCATTATTTGTTTTACTAGGCCTTCTGCTTTTAATTTTTCAAAAGCATCCTGAGTTTGTTTAACTAATTTATCAGGTGTTTTCTTACTAAATGCCATATATATCCCATTGCTCAGCTCATTAAGTAAGAATAGTTTCTCGAGTTTATTGCAGTCAAAAGATTGCTGTTGGCAGAGGCGAGGCATATCTGCATCAAATAAAACAATAAGGTCTAGTTGATGATTGACTAATTGCCTAAAGCTATCTGATTGCTGGGATGAAATACTTAGATTGGTTAATTTTTGTTGCTGCAAATACTGTTGGCGCACATCGTCTCTGACGACCCCAATAGAATAGCGCTTAGTGTCTGCTAGTTTATTAACCTTGATATCCGTTCTTTCTTTTAGTTTGACCAAAAAACACTGTGGCCTGCTTAGCTCACCTACCCATTTAAAATCTGCTTCTCTGTTGGGGGTGCGGGCAATGAGATAAATCAGTACATTGGCTTTTTGTAAGGCGAGATCATACGCTCTTGCCCATGGGTAGATATTGATGCTGTAATCGGTGATACCTGCTTTTTTTAGGCTCAGCTCAATCACTTCTGTGGCTGATCCAGCCACTTTCCCTTCCTTCATATAAGAATAAGCTGTTGTTTCAGTAACAACACGAATGCTTTCTGCATGGCCACTCAAGGAGTAGACGATTAGCCATAGCGCTAGGAAGGAATAGGTCTTCATGGGGGATTAAACTTCAGCGATTAGGATCTGCGAGTGGCTAGTTTGCGCTCATACATATAGCAGAATAGATCGTAGGGGCGATCATGCAAGCACGGGGGGGGATTTATCTTAGATATCTTTCTGACAATTAAAAAAATAATGCAGAATGAATTTGCCTGTATGGCGTCAGTATTATGTGTTGAGGTTGAAATACTTGGGTAAAAAAATACTCTATCTTGTGTTAGATAAACTTAAGGATATGACTTGAATTACGTTCCAAAATGGTAGGCTCAATAAAAACGTCGTCACCCCCAAGCGGGAATGACGACGGTTTATTTAGGGATCTAAGCGACTTGCAGCACAATCTTGCCACGGGCGCGGCCGCTTTCGCTGCGCTCATGGGCAAGGGCGGCTTGGGCTAATGGAAACACGCTGTCGATGACCACTTTGATGTGTCCGGCATCTAACAATGTAGCAATTTCACTTAACTGAGCGGCATTAGGCTGCACAAAGCAAAAGTGAGCATTTACTTGGTGTTTTTGTGCGGTAGCAGTATCGGGAGCGTCGCAAATTGAAACGAGTCGTCCTCCAGCTTTCAGTGTTTGCCAGCTTTGGGACAAAATGTCGCCGCCCATAGTGTCAAACACCACATCTAGATCACGTAAATCTGCGAAGTTGGCTTGCGTGTAATCAATCACATGGTCGGCACCGTGGGCGCTGACTAATTCGGCGTTTTTACCAGAGGTGGTGGTATATACCTCGGCACCGCGCCACTTGGCTAATTGAATTGCGAACAGGCCCACACCGCCTGCTCCGGCATGGATGAGTACTTTCTCGCCAGCTTGCAATTTTGCTATTTCAAATAGCGCTTGCCATGCAGTCAGCGCGGCTAAAGGCACGGCTGCGGCTTGTTGCCAGTCTAGGCTTCGTGGTTTTTTGGCAATTTCGCTGGCCCTAACGGCAACAAACTCGGCATACGCACCATTGCGGGCAATATCTGGGCGGGAATATACGGCATCGCCAATTTGCCAGCCTGTGACTTGCTCGCCTAGGGCAACAATTTCACCCGCTACATCCCAGCCCAAAGTGAGTGGCATTTCATGAGATATCATGGATTGCAAATAGCCTTCACGGATTTTCCAATCCACCGGATTAACCCCAGCTGCGTGGACACGAATTAACACATCATCAGCGCTAATCTGCGGTGTTGGCACGTTTTCTAGCTGTAATACATCGCGTTGACCGTAGCTGTGTTGGCGAATGGCTTGCATGCTTGCTGTCATTTTTATTCTTCCAGTGAGTAAGTGAATAGGGCGAGTTTAGCAATGAATCGTTGAATTGATTAGTGCTAACAAAAGCATTACATTGTTGCCTCAACGGAATCAATCAGCTCTCAGGACCAAAGGAAGCACGGATGACTCTTTCTCTAGATACTTTGCCAGGCTTGGCGCTGTTTTCCTGCGTGGTACGCCATGGCAGTTTGACGGGGGCCGCACAGGAGCTGGGGCTGAATCGCTCGTCGGTGAGTAAGCAGCTGGCACGGTTTGAAGCTCAGCTTGGCGCAAAATTATTACAAAGAACAACACGTAAGCTGGCGTTAACCGAATTAGGCGAGCGGGTTTGGCAAGAGGCGCAAACGGTGGCTGCGGCGTTGGGTAATATCGATGCGATTACCGATGATTATCGGCAGAATGTGCGTGGGCGGCTGAAAGTGAGCTGCTCGTCGTCGCTAGCTAGGGTGCATTTAGTCCCCTTACTTTCTTTATTTTCCCAGCGTTATCCAGAAGTTGATTTGCTCTTGCAATTGGAAGATCGTTTTGTGGATTTAACGACTGAGCAAGTCGATATCGCTATTCGGGTCGGCCATTTGCCAGATTCAACCTTGGTTGCACGTAAGCTGGGTGAATTGCAATTGCAGTTGGTTGCTAGCCCAGCCTATCTGGCACAGAAGGGCACGCCGCAAACACCAAGCGATTTGGCACAGCATGCTTGTCTATTTTACCAAAATGGCTCGCGCGCTATGAATCTATGGACTTTTTCTGGGCCATTAGGGGAGGAGAAAGTGCGGGTAAAGGGGCCTTTGGCGATGAATGATGCCTGTGCTTTGGTCGATGCGGCCACCCATGGGCTAGGTTTATTATTGATTGACCGCGCCTTATTAGCCGCACCGCTTGCCAGTGGGCAATTGCTGGCGCTGCTGCCCGATTACCAGCTAGCAGTGGGCCTACCTGTGTATGCCGTCTACCCCGCACGCGACTGGCTTCCCGCCAAAGTAACCGCCTTTGTCGAGTTTATCGTCAGCGAATTTGCCCCTAGATTGGCAGCAACCCGATAGTGAAATTCAAATAGCGAGTACGCAGCAGCGGCAATTCCACTCCAGCATAAAACCCAAATCTTGAACCACGGAGTGTGCAGAGAACACGGAGTTTCACAGAGAAAACCTTGTTTCTGTATGGTCTTCTCCGTGGCACTCCGTGTTCTCCCTTTTCTCTGTGGTTCAAGGTCTGGGTTTTGCTGAGTCACATCAGCTACTAGGTATAAAACTTCATCATCCCTCAAGGTGCCGCTACTTCTTATAAGCCGCCGTTTTCCATCATGGTGCGTATCACCCGATTAAATGGCTCTATCCAGTCTGGATCAAATTGCTGATCAGAAGCGTTGACTTCGGCAATGGCCCGCAGCACCGATTTATTCTGGCCGCGATGGCTGTGTTTGAGCATGACGGCCTCAAAAGCATCGACCAGAGCGAGGATTTTGGCACCCGGCACAATATCGTTACCGCTGAGTTTATTGGGGTAGCCGTTACCTTCGACACTTTCGTGGTGCTGTAAACACATGGTTGATGCGTCTTGCCAGCCTTCCATTCTGGCTAAAAGCCCTGCGGCCCAAGCGGGGTGATCAAGTAATTGTGCGCGCTCGGCGTCAGACATTCTTTCTACTTTCAGCCACAGCGATTCGGGTAAAAACATCATGCCAATATCGTGCATATACACGGCGGCTTCTAGCTGAGTGCTAGAAACCACGCCGCCTGCGGCTTTATTGGTGGCGAGTGCTAATTGCAAATTGCGTGCAGTGCGGCCACGAAATAGCGGTGAGCGCATTTCTAATTGCAGTGCCATATTGCGGAAAAAACGTAAATCTTGGCTGCGCTCCTCATTTGAGCGCTCTACTTCGGCACGGGTACGATCTGGCAAGACCACGGCGGCATGTTTAAAACCGGTAACTGCTTCGATCAGCCGAGCACAAGCAGGATCAAGCTCTTCAGCTTGCAAAGTAGAAAGCCCATCTAAGCCGCGAGCTAAGGTCGGCAGATGCAAGCTACTGGCTGATGCATTATTGCTGAGTGATTCGACCGCTTGCTCTAGCCTATCTAAGGTCAGTAGTAATACTTCAGACAGCACTTCGGTGAGCTGCAGCTCGCCAGCGCGCATTCTGGAAAGCAGCGTTTCTATGCCATGCACCAAGGGCACTACAAACTCAACACGGCATAGCCCAGCATCGCCCTTGATATTATGAAAGGCGCGAAACAAATCAGAAATCAACATCATTTTGCCGGGGTCTCGTTTTAGCTCGGCAATAATTTGCTCGATGCGTGGCGCGTGATCGGCAAGGCTTTCCCGAAAATCTTGGAAGGTATTGATATCGTGAATTTTCGGCGTGAGTAAGCTGTCGTAGTTCATAGGGACACCTTTAGGTGGATTTGGTTTAAGCATAAGTCGCACTTGCCGTAGAAGATATTTAATTTTTGATTAAATACGCGCGATGGCAGCTAAGGCTTGTCTTTGCTGGGTAATATTCGCCGCCTATAATGTAATTTATGCAACGACGCAATTGCTCTAAGAAATTAGAATGATTGCTGCTGAAACGTAATGTGTACATTGAATTGATTTCGATGTTGTTTCATCTCTCTCCTCTGTATGTATTTGCGCCACTGGCCCATAAGAAACAAAAGGCTCTATCTTGTTTCTTATGGTGTGCTTTCCCCGCTAGCGGGGCTAAGACGTTCAGTGGCGTTTTTTTTGCCTGTAGCGGGTACAATGGCAGATTGCTCTTATGAAAAGTATTACGACCATGACCGAATCCATCCGCTTATCCAAACGCATGACCGAGCTGGGCATGTGCTCACGCCGCGAGGCCGACGAATTTATTGAACAGGGCTGGGTAAAAGTCGATGGCGTGGTGGTCAACACCCTCGGTAGCCGTGTTGTGCCTGAGCAAAAAATCACTCTAGAGCGCCAAGCCACGGTATTTCAAGCTGAGCGCGTCACCATTCTGATGCACAAGCCAGTGGGCTATGTATCCGGCCCTGCCGAGCCGGGGGATCGCCCAGCCTGGACCTTGATCAAAGCGGAAACGCGCTTTATTGGCGACCGAACCGGCATCAATTTCCTTAAAAAACACATGCACAACCTCGCTCCAGCGGGCCGCTTAGATGTAGATACATCGGGCCTACTGGTGCTGACGCAAGATGGCCGCATCGCTAAAAAGCTGATGTCGGATGTGGATGTAGAGCGCGAATACGCCGTTCAAGTCGAAGGAATGTTGAGCACAGAAGGCTTAAAACAGCTTAATAATGGCCTGAGCCTTGATGATGAGCGCTTAAAGCCAACTAAAGTCAGCTGGCAGAGTGAAGACTCATTGCGCTTTGTATTGCGTGAAAACCGCCCGCGCCAGATTCGCCGTATGTGCGAATTAGTCGGCCTGAGAGTGATCGCAATCCGCCGCCTGCGTATTGGCCGTATCTCGCTATCCGATTTGCCCGTTGGTCAGTGGCGCTATTTGCGGATGGATGAGCGGTTTTAAGCGGATCTAAGGACTCGCTTCATCCCTTAGTACTAAGGCCATAATCGTCATCCTCGAATGGTTTTATTGGAGACTCAGCAGAGCAGCTGGGTCCCCAATAAAACGTTCGAGTATGACGATTTTATTGTTTTTAAAAGCTCAAATAATGACCTTGGGCCTTGCCTTATAGCTCTTCCCTGCATTGATACATCGCCAGCAACAGCTCATTTGCCATCTCGGCAAATCCCTCGTCGCTCAGCAAGCTTTGCCCGCGCCAAGCCATTTCGTACCAGATTTCTGATTCTTCGCCAGCAAAGCCGCGCAGGCTGTTGCCGTGCCAGCTTTCTCTGGCGGCTTTTTCTGCCGCATCTACTGAGCCATCGTCGCCACTGAGTGCTTCGGCGTATTTGGCGCTGCTGCGGGTGGCAAAGGGTAGGCGATTGGATAGGCCCTGCCAGTAGTAATGCAGCCATTTTTCTAGCTCTACACCGGCGTTTTCCACTGGCCCAAAGCGCCAATGGCCTTTTTGACTGACGATGCGTGTTTCCTGTTGCACGCCATCGGGTGCGGCGTGGCAGAGGGCGAGGTGTTTTAGCCAGCAGGCGATTAGCTCGATGGGCGAGCTGTGGTCTGTCCAAACCGCCACTTGCCCATTGGGGCGTAGCTGGTGCAGTGCGCCGTTGAGCTGCATATCGTCCGCAAATTTAAACAGAAAAGAATGCGGTGCCAGCGTTGCATCGCTGAGCAGTGGCTCGGCGGCGTTATAGAGTTTGCGTAGCGTGGCCGATTGCTTGGCGGCGCTCATATCGCCAAAACCACCGTGCGGCAGCAGGCCGGCGGCTCGGCCGGTGGCGATGGAATCACTGCTCCAGCCCTGCTCCAGGGATTGCCAGATTACTTGGTTTAGCTCGCTTTTTGCGGAAAAAGACAGGCTAAATGGCTCGTTGCTTTCGAATTCCACAGCCTCGTCAGCAAGCCGGATGCCGATGCGGTTTCTGAGTAAATATCGGGTAGGGTTGCGCCAAAAGGCCAGCAAATCGTTAAACGCGACATTTTTAAATTCTGCATCGGGCAGCGGCAAGCTTTCTGCCAATACCGAGAGTGGCAGGCCCTGCGGCTGGCCAATGGCGGTGGCGGCAGCAAACCAGAGTGGGGAATAGGCGGGTAGTCGTTCTTCCTTAAAATAGCGAGGGCTAAAGGGTTGCAGCGGGTGTTCGGTAATCAGATGCTTGAGTAGCCGCTCGCGCTCGATGCGCCGCCATTTCAGCGCCTCGTTGCCAAGGGCGGGTTGCGGCGGGGCGTCTTCCAGCACAAAGCTGCGCCCCACGGCGTCGAGCAAATCAGACACCACCACCGATGGCGGAATCACACCATTATCTTGGATGCCACGGCCTACATAACTCAGATACAGCACATCGCTGGCTGAAAGCAAGGTTTCCAAGAAGAGATAGCGATCATCGGCGCGACGGGATCGATCGCCATATTGCGGATTGTGCGCCATCAAATCAAAGCCCGGCGGGCGCGATTCGCGCGGGAAAGCGCCGTCATTAAAGCCCAAGAGGGCAATCACTCTAAAGGGCAGGCAGCGCATCGGCACCATGGCGCAAAATGTCACCGCGCCGGTTAAAAAACCACCACTCGGAATCTTGCCGGACAGCGCGCCATTGAGCCAACTGCGCGGCACAGATAAATCCACCGGCGCATCGTAGTTGGCGGCACGGCTTTGCTCGGCAAATTCAATAATCTGCTCGCGCAGCTCGGCCAGAGTAAGCGCTTCATCATCATCCGGCGCAAACAGCGCCTCTATCATGTCTATCAATTTTCTATGCCACAGCTCGGGCGTGTGCTCACCCGATAGCGATGCGGCTTGCTCAAACAGCGTCTCGGCAAAAGCCGCGAGGCCAGCCGCCAACTGCGCCTGATTTCCCGCCACGCCGCTGCCGGGCAATGTGCCAGCAAAGAGTGGTGCAGCAGCGCCCGCCACGCCAGCGGGCAGTGCGATGCTCAGCAGCAATCTATCTAGCCCAAACCGCCAAGTGTGCTCAAAGGTATTGGGTAAACCCAGCTCGGCCTTATGCTCGCCGTCTCTGCCCCAATGAATGCCTAATTCGCTGATCCAGCGGTGGATGGTGGGCAAGTCGGATGCGGGGATTTCAAAGCGGCGGGCAATGGCGGGGATATCCAGCAGCGCCATCATCCAATCGCTGGCAAAGCGGCATTGCGGCAGGGTGAGCAGCTCTAGCAGGGCTTGCGCCAAGGGAGCTGCGTCTTTTAGGCTGCGGTCAGCAATGGCAAAGGGCACATGGGGAGCGGAGAGTGCAGATGCGCCGCCCTTCTCCAAATGGCGACCGAATACGGCCTCAATATAGGGAATGTAATGTTCGATATCGGGCATCAACACCACAATATCGGCGGGGGTGAGCGTGGTGTCGGCCTCGAATAGCGCCAAGAGCTGATCGTGCAGCACTTCAATTTCGCGCATGGCTGAATGGCAGATATGCACTTGCAAGGATTGATCGTTCGCCGCCACGCGCTGTGCGGTTTCCGGGCTGCGGGCGACAAGCTCCAGCACATCGCTTTTTAGCGTTTGCAACATCGTGTCGTGGTTGCCAGGAAAAGGCGTGAAGTATTCAAGGATTTCTGGCTCGGCAATCAGCTGATTAAAAAACTCCCGCCCCTGCTTGCCCCACACCGCCAACAGCGGATTGCCGACTTCCAAATACAGGTCTTCAGGATCAAAGCCATCAGAAAGCCGCGCGATTTCCGCCGCATCCCGAATCTCGCCCCAAGGCTCGCCGCAAGGATTCAGCGCATGGATAAACACCTCGCAGCGTTTAGACAGCGCGCGCAAAATCTCCATATACACCGGCGGCAGGCTGGATATGCCAAATAGCGAAACACGGCTGGGCAAATCCAGCGGGCGCGGGTCGAGCAGCCGCTTGTGAGTGGCCGCCAGCAGCGCGCCACGATGGCCGCCATCTACACGAATATCCAGCTCATCCTTAGATAGATAGCGCCACAGCGCCGCTTGCCAAGCCTCATCGTCCCCCAGCCCTAGGCTCTGATGTTTTTCCCAAGCCAGCAGCCAGTCGGGGCGGTAAACCAAATACTGATCGAACACATCGGCAATGCGCGTGGCGAGTTCAAAGCGCCGAAAATCCCCGCCTTCGCGCAGATAATTAAGCAGCACCGGCGCATTAGGCTGCGAATCTAGCCAGGCCAATACCCGCCAGCCCATAATCTCCCGCGAAAACGGCGACTTCTTCGGCAGATTGCCGCCCAGCGTGCGTTGCATTAAATCCCAGAAAAAAGACGCCAACAGCGGATAACCCATCTGCGCCGTCATGCCCTGCTTTTCTGCCAAGCGAAAATTCAACCACCGCCCCATCCCCTTAGACTGCACCACAATCTTTTCCTGCTCAAAAGGGGAAGCTAAAGGAGAAGTCTCTAACTGATGCGCCAGCGCCGCCAGCAGAACATCGATACGGTTGGATTGGAATAGATGTAGCACGGGGAAGTCTTATTGAATGGGCTTAGGGGGGAGGGTAGCGGAAAGTGGGGGGGAATGCAGTAAGAGACCGGTGTTTTTTGATGAATATTTCGCCAATGCATGGAAATCAAATAAAGCAAGGGCTTGTAATAAAATATCTTCGTGTTTTAATTGAAATAGTTTCGGAGTGTTCTGAAATTATTTTTTATAAAAAATAAGGAAATATATGATTGCTGATAAAATGACATTAATTCTTGGGTGGGCAGGTCCTATTTCTACTTTTCTCGTTGGAGTTCCTGCTATTTATTTTGCAAGTAAAAGTGCTAATCAACTTGAAATTTTAAATAAACTAGATTGCGCAAAGTTAACAATAGATTCATTTGTTAAGCTTGTAGGCTACATGACACAGTGCGATAGAGGAGTGATAGATAGAAAGGAAGTTGTTAAGTTCTCTAATTTTAATGCAAATGTTTATAAATATTTTGATAAAAAAACAGCCGGGCTAATTAGAGAGTATTACGAGGTGTGTTATCAGTGTTCTCGTAAAATGAAGCTCAACCCAGAATGTTATGATGAATTTGTAGAGCTAGAGAAAAAAACTATGCCTAAAATAAAGAAGGAGCTAAAAAAATTACCTATATTTGTTCCTGAGTTATTAAGCATATCTTCGGAAGAAAACTTAGGGCTTTATTCATGGTTTTTTAAAAAATTGTCAAATGCCTAAACCCAAACTCCCCCCATTAACTGACGCCATCCGTGCCGATTTGTTTACCCATCTGGCAACGATGGAGAAGGCTGGCTTGCCGGTGGCGCAGGCTTTTTTATCCTTGCGGCTAGCAAAATCGGCTCAGCCTAGGGTCGACGAGGCGCGTAAGTGGCTGGGGCGGGGCAAGGATGTGGCGGTGGCAGGACGGATGGCGGGCTTGTTTAGCGATCTGGAAGCGGATTTGCTGCATGCGGCGATTAGTGCGGGCAGCCCTGCGCATACTTATTTTCGCTTGGCTGAGCGCTATACGCTGAAAGCCAGATTAAGCAAGCAGATGCGCTCCAAAATGATGCTGCCCATCGTGGTGTTTGTGTTGGCTTTACTAGTACAACCTTTGCCCGATTTGGTGTTGGGCACGCTTAGCCCTGCTGCTTATTTGTGGCGCTGCCTGCGGCCAATGCTGTTTTTTATCTGTCTCTATGGCTTGTTTAAAGGGGTTTCGGATTGGTTGGAAGTCACTGGGCCGTCTCGCTTACGGTTGCAGATTGAAACGCTGCTGATCAAAATGCCGCTCTTTGGGGCCATGCATGTGCGGCGTAATGCGCGGGATTTTTTTGAAAGCCTGGCGCTGATGCTGGAAGCGGGCCTGCCGATGTTTGATGCTCTGCCCAAGGCGAACCGGGCGATTCATAATCAGCTGATTCGCAGCGAATACAGCCGCATCCTGCCCAAAATGCAGCGCGGGGATAGCCTCGCTAAAGCGCTTGATCATCAGTCTTTTTTAGGGGAAGAACGGGTGACGGGTTTTGTGCAAACAGGGGAGGCCAGCGGCACTTTGCCTGAAATGCTGCTGCGGCATGTAAATATGGAAAGTGCTTCCATCGCTGATTTCCAAAGCAAAGTCGCCGAGTGGTTCCCCAGAATTATGTACGGCCTGCTGATGCTGTGGATGGCTTATGGCATGGTGGCGGGTAATGGCGCTGCGGTGCCACAGATGCCAGAGGATTTGTAAGGCTGAAAAGGACGCAGAGCAATATTGAAATATATTATTTTGTGGAATTTTGACAGTTTTATTGACTAAATTGTAAGTGATTAGGTATGATTCGCAGTCTTGATGGAGAGTTGGCCGAGTGGTCGAAGGCACTCCCCTGCTAAGGGAGCATACGGGCAAAACCTGTATCGAGGGTTCGAATCCCTTGCTCTCCGCCAAGTGCAGCTGCACTGGCTGAGTTTAGTCTTAGATAGTAAGTAAGCTGAATAAGAAAATAGCCCTTGTTGATCAAGGGTTTTTTTTCGTCTCAAGGATAGTATCTGGCCGTCGTCATTAGCCCATAGCTACGCAATGACTCAAAATCTGTTTTCCTCCGTGAAACTCCGCGTCCCCCGTGCTCTCCGGGTTTTAAGATTTGGGTTTACCCCGCAAGCTCAGATCTACATCAATAAACACCCAGATCTCCCCGCCTTTCCCCGCCATTAAATCTAAAATTAGCTATAGGGGGACTTATGACGACATCTTTTGATTTTAATCGTGCACCGTTTAATAGCCTGAATACCGCAGAGCGGGATCGCGTCGCCGCTGCGCTGGATGTGGCTTATTACGCGGCTGGATCGGTGATTCAGCAGCAGGGCGAGGGGGTAGATGCCTTGCTGGTGGTGATGAAGGGGCTAGTCAGGGAGGGTGGTGAGGCGAGCTTTTACGGCTGTTTTGATGTGCTGGATAGTAAATCTCTGCTGAGTGGCAAGGCTTGCTGCACTTTGCATGCACATGACGACACGCTGCTTTGGCATATCAGGCGTGATGTGGCGATGAAAATCAGCGATGCTAATAGCCAGTTTGCGGCGTTTTTTTATGCGGATGTGGCGCGTAAATTGGCGGCGCTGGGGCACTCCGTGCAAGAGTTACAGCCAAGGGTAGCCGATGCGGTACTGCATTCACCTTGCTGGCTAGCAGAAAGCGCCACGGTGATGGATGCGGCACGGCTGATGAAACGCGTGCATAGCCGCGCCGTGTTGGTGAAGGAAGCTTCGGGCGTGGGGATTTTTACCCAGAGCGATTTGCGCAATGTGGTGGTGGATGGGCTGGATGCCAATCATGAAGCGATTTATCGCCACCTTAAGCGCCCGCTGATTTGTGTAAAAGCCGAGGACGATCTGCACCACGCCATGCTGTTGATGATGCGGCACTCGGTGCAAAGGCTGGTGGTGCTGGAGGGCGACGAGGTTTGCGGCGTGCTGGAGCAGATCGAGCTGATGTCGGCTTTTTTTAATAACTCGCATAATCCACGCGGCATTACCGCACAAATTGGCCGTGCCAATCATCCCGATGGGCTGATGGCGGCGGTTAAAAGCACTCAGCAATTAATCCGCTCTTTGCACGGCAATGGCATGAAAATCACCCTGCTGGCCGAGCTGGTCGGGGAAATTCGCCAGCGTTTATTTAGCCGCCTGTTTACCCTGCTTGCCCCGCCAGAGATGCTGCCGCATGTGTGCCTGCTGGTTTTAGGCTCTGAAGGACGCGGCGAGCAAATATTAAATACCGATCAGGATAATGCGCTGATTATTGAAGATGGCTATCAGCATCCGGATCTGGAGCGCGTGTGTAGTGAATTTAATCAGCAGCTGATCGCCTTTGGCTACCCTTCTTGCCCCGGCTTCGTGATGGTTTCTAACCCTCTGTGGCGGCAAAGTGTGGCAGGGTATAAGCGGCAGATTAATACTTGGACCAGCAGCGCCAGCGGTGAAAATGTAATGCATATGGCGATTTGGCTGGATGCGCGGCCAGTGTGCGGGCAGGTGGCTTTGTTTGAGGGCTTGCGCCAGTATTTGCAGCAGGATTTAGGCGACAACGCGGCATTTTTATCGCACTTTGCTTTTCCGGTCGAACAATTCTCCCCGCCGATTAATTTGTTTTCTAGGCTAATTGCCACGGTTGGGCCGGATAAACACGCGCTCGATATTAAAAAAGGCGGCATTTTCCCTGTGGTGCACGGCCTGCGCAGCCTTGCGCTGCAATATGGGATAGATGAGTGTAATAGCTATCAACGTATTCAGCGCTTAAGTGATATGGGCCATTTAAGTGAGCGCTTTGGCCGTGATTTAGCCGAATCTCTGGCGTTTTTACAAGGCTTGCAGCTTAAAGCTGGGCTGCTCAATCAGGCTATGGATAAGCCAGTTGATCATCTGATCGATCCTGCTGCTTTAACCACGCTGGAGCGCGAGTTATTAAAAGACACGCTGTCGGTGGTGAAGCAATTTCGCCAGCTGATTAGCCACCACTTTAAGCTGGGCATGTTGTGAGCTGGGGCTATTGGCAGCGCTGGTGCAGATCGCGCAGCCTAGCCTTGGCGAATCAAGAGTTCGCCTACCTATGGGGCGAGCCTATTGCAGATGAATACGTCAGCCTAGATTGTGAAATGAGCTGCCTAGACCCCAAGCAGGCAGAGATTTTAAGCATTGCTGCGATCAAGATTAAAGGCCCGAAGATTTTAGTTTCCGAGCATCTTAAATTGCTAGTTAAACCCGCAGGGCAAATTGATCCGGCCAGCATTGCCGTGCATGGTTTGCGCCATCAGGATGTGCAAGAGGGCATGGCTATAGAGGAGGCTCTGGCCGCTCTGCTGCACTTTATCGGGCCACGGCCCTTGGTGGGTTATTATTTGGAATTTGATTTGGCGGTGCTCAACCGTCTGCTAAAACCCATGCTGGGCGTGGCTTTGCCCAATGCCTGCATCGAGGTATCCGGCTTGTTTTATGACCAAATGGTAACGGCGCATCGCCCCGATGTAGACCTAAGCCTTAGCCATATTCTGCAAACGCTAAACCTACCCGACTTGCCCCGCCATGATCCACTGAACGATGCGCTGTTGGCTGCGATGGTGTTTTTAAAGTTGCGGGTTTTACCCCTTGTGCGTTAACCAAAGTCTAAAAGATCTTTTTAGTGCCTTCGGCACATTGATTTTGGTGCGGGCGTCCCGCTGGACCTTCCTTTCTTGTGTGGCCAAGAAACGAAGCCAAAGAAGGCCACCCCACGAAACACGAAGGCCCCTGCGCTGCGGACAATCGAGTCGGCGGCGGGCGGGATTGGCTCGTACCTCGCTCCCAAGCGATCCCCCGCCCCGCTTGTTCCTCGCTACGGCGTGTTTCAAGGGGACTTTAAAAAGCCCTACGCAGAGAGCGTGGTTATTAGCGCTTTTTCGCTGCTTGCTACTAAAAATACAATTTGTTTAGCAAACACACGCTATCTCTCGCTCATATTTCAATAATCTACCCTTGTAAGCACGGCCATCATGCAGGGGCTTGTTGATTAGTGTTTCGCTCAGGCTAAAGCCATTTGCAGCCATTTGCCGGTTAAAAGCACTTCGATTACCTCGGTTGGGGTCGATAATCAGTACTTCGGCTTGGGGGGGCGGCATGGCGGTCGATAAAGGCGGAGAGCGCGGCGGGCTGGTTGCGCTCGTAGAGCACATCGCTGCCGATAATTAAATCGAATTGGCCTAGCTCAAGATTTGCACGCTCCCAATTACCGGTGCTGTATTTCAGCGCGGGCAGGGTATTGAGCTGCAAGTTTGCTTTCAGAAAAGTCTCGGTCAATGGGTGGCAATCGCTGGCGGTGATATCGCCATTTCTGCGATGCACCACCATGCTTGCCAGCGCCAAGCCACAGCCAATTTCTAAAATCCGTCGCTCACCCAAAATATAAACTTGCATTAAATCGGCCAGCTTTTGTGCCGATGGCCAGATTTGCCCAAATAGCGGCCAGCAAGCAGGCGAAATTCCCGCGTTTTCTGCTTCGCCTAGAGGATCAAAATACTGCTGAATATCGAGTAGCGAGCGGATGTTTAAATCAAGCCCGCCAGCAACGGCGATATCTTGAGTTTTGACTTGGTAGCCAATGGGCGTGCTATAGGGCATGAAAGCCTTGTGTAGGTGCGGCGTTGGATGCTTTTCGAACCGACGCAACGCTTCCTCAGAAGGGCTTTGCAAGAATGATTAGGATTTGGCGGGGCAGAGTACAAATTAGAAAGGGGGATTGATGCTAACACCCATTGCCTAGCGAGGTACGTGATTCTTGCTTAAAAGGTATTAGGGACATTATGAAGTGGTGTATTCGTTTGCTAAGGCTTACATTGCTTGATGTTTATTGTTTCTTGTCGTAAGTCGTTACCGTTATCAGTAAATTTATTCTGGATGTTTTTTTGTATTTCGTAAGCTTATTTTTTAATAGGCTCTATGCGAAAATACTTATACAGCTTAGTTTACATACGACTACTCTTACGTTTCAATCCTTCTTCTTTTTAAAGGGTGACGCCCATGAAAAAGCTTGGTTTTCGCGCCAAAATAATGCTAACGGTGCTGGGCTCTTTATTTATTATTTTAGGATTGATGTTGTCTGTGCTGGCTTGGAATACTCGCCAAGAAATGAGCGCCGAGGCATTTGGTAGTGCAGAAAATATGGCCAAGCATTATGCACAATTTGTACAAAATGAGCTGGAAAAGCCATTGGGGCCATTACAAACTTTGGTGAGTAGCTTAGAGAGTAGCAAGCAACATGGGTTATTGCAGCGCAGCCAAACCAATAGCTTTTTATTGCAAGCTTTAAAAGACAATACTGCGCTTTATGATCTATGGCTGATTTATGAGCATGGTCAATTTGATGGCAAAGATGCTGAATTTACCAAGGATAAAACCGCTTATCCTTCAGGTGCTTATGCACCATGGGCCTTACGTAAGGGCGATAAAGTTGAGCTGGTTGAATACGCCCATGATGCCGAGATGAATGAGGCTGCAGTGAGCAAATGGGAAGAAGCCTATTACGGTGGTGCTTATTACACAGCGCCAAAAGCCTCGGGCAAGTTGTCTGTGGTGGAGCCCTATGTGGACACCGATACCAAGGTGTTAATGATGTCATTTGCTCTGCCTATTCAGCACCAAGGCCAGTTTGTGGGTGTGGCAGGCAGCGATATTCCAATGGGGGATTTGCAAAAAACGCTAAGCCAAGTCAAAGTCTTTGATAGTGGTTTTATTAGCTTGATTAGTGCCGGTGGCATTTATGGCAGCCACCCTGATTCATCTCGTTTAGCTAAGTCCGTAGATAGCAATGAGATCCCTGCCAATATATTGGCTGAAATTCAAAGCGGTAAATCTTTGCATATTGAGAATGGTGGGTTTATCCGTTTCTTTATGCCGATAAAAATGGGAAAAACGGGCTTGATTTGGAGCTTAGTGATTAATGTGCCAGAGGCCGAGTTTTATGCGCGCTCTAATCGGCTATTGCAAATTTCATTTTTAATTGGTGGCTTAGGATTATTAATCCTCTCGATTATTTTATCAGGCACGCTTAATTATTTAACTCGGCCTATTTTGCGACTTAATCAAGCCATGATGCAATTGTCGGCAGGCGATGCAGATTTAAGCCATCGGCTAGAAGTCAGTAGCGGCGATGAAATTGGCCGTACTTCGCAGGCGTTTAATGTATTTGTAGGCTCTCTCGCCGAAATGATTAATACGGTGAAGCTACAAGTGGCTGAGCTGAATGTGCAAATTGCTCAATTAGCAGGCCACGCAGATACGGTGGCACAGGGCTCATCCATGCAAGCCAAGGCTGCGGAGCAAACGGCAGGTGCCATTGAGGAGGTCTCGGTGGGGATTAACTTGATTGCAGAAAATGCCCTTGCCACTGAAACGATGAGCCATGTTGCAGAAACCAATGCACGCCAAGCTGAATTTGGCGTGCGGGCGACCTCGGCTGAAATCGCCAAAATTGAAGCCGTGGTTAAGGCGCAATCGATGCTGATGAATGGTCTAAAAGAGCGCTCAAGCGATATCTCGAAAGTGGTGAATGTGATTCGTGGCATTGCCGATCAGACCAATTTGCTTGCGCTTAATGCAGCTATCGAAGCGGCGCGTGCAGGGGAACAAGGGCGTGGATTTGCTGTGGTGGCCGATGAAGTGAGAAAGCTGGCAGAAAACACCAGCAGTGCCACTTTAGATATTGGCAAAATGATTACGCTGATTCAGGATGAAACCACTCAGGCGGCTAAAGGCATGGAGTTGGCTTTGCAGCAGGTAGAAGAAGGCGTCGAGTTATCGAAAGATGCGGCGGATCAAATTGCCGAAATTACGATAGGCACGAATAAAATGTCGGACAGCGTGCATCACATTGCCAAAACAACGGCGCAGCAATCTAAAGCTACCGAAGATATTTCACTCAATGTCGACAGAATAAACACCATGGTTCACGATAATAATCAGGCTTTGCAGCAGGTGCATGATGCCGCCAAAAACCTAGGGCATCTTTCTTTAGATTTACAAAAAGCCGTGGATAGGTTTAAGGTTTAAGTACTTTCATCAAGAGGTCATTGAGAAAAGCTATCCTCAAGATGAACTTTGTTGATTGGACAGCGTCCGACTATTTACTCAGAATACGTCGGGTTTAATTTTAAAAAACACTAGGAGCATCACATGGCCGTACTCGTTGGTAAAAGCGCACCAGATTTCACCGCAGCAGCCGTTCTCGGTAATGGCGAGATCGTAGATAGCTACAACTTTAAGGCAGCCACCGCCGGTAAATACGCCGTGGTGTTCTTCTATCCTTTAGATTTCACTTTTGTTTGCCCATCTGAGCTGATCGCTTTTGATCACCGCCTGGCAGAATTCAAAGAGCGCAATGTAGAAGTAATCGGCGTGTCGATCGACAGCCAATTTACTCATGCTGCATGGCGCAACACTCCGGTAGAAAAAGGTGGTATTGGCCAAGTTGGTTACACCTTAGTTGCCGATATTAAGCACTTAATTTGCCAAGCTTATGATGTTGAATTGGCAGCAGAAGGCGTTGCATTGCGCGGCTCTTTCCTGATCGACAAATCGGGCGTTGTTCAGCACCAAGTAGTAAACAACTTGCCACTAGGCCGTGATATCAGCGAAATGCTGCGTGTGGTTGATGCACTGCAATTCACTGAAGAGCACGGTGAAGTTTGCCCAGCAGGCTGGAGCAAAGGTAAAACAGGGATGAAGGCAGATGCTGCTGGCGTTGCTGATTACTTGGCTAAAAACGCTAAAGATCTGTAATTACTAAATTGTTTTAGCGATTTAATTTAAAAAAATCCCCCGCTGGCTTTGAGCTAGCGGGGGATTTTTATGGCTAAGAAGTGCTGTGAAATAAATCTATAAATGATATGAGTCATCCCCGAGTGGTTTTATCGGGGATCCATTAGCGCCGCTGGATTCCCGCCAAGGCATGAGGGAATGACGAAGTTTTGTAGTGGGAAGTGAATAGGAGCCAAGTCCTAAGGCGATAAAAAGCCCCGTAGCCATAAGGTGAGTGGGGGCTTTTTTACGGATTCTTTATTGTTTTGAGGTAATCACTTCTAAGCGTTGCGCCACATCTCTGACTGAGCTGGCTTGCTGCTCAGATGCATTGGAAATTTCGCTAATGAGATTACGCATGGCGCCTACATCTTGCACGATGCGCACTAAGGCTTTTTCTGCGCTAACGGCTTTTTCTTCGCCAGCGCTTACGTCTTTTTCGCCAGAATTCATGGTGCCGACGGCGCGTTCGATTTCTATTTGAATTGAGCGAATCAGCTCGCCAATTTCGGCGGTTGCCTTGGCGGTGCGCTCGGACAATTTACGTACTTCATCGGCCACCACGGCAAAACCTCGCCCCGTGTCGCCAGCTCGTGCGGCCTCAATGGCGGCATTCAACGCCAGTAAATTAGTTTGATCGGCAATATCTTTAATCACCCCCACAATCACACCAATTTTATCGGATTGAGTATTGAGCTGGCCGATCACGCCTGCTGTGGTGCGGACCAATTCGGCTACATCACGCATACCGCGTACTGCGCCTTCCACCACCACTTGCCCTTCATTGGCGCTTTCAAATGCGCTATTGCCTCTGCTACTGGCCTCAGCTGTTGTGTGTGCGACTTCATCAATGCTGGTGCTGACTTCTTCCATGGTGGAGGCAATATACGAGACTTGCTCATGCAGCTCGCTGGCCTTGCTGGCAACGTCTTTTTGTAATTCTTCGTGTTTAACTTTGCTGGTGATATCTTCCCAACAGGCTAGATAGCATTTTACTTTGCTGCTGTCAGCAGCATCCCAAATCGGGTAAGCCTTGGTGCGTAAGGTGATACTGCCTAAGGGGATGTCGGCAACGTGAGTGGCATTTTTAGCGCCGCTGCCCAGCTGCTGCAAGATGCGGCGAACCCGCTCTGGATCATGGTGAAAGCGATGGATAGAGCCGCCATGCGCTTGGGTAGGGTCTGCGCCACGCAACACTTGAGTCATTTCTTGGCGATATTTTTCAAAGACGCTTTTAGCGGTTTGATTCACGTAAAACACATTGTTTTCGTGGCTGGTATCGCAGAGCAAGATCATATTATCTACATGATCGAGGATTGCCTTCATCGTATCGAGCTGTGTATCTACGGTATTTTTTGACTCAGTTTTCTGGGTAAAGCCAAACATAAGATGATCCCCTGCAATCGCTCATTGAAAACGAAACCTCTATCCTTGTTATAGAGGTGCGTTGTTTAAAATCAATTGCCAAAGTGGAAAAGAATATGTTTTTTGCTATTGAGGGTCAGGAGGGATTACTCAGCGACAGAGAACACAGCGTTTCAAAGAGAAAATCAAAAAGATAGCTTAGGTTTTCTCTAGGGAATGCTGTGTTCTCCTTTTACTCGGGTTTAAGGCTTGGGTTTTTTCTAGAGGAGATTTCCTAGTGCCATTAATTCGCTGGATTAGGGCTTTGCTTATGAATGGCTTCAATTGCGGCGTCTAATTCTGGCGTGATGATTACATCTAAGCTGCCGATATTTTCTTTCAGCTGAGCCATGGTGGTTGCACCAATAATATTGCTGGCTACATACCAGCGGCTGCTGACCCATGCCAAAGCCATTTGAGCTGGGGATAAGCCGTGCTCTCTGGCGAGTTTTACATAGGCCTCGATCGCGTTGGGTACTGCTGGTTTTAAATAGCGTGCGCCAAAATTGCTAAAGCGCGTCATCCTGCCAACCGCTTGCGGATTGTCAAAATACTTACCGGAAAGCAAACCAAACGCCAGCGGGCTATACGCAAGCAGGCCCACATCCTGACGATAGCAGGTTTCAACCAAGCCATTTTCAAACTGACGGTTAATTAAATTAAATACATTTTGAATGGTGGCAATGCGCGGCAGAGATTGCGCTTGCGCCACGCGGCTGGCTTCCATCACGCCCCAAGGGGTTTCATTGGATAGCCCGATATGGCGCACTTTACCGGCCTGAACCAGCTCATCCAGTGCCGAAAGCTGCTCTGCAAAATCGGGGGTATGGGCAGGCTCTTGCTTAGGGTCGTAATAGCTTTGACCAAACATCGGCACATGGCGGGCAGGCCAGTGCAATTGGTAAAGATCGATATAGTCAGTTTGCAGACGCTTTAAGCTGGCATCGCAGGCGGCATGAATTTGCTCACGATTTAATTTTGGCCCGCCGCGTATCCAATCCATGCCGCGATTAGGGCCAGAAATCTTGCTCGCCAGAATAATCTTGTCGCGGCTTTGCGTGGCCAGCCAGCTACCCACATAGCTTTCGGTTAAGCCCTGAGTCTCCGCCTTGCCAGGCACCGGATACATTTCGGCGGTATCAATAAAGTTGATCCCCGCCGCAACCGCATAATCAAGCTGCTCGTGCGCATCGGCCTCGCTGTTTTGCTCGCCAAAGGTCATGGTGCCAAGGCAGAGCGTGGAGATATTTAAATCAGTTTTGGGTAAAAGGTGATATTTCATGGGGTGGGTCTCGTAAGGCGTTTTCGGCATTTTTGGCGCACTGCGTTTTGTGTGGGACCTAGGGCGCATAAGCATCTACATCATTTTAGGTGGCACTTTAGTACCGCAACCTCCCCCTTTATCAAAGGGGGATTGAGGGGGATTTGCTTTTGTGTGGCTTTGTTTGCTCGTGTAAAGATATGCAATTCCAAATCCCCCCTAGCCCCCCTTTTTCAAAGGGGGGAATACGTGCCGCTGACTTGTATAGATACATACGCGCGCGGAGGACGATCGTGTAGTAAATATTATTTCACAGGGCTTACGCGGTAGCCTTGTTGGCGCAGGCTTTGGATCAGGCCGGTTTTGCCTGGCAGATGCAAAGCACCTACGGCGATAAAGGCGTTGCCTTCTTTAAGCTTGTCAGTCAGGCGTTCGACCATGCGTGGGTTGCGGGCTTCGAGTAATTGATTACGCCATTGATTTAGCCATGCTTGATCAACCATTTTAAAATCGTCTTGCGCGGCGTATTCGGCTAGCCCATTGATATCTTGTTTGAGATAAAGATCCAGAATCTTTTGATAGCTCTTTTCAAGCTCGGCTTGTTGATCGAGTACGGCGTAGAGCAGCTCGATTTGTTTGGCTTCTGGAATAGTTTCAAAAACACTTAATTGCTCATCCAGTGTTTCTAAGCCGGAATAATCTTTTTGTCCTTCAATGGCCATTTTGGCGAATAGCAAATCAAGCGGCATTTGCCCCGGCTGGCGTACCGGTGCCATCAGCAGCATGGCAGCGCCCCAAGGCTTCAGCTTGGCGGTGGCCACTTCTGGATAGCCGCGTGCCTCTAAGGCTGGCAAAAGTTTTTGGTAATGATCTTTATCGATGACTTGCGCAAGCGATGGCTCCGCAGTCAGCATGCGCTTACCCATTTCCATCATCATGCCAAAATCGAGGCGAATTTCGGTGACTACTTTCTTAGAATCAGCAAAAGCGGCTTCGGTCTTAGGGCTGAGCTGAGTCACGCGTGGATCACCCACATGCGCCGTGCCATACAGCCAAGAAGCAGGCGTGCCTTTTTTCTCAATTTTCCACAGCAAGCTATTGGCGTTTTCTACTTTATTGCTGGCTGAAACCGCTTTACTGACAGCGGCGCTGGCGAGGGGGGCGAGCAGGGTTGAAGCGACGGTGACGGCAATAATCAGAGGGCGAAATCGAGCAAGCATCCAAGTCTCCAGCAATTTTTATGTTTGGATGAGCAGTATAAAGCCAAGCGGCGATGGATGCCTTAGGGAAGCGTTGAGTAATGTGAATTCTTTAGCTGATGGCTGGGGAGAATATTGCTTGTAGAAAGATATAGCTCTATTTGTTTGTCATTATTCTTTTGGTACACTGACGATTGTATGATTGTTGTCTGCAAGTAAAGAAAGTATTCCTTTTGTTTTTCCCTAGGTTTTTTGATGGGTTGGCCATCGTATTTATCACGCCTTACGGCTTTTTTAACTTCATCAGAGCCACTATGCAAGCAAATAATGTGTATCTAAAAGCGTTCAAGTACAAGGCGTGGGCAAATGCGGAGCTTCTTTCTTATGGCGAGCGGCAGTTTCATTTGCTATCGGACGATGACTCAATCTTCTTCGCCCGTATCTTGAATCACACAACCGTGGTGGACAGCCTTTTTATTAGCCGCATATCGGGCCGTCCAGAGCTGTACACCGCTGATAATACTCCTGAAACGCCTTCGCTCTCTGAGCTAAAAGATCGGATGGATAAGAATGATGCTTGGTTGGTGGGTTTTACAGAAGCAGTGAGCCAAATTGAATTGAGTAGGCAGGTTTATTTCCAATTCACAGATGGTGAGCAAGGGCAGCTTTCAGTTGAGGAAATTCTGTTGCATTTGTTGACGCATGGTAGCAACCATCGAGGCATGGCGGCTCGAGTTTTGGCCTCTAATGGGCTTGAGCGACCTAAAGATACCTTCACCCGATATCTGCATCAGTTTGAGCCCTGTAGGCGGGAATTACTCGAAAGGCCGTAAGCTGAAAATCGCTAGGTTGGGCTAAGTTTTATCCGCTCCATACGCATCAATTGAGGCTAATAGCATGCATTTCATCTTTTGTAGGGCGGGTGAAACCCGCCAGACTTTAACCTGAAATGCTAAGAAAACAGCGGGTTTCACCCACCCTACGATGATTCGATGTTGGCAAATACGTGGCCGGATTATGATAAATGCCTAACTAACCTTTTTCCGTGAAACTCCGTGTTCTCGGTCAGCTCCGTGTTTCAAGATTTGGGTTTTGCTGTGTAACATCCATTATTTAAATCAATCAATCCCAATTAAAGTCTTTACCGCATCCACATATTGATCGGCATGGGTGCGTGCTTTATTGGATTGGCGTAATGCCATATTCCAGCGGGCAATCACTACTTTGTAATTGCTTTGATTGCACTGCTGTATTTCTTCAATTAATGATCTAGCCATAATACCCAAGCAATGTTGGGCGCTTTCTACCATTAGGTTTTTGGCTTGCTCGAGGAAAATTGGGTCAATACTTGGGGTGATGGTCGCTTCAGCAGCGGGTGCTTTGGGCAATTCTTTGATGACTTTATCGCTGATCTCAACACTGAGCGGGCTATCTTTTAATTGAATAAACCCAAGTTCTGCCAATTCATTGAGCTTGGCTGAAAGCTCAAACTCAGCCAAAAGTGCTGCCAATTCGCTACTGGATTTGATGCCGTCAATTAAGATTAGCAAGCGGCGCTGCTTTGCCAATAGGCCACTGCTGCGTTCAGCAATCTCTTTTTGCCCTTGGGTCGTTTTGACATAAATGCGATCAAGCAGCTCACTTGAAATACTCATGGATCACTCCCCAAAGTCATATAGCCTTCAGGATACCAGCGTGGTATTACAGTTTTTAGAAGGTGGGAGAAATAGATGTAAGATAAGTAATAGGCTGTTGGGTAGTTATCGTTTTTTTAGTATTGAGCGTAGTCAAAATATCTTTTTGACGTTGCTTAGTGGACATGCCGATTAGCCTGCCTTGCTCAAAAGGCATGAGTGGCTCGAAATAACTTCCCTAAAACCGTTCTCCCCGAGTGTTTTTAGTGGGGATCCAGCTGTGCAGCAGGATCCCCGCCAAAGGCATGCGGGAATGAGTATCAAGCAATACCTTACAACTTAAACCGCCCCACAATCCCCTGTAAATTCGCCGCCAATTCAGACAAATCGGTTAGCGTGGCGCGGGTGTTTTTTAATGCCATGTCTGTTTCAGTAACCTGATGGTTGATCTTTTCGGCGACTTGGGCGATTTGTTCGGTGGCCATGGATTGCTCGCGGGTGGCGCTGGATATTTCGATGATTTTTCCGGCTACCGATTGCATTTCTGCCTGCATGCCGCCGATGCGTTCGGCAATCACTTGGGCTAGCGCTTGATTGCCGCTCACCATCTCTTTGGTGGCTTGCATTTTGCCGACGGCGTGCTCGGTTTTATCGCTGATCGACCCGAGCATGTGCTCGATTTCTTCTGTGGCGCGGGCGGTGCGCTCGGCCAGCTTTCTGACTTCATCAGCCACAACGGCAAAGCCACGGCCTGTTTCGCCTGCTCTTGCGGCTTCAATCGCGGCGTTGAGTGCCAGCAAATTAGTCTGGCCCGCGATGTCTTTAATGGTGACGGTGATTAAGCTGATTTTCTGCGATTGCTCAGATAGCTCTTGCATGGTGTTGCTCAGCTCGCCAACCGTGCCGGCCATTTTATTGGTGTCGTCCCGCATGGTGTTCACGGCATCCGCACTGGCTTGCGCACCCAAATCGGCTTCTTTAACGGTGTTTTCAACTTGCTGGGTGCTATCGGCAATATGGGCAATGCTGACGGTAACTTCTTCAATATTGGCGGCAGATGCGGAGGCCATATCGGCTTGCTTATGTGATTCTTGCGATAGCTTTTGCGCCATTTGCTCGATATCGGCCACGCCTCCTGTTAGCTTGCCTGCTTGCTGGCTGACTTGATTAATCATCTTATGTAAGTCACCCATAAATTGATTAAAAGCACTGGCGATATGCGATGTTTCATCGCGGCTGCTGCTATCTAAGCGCACGGTTAGATCGGCGTTGCCGCTGCTTAAGTTTTGCATGGCGATTCTTAAGCGATTCAGCGGGCGAGTGACCAGATTGGCCAGCCATAGTGATGCCAGCGTGGAGAGCAAAATGGCGACTAAGCCTAGGATCACCGATTTCAGCAAAATGCTGTTTAAGGTTTCTTTCACCGAGGATAAATTGGCATCGGCGGCAGCCACAATGGTTTCACCCTTGCTATTGGTGAAGGGCAGGAAAATGGTGCGGAAGCTGCCAAATTTACTGTCGTATTCATCAAATGTGCGCTGTTTAGTGCTAATTGCGGTTTGCAATTGCTTGCTGGTGGAATCTGATGCGGTGAGGTAAACCTCGGCGTCGGGCTTGCTTTCTTCTTCAGGGGAGAGGGAAGAGAGCACGTAATAGATTTTACCTTCGCGCTGGATATAGCCGTAAATAAACGGTAGGCCTAACTCCTTGCTATAGCGGGTAAGGCGCTCGGAAAGCTGACGCATTTGTGGCAGATCGGCTTGCTCACGTGGTTTTAGCTCGGCGTGAAAGCCCTCGCCTAAAACATAGCGATAGCCCGTGGCTGCGGCGGCAAGCTGGCTATCAATGGCTTGCAGGGCATGGCTGCGTGCTTGCTGATAGCTAAAGTAGGTAAATAGAGCAACAGTGAGCGTCGTTAATAAAATCATGACGGCCTGAATTTTGCCTTTGAGCGTGTAAAGCATCTGCAATACCTCTGTCAATCGGGTTTATTATGATTTTCTAATGTGGCGGATGTTATTACAAATGAATTAAACAGGTTAAAGAATCTGAGGCTCGATGAGACAGGCGGTTATTATTTTTATAAGGTGCAACCTAGAAGGTGCAACCCTAGGGATAGCCCTAGCATTTTAAGGTGCAACTCGATCTATAATATGCCATCTTGATCAAATAGAACGCAAAAAAATGGCCAGCACAACGCTAGGAATTAAAGTTGACGACGATTTGCGTGCGCGGATTAAAACCGCAGCGCAGCAATTAGATAGGACGCCGCATTGGCTGATTAAGCAATCGATTTTTGCTTATTTGCAGCAGGTAGAGCAGGGCGCTCGCCCGCTGGAGCTAGCGCAAGATGGCGAAGCGCTGCCGCTGCTGGACGATGCAGACGGCGTTGAAAGTAATCTTCCTTTCCTAGAGCTGGCCCAAAGCATTGCCGTGCAAAGTGTTTTGCGCTCTGCCATTACTTCGGCCTATCGCCGCCCAGAAGTCGAATGCCTGCCGGTGCTGATTGAGCAAGCCAAAATGCCGACGGCGCATATGGCGGAGCAAACACAGGCCCTGGCGCATAAATTGGTAGCAGCATTACGCGCCAAGCGTACCGGTGGCGGTGTTGAAGGCCTGATTCACGAGTTCTCCTTATCCAGCCAAGAAGGCGTGGCGCTGATGTGCCTTGCCGAAGCTTTGCTGCGCATTCCCGATCGTGCCACGCGTGATGTCTTGATCAGAGATAAAGTCAGCAAGGGCGATTGGCATGCCCACCTTGGGCAATCGCCATCCTTGTTTGTGAATGCCGCAAGCTGGGGCTTGATGCTGACCGGTAAACTGGTTGCTACCAATAGTGAAGCAGGGCTGTCTTCTGCCTTAACCCGCCTGATAGGCCGTGGCGGCGAGCCTTTGATTCGCAAGGGCGTCGATATGGCGATGCGCCTGATGGGCGAGCAGTTTGTAACCGGTGAAACTATTGCCGAAGCGTTGGCCAATAGCCGCAAATTTGAAGCCCGTGGCTTTAGATATTCTTACGATATGCTGGGCGAAGCAGCCACCACGCTTGACGACGCCAAGCGTTATTACGCCGCTTACGAGCAAGCGATTCATGCCATTGGTAAGGCCTCTGCTGGGCGCGGTATTTATGAAGGCCCTGGAATTTCGATTAAGCTTTCTGCGCTGCACCCTCGTTATTCGCGTGCGCAGCAAGACCGCGTGACGGCTGAATTATTGCCTAGCGTGATTGCGCTAGCTCGCCTCGCACGTCGTTACGATATTGGTTTAAATATTGATGCTGAAGAAGCAGATCGTTTAGAAATCTCGCTCGATTTGCTAGAAGCGATGTGTTTCGATCCTGAGCTGGCCGGTTGGAACGGCATTGGCTTTGTGATTCAGGCGTATCAAAAACGTGCGCCGCATGTGATCGATTATGTGATTGATCTGGCCCGCCGCAGCGGCCACCGTTTGATGATTCGTCTGGTAAAAGGCGCGTATTGGGATAGCGAAATCAAGCGTGCACAAGTGGATGGTTTGGAAGATTATCCGGTATACACGCGTAAGGTCTATACCGATGTGGCTTACCTTGCCTGCGCTAAAAAATTGCTGGCGACGCCAGATGCGGTCTACCCACAGTTTGCAACGCATAATGCGCAAACGCTTTCGGCGATTTATCACCTTGCGGGGCAAAATTACTACCCTGGCCAGTATGAGTTTCAGTGCCTGCACGGTATGGGCGAGCCTCTATACGAAGAAGTCACCGCGCGTGAAAAACTAGGCCGCCCTTGCCGCGTGTATGCGCCGGTGGGCAGCCATGAAACGCTCTTGGCCTATTTAGTACGCCGCTTATTGGAAAACGGCGCAAATAGCTCGTTTGTAAACCGCATTGCCGATGAGAATGTGGCGATTGAAGAATTGATTATCGATCCGATTGTGCAAGCCTTGGCGGTGATTCCTGCTTTTGCCCCGCACGATAAAATCCCGCTGCCACGCCTGTTGTTTGGTGCAAATCGCCTGAATTCTAGCGGCTTGGATTTATCTAATGAGCATCGCTTGGCCTCCTTGTCTGCCGCCCTCTTGGCGGGCGCGAATACCGAATGGCTGGCTGCGCCCTTATTGGGTGTGGTGGCCGAGCTAGATATGACTCGTAAGCAGGCGGTTAAAAACCCTGCCGATCATCAAGATGTAGTGGGCTATGTGATTGAAGCCGATGTGGATGATGTGGCGACTGCCTTTATGCATGCCGCAAATATTGGCCCAATCTGGCAAGCCACATCGGTCGCCGAGCGTGCCGCTTGCCTAAATCGCGCCGCGCAATTGCTCGAATCGGGTATGCAGCCGCTGTTGGGCTTGATTGTGCGTGAAGCGGGTAAATCTCTGCCAAATGCGATTGCCGAAGTGCGTGAAGCGGTCGATTTCTTGCGCTATTACGCGGGGCAAATCGAGCAAGATTTTGCCAATGATACGCATCGCCCGCTGGGCCCCGTGGTGTGTATCAGCCCGTGGAATTTCCCACTTGCGATCTTTATTGGTCAGGTTGCCGCAGCCTTGGCAGCAGGCAACCCTGTGCTGGCTAAGCCTGCAGAGCAAACGCCGCTAATCGCTGCCGAAGCCGTGCGCATCTTGCGTGCAGCGGGTGTGCCAGCTGGTGCGGTGCAACTCTTGCCAGGCCGTGGTGAAACCGTGGGTAGCGCCTTAATTTCAGACGCGCGTTGCAGTGGCGTGATGTTTACCGGCTCTACTCAAGTGGCGCGCTTAATCGCCAGCAATTTGGCTAAACGCCTCGATAAAGATGGCCGCACCATTCCGCTGATTGCCGAAACCGGTGGCCAGAACTGCATGATCGTCGATTCATCGGCTTTGGCTGAGCAGGTGGTTGGCGATGTGCTGATGTCGGCGTTTGATTCGGCTGGTCAGCGCTGCTCGGCATTGCGCGTGCTCTGCCTGCAAAGCGAGGCGGCAGACCATATTCTGCATATGCTGAAAGGCGCGATGCAGGAGTTAAATATCGGCAAGCCTGATTCGCTGGCTGTGGATGTAGGCCCCGTGATTGATCTTGAGGCGCAGCAAAATATTGCCAGCCATATCGCAGCATTCAAGAGCCGTGGTGCTGAGGTATTAGCGCTGTCGCTGCCGTCGTTATGCCAGCAAGGCACCTTTATTGCGCCTACGCTGATCGAAATCAATAGCCTTTCTGAGCTGAAACAAGAAGTCTTCGGCCCCGTATTGCACGTGATTCGCTATCGCCGCGAAGCGCTGGATCAGTTGATTGACGATATCAATGCAACGGGTTTTGGCCTGACTTTTGGTGTGCATACCCGTATCGACGAAACCATCGCCCATGTGGTGGAAAAAGTGCAGGCGGGGAATATTTATGTAAACCGCAATGTGATTGGTGCCGTGGTTGGGGTGCAACCTTTTGGTGGTGAAGGTCTATCGGGGACTGGCCCTAAGGCCGGTGGCCCGCTGTATTTACCACGACTCTTGTCCCGCCGCCCTGCGCAAACCTTGCCAGGGGACCAAGCGGCCCTCGCTCCGCTACTGGCCTACCACGATCATTTGCAATCCAATAAAGAAGACGCTGCGGCCGCCCGTTGCAGCCGCTACCTCGCTGGATCGGGCCTAGGTGCAAATATCGACTTGCCAGGCCCAACTGGCGAGCGCAACCGCTACTTACTGCATCCACGCGGCCCTGTGTTGTGTATTGCCGCAACTGAGCTGGGTGCAAAAGCGCAATTTGCTGCCGCCTTAGCCAGTGGCAACCAAGCGATATTTATTGCGAATCCGGCAGTAAAAGCGGTGCTTGATGCCTTGCCAAAAGCCTTATCTGGCCGAGTTGTAATGAAGCCATCTATTGCTGAGGCCGGTGTAATGGGGGGGGTCTTGTTTGAAGGCGATAGCGATGCATTGGGTGAGATCAACCGCCAAATTGCAGAAATCGCTGGGCCTATCTTGCAAGTGCAAGGCCTATCCAGCGCTGCCCTTGTTGCCGGAGAAGACTTTGATCTGGCCCGCCTATTAGCCGAGCGCTCCATCAGCGTAAATACCGCAGCCGCAGGCGGGAATGCGAGTTTGATGAGTATTAGTTAAGGGGGGCGTGGGCGCTGTGCCCATATCGTATCCTCAGCATTTGATGTGACACAGCGCAAAATCCTGAATCACAGAGAACGCAGAGGACACAGAGTTTCACAGAGAAAACCAATGATTAGACGTTTTCTCTGTGATCTCTGTGATCTCTGTGTCCTCGTTTTACTCTGTGGTTTAAGGTTTAGCTCTCTATCCTCTTCATCAAAAGTGTTTTGTTCGCGTTTTTCAAAGGCGGCGTAACATCAATTAGTAAGCTTCGCATCATTTAAGTGCATAATAAACCCATCTGCTTGATCTGCTGGTGATCTATGACTTTCCTCCTTTCCCTGCTCGAAACCCGCATTCTGGGTGTTCTAATCGAAAAGCAAATTACTGTTCCTGATACCTATCCTCTTTCTTTGAATTCCCTTGTTTCAGGTTGTAATCAGAAATCCAGCCGTGATCCTGTCGTGTCAATTAATGACACCGAAGCGGATGAAGCGCTGGTGCATTTAAAAGAGCTGAAGCTGGTTGAGTCTTCGCATTTGGGCGGGCGTATTGCGCGTTACTCGCAGTGCTTTGCAGCCGTGTTTCAAGTGCCATCGCAATCGGTGGCGATTTTAACGGTGCTGATGTTGCGAGGCCCGCAAACAGCGGGGGAGCTGCGTTTAGCTTCTGAGCGCCTGCATAAGTTTTCTGATATTTCAGCGGTAGAGGCTTTTTTAGAAGAGCTTACATCCCGAAGTAGCGGGGCCTTGGTGGTAAAACTGCCTCGTCAGCCGGGCGCAAGGGAAAGCCGCTGGGCGCATTTATTATCGGGCGAGCCCGTGATCAATGAGGCCGCGCCAAGTGCCAAAGGCAGCGGCGATTCAGCCTTGCAAGTTAAAGTGGATCTTTTAGAGATGGAACTCTTTGAATTAAAAGAAAAAATGGCAAAAATTTGCGCTGAATTGGGCATGGATTAAATCAATCCTATCAACGTAAGCGAAATGTTTTTCGTAGGGCGGGTGAAACCCGCGAGCGATGCTGAAAATAACGCGGGTTTCACCCGCCCTACGATGATTCAATACTTGTCATCGTGTGCCAGTATCTAGCTAAGTTGATAGGGCTGTGGGTTAAGCTCTTCCCTTGCCAAGCGGCAAAGAATGCCGCTTGGCAGCACCATTAAAGTCTTCTTATATGCCGCCGATGATCTAGTTATACGGCTTGCAAGCTTTCGATACTTTGGCACGATGCTTGCATAGTCTTTTGATAACACTTAATCATCAGGATATTTATCATGAGCACCTTTGTAATTCACCCTATCTGGCCGGTGAGTGAACCTGAAGCCATGGAATACGGGCTTTTTCGTGTGACTCATCATGGCGAGCAAGAGCTATTGCGTAGCGCCTGTTTAGAAAGCCTCACCGATGTACATCACAAGATGCGGCATTTGGCTGAGCATGCTAAAACCCCCCAGCAGTGCAGGGCGGATTGAGCTTTCACATTTAGGGTAAGATGCGGGCTTATTTCATTTTTCCCGTGATCCGCCATGGCCCTCAAGGCAACTATTTTTAAGTCTGATCTGCAAATTGCCGATATGGATCGTCATTATTACGCCACCCATTCTTTGGTGATTGCGCGTCACCCTTCTGAAAATGACGAACGCATGATGGTGCGTCTATTGGCATTTGCTCTGCATGCCAGCGAATCGCTCGCCTTTACTAAAGGCTTGAGCGATACCGAGGAGCCAGATATTTGGCAAAAAGATTTAACTGGCGCCATTGAGTTATGGATTGAATTAGGCCAGCCCGATGAAAAGCGCATTCGCCAAGCCTGCGGTAAAGCGCAAAAAGTGGCGGTATTTACGTATAGCGGTAATAGCGCTGATGTTTGGTGGAAAGGCATTGTCAGCAAATTAGAGCGTTTAGATAATCTGCAAGTAATTAATGTGCCGGTAGAAATGACCCACACATTAGCCGCTTTAGCTAATCGCAATATGCAGTTGCAATGCACGATTCAAGATGGGCAAGTATGGCTGGCAGATAATAGCCAATCGATTGAAGCGCATTTCAGTATTTTAAAACCATTTAAATAATGTAGGGTGGGCAAGTCTTTATGCCCATACTAAATGCGATAGAGAGCCATAGATTCATGGATTTAAACCAACTCATACTCGACGTTCGCCAATTTGCCAAAGATCGCGATTGGGAGCGTTATCACACGCCTAAGAATCTATGTATGGCGATGTCGGTAGAAATGGCCGAGTTAGTTGAGCATTTTCAATGGGCAACGCCAGAGGAATCTCAGCAATTAGATTCGGCAAAGCGCGTAGCCGTTGAGCAAGAAATGGCCGATGTGATGCTTTATATGATTAGGTTGGCTGATGTGCTAAATGTTGATTTAGAAACGGCCATTCGGGCAAAAATGGTTTTAAATGCTGTTAAATATCCTCCCCTATAAAAAATATGATGCCATCTAACGACCAAATTATTCTGGATACCGAGCGCTGGCTAGAAAAAGCCGTGATTGGTTTAAATCTTTGCCCTTTTGCTAAAGCGGTGCATATTAAAAAACAAGTGCGCTACACGGTGAGTGAGGCACGCAATATTGATGTGTTGATCGAGACTTTAATTGCAGAGTTAGAGCTATTGAGCGACGCTGACCCCACAAAGATTGAAATGACGCTCTTGATTCACCCCTATGTGTTGGGGGATTTTGTGGCGTATAACGATTTTCTAGGTGTTGCTGATTCAGTATTGGCCGAGCTTAATCTAGATGGCATTTTTCAAATCGCCAGCTTTCATCCCCAGTATCAGTTTGAAGGCAGCGAGCCGGATGATATCGACAATTACACTAATCGCAGCCCTTATCCAACCTTGCACTTACTTCGTGAAGACAGTATTGATAAGGCGGTAGAGGCTTTTCCTGATGCCGATGTCATTGTGGATAGGAATATTGCTACATTGCGCAGCATGGGCCATGCCGGTTGGAAAAAGCTTTGGGAGTGATGGTTACGTAAAAAAGCGCAGCATTTACATATTAATAAATGAACTTTAGCGCTGAATTCTTTCAAATATAGGACTGCTCGCTAAGGATTATTTATGCTGTTCCGTATCGCCCTATTGATCATGGCCTTTGCTTTGACCGCTTGCCAAGAAAAGACCGCAGCCCCTGCTCGGGCTGCGTTAGACGCCAGTACACCAGATGTGTTTTTTAAAAAAAATCAAGTGGAATGGGATCGCTTGCAGCAGTATGTCGGCCAAAACCCCCAAGATATCAAGCTATGGGAGCGGCCCCCTCTAAAGCACGCGCTACGCCTATTGCTGGGGCCTCAGCTTGATGTTTTTAAGCTGTATATGGAAAAAACCAGCCCACTTTTGCAAGATGGGGTGTTGTATGTGCAAGGCAGCGCCAAGGAAGAGGGGAAGGGCCAAGCGTATATTTTGATTGATACAGAAAATAGAAAACTAGAAGTGGGCCTGATCAGTAATGGCAAATTAGAGGTTTTATCTAGCCCTGGTGAAAACATTAAATTCCCAGAAGATTTACGGCCTTTACTTGAGAAATTGAGTATTAGAATGTAAAGCGTTTACTCTGAGCGGATGACAGGTATAATACGCCCGCAGTGATTGGCTTCGTCCTCGTAGTACAACGGATAGTACAAGTGCCTCCTAAGCGCTAGATACAGGTTCGATTCCTGTCGGGGATACCAAGCACCAGTTCAGCCTAGTCCGTGTAAGTTCTCTAAACCCTGCAAACATGCCGCTTGCGGGGTTTTTTGTTTCCGCCACAGTGCGCCAAATACCCCCTACAGCCGCTCTTCATTGTTGGTATATTTGTTGGTATATTTTTTATATACCAACAATGCCATGCCTAGGTAGTTACCTCTACAAAATCGCGCTGCTGGGGGCTGGCAGGGAATATGCCCGCGATGCATTTTTGCATTTGATGGATATGGACGGTTTCACCGGCAAACAGATAGCCTATTACTCTTTTTAAGTTCGACCATGTACTTAAGGTGTGACTGGTGTAACCGGCGTAATTTGGCAATAGACCCAAGCTATGACAAAGCCCATTTCTTAATGGTGTAAAAACCTTTGATTTAGGGGGCGTCTGGAGTAAAAATACCCGTTTTCTAGTGCATATGCCGCGACTATAAGGCGCTAACCTTTTCGCTCCCTTTTTTTTAAGCCTTGGCCTTCGATCATTACCAGCCCCATTGCAATTAGACCCCCCCCCTATAAAAAGCAGTCCGCGAAAAAGTACGGTTAAGCACACGGTTTCTTAGTCTTACATGACAGACTTTTAGCCCCCCCCCTTACCTGTAAGCAGATGAATCAGCCACACCGGTCATACCTTAAGTACATGGTCGAACTTAAAATAGTGATATACACCATGCCGGATGGGGTGGGGCCTTAGCTTGGTTTGTTCCCTTGCGCCCCACTTGGTGGCGTAAGATTTAAAGGCTATTGTCTGAGTGATAGCAAGATGGTTATTGTTTTATCTTACAAATATGCAGAAATAGAAACAGGTTAAGCCAAGCTAAAAAACAGCAATCCTTACAGTGTGTAAATATCACAAAACGAGCGCGAAGGTGTTCCCCCTGTGCGCCATAGCAGCACATCGGGGGTAGGGGGTGGGTGTTTTTCTGGTGTGACCGGTGTGACCAGTGTGACCACGTTGATTTTAAAGGGTTTTTTTTGTGAGACCACGTAAAACCAAGGTGTGACCGGTGTGACCAGATTGGCAAGTGAGAAAGACAGCGAAAGAGGCGTAAACCCTTTTAAACAAAGGGCTTAGCAAGGGATAGGGAAAAAGAGGAGTGGGTAAGCTAGGGCATACCGCCTTGCCCTTAGTGGTTTTATGCAGCGATTAAAGCAGGTGCTCACGCTTGCCTCATCAGCATAAAACACCACCAGCAGCTAATGCCAAAGCAAGAAACGATCACATGGTTTTGATGGGGTTTACGCTAATTTGTAAGCCGAATAGTACACGGCCCACAATGCTATATATTTTCTAAATGCTTTCTTATTTAAAACAACAATAGAAAGCAAATAGACAAGGGTAAGCGCCTAAGTAGCACACAAAAACAAAGGCCATCAGCAAACGCTAATGACCTTGTCATCTTATAAAGGGAGAGGCTAAAGCGGCTTATACCGGTTTAGGTGTAGGTATCCCCCGCCTTTAAAAGCGCTAGTGATTGCTGACTAGCCAAGCAATAGCCCTTAGCAATAGCCAGCACCGCAGCCAAGAAGCTGGGGCTTTCTAGTTGATACAGCATATCTGCCTTCTCATCATCTGAGCACCCCAGAAAGTCCGCTACATTGCCCACCACTTGCCGCCACGCTTGCCGCGCCTCATGGCTATGGCTTGGTAATAAGAATGCAGGCTTTAGCGTAGCGGGTGCATGGGCTAGGGTGGGCGCTTCAACACAAACCGGCGCAGATAGAAACGCCGCTAGGGCAGCAGCTCCCGCCGGTGGGTGGTCGCTTGGGCCTTTGTTAGGCTGGGCAGGATAAGGGCTAATCATCGCCACCACTGTAAAGCATGGCCGGATTCACCACATAGACCCCGACATTAGCGCGGCCACTGCCAGGTAATTTTCTGGATTGTGAGGCTTTGCCATCTTTGGCGGGGGTAAGTACGCCCATTTCAAGTAGCAGCTTATTGGCCCGCTTTAAATCACGGTCTTTTAGCACATCATTGGCCCATGATTCACGGTAAACGTAATACGTGACCTCAGAGGCTTTGACGTCCGTAAACTGCCCATTAATAGCAATATCCACGGTCTTAGCAAAGCCACACATCCCCAGCGTTTTAGGGCCGTGGGTATCTATGACGGTGTTGACTTCATCATTCCAGCGATGAAAGCGTGACATGCCGTGCTGTTCAAAGAAATAGCGGGCTTGGCGAATGATTTGCTTATTTTCCTCATCATCAGCGCCGCCTCGATGCTGTAACCAGTCAGCAAACATCACTTTAGCCGCATTCCACACCGTACCCAGCGGCCAGCCGGTCAGGTTGTAGCTACTGGCCAGCTCTCCCGCATACGCCGCTAAAGCAAAATACTGTGCCGCGTGTCTTACTTGGCCAGATGCAGCCACCGGCACGCATTCAAGCGCAAACTTATTCAGCGCTTCCCTTAATTGAAGGGTTAGCTGTGCTCGATCAGCATGGGCCAGTGATTCAAGAAAGGCACGGCCTACCGCACCATGATGCAACTTAGCCGCATTGGCCACCGCAGCACAAAGCGCTGGTGTATCAGCAAAGCCGTGTAATTCATCCAGCGCACCATGCACCCGCCTAGCCGGTAATGACATTAAGCGCACCGCTTGCCCTGCTTTAATCTCTTTACCGCCCATTTTTAAATGGGTAGCTAGATCATGTTCGCCATTTGAAAGCACAAAGCAGCACCAGCGCGTAGCCTCACGCAAGCCGCCGCTATCACGGCCCCGCGCCTTGCCTTGCCCTTGGCTCAGCATATACACCACGGTATCTACCGCCTTTGGCTCAGCTTGCCCAATCTCATCTAGTACTAAAGGCAGATCATTAAAAGCCGCACTGGTGTATTCAATGCCGGTGGCTGTGCCGTGCCATGTTTGGCGGTAGCCTTTAGGCGCTCCATAGATAGAAGCGGCCATATCGCACACCGTGCTTTTACCGGTTTTTGAATAGCCAGCGATATGAAAGCCGCCAGAATCAAGGCCAGATAAACGCAATAGCGGCCCTGCAAAACCAGAACCCAGCATTAGCAAAAAGAGCGGGTTATCTAGCGCTAAACGGGCCACGCCATCGCGCCAGCCCTCAAGCGTTCCCATTACCCCTATGGGCGGTTTAAGCTTGCCTGAGTAGATTAATGCTTCATCAGTACGGCCTATAATTTCATCCGGCAAGACAAAGGCCCCTTCATGCCAGCCTGTAGCCGGAATTAATCGCGCCCTATGGACTTCCGCCCCTGATTGCAAATATTGCAGCAACAGCTTTTTAGTATCTGGGGCAAAGCTAAACCATAAGCCAAGGTCGGCCAGCTCTTCTAATACGCGGCTTGATTGATCCGATAGCAGCTTAGAGCGCGAGATCATGTGCTCTTTCTCGCAGCCATCCAGATCATGCAGCTTAACCAGTACCGCCCAGCCCGCACCATCTACGTTTCTAACTTGGGCCACCAGCCACAGCGGCCCGCAAATCTTTCTAGGTTCCGCCTCATCAGCCTGATAAAAAACACCCTCATCGCTGGCTTTAAAATGGCCGCCACTGGTTTTTACTGTGTTGGTCTTAGCCTTTGCTTTAGGTTTGGCGGCGGTTTGGGTAGCGTCTGCTTTTACCCCTAAAGGCGGGGTTGTTTCTGGATTTTTAAGGCGCTCCAAATCCGCCCCTAAACCTTCAATCAATACGGTTTCCGTCATTATTTCTTCTCTGCTTTTGTTAGTACATCCAGCCAATCCACACCGGCGATGCTTGGGTATAAAACTCTTACGGTTTTGCCTTGGCTTATCAGCCGTTCAGCCAGTTGATTAGCCGCTTTTTGGCCGGTTTGGTTTTCGTCATGATCGGCAAAAATAAACACCTCTTGCACATACTCAGGCAATACCATAGCCGCCACGCCAAAGGCCGATAAGCCAGCCCATACCGGCAAGGCATTAGCGCTATAAACGGCTAAGGCGGTTTCAATGCCTTCTGCTACTGCCATACGGGAAGCAGCAGGAAACAAGCGCACCGCCGCGCCTTTTGCATCAGCAGATTTAGCGCTCCACTTTTTAACGCTGGGGACTTGGGCCTTGTGACCATTGGCTTGAAGGTGGGTTTTATGCAGCGCCACCGCACCGCCATTGGGCGCTTGTACGGCGGCAATCATGGCGGGATAGTTGCCTAGCTTAATCAGCTTACCATCCACCTTATCCCAATAGGGCAAGGCCGGATTAAAGCGTAAAGCCTTGGGGTACTCGCTCAGCGCTAGCCCCCTATGCCGTAAATACAGGCCCACGGTGCTATCGGCCTGAATAGGAAAGCTGCTATGCCACAGGGCGAAATTCTCAGCCTTGGCTTTTTCCCATGCCCGCCGCTGCTCAGCGTCTTCTAATGCCTTGCGCTCTGCTATGGCCGCCGCATTGGGTGCAATCGCCGCCACAGCCGCGCCGCCTAATACCTCAGCCACAAACCGCGCCGCGCTGATAAAGTCGCTTTGACGGTAATCCATCAGCAGCCGGAAGCCGTCACCGCCATCAGGGCAATGCTGATTACAAATATGCCCGCCGCGCCCGTCTTTGTCGGTAAACCGAAAGCGGTCTTTGCCACCGCATACAGGGCATGGGCCGTGCTTGTTTTTAAGAAAAGCCAGATCCACACCGGCGGCTTGCAAGATAAGGGGCCAACGATCACGGGCCGCATCTTTAAGGGCTGCTATATCAAGGCGGGCGGTCATAGTGTCAGATCCACCAGCGCACCGGCGGTACGGGTGTGCTGATCCAGAATCCCAACAATACCGGCTAAGGCACTAGCCACCGCTTGATCGTTTAAAGGCGCTCCACTACTCATCGAGGCCGATACCGCATCCACTAAATTAGACGCTTGTTCCAAGCCAATGAGCAGCGATTCCAAGCCGTGCGTAACAGCTAATGTCCGCGCTTTGTTCGCTTGACGATCCGCAGCGCTAAATTGTTCAAATTGACACAAGATAAAGGCGGTAGCGTTATTGCTAGAATTACAATGACTCGCTGAAAACGCCATAAAGAAGCGCCGCGTATCCTCATCTTTTAAGTCCTCCAAGCCCCAGATGGTCGGCGGTGGTGTTTCCTGCTCACTAGCCAGCGGCTCAGGCTCAATATGCGGTTTGCGGCTACGCTTGGGCTTTCTTGCTGGGTTTGGACGGCTTGGCTGGCTTGAATAGCCACTAAATCCTGAATCTTGGGCGCAAGAATCCCCGCCCGCTATACCAATAGCGATTTTTTCCATGCTGATAAATTCCTAAGTTTTAACGGGTGTGGATACGTGCAAAGGCGGGCTTAGTGCGCTCTTGCTTGGGCCGACGTAATGCAGTGTTTAATAGGGCGAAGTGGCGGGCTTTGGCGCTGGCATTGCGGCTAGGTTTACGCATGATTAGCCTCCTTAATCAAGGCTATCACCGGCTGTAAATAGTCCAGCGCGAGCAAGGATTGAAAATAGCAATCTTGCGGATGCTTCACCCCTTGCAGGCATTCAAACGCCAATTGCAGCGCGATGGATACATACATATCCGTTGCGGCTGTCGGGATGTAGTCATCCGCTGCCAAATGGGCATTAGCCATCGAATGCGTGACCGTCACGGTTTGGAGCAGGTTTAAATGATTATTCATGGCTAGCCCCTCCTATCGCATGCACCAGCGCAAAAGTCGCTAGCGTAGCCAGAATGACGGCCACAGAAGCGCCACGCTCGAGGGCAAGGGTAAGGAGAATAACGGTGCAATAGGAGAATAAGACGCGGGCGTGCTTGGGCATGGTGGATGCTTCCTGTATTGGGTTTAGTAACCCACCACTCCGAGACCAATCGAAGGTGGCAGGCCGTAATAGGGTTGGTCTACCGGCATACAGGAAACCGGCGCTACCGAAGTAGCCCCCACCACGACCCGCCATAAAGGACGCAGCTATAGTGTTGACGGACGTAAAAAAGCCGCTGGGTAGCGGTTTGTCCGCCTGTATGTTCGGGAGACCAATCCCGTCTGCACTATTGAATGCAGCACGGCCAATATAGGCAAGCTTGCGGCTTGCGTCAAGCACGTTGCTTAATTTATGCGTGACAGTCACGCCATGGCACAGGTTTAAATGATTACTCATGGCTAGCCCCTCCTATCGCATGCACCAGCGCAAAAGTCGCTAGCGTAGCCAGAATGACGGCCACAGAAGCGCCACGCTCGACGGCAAGGGTAAGGAGAATGACGGTGCAATAGGAAAATAAGACGCGGGCGTGCTTGGGCATGGTGAATGCTTCCTTAACAGGTTTGAATAACCCGCCGCTTCGAGTCCAATCGAAGGTGGTAGGCCGTAGCAGGGTTGGACTACCGGCGTTAAGGAAACCGGCGCAGCCGAAGCTGCCCCCACTACGACCCGCCATAAAGGACGCATCTATAGTGTTGACGGACGTAAAAAAGCCGCTGGGTAGCGGTTTGTCCGCCTTAACGTTCGGGAGTCCAATCCCGTCTGCATGATTGAATGCAGCACGGCCAATATAGGCAAGCTTGCGGCTTGCGTCAAGTGGTTTACTCCTACCTTGTGGGACTATCCTACATTGGCGTATAGTGAAGTAATGAACACAATTATTGAAACCTCGGTATTTCAACGGCTTTGGCCTTATTACTGGACTGAAGAAGAGCGCGGCGAATTTGCCGCCCACCTTGCAGAACATCCCGAAGCTGGGGATGTAGTCCGAGAGTCGGGCGGATGTAGAAAAATCCGTTGGCAGCGCCAAGGGGCGGGTAAATCCAGTGGTGTACGGGTGATTTACTTTAACCGCATGGCGAACGGGCAATCTGTCTTGCTGTTTATGTATGCCAAAAGCACCACCGGAGCCATTGCAGGCCATAAATTGAAGGAGTTGAAAGATGTTATCGAAGCCACTCAGCGATGAAGAGCTAACCGCCTTTGAAGCTAACCGCGATATTGCCGCCGAATTAGAAGAGTCAGTAAGGCAAATGCTAGCTGGTGATACCCACCCAGTCCCACTACCCGCCGTCATCGCAGCGCGTGCAAAGACAGGGTTATCACAAGCCGCTTTTTCTGCCTTGCTGGGTGTATCTGCTAAGACCTTGCAAGCATGGGAACAAGGCAGGCGTAAGCCATCCAAAGCCGCGCAAACCCTGCTAAAAATCGCCAATGACACACCGGAAATATTGCGTAAGTACGCGGTATGAGTGTCAACAACGGTATACGCCCCATTCATGCGGGGGAGATTTTGCGTAAAGACTACCTTATCCCGCTGGGGATGAGCGCCCGCGCCTTGGCTGTGGCCTTGCACGTTCCCGCCACGCGGATTAATGATATTGTGCGCGAACGCCGTAGCATTAGTGCCGATACCGCCTTGCGCTTGGCTCGGTACTTTGGTGGGGACGCGCAAAGCTGGCTTAATCTGCAATCCGCCTACGATTTGAAGATTGCAGCCACGACCAGCGCCAAGCAAATCAACCAAGAAGTGATACCCATCGCGGCTTGAAATGAGCCAAAAAGTAGATAAGGAATGTGTGCAATTCCAAGCCGATTTACTGCAATCGGTTAGAGAAATGAACGCCGGTCGCGCCGGTCGCAGCACGACCGTGACGCTTTCCGCCGCCCGAAACAAGGCAGGAATCAACCAAGCGCCATCTAAAACGCCAATGACTGAAGCGGAACTATTCGCCCGCGATGCACAGCGGGACATTGGCGCGGAATTGCTTGAATCTATACGGCAAATGGTCGCGGGTGAAACAAGTCCCGTACCTTTGCCGCCGTCACGGCCTTTATCAGACGATGAATTAAGCCAATTTGAAGCAGGCCGCGATATCGCAGCCAAACTGGAAGAGTCAGTAAGGCAGATGCTCGCAGGGGAAGGGCGACTTGTTTTCCCTTTGCCTGAGTCGATGAAAGATAAGCCGATAGCGTAGCTCATGCTAGCGTTACCGTTGTTTCAATCTTAAGTACCGGATCAGGAAAGGCGCTATGCAATTGCTTAGCCGCATCCTTGAGCTTTACCCCCTGAATAAACAACTTACGCAGCATTTTTCCCGCGTCTTTGAGTCGATCAAGCGCCACTTTAGGCAAGGCTTGACGGGCCAGCCCATCGGGCAGGCGATCAGCACCGCATACCACCTGATTTAAGCAGCTCTGAATCTTGGCATACAAGCCAGAATGCGGCACCGCATCCGCCGCCTTGCCATAAATAGCCGCGTATTCGTCTTTAAACACCGCCAGTGTGTCGGCAATCTGAAAGGCCATCTGTGTCGATAAGGTTTGCTGTTCTGCTTTGCCGGTTGTCCAGTAATCGTTCAATGCCTTGGTGCATTCATCTTGGTAATCAAGCAAAGCTTGGCGAACATCAGGGCTTACTTTATTGATGTTGATCGAATACAAAAAGCCTGCAACCTGTTCTAGTGGGATCGTTAGCAACTCGCGCATCTTGCCATCAGCGGCAACCATGGTCATATCACCACAGTTGAATTTAGGGTCAGGCAGCAGTTTTTTACGCTGACTACTAAAATCAAGCCCGAATACTTCGCATAAATGCCGAACTGATACAAACATCGCTTCACCGGCTGTAATCGCTTCAATGCCACCCAAGGCAAATGGCACAATATGGCCTTGTGTAATCGGTTTCAATGCAAACCCTCCTTAGGTAAAGCAGGCACTAACCCACACGCGGCTTGTACTTCATGCGCCAGAATAAGCAGCCCCGCCGCTACCCCCATAAAACGCGCCGTCGCTTCTGGGCTTAAACACTCGCACGCTTGCAAGCCGTCAATCTGGGTGTTTAGCAGGGTGGCCACGTCAAAATCAAGGTTATCCGCCTTCATATTGGCGGCCATCATTGCCACCGTTTCGCCGATATTCAACGTGCTACCGTCGGTTAATGTAATTTCGCCTATTTCGCTAAATGGTCGGTTCATTGCATTAATCCCGTGGTGTTTACGGTTTGTTGCTTAGACAAAACGCCAACGATTGCTGCAATTTTTGCGAATTCCAGCGCCAGTTCTTTACCCTCTCCAAGGCCAGTAAACGCTTGGTAGTAGGTCTTGACGGAAGCAATAACCGTTGCTTCATGCAGCGACAGGCAGGGAATACGTGACAAAACTTCGTGACTATTCATCATTAGCTCCTTTATGTGTCGGGTTTGGAGCTGTTAAAGTGGCGGCCATTAATAAAGCAGCAGCGAGAAGGGCCACAGAGGCCGGAACATTAGCCGCCAGTACAGCCGCTTGCTGTAAAGCCGCAGCCGCGAGCGGTTCAGCCGCCTGAAGCTGGGGAAAACGGGCCAGTAATTGATTGGGCGTCATGCCGTCACCCCACGGGCAGCGCTAATACGGTCACTAATCCACTGATTTACTTCTGATTCGATAAACGCCACTGATTTACCACCCAAAGAAATTTGAGCCGGAAATTCACCGGATTTAATCAGCGTATAGATGGTTGTTTTGCCCAGCGCGGTACGCCTTAAAACCTCAGGCAACTTAATCAAAGCAAGGGGCTGTGCTGGTTGTGCCGTAGGCTGGCAGGGCAAGGAAATAACTTTAGCCGCCATTATTGACCCGCCTTGGGCTGTACAGATTGGCTGTGCTTTGCCAGGTAAGCGTCAATATCTGACTTCAGGTAGCGAACGCGGCCATTTACCTTTAAATAGGCGCACCCAGTGCCGCGCGAGCGTTCACGGGTAAGTGTGCTTTCTGCTTTGCCAAGGAGCTTGGCAGCCTCGGAGGGCAGGAGTCTTTCTATTGTGTATTGCATACTCGTCATTTCCTTGAATGGTTGCGGAAGGCAGCGATGCCTCCTGACAAGTGCAATATTGCATCAACAAAAAACATACAGTAAGCAAAACAGTAAGGTAAAAACTTGGTGAAATTCAGCCCTAAAAAAAAGGGGAAAAATCATTCAGATTTTCCCCCTTTCTATACTCTTGACGGTGATAAATAAATATTATATTGGTGAATATACACCCGCTTGAGCGGCTAAAACTCGCACCGTATCAATAGAAAACACCTCTTTACATAATTTATCTTGTCGATCAACCCTAGTTTTAAAACATTTAATTTCTTCATTAGGAAAGAAAATACGCATAATTGCAGCGTGAGTAATTTTAATACCTTCTAGTTTTGCCCAATAGTTTAAATCAAAGTAAGCTAGTATATGATAGCTTCGCCACTTGGAAAATTTAGATTCAGTATAGGTGTTTTTGATTCTATTTTTATCAGATCGCAATTGTTCCAGTAAATTATTAAATTCAATAATTAATTGCTCATCACTTGCTGATGAATTTATTTCTATTAGTAAACTTGCGCCTTCATTATATGGTTTTTCCATGTATTTTAAACATTTTTTGTAATTGGCTAGATCACTTTCTACTTCTTCTTTTGTGATATTAAATGATTTACATACATCTTCTGGGTTGTTTTTGTATAGGAGATGCAGCATGCCATCATGATCTTTAATCGTATAAAAACACTTTGATATTTCTTCTTTGTCTTCTTTGTTTAAGAGTGCACCATAGACACGCTTATTAGAAGCAAGGGCTACATTTTTATTGTGGAGCGGCAATAATTTATGCGGAGCGCTAATCACATGAAAATAATATGGCTCTACAAGATTTAATAACTCTCTTTCTTTTTTTAATTTTTCATTAATTATTTTTTTAAATCTTTCTTGTTCTTCTAATGAGTATTCAGATTGGTTTTTCGGGATATAAGGACCAAAAATACTCACCGTACCTGCATGATACTTTCCAATACACCTGCCATATACACGCCTTGTTTTTTGTTCAAATTTATAATAATCAGGATGGTAATAACCAACCTCCCAAATTGGCCCGCTTGCCCTTTCTATCATCCACCAATGCGCCCCTTCATTGCTATTTAACCCGTTGCCGAATTTTTTAATGTCACAAAGTCGTTTAGCAATTTCACAAGCCCAATCTGTAGCCGTAAATTGTTCCATTTTTTTATATGATTCCAAAGAAAACCACTTTGGCAAATCACGCTCAGAATGTATTGTTTTAGATATTTTCAATTACCTGCCCTTCAACAAGTAACCTTCAAGAAGAAACAAGGGCAGCGGGTGAAGGTTTCCCGTTTTCATCTGGCCGGACTAGCCCTTACTTACCCATTGTACCAACCCACCACAAAACCAAGCAAAAAAGCATTTTGTAAGAAAGTGGTATTATATGACTCTGTTTTTTTGCGTATAAAAAACCATCAAAAAAACGCCTGTTTTTTGTTTTTTTGTGCTGCTGTAAAACCCGTGTATTTGTTGAACTCAATAAAAACAAGGCTTGCGTGTGACCAGTAGCCGGTTTTGGTCACACCGGTCACACCTTGGTTTTACGTGGTCATACAAAAAAATCCCTTTTAAATCAAAGTGGTCACACCGGTCACACTGGTCACACCGAAAAAACAGTATACCCCCACCCCACACTAGCCCCATTTTAGGGAAGTGGTATTATCGCCCCTTACGCAACCACTCGTAACTTAGGCAGCTCTTGCAGCGCTTGAATCTTAAAATCAGCCGGTGGTATGTAGGTCCCTGTTTCTAAAACATGCAAGTAATCCGCCCACCATTGCAGCATTCTTTGGCGCTCTGCTAGATATTGAGCATTGCGATTATAAATACCCCTGACTTCATTTTTACTTTCATGCCCGATATGAAGCTCAATTGCATCAGCGCTGAATTGAAGTGATTCATTTAGGCTTGATACCATCATGGTTCTAAAACCATGCAGGCAGATATCTAGCTGGGTGCTATATCCTAATTTATTCAGCATTAGATTAATGGTTCCTTCACCTAATGGCGTGTCACGTTTTTGGCCTTTAAATACAAATAGCTCTTTGCCATTGATTGACTGAATAAACTTTAATAATGTGACCGCTTGTGTGGAAAGATAAATAACCCTTACACGGGCCATCTTTTCGCCCCGTTCTGAATACTTTACATTTTCGACGGCCTCACGCTTTTCTGGAATAGTCCAAATACCCGCCACTAGATCAAATTCAGACCAGCGCGAAAATCTAAATTCAGAAGACCGCGCCCCAGTGAGCAATGCAAACTCAGCCGCACAGCACACGACTTGCAAGCCCGTATAGCCGCGAATACGCTGTAATAGTTCAGGGAGTTGGTTTAAGGGTAGCGCGGGGTGGTGGGATGCTTTAGGCGAAGAGATAGCGCCTTGCAGGTCTAAGGCTGGGTTTTTATCTATCCGTCCGGTCTGGATAGCATGGCGCATGATGCTAGCCGTGTACTGTCGCACGCGATTAGCAACGTTTAGCGTGCCCGCTGATTCTAGTTTTCTAAGCGGCCCCATCAGGTCGCGGGTGGTTAATGACTCAATAGGGCGTTTGCCAAGCATGGGAAACAGGTTAGCGATGAGCCTTTGCATAACAATCAGCGCAGGCTTAGGCTTCCACGTACCGCTAGCCAGCTCTTTAGCGTGCCACTCTAAGGCGACGGCTTCAAAGGTGTTGGCGTGGGCATAAGCCTTGGCGTGTTTGTCGTCTTGCCTTGCTTGGTTTGGATCTAGGCCAGCGGCAAGCTGTCGTTTTGCTTCGAGTGCTTTTTCTCGTGCTTCGGACAGTTCAGGCTTAGCAGGATTGCATACGCCCAGCGCCAATACCTTCTGCTTACCGCCAAAGCGATAGGGCAGCCGCCAATACATGGCTTCACCCATCACCCAAAGCTGCAAACCAGCGCCACAGGCTATCTTTCTGGGTGGCTTTACTGTTTCGGCTGCAATGTGCTGTTGCTCAGCTTTTATTTGGCTTTTGAGTTGCAAAATGGTCAAGCCATCTGCTTTTGATTTACCGCCCATGATTGCCCTTTAGCTTCGTCCCAGTGAACGCGCATTGTTGGTATATTTGTTGGTATATTTCAAGCGTTATTTTTGTGAGTCTAGTAAATACAAGGACTTAGCTATCTGGTTCGATTCCTTTCGGGGATACCAACACTATCTGCTAGTAATACATCAACCCGCAAAGTGCCCCAGGTCTTGCGGGTTTTTTGTTGCGGTTATTTATAAGGGCCACAAATGCAAACAGCCCCATGCAGGGGCTGTTGATGAATGCATTAATTATTAAAGCTTGAAGCGGCGAAATTGCTCGGTGAGGTAGGCTGCTAATTCATTTAAATCATGTACGGTGCGGGTGGCTTGTTGCAGGTTGGAGTCTGACTGCTGCATTTGATTGGTAATGTTTTCAGCGCTTTGAGCCATGGCCGTGGTGGCGTTTTGTTGCTCAAGTGTGGCATGAGCAATTTCACCAATTTTCGCCATAACTTCGTCCATATTTTCACGGATATGGCCAATTTTGGTGGCAGCTTCTTCAGATAAGTTCACGCCACTTTGTACTGCCGTGATGGTGGTCTGCATATTATTAACGGCAATCCCTGTCTCCCCGCGAATCCCATCAATCATGCCGGTAATTTCAATGGTGGCAGAAGAAGTGCGCTCGGCGAGTTTACGGACTTCATCGGCAACGACCGCAAAGCCGCGGCCTTGCTCACCTGCGCGTGCAGCTTCAATCGCGGCATTGAGCGCTAGCAAGTTTGTTTGATCTGCAATTTCTTTAATCACCCGAATAATGCCGCTAATATCTTGTGCTCTTTGATTCAGTCGATCAAGCAGGCTGGATAAATCACTGACTTCTCTTGCCGATTTGCCTACTTCATTAGCGACTTCTTTAACTGTTGATGCAGACTGGCCAGATAGGGCGCCCGTGCTGGTGACGAGCTGATTAGCATCTCGGGAATTATCAGCAATATGAGAAATGCTGACGGTGATTTCTTCAATGGTGGCTGCATTGGATGCAGATAGGTCAGAAAGCCGCTGTGAATCATTGGCAAGATCATTGAGTACAGAGTTGATTGATCCTATGCCGGTGGTGAGATTGCCCACTTCTTTGCGTATATCAATAAACATGCTGCGTAATTGATCGGTAAAACGATTAAATGCTTGGGCTGTGGCAGCAATTTCATCGCTGCCATCAATTTCAATTTTACGCGTTAAATCACCACCGCCTTGGGCAATTTCTTGCATGGCGATCCGTACTTTATCTAGGCTACGCAGCATTTTGGTGATTAGTAATCCTGCTACAGGAATAACAATAAGTAAGAGAATAACGAGGGCGGCAATGGCTTGCCAAATTAATTGATTAAGTGGTTCTAGAATAATTTTTTTATCAATAACTAAAATCAGATTAATATCGGTGCCTTCAACAGGCTGAATGAATACATATTTATCTTCACCCGCAATATTGATTTCTGCTAGTTCATGGCTGTTTGCTATATTTGCCATATTACTGGCACTTAGATCACTGGATATATCGGTGGTCGGTTTATTGAGTTTGTCTTTTTCACTATGCGCTAAGATTTGCCCTGCTTTATCTGCAAGGATGGCATAGCCATTACCGGTGAGTTTGATATTTAAAACATCTTTCACCACCCCCTCAAGCGAGATGTCGACGGCGGCTACGCCTTTAAAGCCTGTCTCGCTTTTTACCGGTGAGGCAAAGGAGAGAATCAATTGTTTACTTTCTGCATCGATATAGGGAGGGGTAAGAATGGTTTTGCCTGCAGCCATTGCTTGTTTATACCAAGGCCTAGAAGTTGCATCGAAGTCTGCTGGCATATTGACTTTATGCCCACTGATAAATTTTTTATCGGGGGTGCCGATATAGGCCAAATCAAATTTGGCGCTTTTTTCGGTTTGATATAAAGCAGGAACAGGGTCATCTGCTTTTGATAATGCTTCCGCTAAGCCAGAAACAATATGTTGTTTCTCTGCCACCCAGTTACGAAGTACCACATTGTAGCCAGTGCTAATCCCTATAATTTCATTATGCAAACTAACATTGATCATTTCATGACGCATTTTTAAATAGCTGCCATATGTAAGTATGGTGCCAGAAATAAGCGTTAATAATGAAATAAACACAATCAATTTTACTTTAAGAGATTGATTCATGATTGGGCTCTTTTATGCGTATAACATGTTTTGATCTAAAAAGCGGCTGGGTGTAACCCTCAAATTGCGAATCGATCTTGATTCGAATTGGAAAAGCAAGCGCTTTGATGTGTATTTACATGTTAATTATTACATATAAAAGAGCGAAAGCTAGGTTTAATTAGCCTTTGCTGATGTAAGGTATTACCCGCGGATCACCCGAATGACTTCATTCACATCTTGCAATTTAATTAAGATTCTTTGTAATTGTTCGGCGTCTCTAATTTCTAAAGTAAAACGCATCATGACGCGTTGATCTTTGCTTTGCGTATTGACCGCAGTGACGTTAATTCGTTCGCGCGACATAATGTCGCTTAAATCGCGTAATAGCGTGCTGCGGTTATGGGCTTCGACTAATAAATCAGTCGCAAATACATGGCCGCGCTGAATTCCCCAATCAGCATTAATTAAACGCTCTGGCGCGGCGCTGGCTAGGCGTTTAAGCGTGCTGCAATCACTACGGTGAATAGAGATGCCTCGGCCTTTAGTTACAAAGCCCATTACATGATCAGGCGGCACGGGTTTGCAGCATTTTGCCAGCAGGGTCATTAGCTTATCTACGCCCTCAATCAAAATCCCTTCGCCATTGCCATTGGCTCTTGCCGCTTTAATAAAGTCATTAGGCTGCTCGGTGATGGGCTCGATAGGCGCTAGGCTTTCTCTGAATGCTTGGTTAAGCTCTCTTTGAGAAATCTCTCCTTGGCCAAGCGCAGCGTAAAGCTCTTCTATATTTTTGCAGCCTAATTTAACCGCAATGCTGTCTTGATTGGCATCTCGGGCAGCGCAGCGAGCGGCTTCTTTATCATAAATAGAGCGGCCTGCTTCAAGGGCGATATCTTGATGCTGCTGGCGTATCCAATGACGGATTTTGCTGGCGGCACGGTGGCTTTTTACATAGCCCTGATGCAGCCAGTCGAGGCTTGGCCCGCCTTCTTTGGTGGATAAGATTTCTACCCGCTGGCCGTTTTCTAAAGCGGTATAGAGCGGCACAATCTGGCCGTTTACTTTGGCACCCCGGCAACGGTGGCCTAAATCGGTATGCACATGGTAGGCAAAATCAACGGGCGTACTGCCCTTAGGCAGGGTAATGACGCGGCCTGCGGGGGTGAGAATATAAATGGTGTCGTCAAATAGCTCGGCTTTAAAGGTCTCAGCAAATTGTGTTTCGCTGGCCATATCTTCGCGCCAATCTAAGAGCTGGCGCAGCCAAGCAATTTTTTCTTCATAGCGTGCATCGCCTTGGCCGCCTTCTTTATAGCGCCAGTGTGCCGCCACGCCATATTCGGCGTGCTCGTGCATTTCTACGGTACGGATTTGTACTTCAACCGCTTTATCATTTTCGCCAATCACGGCCGTGTGCAGGCTGCGATAAAAATTGCCCTTAGGGTGGGCAATATAATCGTCAAATTCGCCCGGAATAGGCTGCCAAAGATTGTGCACAATACCGAGTGCGGTATAGCAATCTTTTAAATCGGGAACCAGAATACGCACGGCACGAATATCGTACAGCTCGGAGAAATCGAGCTTCTTTTTCTGCATTTTTTTCCAAATGCTGAAAATATGTTTAGGCCTACCCATTAAATCAGCTTTTACACCGGCATGATTGAGCTCGACTCTGAGGGTGTTGAGCACCTCATCAATAAATTTTTCCCGATCAACTCGGCGCTCGTCTAATAGCTTAGCAATTTTTTTATAAGTATCAGGATGTAGATATCTGAAGCCTAAGTCTTCTAATTCCCATTTAATTTGCCATACCCCCAAACGATTAGCTAAAGGGGCGAATAAATCGAGCGTTTCTTGGGCAATGCGGCGGCGCACATCGTCTGGAGCGCGGGCTAGCTCGTGCATGGTTTGGGTGCGCCATGCCAGCTTGATCAGCACGGCGCGGATGTCTTCTACCATCGCGATCAGCATTTTGCGCACGGCTTCGATTTGCTGGGCCGCGTCTGCCGATTTACCACCGGTAGGGTGGGCAAGGCTGCGTAATTTACTGACCTTGCTGGCTCCATCGACCAGCCGCGTGACATCGGGGCCAAAGTGGGTATTAATCAGCTCGATGGGCTGATTGAGCTGGGTAGGCAGCGCAAATAAGAGGGTGGCAATCACCGAATTTGCATCGAGGCGTAAATCGGCCACGATGGACGCACTGGCTACGGCATGCTGGAACAGCGAGCAGCCGGTATCGGTATGGATAAGTTGGCCGTATTGCTCGAATATCCAATCAAGCGCTTGGCGGATACGCACGATATCGGTGGGCGGATAGCGCTCAGTCAGGGCGCTCAGCCAGCGATCAGGATCTGCTGCTTCTGCAATGGATTGGGCAAGCGGGCGGGTAACGGCAACCATGGCAAATCACAATAAAAATTTAGAGGCTAATTTTGCCTACTTTGCGTGGACTGTCATAGTGTGAACTGTGTTTATTGTAAATAATTTCTGATTATTCTTAAAGTAAACATGGTTTTTGCTTTCAGTTATCGATAATTAGATTTAAATCGAGGAGGGGCGCTACAGAAAAGTGTGAATGTTACTCCCCTCCTATTTGCAGTGTTTATAGCTTAAAAAAATGTATTTTTTCTTGTACTAATTCTGTCTGTTGTTTGATTTCATCTGATGAGCTGGTAAGTTGAGTGGCAAGCTCTGAATTCATACTGGATATCGCGCTGAATTGTTGTACGGTTGCGCTGATTTGTTCAATCGCGCTGGATTGATCTGCGGCTGAGGTTGATATTTGCGAGATGAGTTCGGCTGTGCGTTGAATTGCGTTTTCAATCTGATCAAGTGCTTGAACGGCGGCATCTGATTTTTCGATGCTCGTTTGTGCCAAGCCCTCAATATCAGAGGCCGCAATTTGGCTGCGTAGCGCTAGTTTTCGTACTTCTACCGCCACTACGGCAAATCCTTTGCCATGCTCTCCGGCCCGTGCCGCCTCAATGGCGGCGTTTAAGGCGAGCAGATTGGTCTGGTAGGCAATATCGTCGACGATGTTGACTTTTTTAGCGATATTTCGCATAACGCTTACGGTTTCTCTGATGATTAAAGCGCCATGCTTGGATGCTTCAACGGCGTCTTCTGATTGCCTGACCGATTGCACGCTATTTTGGAGGGTAAGCCGAGTGGTATGGGTGAGCTGGCTCAAAGCGGCAGTGCTTTGTTCAATGCCTGCGGCTAATTCATAGCTGGACTGATTGAGTGTTCTTGCCGTCATGCTGATTTGAGCAGATAGCGTTGAAAGGGCAGAAACGCAGTTTTGGGTGTCTTCAATCACCTGTGTTAAGTGCATGCCCATGGCTTTTATCCCTGCGAGCAAGCCTGTTGCATCTTTAGGGTTGAGCGCGGTGACCACTTGCAAATTGCCTGCTGCGATATGTGTCATCACATCGGCCATTGCAGGTTCAGCTTCTAAAATATGTAGTACTTTGCGATAAGTTGACGCCACGATAAGGCTGATGATGATAAGCGTGGTAATGAGTAAGCCTAGAGCCATCTGGCTACTTTTTTGTGCGGTGAGGGCCGCCATTTTTTCTTCCTCTTGCTGGTAGGCAAGGGCAAGAGGAATAACGGCATCGATTCCTTTGCGATGCACCTCATATAGCGCTTGTAATTTGATGCCCGTTTCTTTTATTGCAAAATAGTCATCTACGTTGATGGCAGGCAGAAGCTGTTTCCTGAGTAAGTCGAAATATTGTTGTGCAGGAGGGTAGGCGACGTCTTTCATTGCTTGAATGATGGACTGAGGGAACAAACTGTGATGCCAGTAAAGTTGGCGTTCTTTAAAGGTTTTTTCTGCTTTATTTAAGTCTTGAATGAGTTGGGCACTTTGTTTGGCATCGGTGCTATTGATTAATTGCTGTACCAGCAGATGTGTTTCTACTAAATAAGCGGGAGGGGGAAGGATATCGGCAATGAGGTCTTTACTAGCGATAATGCGCTGATAGCGCGGGCCATTGATGAGCACTTCGGATGAAATATGCCAAATGATGGCTGTTTGGGAAAGCAGTAATAAAATAATCAGTAAAAGCAGGCTAATAAACTGTCGACGTACCGTAGTCGCTTTACTCATTACCTCACCCCAAGCCGATTGAATAAAATAAGAAATTAAGCATCAGGCAGAGCAGCCTATGGAGGCTTGTTCTTTAAATAAGATACTTGTATGTCATATTTGGTCTGATGACTTAATTTCTTCTTTTACAGCTTAGTCTAGGCTGTGTATTTCTCAAATAAATGCAGGCCTATTGGCTAGATTTAATAGCGCTCACCTGCACTTAATTCATCTTGTAAGCGATGCAGCAGGGCCAGCCTTTGTGGGCTAATCGTGCCTTCTTCTACCCCTGCGCGCATGCCACAATCTGGTTCTTGGCGGTGGCGGCAGTTATGAAAGCGGCAAGTGCCAATTCGCTCTCTCAATTCTGGAAAATAAGCCGGTAAATCTTGCGCCGTGATATGCGCCAAGCCAAAAGACTGTAAGCCTGGCGAATCAATCAGTGCCGATTCTGCATCCAAATGATAAAACGTGGCATTGGTGGTGGTGTGCTTACCCGCGTCCAGCGCGATAGAAATCTCATTCACTCGTGCATTAGCGTCTGGCAGTAGCGCATTGGTAATGGTGGATTTACCCATGCCCGATTGCCCAACCAATACCGAAATATGCCCCACTAAAGAAGCACGTAGCGGGGCGATATTATCGAGCGCCGAAATTTCAACCACGTTGTAGCCTAAATTTACAAAGTATTGCAGCCGCTCTTTTGCCGCCGCCGCCGTTGGTAAATCGCATTTATTTAAGCAGATTAGGGTTTGAATGCCACCCGCTTCGGCGGCAATGGCGCAGCGGCTGATTAGCTCGGTAGAAAAGCTAGGCTCCGAGGCTAATACAATAATCAGCTGGGTGACATTGGCTGCGATCAGCTTGCTTTTCCAGGCATCAGAGCGATAAAGCAGGGTTTTGCGCTCTAATACGCGCTCAATCACCGCTTGCTCATCGTTCAATATCTGGATGTCGACTAAATCGCCACAGGCGTAGTCCGTTTTTTTGCCACGGGTACTGGCCCGAAGGCGCTGGCCATGAGTGCATTCAACGATATAAGACCTGCCGTGGCTAGCGACGATACGGGCTGTTTCTGTCATGAATTCGCTTTCAATGTGAGTGCGTCCGAACGGGCAGCGCAGATAAAATCATTACGGCTGATACCGTTGGCGGAATGAGTATTCCAGCGCACGCGGCAGCGGCTGTAGCTAACGTCTAAATCGGGGTGGTGATCTTGCTGATTGGCCATCCAGGCCACGGCATTTACAAAACCCATGGTTTCGTAAAAGTTTTTAAAGCGGAAGGTTTTCTCCAGATAAGTATCAGTCACGATCCAGTCTTGCAGATCGGTAGATAACATTTCTGCTTCTACTTCGCTGAGCTTAGCTGCGCCATCTTGGCAATGCTCTGTGCTGAGTGACATTTTATATTCTCTCTATAAGGTCAATAACAATTAGTTTAATTTAGCTTTTTCAAAGCCGCGATACGTAATGCAGCTGGTGGGTGACTATCGTAAAACAGGCTATGCCAAGGGTCAGGCGTGAGCGTGGCGGCATTGTCGCGATAAAGCTTCACCAAGGCATTAATCAAATCGCTGGGGGATTCTTGCTCTGCCGCATAAGCATCGGCTTCATATTCATGCTTGCGCGATGACATTGAGCTGAGCGGGGCAAAAATAAAGGTAAACACCGGCATCACTAAAAAGAATAGCAAGAGGGCCGTAGCGGTGGATTGGCTATTTACGCCTAGGCCTTGATAAAACCATAATTCCTGTTTTAATTGCCCTAAAACCCACAACATACCCAGCATTAGGCCAAAGGTCCAAGCCATACGTTTGGCAATATGGCGATGCTTAAAGTGGCCTAATTCATGCGCCAATACAGCGGCCACTTCACTGGCATTTAAATGCTTGAGCAGGGTATCAAAAAATACAATTCGCTTGGCTTTACCAAGCCCAGTGAAATAAGCATTGCCATGGCTAGAGCGCTTAGAGCCATCCATTACATAAATGCCATTGGTTTTGAAGCCGCAGCGGCTTAAAAGCGATTCGATTCGCTGTTTTAAATCAGGATCAGATAAAGGCTCAAATTTATTAAAAATTGGCGCAATAAAAGTGGGAAAGGCCCACATTAATAACAGTGAAAATCCTACCCACACAGCCCAAACCCATAGCCACCAATATGTGCCCATTTGCTCCATTAGCCATAACACGCCAGCCAAGAGCGGCAGGCCAATCACCACGGCCACGGCCGTGGTTTTAAGCGTATCGGCAATAAATAGTTTGGCACTCATATTATTAAAGCCAAAACTGGCTTCAATTTTGAAAGTGGAAATTAAAGTAAATGGCAGAGTGATTAAGCTATGGATAAGCGTGATGCCCATAATCAAGGCCACACCTGCCCAAAGTGGCGAGCTAAACCAGCCTGATACCAGTTGATTGAACCACTCAATGCCACCACCCAAGGTAAATGCGCCTAAAAGCATGGCTTCAAACAGGGTAAGGATCATGCCAAAACGTGTTTTTGCCACAGTGTAATCGGCGGCGCGTTGATGCGAGGCTGGGGTGATCTCTGCGCTAAACTCAGCAGGAACGCTGCCTCTATGGCGTTTTACATGGTTGATATGGCGCATTGCCAGCCAGAGTTGCAATATTACGCTGGCCGTTAAAGCAAACAGAAAGAGGAGGGAGAACTGATTTGCGTTCATTTGCGGGTAAAATAGCATTTTTGTGTGATTGAATAAGGCCAAGTATGCCACAAGACAAGAACCACCTCATCTGGGTTGATATGGAGATGACAGGGCTTGATCCCGAGAAAGAGCGCGTGATCGAAATTGCCGTCATTATTACCGATAGCAATCTGAATATGATTGCCGAAGGCCCCGTATTTGTGGTGCATCAGGATGATAGCGTTTTAGATGCGATGGACGATTGGAATAAAAACACCCACGGTAAATCGGGCTTAATCGATAAAGTAAAAGCATCGACTTTTACTGAGGCCGAAGTAGAAGCACAACTCATCGCCTTTTTAAAAGAACATGTGCCTAAAGGTGCATCGCCACTATGTGGTAATTCGGTGCATCAGGATCGACGCTTTTTGGTGAAATACCTGCCTACTTTGGAAGAGTTCTTCCATTACCGTAATCTGGACGTGTCCACACTCAAAGAGCTGTGCAAACGCTGGCAGCCAGAAATCGCCAAGCAATTTAAAAAGCGCGGCGCGCATACCGCTTTAGCCGATATCCAAGAATCGATTGATGAGCTGAAGTTCTACCGCGAAAACTTTATTCGAGAGCCAGCGGTCGTTGTTCCTGCGGCGGTTTAAATAAAGTAGGGCGAGTTGGATCTAATCCTATCAACGTAAGTAAAACGTTATTCGTAGGGCGGGTGCAACCCGCGAGCAATGCTGAAAAATACGTGGCTTGCACCCGCCCTACCCCCTGTTTTTATTTGAAATCTAAAGGTGTCACCCCCATGTTGGTATTAGCAACTCAGCTCGGTCGTGTGTTGTTGGCGCGTGGTCAGAGCGTAACAACCGCAGAATCTTGCACTGGTGGCCTGATTGCCGGAGCGATTACCGATGTGGCAGGCAGCTCGGCGTGGTTTGAGCGTGGCTTTATTACTTATTCCAACGAAGCCAAAATGGACATGCTTGCCGTCCCGCCTGATTTTATCGCCAAGCTGGGCGCGGTGAGCGAGCCTGTCGTCGCCGCCATGGTGCAAGGTGCTTGTCATCTGGCCAGTGCTGAGTGGGGCGTTGCCGTCAGCGGCGTGGCAGGCCCAGCAGGGGGTAGCGTTGAAAAACCGGTGGGTACAGTCTGCTTTGCTTTTGCCGGGCCAGCGGGAATTATCACCGAGCAAGAATTATTTGATGGCGACAGGCGCGACGTGCGTATGCAAACAGTACGCCATGCCTTGATTCGCTTGATTGAGTTGATTGAAGAACAAGATTAATTGGAATAACTCTCATTAAAAAATCTGTAGACACAGAGAACACAGAGGGGCAATACAGCACACAGAGAAAATAATAGATGAAACCCTCGTCATTCCCGCGTGTCTTTGGCGGGAATCCAGCTGCGCTGCTGGATCTCCAATAAAAACACTAGGGGATAACGACATGCCATTTCGGGCGCTTATTTCGTGCCCTATCCTAAAGGTTGTGTGCTCTTTGTTCTTGTTTTTTCTCTGTGTCTACAGGTTTTTTTTAGAACTGCGCTAATAAGGAAAATAAATGACCACGGTAGTTGTTGTTAAAAAAGGCGATCAGATCGCTATTGCGGCGGATAGCCAATCTACTTTTGGTGATACCCGGCTAGGTGCGGGGGACGATGCATGTTGGAATAAAATTTTTGCTGCACACGATGGTTATTTCTCAATTGCAGGCAGCGCTGCACACGATTTAGTGTTGCAGGCTGCGCTTAAAAAAGTAAAAAACCTAGATTTCAGCGATAGACCTGCCATTTTTGAAAGCTTTAGAAAACTGCATCCCAAATTAAAAGATGATTTTTTCTTAAAAGTAGACGAAGAAGACGATGATCCTTACGAATCTAGCCAAATGACCGTTTTGATGGCTAATCCACATGGTATTTTTGCCGTCTATAGCCTGCGAGAAGTCTATGAATACCAGCGCTTCTGGGGCATAGGCAGTGGCCGTGATTACGCAATTGGCGCCATGAATGCTGTTTACGATAACCCTGATTTAAGCGCGGCTGACATTGCCCGTATTGGGATCGAAGCAGGTTGTGCTTTTGATGTAAGCTCATCTATGCCCATGACGAGCTACACCGTAACAAAAGTTAAATCAGTAGAGAGCAAAAAATGAAAGATTCACTAGAGCGTTTTCTGTTTGATGGCCTGCCAGTACGCGGCGAAATTGTTCAGCTTGATGCAACCTATAAAGAAGTTTTGACCCGTCATCCTTACCCGCCGGTTTTACAAAAGCGCATTGGCGAGCTACTTTCCGCTGCCGCCTTACTCACCGCAACCATTAAGCTCGATGGCACTTTAGTGATGCAATTGCGTGGCAATGGCCCGTTGAAAATGCTGGTGGTGGAATGCACTAGCGAAATGACCATGCGCGCTACAGCGCGTTGGGAAGGCTTGCTTTCTAGCGATGCCACGCTGGCCGAGCTGATCGGCCAAGGCCAGTTTTCCATCATGATCGACCCGCAAGACGGCGAAACATGGCAAGGTATTGTGGGCTTTGAAAAAGGCCAGAGCGTGGCTGAAATCATCGAAAACTATATGCAGCGCTCAGAGCAGCTCGACACCAAAATCTGGCTGGCGGCCGACGGAGAAATGACCGGTGGCCTGTTGATTCAAAAACTACCAGAAGGCCAAGGCGATGAAGATGGCTGGGACAGAGTCACCGCCTTATCGCAAACGATTCAAGACGAAGAACTACTGACCCTGCCGCTGCGTGAAACACTCTATCGCCTGTATAACGAAGAAAAAGTCCGCATCTTCGACCCCGTATTCCCAAGCTTTGCCTGCACCTGCTCCAGAGAGCGCGTAGGCGGCATGCTGAAAATGCTAGGCAAAGAAGAAATTGAAGGCCTACTGGCCGAACACGGCCATGTGGACGTGGGCTGCGAGTTCTGCAACGAGAAATACCAGTTCGATCAAGTAGACGTTACCCAGCTATTTATTGGGCATGGGATTACTGAGGTTAATCCGCAGCTGCATTGATATTTGTAATATTTAGCCATAAAAAAACCGCCCCAGTGCTGCTGATTGGGCGGTTTTTTTAATTTATTACTGGGTTTTAAGGTTCAAGCCCTTTAAAGGCAAAGTTAATTTCTACTCGGCGATTCTTTGCATCACTATGTGGAATCCCTTTTAAGGGTTGAGAGTCCCCATATCCAGCAACAATAATCTCTTTTGCTTTTTCTTCTGCTAGTTTACCAATGAGTAATTTGCGAGCTTCACGTGCACGTGCGGCAGAAAGGGTAAAGTTGTCATCGTATACAGTGCAAAAACGGGCAAAATCTGTGACAGGTTTGGACACGGGGATATTGTCTGTATGCCCATTAATAAAAACCTGTGCCCCTTTTACTTCTGTTAAATATTTAGCAATTTTTTCCTCCACACTGGCAATGGCTGTTTTTGCCTCGGCAGTAATACATGCACTACCTCGTTCAAATACATTATCTTTAAGTGTGATTCTGCCTGCATCAATATCAAAAGAGACTAAATCTGCAGCCCCTTGTTTATTAAGTGAAGATTTTAAGTCAGTCAAAATGGCAGAAACTTTACTTTTTTGCGTAACTGAGCTTTCTTCCATTTCTTTTTTATGCTTTAGATCCGCATAGGTCTTTTGCAGTACAGACATAACAAGCAAAAGCATAACAACAGCCATTACACCCGCCATTAAATCAGAGATTGATACCCATTCATTTGGCTTGTCTTTCATTTGATTAATTCCGGAATGGTTCTATTGCTATTGTTTTTTATTGAAAGGATTACTCCATGCTCGAGTTTATCTATCGCACTTAATATTTTATTGAGGGCCAGTTTTGTATTTTCAGTGTTGTTTTCGCTCTTCAAGTGCTCTACAGTAAGCGCCCAGCCCTCCCATCTAAACGCCACTCCCTTTTTTCGTCATGCTGAGGTTTTTATCAAGCAGGGGGATTTATGGGGGATTTGCAGGCTCGGCGCGGGGAGTGGCTACTGCGCGTGACACAGTGGCGGGAGAGCG
>JANYCY010000006.1 GCA_025360045.1 Janthinobacterium sp. | reverse complement strand
CAGCCCTTCGGGTTTGGCTCATTTTTGGGGCTGCACTGCGTTAAAAATCGCTAATGGTACTCGTACCATGTCGCAATTTTTGCCTTGTTCAGCCCCAAAACTGGGCCAAACGCAGCTGTGAATCAAACGTCAACAGACCCTAGCAAACAATTGCTCATTGCCATTTAGCACGGAATAACGCACCACCGAAGCGTCTTTTTGTGAGCATAAGATAATCCCCACGGTTGGATTATCATCTGCGCCACGTTTTAGCTCGTCATACATGCGCACATACATATCCATCTGACCGATATCTTGATGCGCTAATTCACCCGTTTTCAGATCAAAGAGCACAAAGCATTTCAGCAAATAGTTGTAGAACACGAGATCAATATAAAAGTCTTTGCTACTCGTGCTAATTCGCTGCTGACGAGCAACAAAAGCAAACCCCTTCCCCTGCTCCAGTAAAAAGTCTTGCAACTTATCCATCAAGCCTTGTTCTAGGTCGGACTCTAATAAGCGGCCACTGCTTGGCAAGCCTAGGAACTCTAGTAATACGGGATCTCGGACAAATTCTCTTGGCTCTTGCAGAATAGGGGCAAGCAATAACTGAGCTTCGCTAGCAACGGCAGTCTTATCTTTACTCGCCAGCAGCCGCTCGTAATATAGAGTGCTAATTTGCCGCTCTAGCGCACGCGAGCTCCAATTTTGTGTGATCGATTCTTGGATATACCATAGGCGAGCGGCTTCGCTTTCTACTCGAAGTAAGCGGCGATAATGCGTCCAACTCAATTCGGAACGCACTGCGTTCCGAATTGGAAATACTTGAAAAAATGCACGCATATACCGCAAATTACGCACATCAAATCCGGAACCGAATTCGGCAGTTAAGCGCTCAGCCAGTAAAGGCAATAACTTAGTGCCATACCTTGCGCGCGCCTGTCCTTGTTGCTCATATTCAACAATATGCCGCCCCACTTCCCAGCAGGTATTCACTTGAATCGTATCTACAGCGCGTAAAGCCTGATTGCGCGCAGCTTGAATGAGCTCACGCAGCGGCCCAATCAGGCCATCAAGATTAAACACAGATTGGCTCATGCTTGTTCTCATATGCAGAATAAATACCCCATAAAGTGATCAATGAAATCACCTTCGGTTCGGGCTACGAATTATTTAAGCGGCACCTGCAATTGTTTCAGTTCTTTCAAACGCGCCTCAATCGCCGATAAGAGATAAAAATCGCCACCACCTGCGTTTTGCGCCTGCTGCAGCTGCTCTATCGCTGCCGTATATTCACCCAGTCGGCTGTAATACTCTGCTTGGGCCTGATGCTGGCGGATTGCATCGCCCCGTGCATTTTGGATTTTTGAGATACGCTGCCAAAGATAGGCATCGGAGGGGTAAAGCTCAATGGCGTATTGGGCGCTGGCTAAGGCCTCGCTCAACTGCTGATTGGCAATCAACGCGTCAATCTCGCCGTACACCAGCGCGCGGCTGGCGGGGAAGCGTTTACTGGCTTCTTTAAATATTTGTAGCGCGTCGCTTGGGCGCTTTTGTGCCAAGCGAATGCTGCCCGCTAAATATTCTAATGAGGAGTGTGTTTTGCCCAAGGCTTGTTTGGCTTTTTGCAAAGAAGCCCATGCACCATCGGCATCAAATGCCCTTAGCTGCGCCAAAGCCAAGCCATACAGGTGCGATGACAGATGAGCGTATTTTTTTTCGCTCAGTGTCTTACGGTAATAATCCAAGGCGTCTTGCTCATCCATCTGCAAGAATCGTGCTTTTTCGCGCACAAATAAGTAATCTAAGCTGTCTTTAAACTGCTGATAAGGCTTATCTTTTAAACGTGCTTGCGCGTCGCTAATCCGCTTATACGTCACTGGGTGAGTGCGTAAAAACTCGGGCGCATTGCCCTCCCCTAACCGTGAATTCTTTTGCATACGATCAAAAAAAGTAGGCATTGCCGCCTGATCGAAACCGGCTTTTTGCAAAGTCTGCATGCCAATCCGATCGGCCTCTTGCTCAAACATATAGGTGTAATCCAGCTGGCGCTGGATCATATACGCTTGGCTGCCCATTAAACTGGCCATCGCCACATCCCCCTTACCCGCACTCGCAGCCACAATAGCTAAACCTAAAGCGGCCAACGTAACCCAAGGCGCCATTTTTTGCCCTTCCAAAAGACGGGCAAAGTGATGCTGAGTAACGTGGGCAATTTCGTGCGACAGCACCGAAGCTAGCTCCGATTCATGCTGAGCCAACACGATTAAACCGGTATGCACGCCAACAAGTCCGCCGGGGATGGCAAAGGCATTAACGCTGCGATCGAGCATGGGAAAGAAAACAAAATTGGTTTCGGTTTCGCCACTGGCATCGAGTAAACGCCCACCGAGCTGCCGCAAATAAGCAACCAGCTCAGGGTCTTCGCTCATAGCGCCGCTACGCCGCAATTCACGCATCGCCGACTCGCCAATTTGCCGCTCCTGCAAAGGGCTTAAGCCTTCTTGTGAAGACTCACCCAAATTGGGCAGCTGCACCTCGGCCTGCAAAGGGGCTGAGACCAAACTTGCGGCCAGAATCAATGTCAATAAACGTCGAGACAAATTAAACTCCTATTAGCCAGCGCGCTGCACCGGCCAGCACCAGATAGCGTGCGGCTTTACCCAATAACATCCACAGCGCAACTTGCCGCCAAGGCCAACGCAGCCAACCGGCCACCCCACATAAAACATCGCCTACTACCGGCAGCCAAGTCAGCAATAAACTGATTGGGCCAACTCGCTCTGCCCAAGCCACTGCCTTACTCTTGGGAGCAGCAGGCAGACGACGGCCCATCCATACCGTGAGCAATCCGCCTAAGGTATTACCCGCCGTCACCACTAACAAGGCAGGAATTAATCCTTGGGAATTAAAATGTAGATAGGCCAACAGGGCCGCTTCAGAATTACCAGGCAGCAAGGTAGCAGATAAAAAAGCCGAGGCAAACAGACCCGATAGCCACGCTGGCTCAATGATCAAAAGCGAAAATCTTCCTGGGCATGGGCGCTGATTGCGGTGCTTAGGTCAGCATAAAACTCACCCGCCTCACGGGTGCTTTGCCAAACGCCAGCCTGCAAGCGATAGTGATAACCACCTGAGCGTGCCGCAATCCACAGCTCTTGGTTGGCTGAATGGCGATTTACAATGATTTTGCTACGATCTTCAAATTCAATTTCTAATACATTACCAGAGAGCAAGGTATCTACATCTAGCCCGCTCTCATCCAGTGCCGCTTCAATTTTTGCGAATACGCTATCGCTGAGGTCAAGAAACTCGGACTCGGTCATTCAATCTATTCCCTGCATGTTAGAATTGCGATTCTGCCACTAAATACTGACTAGTAGCCAAAATGATACGTGCGCTGTTATTACTATTGACCATTGCCACTCTTACAGCCTGCGGTTTTAAAGGTGGCCTTTATCTGCCTGAAAAGCCTGCCAGCACCACGGCCAGTGCACCTGCAGCAGCCGACAAATAATGTTGGATGGGCATTTGTGCCCACCCTACATGATAGAAATCGTTTTCCCCAACACATGGGTGGTTAAAACAATGGCGGTAGAGGTCGAGCCAAAGGCATTCAACTCATTGATAATGCGCTGCAAATGCTCCACATCAGTAGCCAGCACCCGCATCACCGCGCCATCCTCGCCCGTTACCGTATAGCAATCAATAATCTCAGGGCAGTCCGCCGCAAATTGCGCATAGGGCCTGCCTTGCTGGGTGGAGAGCCGGATCATCGCGGTAATCTGATAGCCCAAGGCCTTAGGGTTAATATCGGCCCGATAACCGCGAATCACATTGCTACTCTCTAATCTTTTAATCCGCTCAGAAACCGCAGGCTGGCTAAGATGCACTTTCCGCCCTATTTCTGCGTGCGATATACGCGCATCGGTCTGCAAAATTTGTAGAATTTTTTGGTCAAAAAGATCAATTTTCGGATTCATAGGCAAACTCGGTATATTTCCAGTAAAACTCATGGTAGATCCAGCATTTACTTATAAAATGCCCTGTATTCCAAACAAATAGCTTGTTAAATTATAGATCCATTATATCTACTTACGTCGCCAAAGCCATGATATCAAATCGCCAGATTGCCCAGATTGCCGACCAGTTTTCTACCCCTTGCTGGGCCTACGATGCAGCCACCATTCGAGCGCAAATTGCCCGTCTGCGCCAATTTGATGTGATTCGCTTTGCGCAAAAAGCCTCCAGCAATATCCATTTGCTCAAACTCATGCGTGAAGAAGGCGTTTTGGTGGATTCGGTTTCGCTAGGCGAAGTCGAGCGTGCGCTGGCGGCTGGCTTTGTACCAGATAGCACGGCCAAACATGCGCCAATTGTTTTTACTGCTGATCTGTTAGATAAAAAAGCTTTAGCGCGGGTGGTTGAGCTGAATATTCCAGTCAACTGTGGCTCACCGCAAATGCTGGAGCAACTGGGACAAGCGCACGCGGGTCATCCAGTTTGGCTACGCATCAATCCCGGTTTTGGCCACGGCCACAGCCGTAAAACCAATACCGGTGGCGAGCAAAGTAAGCATGGCATTTGGTTTGAGCATCTTGCGAGCAGCTTGGCACTAATCGCCCAATACCAGCTCAAGTTGATCGGCCTGCATATGCATATTGGCTCTGGCGTCGATTACGATCATTTGCAAAGCGTTTGCGATGCAATGATTCAGCAGGTCAAAACCTGCGCTCAAGATTTATCGGCGATCTCTATTGGTGGCGGCTTATCGATTCCTTACCAAGCAGGCGAGGCGATTGTCGACACCGATCATTACTTCCAGATTTGGGATAAAGCGCGTCAAGAAATTGAAGCGCATCTAGGCCACAAGATCAGCATGGAAATCGAACCCGGCCGCTTTTTAGTGGCGCAATCGGGCTGCTTGATTTCTGAGCTGCGTGCGCAAAAACAAGTCGGCAATAACTTTTTTGCCTTGGTCGACGCGGGTTTTAATGATCTGGCCCGCCCAGCAATGTATGGCAGCTATCACCGCATCAGCAGCTATGCACCCGATGGCACACCACGCGGCGGCGCACTTCGCCCCACTGTTGTGGCCGGGCCTTTATGCGAATCAGGCGATGTATTTACCCAGATTGAAGGCGGGGAAGTCACCAGCCAAGATTTACCACACTGCGAAATAGGCGATTTGCTGGTGTTTCACGATACCGGCGCATACGGCGCCAGCATGTCGTCCAATTACAATTCGCGGCCACTCATCCCAGAAGTGCTGGTTGATGGCGATCAGATCACCCAAATCCGCCGCCGCCAGACAGTGCAAGAATTGATTGCGCTGGAGATGTAAGCGCCCTTTTTAATTCCCCTTGTGCGCCTTGCGATAATCCCAAGGCGGCACGGGCTGGGCTTCTTGCCAAAGCCCTATTCTGCCCTGCCGAGCTTGCTGCTCTAGGCTTTGGTAGCGCTCAAAATCGGCGCTGCTTTGCTTGCCCTTGGCAAAGTGCTGATAGTGCCAAGCAAAGCCCGCCTTAATTTGTTCGCTATTAATATCTGTACTTCCCAGATGCAAGACCACCACTTTGCGCTGATAACGATCGCTATCCATTAGCTGCGCCTGAACACGCTTACGATACACCCAGCGATCTAGATTACTTCTCGCCTCGCTACCAAAAGGCTGGCTATATTCGGGCGCGTCGATAAAAGCCAAACGTAGCTGATGCTCTTGGTTTTGATCATCCCGAATCACCAGCGAATCGCCGTCCTTTACCTTAATCACTACGCCATCGATTAAGGACTGGCTCGACTCATCGGCCCTACAGGCTGTGAGTAAGAAAAACAGCAAGCACAATCTAAACATCGCCCGCCCTCTGCTTGCAAAGTTCTGTATAGCAGCTTTACTTCGCCCTGATCGCTCGCCACAGCAAACGCGGCCAGTCTTGCCAAGTTAAGACGGGCCGATGACGAAACACATCGGGCTGTAATTTTAATTTTTCTAAAATCGCATCACCACCCAAGATCGTCAGGCGGATTTCTAAGCCGATCCTGCCAGGTAAAATTTTGCCGAGCGGTGCTCCTGCGTGCAGCATTTTCTGGCTGCGCCGCACCTGAAACGCCATTAAGCGCCGCCAGTTTGCATTCACTTCGCCTGCGGCAATTTGTGCTTCGCTCACCCCAAATCGTTCTAAATCGGCTTGTGGTAAATAAACACGGCCATTAGCCCAGTCTTTTTCTACATCCTGCCAGAAATTAATCAGCTGCAAAGCGCTGCAAATGCCGTCTGATAAGGCCAGATTGCGCGGTGTGGCAAGGCCAAAAATATAAAGCAGAATGCGCCCGACTGGGTTGGCCGAGCGGCGGCAGTAATAAATCAGCTCGCCAAAATCGGCAAAGCGATGCTTGGTCACATCTTGCGTAAACGCATCGAGCAGGTCGTGATAAAGCTGGATAGGGATTTGATATTGATGCGTGGCCACAGCAAGGGCTTGATAGCGCGCGGTAAGCGGGGCTTGCTTAGACGCAATTAAATCTAACTCTGCTCGGCATGCTGCCAGTGCGCTTAAACGCGCTTCTGGCGAGGCGTCTCCCTCATCCGCCAAATCATCGGCATGGCGAGCAAAGTGATAAACCGCCGCCACTGCCTTACGGTATTTTCGAGGTAAAACTAAAGACGCCACAGGGAAATTTTCATAATGCCCCACGGCTTGTTCGGGTGTAATTGCAACCATAAGCTGAACCTAATCTGACACGAAAAGCGCGCACCAACAAGGCATGCTATATTTAAGCTGCATTGCCTCAGTTGGGGCATTGGCCCGCGTGTTTATCTTAAATTAAAGGAAATCTCATGAAAAAATGGCTAATCGCCTTGCTAAGTGCCTTTGCTCTTAGTGGTATGACTTTTGCTGCTGTAGATATTAACACCGCCAGCCAAGAACAACTGGAAGCGGTTAACGGGTTTGGTCCATCCAAAGCCAAAGCGATTATTGAATATCGCAGCAAAAATGGCCCATTTAAGAGCGCTGAAGATCTTAAAAAAGTGCCTGGTATTAAAGATGGCGTCTACAACAAAGTGAAAGGCGAAATCTCTGTTGGCGGTAAAATGGCCGCCCCAGCAGCCCCTGCTAAAGCCGAAAAACCAGCCGCAGCAGCTGCATCTAAAGCAGCAATGAAAGCCAGCCAGCCTGCTAAAAAATAAGCCATGTTATTTAGTCAAAAAGGCACTGCTAGTGCCTTTTTTATGCCTGCTATTTAAGCTCGTTTTCACACTTTCAGCACTTACCTTAATCAATCATGCTTTTTTGCTTGAACCTTAGCGACGCTCATGAAATGCTGTGTCATCTTTGGCTCCAAAATAATGACTCCTATGACAGATAGCCGCACTTGGGTTGCCCGTGCCATTCGCACGATTGAGGCTGACTTTAATCGCTCTGCAGACACCCATTTAATTCCGCTCGATTTACCGGGTTTTCCTGGCATTGATGTCTATTTAAAAGATGAATCTAGCCACCCAACCGGCAGCTTAAAACACCGACTTGCTAGGTCTTTGTTTTTGTATTCTTTGGCCAATGGCTGGATTCATGCCAAAAGCACCGTGATTGAAGCATCCAGCGGCTCGACAGCTATTTCTGAAGCTTATTTTGCACGACTCTTGGGCCTGCCCTTTATTGCCGTGATGCCTGCATCCACCAGCCCTGAAAAAATCGCCGCTATTACTTTTTACGGTGGGCTCTGCCATTTAGTCGATGATCCAACCACGCTACACAGTGAATCGCTGAGGCTGGCCGCAGAAACTGACGGCCACTTTATGGATCAATTTACCTACGCCGAGCGCGCCACCGATTGGCGAGCCAATAATAATATTGCCGAATCTATTTTTGCGCAGATGGCGCTAGAACCTCACCCCATTCCTAAATGGATTGTCGCCAGCTGTGGCACAGGCGGCACATCGGCCACCTTGGGCCGCTATGTGCGCTATCGCCAACACAGCACGCAAATTGCCTGCGTAGATCCGGATAACTCGGTATTTTTTGATGCTTTTTGCAGCAAAGATCGCAGCTTAAGCTTGCATTGTGGCTCCCTCATCGAAGGCATTGGCCGTCCTAAGGTAGAAGCGTCGTTTATCCCCTCGGTGATCGACAGCATGTTTCAAGTGCCCGACGCGCTATCGATTGCGGCCACGCGCTGGCTGGCTGAAAAACTAGGCCGCAGAGTGGGCGGGTCCACTGGCTGCAATTTGGCGGGTGTGCTGGCTTTGGCTCAAGAAATGAAAGCCAATGAGCAAAGCGGCAGCATCGTGACCCTGCTTTGCGACAGTGGCGAGCGCTATGCGCATTCTTATTACAATGACTCATGGCTGGCCGAGCGAGGCATTGATATTCAGCCTTGGCTAGAGCAACTCAAAGCGATTACCGAACAAGGTGAAACGCTGAATTTACGGCGGGCGAATCAGGGCTAGGGCATATGTATCTACACAAGTCAGCACACTTGTTCCCCCCTTTGTAAAAGGGGGGCTAGGGGGGATTTGAAGTTGATGTTGGGCTGAAATTAGCCAAAAACCAAAGGCAAATCCCCCTCGGGCCCCCTCAGCCCCCTTTGACAAAGGGGGAGGCTGCAACACTGAAGTGCTGTCATCAATTTGTGTAGATACCTATGGGGCTAGGTGGCTGTGACTGGTGGTGTGTGCGCACTGATTGCTGATTTTTTCATCTGAGCATGTCGGGTTACGCCGATTTATCCGCCAAAAACCGCGAATAAACCGTCTAACCCGACCTACATCAGCCAAATCGCCCTTGGCGCATCCATTTGGTGGCAATCCACTTCTCGCCTTTGAGCACAGGGTTGCCGCCGTGCAGGGTAAGAGGATCGGTTTGGCTTTGGCTATTACAATATTCAAAATAAACCGCCGAGCCTTTTTTAGGCGCAACCGCTAAGCCCAGCTCAGGGAAAATCGTTTCGCCCCCCTCGTCTACATCATTTAGATACATCACAAGGGTGGATACGCGCTGGCCACCGTTTTTTAAATGCACTTGGCTACCTTGGTCGCTAACTGGGAAATAATCAAAATGCGGTTTGTATTCACCGCCGATTTTGTAATTTAAAATTTGCATCCCTTCGCCGTTTTCAATCGGCCAATGCATCACTTCGGCAATTCGGCGATCTAGCCTTGCGATAAACTCATCCTCGTTCACGGTAAAAAAAGTACCAAAGCTACTGCGATCATCAATCACTTCTTCAGCGCCTGTTTGCGGGTCCACAATGGTAGAGCGTTTTAATTTACTTTTAGATAAGCGCACCAACTCATCACATTCTTCCATCGATAATAAATCATCCAAAATCGCTACAATCGGCTTAGCTACCCTTGCCGTGACCCGAACGATACGATCGTGCGTATGAATCACCCCGCCTTCCATCGGGAATCGAGCCGGTTCTGCGACATAGGCCGCAGGCGCCGCCACCGTTTTAGGCTGCGTAGATACATTGGTAAAATGAAAAACAATGGCATTGGCAAAAATAGGGTCAAACCCTTTACCGGCCATCACCTCAACCAGCGATTGCGGCACGCAACCTCGCGCTAAATTATCAACAATCCAATTTTGCCAGTCAGCTGTAATCTCTGTGTTCATTGCCCCATCCTCATATTGATCTATTTGTGGTGACATTCTTACAAGACAAAGCCCGTGCTGTCATCCTTATTTGTTGCCACGTTGCAAATAGATCAAGATGAGTCACCGTAAAGATTTCATTAAGCTGATCAAATACTTAACACCCAAGTAGGATAACAATCGGCATCCTGCCAGAGTAGTGAGCAGAACGCACATCCCTTATACAAAAAACCAAGCTAGAATCGTTTTTTTACCATTTCATTTATCTGGCAAATGCAGTTTGGCGAGAGCAGCATGCGTAGCCTGTGGTAAAATTAGCCCCTTGATTTTTGTAGACGTGAGACTTGGCTTAGAATGGAACTTTCAGCCCTTACCGCCCTTTCCCCGCTCGACGGTCGTTATGAAAAACAGCTGGCCGATTTACGTCCCTATTTTAGCGAGTACGCGCTGGTTAAAAACCGCGTTGCCGTTGAAATTGCTTGGCTAAAAGCCCTCGCCGCAGAAGCGGCTATCGAAGAGATTAAGCCTTTCTCTGCAGCCACCATCGCTGAACTCGATGCGGTTGTCGCCCAGTTTTCACCAGAGCACGCGCTGGAAGTGAAAACCATCGAGCGCACCACCAACCACGACGTAAAAGCCGTGGAATACTGGATGAAAGAACGTCTATCCGGTAATGCCGAAGTCAGCGCTGCGAATGAATTTATCCATTTTGCTTGCACTTCAGAAGACATCAACAATCTAAGCCACGCCCTGATGTTAAAAGGCGCTCGTGATGCCGTGATGTTGCCTAAGCTCAAAGAAATGGTCAGTAAGCTTAAAGAGCTAGCCCACGATTTAGCCGATGCGCCGATGATGAGCCGTACCCACGGCCAGCCAGCGACACCGACCACCATGGGCAAAGAAATGGCCAATGTGGCCTATCGCCTTGAGCGCCAACTGGTTCGCATCGAAAAAATCGAGCTGCTGGGCAAAATCAATGGCGCCGTAGGTAACTACAACGCCCACATTTCTGCCTACCCTGATTTCGATTGGGAAAGCTTCTGCCGCCGCTTTGTAGAAGGCCTAGGTATCAGCTTTAACGCCTACAGCACGCAAATTGAATCGCACGATTATATGAGCGAGCTGTACGACACGTTTACCCGTGCCAATACCATTCTTATTGATATGAACCGTGATATCTGGGGCTATATCTCGCTGGGCTTCTTTAAACAGCGCGTGAATAAGAACGAAATTGGCTCCTCCACCATGCCGCACAAAGTAAACCCAATTGACTTCGAAAACTCCGAAGGCAATCTGGGCATGGCTAATGCGATGCTGACCCATCTATCGCAAAAGTTACCTGTTAGCCGTTGGCAGCGTGACCTAACCGACTCCACCGTATTGCGTAATATGGGTGTAGGTTTGGGTTATAGTTTGCTGGCTTATGGTGCCTGTTTAAAAGGCCTGAACAAGCTGGAAGTCAATCGCCAAGCCATGCTTGATGATTTGAATTGCAACTGGGAAGTGCTGGCTGAGCCAATTCAAACCGTCATGCGTCGTTATGCCGTGCCTAATGCTTACGAGCAGTTAAAAGAGCTCACCCGTGGCAAAAGCGGTATGACCCGTGAAGCACTGGCGGTATTTATTGATGGTTTAGAAATTCCTGAGCTAGAAAAAGCCCGCCTGAAAGAGCTGACACCAAGTAATTACATTGGTAAAGCTGTAGAACTCGCGCAACGGATCTAAAAATCCAATCAGAACGGGCGCCACAAGCGCCCGTTTTTCTGCCAAGCTAGCATCTCAAACGCCTTTTTGATGCGCGAGGCACGATATTGAATGTCGGAGACAATGGTGAAACGTAAAGTATTACTGGGTAGTGCAATCACAGCCGCCATCCTATCTACAGCCTATATTGGCGGCGCCTATGTAGCGGGCAAAGCCGCTGAAAAAACACTACAAAAACAACATGAATGGCTAAGCAGCCTGCCCTACTTTATTGTAAAAAATCGTGAATATCAGCCAGGCTGGTTTAGCTCAAGCGAAAAAACCACGCTGCTGCTTAATCCCGAGCTTTATCGCTTTTTTATTGAGCGTGCAGGCACCGAGCTGCCTAAATTTGAAGTAACTTATACCCAGAAGATTAAACACGGCCCCTTCCCACTGCTCAGCAGCTTTAATTTGCGCCCTTATAAAGCAGTGGTTGAATCTGAATTTATTTTTTCGCCCGAAACACAAAAGTTTTTAACCCAATTCTTTGGCACACAAAAACCAATTCATATTGAAAACCGAATTGGCTTTAATGACGATGGCGTTATTTCTGTAAAAGTACCGAGCTTTGATTATGAAGAAGCCATTTCTGGCGTAAAAGCCAAATGGAAAGGCTTTGATGCCACCCTCAATTACGGCGGTGATTTTAATAGCGTCAAACTCATTGCCAATGCACCTGGTTTATCAGGCGAAGCTAAAGGCAAGCTATCGTTTGCCTTTAATGATTTAACTTTCGGCTTTGATCATATACGTGGCAAAACCGGTGTGATGCTTGGAACGACCACGGCCAACCTAGCTGGCTTTGATATGAAACTATCGGAAGGCACCCCGATTAAGCTCAAACTAGAAAACCTGAAATACGCAGGCAATATTGCTGAGACAGGCGAGTTTATTAACGGCGGCGCAAATATCAACCTCGCCAAGCTTATCCTCGACGATCAGCCTTACGGCCCCGCCGAGCTACAAGCCACAGCCAGCCATTTGCACGGCCCAACACTTGCTAAGCTTGCTGATGAATTTACTGCGCTACAGAAAAAACAACTAAAGCGTGATGAATTCTCTACCGAGTTAGTTAAGCTGGTTAAAACCCACGGTATGCCGCTGCTTACGCATGACCCACTGCTGGCCATTAAAAAGTTTGACGTTAAATTACCCGATGGCTCGATCCGCTTTACCACCGAAGTAGGCCTCAAAGGCTTTAAGCCCGCTGACTTGGATAAACCGGTCGAATTTGTAAGCAAACTCCACGCCAAAGCCGATTTCTCTGTGCCGCGCAAAGTGATCGAAACCATGGTGATGTGGCAAGCCCGCAATATGTTCGGCGGCCCAGATAGTGGCGTAGCAGCAGACGATCTCGATTATCTCGCTGGGCAATTTGTAGAAGGCCAAATCAATAAGCTAACCGATCAAAACCTGATCCGCAGCGAAAACGGCCTGCTTTCAGCCAAAGCCTCGCTAGAAAAAGGCGCATTCCTGCTCAATGGCATCAATGTGCCACTGCCTTGGCAACAGCCTGCAGAATCTGTTACTGAGCAATAAGCTTTAGCCCACGAAAAACCGCCATCCAATGATGGCGGTTTTTTTTACGTCTCAAGCCCCCCTTACCCGATCCTCCACTTCTTTTTCTCTACGCTTAATCCACTGCCACGCCCTGTCAGCAAGCTATGTTTAAATTACCCATATGAACTATGACATAAACATCGCAAAATATGACAAACATGTGTAAGCTTCATGCCAAAAAAATCAATAGCAATAACTACATATATAAAAGCACTCAAACAATAAAAGTCGTAAGCTCAGAGCATGAAACCCTAGCATTCAGAATTGCCGCCATCTTGCTCAAACTGAATTTAGGCGACGCATTAAGCAGGCAAGCCCTTGCCGATGAATTTAAAGTGAGCGAACGTACCATCTACCGCGATTTAAATCGCCTAGGCGGCATTGTCGACAAACTAGAAGATGGTCGCTACCAAATTGCGGCCGCCTATCGAGGTAAACTGACCTCTAAAGACCTAGAATCCTTTGCCAGACTCACAGGTGTAGATCAGCTATTCCCCAATGCCAGCCAACGCTTTCTCGTCGCCCTGCTCGATACCTTGACGCATAGCAGCTACCTCATCAAAGGCCATCATTACGAAGAACCCAAGCCCCACGATAGCCAGTTTATTCAGCTAGACGAAGCCATACAGCGGCAACGTATTTGCCAGCTCAGCTACGCCGGTAAACCACGCACCTTAATGCCCTATCGCTTAGTCAATAGCAAAGGCATCTGGTATCTAGCGGCCACAGAAAATCAGCAACTGAAAGCCTTTACCTTTAGCCGTATTAGCCAATTAAGCATCAGCAACGACAGCTTCACGCCAAACGCAGAAATACAGGTAGAAATAGAAAGCAATGAAGACATTTGGTATAGCAGTGATAAAACCGAAGTCCTCCTCACCGTTGCCCCACAAATGGCCTATTACTTCTTGCGTAGAAAACTACTGCCGCAGCAAGAAACCATCAAGCAATTAGAAAATGGCGGCTTAATTATCAGTAGCCACATTAGCCATGCTAATCAAATACTCCCGCTGATTAGATATTGGATACCACATGTGCGGATTATCAGCCCAGCTGAGCTGCAATTGTTTTTAGAAAATGAAGTGAAGCAATATTTCACAACGGCTTAAATATTTAGCCTTCGCAAAATTAAACATATAAAGGAAATACCATGGGCAACAACAGCAAAGCTATTGAACACAATAACAATTACATTAACAGCCATTACAAAAATATTAAATTTTAAATAGCAAAATAAGGTGCTAGTGCACCTATTAATTTTAACTATCCAAAAAATAATCTACATCAGCAGAGAAAATTAACCATGTCATTTTTCAATATCGATTTAAAAGAAGAGCTAAATCAGATTGAAGGTGCGTTAAGCAGAACGGTAACATATAGCCTTAAACCTGCCATTGATGATAGCGTTTCACAAGCTGCCGATCGCCTTGAGGCCACCATAGGAAAAGCAAGTTTTGAGCTACACTCTGTGGTTACAATCGCAGGAAACACCTTGAGTAAAAATATCAAGGATCTATCTGATGAGATTCATAACCAACGATCAATGACCAAAGATGACATTATAGAAATAGTTAATTACGCCTCAAAAAAAATAGGTGATGAAATTGATCAGCGCATCCTTACAATTAAAGATGAAACTTCGTCATTAATTAATGAGAAAGTCTCACTGCTTAAGGCTGAGCTAGAAGACGCCACCATTAAAAGCCGAAAAATGCTCTTTACCAATTTAGCCATCTCAGGCTCTGCCGCACTTCTGATGGCCGCTATTGGCTTTGTTTATAAAAAAATCACCATCGGCCAGCTTGATCCCTTTATCTTATTCCGAATTATTTTAGTATCTTGCGCTGTAGGGGCGGGCCTAATGAGTGGTTTAAAAATGTGGCAAAGCTGGCGGGCAAAAAGCACCGTTAAAAAAGGCATCGCCACCACCGTATTTAGCTTCGTCGGCGTACTCCGCCCTAATGGTGCAATGGCTTTATTTTTACTAAGCATGCTGTTATTAGCCGCATGGGCCTGGCTGACTTTACACGCTTAAACCACTCTCCCTAAATAGAATAAATATCTAAAATATATTAATTCTTTTTATAAAAATGATTGAAAATGCCGATCCCCAAAAATAAAGCCATAAAAACATACTGTAAAAATTGCAGTTGGCACCAAGTTATTTGGCAAAACAGCGATGTTTTAACCACACCAACGCGATGCAAACAATGTGGAAATGAAAAATTGGAGTATAGCGAAGCGGGAAAAATAGAAAGCTTATGGGCGAGAGCACGATTTATTCAAGGCCAACAGTGAATTTCTATGATTGATACTGGATGCCACACGTACGCATCATCAGCCCCAGCGAATTACAACTGGCTTTAGAAAATGAAGTGAAACAAAACTTCACACTAACTTAAATCATCACTTTATCTATTTTACTCAAGTAAAGGAAATGCAATGGGTAACAACAACTCCCCACTAGAAAGCTTAGCCGCATTTGCAATTGTATTTGTAGCAGGTGCGATTTCGACAGTGGGCTTGGGGAAGCATATTGATAAGGTTAAGAGGGATGCTGTGAAAGACACAATCACAATGGAAAAAAAATGAAACATGAATCGAGTGACTCAAGTGGCCTTCAAGCACCTTTCAGAGGTAAATTAAAAGAAGAACAAAAAAAAACAAATACGTCCAACTATCAAACAAGGAAAGCTAATTTTAAATTAGACAAGGACGTTATTCTTGCAGAATCAACAAAAACTCAATTTGATGAGTGCCTAGCGAAACTGCGTTTTCATAAAACAATTTATAGTGACTGGGGATTTTCGTCGGTCGACCCACTTGGCATGAGTACCATATTGAATTTCTATGGACCACCAGGCACAGGTAAAACACTTGCAGCCGAAGCCCTTGCAGGCACCCTAGATTTACCATTTATTCAACTTGGCATTGCTGAGTTAGAAAGTAAATTTATGGGAGATACTGCAAAAAATATTCAAGCTGCATTTGAAGCTGCTCGAGAAAGTAGTGCAGTCATTTTTTTTGATGAGGCAGATACTCTCCTTGGCAAACGCCTCTCCTCTGTAACACAAGGGGTCGATAACGAAGTGAATGCCATGCGATCTACACTTCTTATCGAATTAGAACGATTTGATGGCATCGCTATTTTTGCCACAAATTTTGCAAAAAATTATGATGAGGCATTTCGTAGCCGAATTAGCCACCATATTAAATTTGATTTACCTGATTTCGCAGCCCGAAAACGAATGTGGGATCGGATGCTTGTAAAAGGCATCCCTATCGCAGGTGAACGGGGGCTGTTAATTGAAAATTGTAGTGAATTATCTGATGGCTTTTCAGGAAGAGAAATCCGCACCTGCATGCGCTTATCACTACCCAAAGCATTACTCAACGCTGAATCATTAGGCTTGGATGCAAAACTATCAATTGAGCATCTTGAATCTGCAATCAAACAAATACGCAGTGCAAATGCCGAAGTTGCCTGTGGGGATACCCGCCGCCAATCAATAAGCGATTCTATAACCAGCAAAAAATTACTCGGCATTAACTAATTAAAGGGAATATATCATTATGGGCTTTATTTCGAGTTTTTTTTCTATCGCTAAAAGTGTCGTTTCTACCGCAACTAAGATTGTAAATACGGCATGGAAAAAAACAAAAGAAGTAGCTGTAGAAGTAGTGATCTGGATGGCTGATAAAGCTGAAAGTAAGCACCCAGCCGCCCCGTGACTGCACAGCTTATTTTTCTGTTACTGGGCGCAGTGGTAGCAGTTCATCGATTCGGCTGTTGGGCCAGGTTGGCAGTTTTTCTAGTGTATCGGTTAGCCAAGCTTGTGGGTCGAGGCCG
>JANYCY010000056.1 GCA_025360045.1 Janthinobacterium sp. | reverse complement strand
TGCCCCCTGCCCCCTGCCCCCTGCCCCCTAGGCTACTGCCGTGCGCCACGCAAGTTGCTGGGGAGCGGGCCGCTAAAATTACAGCGGTAGGGGTTGATATCTAGGCCACCACGGCGGGTATAGCGAGCGTAAACGGCGAGTTTCATCGGGGCACAATCTCGCATGAGGTCAACAAAAATACGTTCCACACATTGCTCGTGAAATTCATTGTGATTGCGAAATGAAATTAAATAACGCAGTAGCGATTCACGATTGATGGGCTTGCCGGTGTAACTGATTTGAATGCTGGCCCAATCGGGCTGACCAGTCACTAGGCAGTTAGATTTTAACAAATTAGATGTTAAAGACTCGGTGATGGTGGTGTCCGAGCTATCACATTTTAATAAACCCGCTTGCGGGGCGTACTGATCGACTTCGATATCTAGATTATCAATGCAATAGCCATCCAGCTCTGCAAGGCGCTGCTGATGAAATTGCTCTGGGCCAATGAGCTGTACGCCAATACTTGCGCCTGCGGCGGCGGATAGGTCGGCTTGCAGCAGGCTTTGTAAGGCTTCGCGTGTTGCTAATTTAGTTTGATTAAAGCTATTTAAATAAAGCTTGAATGATTTAGATTCGATGATATTCGGGCTGCTGGCAGGAATATTAAACACCGCAATCGCCACTTGTGGCTTGCCACGTGAATTAAGCCAAGATAGCTCGTAGCCGTTCCAGATATCCATGCCCATAAACGGTAGTGTTTCACCTACGCCAATTTCCTCGCGCTTGCCCGTGCGCGAAATAGGGAAGAGCAGGCTAGGGTCGTATTCAGTGATATAGCTGACTGTTTTGCCCAGAGGGGAGTGTTCGACGTTGCTCACAAGCGCTCCTTAAAGTGGATTGGATCAGATAAGTGCTTATACAAATTTCCCCTGCTGCGTTATGCCTCCTTGCCGTATTAGACATAGAGGTGTTAAAGCCAGCCTTGATGGAAAACTTTCATACAAGCACTCAGACGCGATTAAACGGTATCTTCTGATCATTTACGCCGTATTTTATCTTTAACGCTGGGCTCTGGGGTGAAATAAGCCTTATTTATACTTTCGGATCAGCCCCACCATCACCCCAAATATTTCTAGCCCTTCTTTAGGGCGAATAGGCTCGTAGGCGGGGTTGTGCGGCATCAGCACATAGCCTTGTTTGTCGCGGCTAAGGGTTTTAAGCGTGTATTCGCCATCCACAATGGCTACGACTACATCGCCCAAATTAGCACCATGACGCTTCTCTACTACGGCGATATCACCATCGTGAATACCGGCGTCTATCATTGAATCGCCCTTTACTCTGACCATCACCGATGCTGAGGGGCGCTCGATCAGGTAATCGTCGATGCTAATGGCTTCGCTCATGGCGTCGTTAGCGGCGGCGGGCAGGCCAGCGGGTACAGGAAAATCAGCCAGCTCGCGCTCAAAAAAGCGCTTGGTGGGGGCGAGGCGTTTATCGGGCGTGGTATCCACATAGCCCGCGAGCATGAGGCGTTTAACAAGGGCGGATACGGCTGATTTTGAAGCCAGCCCGAGTAAATCACCGATCACCGAATAAGACGGTAAATTGCGGTAGTCAGCGTAATAGTCTTGCAGCTTGCCAAGGTATTCGGCGTCGCGATTGGGGTGTGCCATGAGATTTGACCTGTGCAGAACAAACGTTCTACCCTAGCGTAGTGAACGTCCGTTCTATTGTCAAGTATGGGCTTGTTGCATTGTTGTGGTTTTGTCTTGTTTTATGAGTTCGGACTTTTACCATACGTCCAAGGGTGAGCTGTTTTACAATGACCGCCTTTCTGCATTGCTTTGGCTGTATATCTTGAAGATTTTACTTGCCCCGATGGAGGGGTTGCTTGATTTTGTGCTGCGTGATGTGCTGACCCGAGTGGGTGGCATTGATATGTGCGTCACCGAATTTATTCGGATCAGCGGTTCTTTATTGCCGAATAAAACATTTTTGCGGATTGCGCCTGAGCTGCTCAATGGCAGTAAAACCGTAGCGGGTGTACCGGTGAGCGTGCAGTTATTGGGCTCTGACCCTGTGTGCATGGCCGAAAACGCCGCGCGTCTGGCCGAGCTGGCTCCTTATGAAATCGATTTAAATTTTGGCTGTCCTGCCAAAAGTGTGAATCGCCATCGTGGTGGTGCGGTGCTGCTGCAGGAGCCAGAGTTAATTCATGAGATTGTGGGCGCGGTGCGCCGGGCTGTACCAGCACATATTCCGGTGACAGCCAAAATGCGCCTTGGTTATAACGATAACAGCCAGACGATTGAATGCGCTCAGGCGATGGCCAGTGCGGGCGCTGCGCGGGTGGTTGTGCATGCGCGCACCAAGCTTGATGGCTATAAGCCACCTGCCTATTGGGAGCTGATCCCCGCCGTGCGTGAGGCCCTGGCCGTGCCGGTGGTGGCCAATGGCGAAATCTGGACTGTGGAAGAGTTTCACCGCTGTGCGGCGGTTTCGGGTTGCGATCAGATTATGCTGGGGCGCGGGATTGTTTCTAATCCCGGCTTGGCGCTGATGGCTAAAAATGGCCAGCCCCAATTGCCGTGGGCAGACTTGCAGCCGCTGTTTATTTGTTTCTGGCAGCTGATTCAGGCTCAGCACATTATGCCTAAGCACCGCGCTGGGCGGATGAAGCAATGGCTGACTTATTTGCGCCGCACTTATCCGGAAGCCGAGGCGCTGTTTGCACAGGTTCGTACTTTAACCGAGCCGGATGATGTGGCTGCCGTATTGTTGGGAAAGTAGCCTCTAAGGATGGATATGCAAGGGTATTACGAAAGACTGGCGGCGGCTTTGTTGCCGATGCTGGCAGACAGGGCATTGATTCGTGATGCGATTATTTCTGCTGTTTTTATTTTTTCACTGATGGTTTGCCGCTCCCTGATCCGCCGCGCCATTTTGCGCAGGCATGATTTAGGGCCGGAGGTTCGCCGTCGTTGGGTGGTTTATTTACGTAACTGCTCTTTAGGCGTATTTACCCTTGGGATGATTTTTATCTGGGGGCATGAAATTCAGACCTTTGCGGTATCGCTGGTGGCGATTGCTGCCGCGATTGTGCTTGCCACCAAAGAAATGATTCTTTGTATGTTGGGGTCTATTTTTCGCAGTAGTAGCAATGCTTTTGCCGTAGGAGATAGGGTTGAAATTGGCGGAATCCGCGGGCAGGTCATTGATATGAATTTGGTTTCTACCACCTTAATGGAATCAAGCCATGCCACTCATCGCCAGGGAACCGTTGGCCGTGGCGTGACCGTGCCCAATTCATTGCTGCTGAGCCAGCCGGTATTTAATGAAAGCATGCTGGGCGATTATGTATTGCAAACCATCCATGTGGCTATTTTGCGCAATGATAATTGGGAAAAAGCGGAGCGGGTGTTGATGGAGGCAGGAGGGGTGATTGCAGCTGAATACGCGCATGACTTATCCCGTCATGCCCGTGAGCTGGAGCGTCGCTATGCGCTGGAATCTCCCATGATGGAGCCTAGAGTGCGGATTTTCCTCGATCACTACGAGGAAATTGGCTTGCAGCTGCAAATTGCGGTGCCGCTGGGGCATCGTGCCAAGATTGAGCAGCGAGTATTAAGATTATTCTTGCAGGGCATGAGTGCTAATAAGTCATTAGCAAAAAGTGATATGAAGTGATGGCTTTAGAATAGGGCTCATCGATTGCCGAATGCTTTTGTCGGGGATTTAGCGCCGCTGCAGCACTTAATGGCAGGCATTGTGCGGCAAGATGAAATTCTAGATGCGTGTTTTTTTAGTGATCCTGTTGGGGTCTTAATACATTCACTTCCATGGGCGGCGCTTCATTGGGGAGCCATTTTCGATGTATTTTTTGAAAGTGGCCTTCTTTTTTGAGCCAAATCAGCGCTTCTTCCCAGTCTTTAATCGTGCGGGCAGGCGTTTGGGTAGAAAACGCTAAATAGAGCTCTAAGCTATCCAGCGTCATGACTTTTTCGACTTCATTAGCAGAGTGGCCAATTTCTTTCAAAATAGAGGGAACGGCTACGCTGCCATCGATCCAAAGATCAAATCGTTTTCCCATTAGCTTGGCGGCGGTCATTTGAGGGGTTGCGGCCAAGTCGATTCGGGTAAAGCCTTTCTTTGCGGCGGTATCTACAAAGATGCTGCCGCGATAGGTGCCAATGGATTGGGTGTAGATGGCGTCACCCAATGCCAATAGACGCTCTGCGTTGCCTTTGCGGGTGTAGACATTGGTGCTGCTGATGGCAATGGGGCCAAGCATAATCATTAATTTCTCACGCTCGCTGGAGCGCCCCAAGCTAAACAGCATCACATCAGGCCCTTCAAGCAGCGCCTTGTAGCCTCGCACCCAAGGTACCAGTTGAATAGGGTCTTTATTGCCTAGCTTGCTTTGTAATGCCTGTACTATTTCAACCGCCATTCCAGCGACTTTATTGTCTGCCATATAATTGACGGGCGGCCAGTTTTCGGTATAAATCGTGAGCGCATCGGCTGCAGTGCTCACGCTGCAAAAAGCAAGTAGCGCGAGGGCTTGCTTGAGCCTGTAGATAGACGCTGAGAAGTAAGATTTTGGCCGTTTCATAGACTACCTAGCTGTAACTATCATTAAAATCTTTAATGATGGTATAGCACGCTTTAGGCTGGCTTGATTTGGAGGGGGAGTACTGGGGGGGGCGCTCATCCTCTTCACTTAAGCTCAGTCCAGTGAGTACATTGGGTTTGCGTGGCTTAAGTTGTAAGGATGGCGCAGTAGGTATTTAGCCCGCGGCTAGACCCGTTTTAGATAATCTGAGCATGCGCCCACATTTGGCGGCAAGTTCAGGATCATGCGTCACAATCACAAAGCCTGTGCCTGATTCCTTGGCTAATTCCAGCATCAATTCAAATACACCACTGGCGGTTTCGCGGTCTAGATTACCCGTTGGTTCATCTGCCAATACGCAAGCAGGGCGAGTGACCAAGGCACGGGCAATGGCGGTGCGCTGACGCTCGCCACCTGATAACTCGCTTGGCTTATGGTGGCTACGATCAGCAAGACCCACTCGGGCAAGTATGGCTTCGGCTTCTTGCATGGCGCTGGCCTTATCCATGCGGCGGATCAGCAGCGGCATGGCGACGTTTTCTGCTGCGGTAAATTCGGGCAATAAATGATGAAACTGGTAAACAAAGCCTAGGTGCTGATTACGCATCAAGCCGCGTTCGGTTTCATTGCCGGCCAGCGGATCTTTCCCCATCAGCTGGATTTGCCCGCTGCTGGGAGCGTCAAGCGCGCCAAGACAGTGCAGCAGGGTTGATTTGCCTGAGCCAGACGCGCCCACAATCGCCACGGTTTCACCACGGTGCAGTTCAAAATCAATATGTGCCAATACTTGGGTTTCTAGCTTGCCGGTTTTATAGCTTTTGCTTAAATTTTGTGCCGCTAAAATAGGCGCTTGATCGGGATTACTCATAACGTAAAGCCTCGGCAGGATTAACGCGGGATGCGCGCCAGCTAGGGTAGAGGGTCGCGACCAGCGCTAAGACCAGCGAAATACCGCCAATGCTGCTGACATCGCTCCATAGCACGCGCGATGGCAGCTCAGAAATCAAATAAACATCTGGGGACAAGATGGTCGTGCCGAGCACGCGTTCAATAAACGGCACGATGACATCCAGATTCTTGGAGATAAACACGCCAGCTAGTACGCCAGAGCCAGTGCCTATGAAGCCAGATAAAGCGCCTTGAATCACGAAAATTTTCATGATTGAGCCGGGGGATGCGCCCAGCGTGCGAAGAATGGCGATATCGGCTTGCTTGTCGGTCACCACCATCACTAGGGTAGAAACCAGATTAAATGCAGCTACTGCCACAATCAGCGTCAGGATGATAAACATCATGCGTTTTTCGATTTCAACGGCGCGGAAATAAGTGGGATTTTCTTGAGTCCAATCACCAACCAATAAATTAGGCATTTCTTGATTTAGCTCGCGCGATACGCTGCGGGCTAAATTTAGATCATCTAGCTTTAGCCTCAGGCCGGAAACGGCAGGGCCCGTTCTGAATAATTTTTGTGCATCACCAAGATGAATCATGGCCACGCCCATATCGTAAGGTGCGTAATCGGCTTTAAAAATGCCCGTGACGGTGAATTGCTTATATCTTGGGGTAAATCCCGCAATCGTGACTTGGCCTTGCGGTGTAATCAGCGTGACGCGATCGCCCGTGCGAACGCCCAGCTCATTGGCAAGAGAAATGCCAAGGATGACGCCGAATTCATCCGCGCGTAAGGATTGCAGCTCGCCGCTGACTAGTTTGCCTGCAACTTCATTGACAGCGCTTTCCAGCTTGGGGTCAATCCCGCGGATCATCACGCCTTTAACTTGCTCGCCGCCATTGGTTAATAGACCTTGCCCTAATACATAGGGGGCGGCAGCAAGTACATGTGGGTTCTTTTTTGCGGTACTGGCGGCAGATTGCCAGTCATTCAGCTGATTGCCAACCCCGCTAATTTGCACATGCGCGGCCATGCCAAGAATGCGGTTACGCACCTCTTCTTGAAAGCCATTCATTACGGACAGCACAATAATCAGCGCTGCTACACCGAGCGCAATGCCAATCACAGAAACAAGAGAAATAAACGAGATAAAGCCATTACGACGGCTGGCACGCGTATAGCGCAGGCCGATCAGAAGTTCATACATGGGAATCTAACAAGGCGAGAAAGGCGGCTAGTTTAGCATGCTTAGATCACATCGTTTGCTTGCGGAAGGGGTAAATGTGGAGGTCGGGTCTGTATTTTTTATAAATGGTGGTGTGGGCACAAAGGCGTGCCCACCCTAGACCTAAGGCGCGTTTATTAACAGGTAAACAACCCGCGTTGGCGGAATTGATCTCGCACTCGCTCGACCAGCTCCATGCTTGGGCTTTTGGTGTCGGTTAACTCGTACTTCATACCCAGCTCAGCCCATTTGCTCTCACCCATTTTGTGGAAGGGCAGCACTTCAACGCGTTCGATGTTTTGCATTGGCTTTAGATAATCGGCCAGTTTTTCTACGTCGTTAAAGTCGTCGCTGATGCTGGGGATGAGTACATAGCGAACCCAAACCGGTTTGCCCATCTTTTGTAAGCGTTCGGCAAAGTCGAGCGTGGGTTGGAGTGGTTTGCTGGTCAGTGCTTCGTATTTGATCGGGTCGATTTGTTTGATGTCGAGCAGCACGAGATCCACATTATCAAACCATGCATCATCGAGGTGGGCGGCTAAAAAGCCTTGAGTATCGAGGGCGGTGTGCAGCTTAAGCTCTTGCTTGGCGCGGCGGAATATTTCGCCTACAAAGTGCGCTTGCATCAAAGGCTCGCCACCAGAAATCGTCAGCCCGCCTGCGATACGCAAAAAGCTGGCGTATTTTTTAAGCTCGGTCATCACGGCTTCAACGGTGTAGCTTTTGCCGTTATGCAGCTTCCATGTGTCTGGATTGTGGCAATACAGGCAGCGGAACTGACAGCCGCTTACAAAAAGGGCAAAGCGCATGCCGGGGCCGTCGACGGCCGCACCGGTTTCTATCGAGTGAACAAAGCCCTGTTGGTGGTGCTCGATATCAAAAGAGATGGGGATAATTTCCCCTAGTGGCTTGGTAGGCTTCATGTTTTTCCAGTGGCTATTTTAATTGTTTTTTGTAACTACTCAGGTGTGTGAGCAAAACCCAAATCTTGAACCACAGAGAGCACAGAGTTTCACAGAGAAAATGATAGATTTGATGGTTTTCTCTGTGGCCCTCTGTGCCCTCGTTTTACTCTGTGGTTCAAGGTTTAGCATTCTATCTTTTTAGTCGACGGTGCTTTTCCGTGCACCTGAGTTGTTGCTGTTTCTTTACGTTAAAACGGACCATTAAGCCTGCGCTTAATGGTCCGTTTGTTTTACATTGCCGTGCTCATTAGGTCTTTTCGTGGAAAGTGCGGCTAATCACGTCCATTTGCTGCTCACGGGTGAGCTTGACGAAATTCACTGCATAGCCAGAAACACGCACGGTGAGTTGTGGGTAGTTGTCTGGGTTTTCCATTGCATCGAGCAGTGTTTCTTTGTTCAGCACATTCATATTGAGGTGAAAGAGTTGTGCCATGAGCTGCTCCTTGGGTGAAAGATTGATGGGTCAGTAGGGTGGGCACAGCGGTTTATCGTGCCCACGCAGGCGAAGCAGATATTTCGTTAAAATCACCGCGTGGGCACAAAACCGTGCCCACCCTACTATCCCTTTAGCACTTGCCGTGGAATGTCCGGCTAATCACGTCCATTTGCTGCTCACGGGTGAGCTTGACGAAATTCACTGCGTAGCCAGAAACACGCACGGTGAGTTGTGGGTAGTTTTCTGGGTGTTCCATCGCGTCCAGCAGGGTGTCACGGTTCAATACATTCATATTTAGATGGAAAAGTTGATCCATGGTTTGATCAACAGCATCAATATCCAAGCAAGTAGAGCATTCTTCGCCGTGTGGCCCAAACAAGCCATCAATCGAAGCAGCTAATGTTTTAACGCGATCTGCTGCGTTGTGGCCTAGTGCGTCTGGGGTCATGGATGCTGTCCAAGACACGCCATCCAAAGCCGCTTCGTATGGGATTTTCGATACCGAGAAACCGGCAGCGATAAAGCCATTGGTGTCACGACCATTCATTGGGTTAGCACCAGGAGAGAACGGTGTGCCTGCACGGCGGCCGTCGGGTGTGTTACCTGTTTTTTTGCCGTAAACCACATTAGAGGTAATGGTCAGTACCGATTGCGTTGGCATGGAGTCACGATAGAACACAGGCTGAGCCTTGATCTTGTTCATGAATGTTTCTGTCAGCCACACTGCAATATCATCAACGCGATCATCGTTATTGCCGTAAGCAGGGTAATCGCCTTCGATTTTGTAATCGACAGCAATACCTTTTTCGTTACGAATCACAGACACTTTTGCGTGTTTGATGGCAGAAAGTGAATCTGCAGCAACGGATAGGCCCGCAATACCACACGCCATGGTGCGCAGAATATCTCTATCATGCAGTGCCATTTCGATGCGTTCGTACGAGTATTTATCGTGCATATAATGGATGGAGTTCAGCGCAGTCACGTATGTTTTTGCCAACCAATCCAGCATCACATCGTATTTAGCCATCACTTCATCGTAATTGAGTACATCGCCCTTGAGTGGTTCAAAACCATTGGCCACAACTTTGCCGGTTTTTTCGTCCACACCGCCGTTGATCGCATAGAGCATGGCTTTGGCAAGGTTGACCCGTGCGCCAAAGAATTGCATTTGCTTACCGACCGCCATGGCTGAAACACAACATGCGATGGCGTAATCGTCACCCCATTTTGGATTCATCAAGTCATCGTTTTCGTACTGGATGGCTGAGGTATCAATCGAAACTTTCGCGCAGAATTCTTTAAAGCCTTGCGGGAAAGCAGTCGACCACAATACGGTCAGATTAGGCTCTGGAGCCGGTCCAAGGTTGTACAGAGTGTGCAGAACACGGAAGCTGGTTTTTGTGACCAGTGTGCGGCCATCAAGACCTGTACCACCAATAGACTCAGTTACCCATGTTGGGTCGCCAGAGAATAAATCATCGTATTCTGGTGTGCGCAAGAAGCGAATAATGCGTAGCTTCATAACCATATGGTCAATCAATTCTTGCGCTTGTGATTCGTTAATACGGCCTTCGACCAAGTCGCGTTGGATATACACGTCAAGGAAGGTGGAAGTACGGCCAATCGACATCGCCGCGCCGTTTTGCTCTTTTGTGGCAGCAAGGTAGCCAAAGTACAACCATTGGATGGCGGTCTGAGCGGTAGTGGCTGGCTTGGAAATATCAAAGCCGTAAGACTTAGCCATTTGCTTGAGTTCGCCCAGCGCTTTGATTTGCTCGGACAATTCTTCACGCAGACGAATCACGGATTCGGTAAACGGAACATCATTGAGTTCGGTTTTTTCGCGTTTTTTGTCAACAATCAAAAAATCAACGCCGTAAAGTGCAACGCGACGATAGTCACCAATAATACGGCCACGGCCATATGAATCTGGTAAGCCGGTAATGACGCCCGAGCTACGGCAAGCCATGATTTCTGGTGTGTAAGCATCAAACACACCCATATTGTGATCTTTACGGTACTTGCTAAAGATATCTACAATTTGTGGGTTCATTTCAAAGTGGTAGGCTTCAAGGCCGTTTTGCACCATGCGCAAACCGCCGTTCGGCATAATGGCGCGACGCAGTGGTTTGTCGGTTTGAACTCCAACGATGGTTTCTAAGTCTTTATTAATGTAGCCAGGGCCGTGCGCAGTAATGGATGCGCCAACATGGGTAGATACTTCTAATACGCCACGTTTACGTTCTTCTTTAAGCTGGGCAGAAAGCTCAGTCCAAAGCTGGGTAGTGCGTTCGGTCGGGCCAGCGAGGAAGCGATCATCATCCAAGTAAGGCGTGTAGTTGAGTTGGATAAAGCCACGAGTGTCGACTTTATCTTGCCACTCGCCGGTTTTAAACCCACGCCAAGCGTCAAGGTGCAGATGGTTTTCTGGTGTGCTCATAATGATGCTCCTAATGGGCCAAGACCCTGTTGCCGTGCATGTCTTATAAAGACACGCTTTAAGTTTGATCTGTTTGGAAGCGATTTTGTCGCTTCCAATGCATCCATCCTAGTCCGATGTTTGGCGCAAAAACTTAATCTAAGTCAAGTTCTTGGGTTTGTAGCTTGTATAGAGTTGACTACTTTTGCCCGATAAAAGTGGAGCATAAATTGCAAAAAAAAACAGCGCCATATTGCGGCGCTGTTGGGTTGAATATTTACAAGGTAACGGCATGTTCACGGGTTGCATGAAACACAATTTTGGGCCACCGCTCTTGGGTGAGCTGCAGGTTCACCCTGCTTGTTGCAAGATAAGCCAAGCTATGTGCGGCATCTCGCCCCAGATTGTTGACTAGCTGGTCTTCAAAATCTTCCAGTATTTTTGCATCATCACAGCTCACCCAACGTGCGGTGAAAATGGTGGTGGATTCAAATACCGCTTCTACGCCATATTCATTGGCAAGGCGGGAAGCAACCACTTCAAATTGCAGCACACCCACCGCGCCCAAGATCAGATCCGAGCCATTGAGCGGCTTAAATACCTGCACTGCACCTTCTTCACCCAGCTGTTGCAAGCCTTTATGCAATTGCTTGATCTTCAGTGGGTTTTTGATGCGCACAATGCGGAACATCTCGGGGGCAAAGTAAGGAATACCGGTAAAGGCCAGCAATTCGCCTTCAGAGAATGAATCGCCAATCTGAATATTGCCGTGATTGGGCAGACCGATAATATCACCAGCGTAAGCTTCTTCTACTTGCTCGCGGCCTTGCGCCATAAAGGTGACGACCGAGTTGGCGGCAATTTCACGATTCAGTCGCAAATGCTTGAATTTCATACCACGAGTAAATTCACCTGAGCACACGCGCAAGAAAGCAATTCGGTCACGATGTTTAGGATCCATATTGGCTTGAATCTTAAACACAAAAGCCGAGAACTTTTCTTCGGTAGGGCTTACTGTGCGCACGGTGGCATGCGCCTCGCCGGGGGACGGTGCCCAATCGACCAGCGCGTTTAAGATTTCGCGAATCCCGAAGTTATTAATCGCTGAGCCAAAGAAGACGGGCGTTAAATCACCGGCTAAAAATTCTTCCAGCACAAAGGGGTGCGAAGCGCCGCGTACGAGTTCTAGCTCCATACGGGTGTTTTCGATTTCCAGCGGAAATAATTCATCGAGGCGCGGGTTGTTTAGGCCCTCAATGATTTCGACTTCATCCAGCGGGCCTTTGCCTGGGGTGAACAGCAATACCGTATCGGTAAGAATGCTGTACACGCCACGGAAGGTTTTACCCATGCCGATTGGCCAAGTAATCGGCGCGCAGCGGATTTCGAGCACGCTTTCTACTTCGTCTAATAGCTCAAGCGAATCGCGTACTTCGCGGTCGAGCTTGTTCATCAGGGTAATAATTGGCGTATTACGCAGGCGGCAGACATTTAAAAGCTTGATGGTTTGCGCTTCCACACCCTTGGCCGCATCAATCACCATCAAGGCGCTATCTACGGCGGTGAGCACGCGGTAAGTGTCTTCAGAGAAGTCTTGGTGGCCCGGTGTGTCGAGCAGATTCACAACGTGATCGCGGTAGTCAAACTGCATCACGCTGGATGCCACCGAAATACCCCGTTGCTTTTCGATATCCATCCAGTCGGAAGTGGCGAACTTGCCGCCTTTTTTACCTTTAACCGTACCGGCGTTTTGAATTGCTCCCGAGAAATAAAGCAGCTTTTCGGTGAGCGTCGTTTTACCCGCATCAGGGTGGGAGATAATGGCGAAGGTGCGGCGACGGCCTACTTCGCGTGCTAAATCAGTCATGTAAGGGCTACAAAAAAGCAAAAGAGCGATTTTACGTTAATTACGATGGATAAGCACGGATCAAGGCACTCATTGCGTTTTGTCTGGGGGCTCGATGGGCAGCAAGATGCTAAGGATGGCTCCACCGTCCTCGGCGTTTTCGGCATAGATTTCACCGCCATGATCGGTCATGATTTGGCGGCTAATGGCTAGCCCCAAGCCCGTGCCGCTGGCGTGCCCATTGAGGCGGCTGCTTTGGATGAATTTATCAAAAATCAAATCAAGCTCACCCTCTGGAATGCCCAGTCCGTGATCTCTAACGCTTAATCCCATGGCGGCGTTACCATTTTTAAGCTGTGCATTTTCTATAAAGTGAATGTGAATTTCATTGCCGCTTGGGCTAAATTTAATGGCGTTGGAGAGTAAATTAATAATAACTTGCGTAATCCGTGCTTTATCAAGGGTCAGTAAAATAGCTTGAGTGGGGGAGTCCAATATTAGCCGGATTTGTTTACTAGAAATAAGGGTGGCCAGCTCGGTTGCAGCCTGTTTGGCAATGATTTTTAAATCGTAATTCATCTTGCTATAGCGCATTTTATTGGCTTCAAGACGTGACATATCTAAAAGATCATTGAGTAAAATAAGCAGGCGATTGCCACTAGAATGAATCCGTTCAAAGTAGCGAACTAAATTGGTTCGATCTGTATTGTCAACTTTAGATAGGCCAATTTCTGAAAAAGATAAAATGGCATGCATCGGGGTGCGTAATTCATGCGACATATTGGCAAGGAAAATTGATTTTGCCATATTGGCGGCTTCTGCCGCTTCTTTGGCTTCCAGTAAACGGGATTCCACTTCTTTTAATTTTGAAATATTAGTCAGGAAGGCAAAAGCATATTCTAAGTGATGATGTTCATCGTAAATACAGGCTGAGTTTACTAAAAATGGCCGGACTTCACCACCCGCCGAGCGCAAGGTGACTTCGCCTGCATGATTGGAGCGAACATGCTGGCTAGATAAATTGTCGGGAAAGATCGCGTCTGCGTGTTCTGGCCATAGTTGATCGGGTTGCCTACCAATAAGGGTTTCTCGGCTAAGGCCTAGTTGTTGGCAAAATGCTTGATTGATATCCACAATATGGCTTTGGCTATCAATTAAAATAAAGCCATCGGCGGTGCCTTCAATAATGGTGCGTTTAAGTCGCTCTGATTGCTTGAGCGCATGTGCTGCAATCCGTGCGGCGCTGACGTCTTCGATGACACAAATCAGCCCCTTGCTGATATCTCCCTCTACCATTTCTTTTGCATAAACCATCGCCCAAAAACGGGAGGTGTCGCGGCGATATAATTCCATTTCACCGCGGTAAGTGCCCTTGTTCTTGATTGCATCACGAATGGGTTTGTTATAGGCGCTAAAATCCTGTGTTGAAGCGTGAAGCATATCGGTCGGCATATCGGTGATTTCAGCGGTGCTATAGCCAAATAATGTTTCAAAAGCAGGATTAACTAAACGAATCGTGCCTTTTACAGAAAGCATAATGGCTAAAGGGCTGGCATCTAATACGGAGCGAATTTCGGCGGTGCGCTCTAATACGAGGTCTTGTAAATGATCTCGGTGGCGGCGTAATTCGTGTTCACTATTTTGTTGCTCAGAAATATCACGCACGGTCGCGCAGAGATAGGCGGCATCCGAAAAAGTAATTCGACTGAAAGTGATTTCAACAGGTAGCTGTAACTGTTGTGAATTAATTTGATAAGTTGTGTAGAGCAGGCGTTTTTCTACTATCAGAGTGTCCCAGAAAACCTGCCATTGGGCCTGATCTATTTGTGGAAAAATATCGAAAAAATGTAATTTAAGGAGTTCATTTTGTGTAAAGCTGGTGCTGATTGATGTGGCACGATTGGCATAGCAGATCTGGCCGGATATATCCGTCCAAAGAATAATATCGGGGGCTTCATCAACGGTAAATTGGGTCAGGTGTAGTCGAGCTTCAATCGTTTCTACACGGCGTAATTGTTGTAATAGCAAATAAAGTAAGCAAGAAATAATAAGCATAAAACTGAGCCCTGCAATGGCGCGGGCAATTAAATCATTATTAAAGCGATTTAATAAGGTATTACGATCAGTAGAAACCAGAATAATCAGCGGTTGAGTGCTTTGGCTCGTATGAAAAGCCGTTAGTAATTGCGTGTTATTTGAGGTGCTAGGGTAGACGCTAGAGCCTTGCAGGCGGCGCTGTTCAAATAAAAGCGGATCAACCTCGCGTAAATTTCGGCCGATTTGTGTTTCGTCAAAGGGGTAGCTGAGTAAAATAACGCCATCGCTGCGTAGTAAATGCACATGGCTGCCGTCTGGTAATTTAAGAGATTGATAAAACTGAATAAAGTATTGCGGTTCTACCCCTGCCAAAATGACGCCGCCAAATTCACCTTCATTTTTTTTAATTCTTTGCGTCACAGGAATCAACCATTTCCCGTCCGTGCGGCTGAGTACAGGATTGCCTATCATTGGGCGGGGATCATGAAATTGCTGGTGATATTTAAAATAGCTCCGGTCGGCTAAATGAACATGCCGAGTGGGGTACTCTAAGCCATGGCTTTGGATATAGCCTTTGCTATCAATGGTGATAATGCCGCGCACTTGTGGTGTTAGGGTGACTTTATCTTGCAAAATTTGATGCGTTTGCAATTCATTGGCATGATCGACTCCGCCAAATTGATTAAGATTTTCCACGATATTTTGCATGGATTGCTCAACCGATACAAACGTGCGGGTGGCGTGCTCATCAAGGGAGCGGGCGAGCGATAGGCTGCTGCGTTCGGCTTCTTTAATCGTTTCTTGGTAGTCATTGATGGATATTAAAATCAGAGCGAGCGTGGTGACGATCGCTAAGATGGCATACAGCAGAATAAGGCCGCCTCGCAGCAGCTTTAGTGAGGAAGCGGAGCCCGTTGGGCGCAGTAATTGGGTGAAAAACCGGTTCATGGCATAGAAATTTGGATGAGATGCGTCGTGATGGCTTCACATATATATAGCGTATTGCGAACGCTCTAGATGAGCGTCGCAATACGTTATTCACTTAAGCGGCTTGAACGTCATGTGGCTCGGACTGCGGAAAAGCCAGCTTTGCTCATCTTTCACGTATTTTTTCGTTGAATCACTGGGCTGGGCGTTTAGTCAGCACCAGCCCGTTTTAAAAATCCGAGAAATCTATCTCAAGCCGAACTTTTCCTCGCGCACATTGCTTACGTTGGACAGGATGCAGTAAAACCGCTTTAAGACTTAGCGTCTAACTCTTCCCAAGTATTCATTTTTTCAAGAATCAGGCCATCTAGCTCATCAATACGTCGTTGCATATCCTGCGCCAGCTTTGGGCCGTTGCGATAGATGCTGGCATCAAGTAATTGCTGCTGGATGTCCAGTTTTTCAGCTTCGAGTGCGCTAATTTGTAATGGCAATTGCTCTAAAAGCCGAGCGTCATTAAAAGAAAGCTTTTTCTTGGCTTTGACCGGCTCCGCTGGCTTGGCTTGTGGGGCATTGGCTTTAGGTGTGGCAACTGGCGCGGCAGGGGCGAGGCTAGCCATCCGTGCTTTGGCTTCCATCCAGTCAGCATAACCACCGGCGTTTTCAATCAGCACACCGTTGGCCTCAAAGGCAATGACTTGCGTCACGACGTTATCAAGGAAGGCGCGATCGTGGCTGACTAAGAATACCGTGCCCGAGTAGCCAGATAGCAGTTCTTCGAGCAGCTCTAGCGTGTCGATATCCAAGTCATTGGTTGGCTCATCCAATACCAAGACATTGGCTGGGCGAGTAAACAAACGCGCCAGCAGCAAGCGATTACGCTCGCCACCAGATAGGGAGCTAACTGGGCTGCGTGCGCGAGCGGGCGCGAATAGAAATTCTTCGAGGTAGCTGATTACATGCTTGCGCTGATTACCAATCTCGATGAAATCATTACCTTGGCTGATGGTGTCGATCACGGTGGCGTTTTCGTCGAGCTGCTCACGGAATTGATCGAAGTAGGCTACTTGTAAATTAGTGCCTAAGTTAACCACACCCTGATCTGGCTGCAATTCACCCAAAATCATTTTCAGCAAGGTGGTCTTGCCTGCGCCGTTCGGGCCAACTAAACCAATGCGATCGCCACGAATCAAGCGTGTGCTGTAGTTATTGATCAGCGTGCGGCCGTTATAGCCCTTAGTCACGTTTTCTAGCTCGGCAACCAACTTGCCGGACTTGTCCCCTGCATCCACATTAAAGCTGACATTACCTACACGCTCGCGGCGCTGGCTGCGCTCGATGCGTAAAGCTTCTAGGCGACGAACGCGGCCTTCATTGCGGGTGCGGCGGGCTTTTACACCTTGGCGTATCCACACTTCTTCTTGCGCTAAAGCTTTGTCAAATTTCTTATTGGTAAATTCTTCTTGCTCAAGCAATTCTTGCTTTTTGACTTCATAAGCTTTGAAATTGCCTGGGAAGCTGGTTAAGTTGCCACGATCCAGCTCAATAATGCGGGTGGAAATATTATCCAAGAAGCGTCGATCGTGGGTAATAAACAACACACTACCGGCAAAGTTTTTCAGCAGCTCTTCCAGCCACTCAATTGCGCTCACATCCAAGTGATTGGTTGGCTCATCCAGTAGCAAGAGTTGCGGTTCAGAAACCAGCGCACGGGCGAGGGCCACGCGTTTTTTCCAGCCGCCTGACAAAGCGCCAATTTTTGTTTCAGCAGGCAAATCGAGGTGAGACATAATTGAGGCGATCAAGGAATCGAGGCGCCAGCCATCTTGGGCTTCGAGTTCGTGTTGCAAATCCATCAGATGAGTCAGGCTTTCTTCGCTGTCATCGAGGGTTTGCAGGGCTGCATGGTAATCAATCAGCACTTGACGCACGCTGCCTAGGCCTTCGGCCACGGCTTCGTAAACGGTTTGTTCCATATCAAACACAGGCTCTTGTGAAACAAAAGCCATTTTTGCGCCTGTTTCGAGGCGAATCACACCGTCATCTAGCTTGTTGACGCCAGCAATTGTTTTGAGCATGGAAGACTTGCCCGCGCCATTGCGGCCGATCAGACCCACGCGCTCGCCGGGCTCAAGAATAAAGCTGGCACCGTCTAAGAGTGGGACATGGCCATAGGCAAGATGGGCGTTTTCTACAATTAAAATGGGCATTTGATACCTTGAAGCAGGGGTTTTGCTTGTTTTGAATGTTTAAATATACAGGACAACTATTGCACTTCTGTTTGAGCTTGTAAGGGCTGAGACGGTGGCGTGCATTGATTTGCCAACAAAAATCTTAGCGGCGATTATACGGCAGGGCGGCCCAAGCCGATACCTACAGTATTGGAACAATCGACCTTGTGCCTTTAGAATCAAGCAAAAGCAAACTCGGAAACCGCGAATGATACGATTCTTAATGCTCTGTTTGTTCCTTGTAACCCCGCTTTGGGCCAAGCCCGTGGCGAGTGTAAAAAGTACGCATCCGACTTTAAGTAAGCCTACTCAATTGGCGGCAACAGGCGCTGATTTTGATCCCGAGCATCCACCAGAGCGGCTGCGCGTCTTGGTGGCTCTGGGGCCCTCCACTTTCTTTATTAAGAATGGCCGTCAGTATGGTGTGGAATACAGTATGTTCACCGAGTTTGAAAAAACGCTTAATCAAGGCCGAGAAAAAACCCTCCCTCCTATCCGCTTACAATTTATTCCTGTGGATGCCGGTGAGTTAATTCCCGCACTCCGAGCTGGGCGCGGGGATATTGCCGCAGGTCTGATGCCTGTCACGGAAGGCGCTAAGCAGCTGGTGGCGTTTTCTACCCCCTATTTACAAGATCGCTGGTGTACCGTGTCGGGAGCAGAAGAGAACCGCACTCTTACACTGCCCGCCAGTAGCTATGCTCAGCGTTTATTCGGTGATTTTAATGATACTCGCCGCCGAGCGGGGGCAAATGAGTTTGAAGTGGAAAGCGCCGCCCCAGGGGTGAGCAGTGAAATGCTGCTCGCGCAAATAAATAAAGGCGCAGATAAAACCACATTGGCCAGTAGCTTTGTCTTGGGTTTATGGGGCAAAACATGGCCCAAATTAAAATCGATTAGCTGTGTTGAAGAACGCGTGCCTGTGGCATGGGCGGTGCGTAAAGAAGATAGTGTGCTGCTTGCTACATTAAATCGCTTTGCAGAAAAATCTGGCTTGATTGAGCGGGCTGCAACGGCCACCAAACGCTTTCTCGTAGCCGATGGTAAGGTGCAAAGCTCAGAAAAACTCGGCTCCTTGGACAAGCTGGCTTTCTTTGCCCCCGTTTTTCAAATCGTAGCGGCGGCGAATAATTTAGATTGGCTGTTATTAGCGGCAATTGGTCAAAAAGAAACCGGTTTAAATTCTATTGTGCGTAAAAAAGGCCCTACGGGCGTGATGCAAATTAACCCGAATACGGCACGCAATATGGGGGTTAAAAATCCGCACGAGGCCGAGGGGAATGTGACCGCTGCCGCGCGCTATCTCGGTCATTTACGCGACTTTTTTAATAATCCTGGCATCAATGATGAAGACCAGCTGTATTTTATGATCGCTGCCTATAACGCAGGCGAGGGCCGCGTGCAGCAATTACGAAATCAGGCCGCGGCCCAAGGCTTGGATCGAAATCGCTGGCTAGGTAATGTAGAAAAAGTGGCTTTAAAATCAGTAAGCAAAGGCATGGTTGATTATGTCTCTACCGTTAGCCGCTATTACATCGCCTATCAGGCGGCTGAAAAAGCCCGTAAAAAGCATGAGGTGGCTTCTGCTGCGAGCGAGCTTAAATAAGGGTTTGTTTAGTAAAACCTAAGTCTTGAACCACCGGAGGCCAATGAGGACACGGAGTTTCACGGAGGAAAACAAGATTTTATAAGGATGTAGCTCGAAATAACTTCCTGTGTATGGTTAATCTAAAAAAACCGTCATCCCCGAGTGTTTTTATTGGGGATCCAGTCGCGCAGCTGGATCCCCGCCAAAAGCATGCGGGAATGACGACGTTTCAAAACGGGGAAATTAAATATAAGCTAAGTCCTAAATAAATCGACCTTTGCATCCTATCCATGCTTTTTTGCAGTTTAAACCTCACTTTTTACACTTGATCGCAGCGCTATTTCGCCTAGGAATGGCTTTGTTTAAAGTGACATTACTCCAACTTTGCAAGAGAATGTCATGAAAGCCTTAATGTTGATTGCTACTGCACTGATGATTTCTTCTCCTGTTTTTGCTGCACCTATTGCTAAAGACGCAGTGATTATTAAGTTGCCAAGAATAGAGGTGATTGGAAAGCGTCATGATGAAATCAATAAAGCGCCAATAAAGTTAGCCGCATTTGATACGCCATTGGCTAAAGACGCAGTGATTATTAAGTTGCCAAGAATAGAGGTAATTGGAAAGCGTCATAATGCAATTAATAAAATGCCAACAGAAATGGCCGTGCCTGATACAAAACTGGCTAAAAACGCAGTAATTATTAAATTACCAAGAATAGAAGTGATTGCTAAGCGAGAACACGCTCCGCTATTGCCATCAATGATCATGGCCGCAGAGCAGGGCGATGGGGTTTTTTTTAATACCACTACACCATCAATGATATTGGTGAAAAGAATTAATATTTTTATGCCTTATGGCGTGTAAAACATCGTGCAAATATAAAGGCTGCGTATGAATGATAAAAATATACAAATAATCAAAGCGCGTTTCTATGAGTTGTTTGATTATTCGAAGAAAGTATTTGACCGGCTGGCTGTTTGGGTGATTCAGATGGGCTGGGGTAAGTTTATTTTCTTAATGATTTTATTGATGATTATGGGGAGCGCGATCGAGGATGGGATTAATGGTTTTAGAAAAGCAGAATACCCCGTTGCTTTGCCGGTCCCTCCTGCGCCGCCTGTTGTGATTCATGCGCCACGCAAGGATGGGGAAAAAGAAGCAAGCCCTAATCCATTAGACAAATCATCTGATGTATGGGAGAAGCAAGTCGATCAAGGTGCAGATCAGCGGCAAGCAGAGCAAGAAAAAGCGGATGCAGCAAAAGAACAAGCCGACATGGCAAAAGCAGGCCACGATAAAGAGAAATTCAAGAAAAAATTGCATGACAAAATTGCCAATTTAAGCGTAATTCAGGAAAGTATTTTATCTCCAGATGATAAAAATGAATTGATTGATGCCGTGAGCGATTATATATGTGGGCTTGAAAAAAACACGCCACCCGAACCCGTGATCATCAATCAAGTTTCCGTGAGTAATTGGGTGTTTTTATTTGTAATGATGTTGTTGGGCATTAAAGTATTCATGGGTGGAAAAAAACGTGCCGAAGCCCTTGCCAGAGAAGCACAAAAAGAATCTGAAAGGGAAGCCTTATTAAGGCAAGTGGCCGAGGCCAAAATACAAATGATGCAGGCACAAATTGAGCCACATTTCTTATTTAATACCTTGGCGTCCGTTGAGTATTTAATTGAAACCGATCCACCACGCGCATCTGCTATGCAGCGCAGCCTGATTCAGTATTTGCGCCAAGTGTTGCCGCAGATACGGGATCATGCCACTAGCAATCATTTGGGGCGTGAGGCCGATATGGTGGCGGCGTATTTAGAACTATTAAAAATGCGTATGGAAGAGCGCTTAGAATTTAATATCCATATCCCCGAAGGCTTACGCTCGGCGGCTTTTCCGCCGATGATTTTGCAAACCTTGGTTGAAAACGCCATTAAGCATGGCTTAGAGCCTAAAACAGAAGGCGGAAGCTTAAGCGTGTTTGCAGAAATTGCGCACCAGAAATTAAGAATTAGTGTGATTGATAATGGTCTGGGTTTTGGTATGGCCAAAAGCAGCGGCACAGGATTGGGCTTGCAAAATATTCGAGAGCGGCTGGCTTTGCTTTATAAAGGAAATAGCCTTTTTTCCATTACAGAAAATAAGCCATCGGGTGTGTGTATTACCATTGAAGTGCCTTATACTTTGGCAACATAAATGAGCCTATTTCTTAAAGGATTGCCATGCCTACTGCGCTAATTGCCGATGATGAACGTTTAATGCGTGATCAATTAAAACTACGCCTTGCACAGGTGTGGCCAGAATTAGAAATCATTGCTGAGGCCAAAAATGGCGAAGAAGCGATTAGCCAAACATTAGCGCATCGTCCTGATTTTGCTTTTTTAGATATTCGCATGCCAGGGTTGACAGGTTTAGAGGCAGCGCAAGCCATTTCGCAATTAACCCATGTGGTGTTTGTAACGGCTTATGATCAATATGCGGTAGAAGCGTTTGAGCATGGCGCAATTGATTATGTATTAAAGCCTGCGGACACTGAACGCTTAGCTTTAACGGTAGAGCGTTTAAAAAAACGCCTCGCTAGCCCGCCCAATGATATGCAAACGTTAATTGCACAAATTGCCAAGCAGGTTAGCAATAAGCCTGCTTATTTACAGTGGATACAGGCATCGATGGGGCAGGAATTACGTTTGATTCCGGTTGAGGAAGTATTATTTTTTCAATCGGATGAAAAATATACGCGGGTGCAAACTAAAAATTACGAAGCTTTAATTAGAAAACCCGTGCGTGATTTATTAGAAGAACTTAATCCTGATCTCTTTTGGCAAATTCACCGCGCCACCTTGGTTAATAGCAAGGCAATTGAAGGCGTGGTGAAGGATTTGCGCGGGCGTTTATTGGTTAAAGTGAATGGCCTAAGCGAAAAACTAGAAGTCAGCCGTAGCTTTACCCATTTATTTAAACAGATGTAAGTGTTTTGTATGAAGTACTTTTCCTTGACAGCCGCGGTCGGTCACTGCACGGCAGCAGATTTTCCATTCTTAATCCCGCCTATTGATAGCAGCCGTTGCCACCTGCTTTTTTGAAATAAATAGCTGAGTTCCTCACTATTTATTTATTGCGCACTATCCTGATAATAAGCGTAATGCCATGTGGTGTTACTTCTTGCTTGAGGGGTGGGGATGCGTAAGTATTTGCTAAGCGCGATGTTGGGGTTTTGTGCCATGAGCTTGTGTGTTGCAAGTGGGGCATTGGCTCTTTCTCCGCTTAAATATACCTTTGCAGTGGTCCCTCAGTTTAGTCCCAGCCAATTGCACCAAGAATGGACCCCCGTTTTACAGCGAATTTCGCATGAGACCGGTATTGCTTTGGAGTTGAAACTCGTTGCTTCTTTTCCAAAGTTTGAGTCTGATTTGATGCGTGGTAAGGCCGATTTTGCCTATGTGAATCCCTATCATGTGGTGATGAGCCAGCCCACTCAGGGCTATTTGCCTTTGCTGCGGGACAGCAAGCCTTTGGTGGGTATTTTATTAGCGCGTAAAGATAGTGCCTTTAAATCGCCGCAAGATTTAAAGGGGCAAATTATTGCCTTTCCTGCTCCAAATGCGTTCGGTGCTTCTCTCTTTATACGGGCATTACTGACTGAGCATTTTGCACTGCAATTTACACCGCGTTATTTAGGCACGCATTCCAATGTATTTAGGCATCTGGCACGTAATGATGTAGCGGCCGGGGGCAGTGTCATATCGGCGTTTAATGACGAGCTGCCAGAAGTGCGCGAGCCATTGCATATCATCTATAAAACCCCCGAAGTCGCATCGCACCCGATAGTGGTGCATCCGCGCGTGCCCGCCAAGGTGCGAGAGGCGATTATGCGTGCTTTGTTGGCGATGGCTAAAGATGAGGCAGGGCGGGCTTTACTCAAAGAAATTCGTTTTCCAAATCCAGTCATTGCCAGCTATGAAAAAGATTATTTGCCTTTAGAAACGATGAAAATTCAAAAATATTTAGTGATCGAGAAAAATTAGCCCCTAATGTGGCGAAATAAATGACTTTTAGGGTAGGGCTCGAAATAACTTCTCGCTGGATATATCAACGCAAAACCGTGATCTCTGAGTGGTTTTATTGGGCGTCCAGCCACTCAGCTGGATTCTTGCCAAAGACCCACGGGAATGACGACATTCCATAGCGAGAAGTTAATAGAAGCTAGGTCCTTAGCTTGCTTTGAGGCAAAAAGGGTTTGTCTTGATGAAAAAAGAACGCCACCAAGCGGCCTTGGGGGCTGCAATTGATGTGCCTCACCTGCCTTTGCACAGCAGCCTATTGCAGGCTGCTTACCGGCACTTGCCGCGCAGCTTATCACGGCAAATTATGCTGCTTACAACACTGTGTTTGATGGTGTCCATCTTAAGCTACGGCGCATATACGGCACAAAAGCAAACCGATCTACTCCGTACCACGATTACGACGCATATGGCGGCCTTGGCGCAAAACTTAGCCACGGTAGATGCTCAGTTTTTACTGGTGGATGATTTGGTGAGTATTGAATCAGTTTCAATGCAAACGGCGGCCACACCTTCGGTTTTATTGCTGGAAGTGATGGATACATCAGGCAAGCTGCTGAGCGAAGTGGTATATGAAAAAGGGCATGCAGCCCCAAGATTTAGCCATGCAACACGGCAGGTGCCAAAAATAGCCCAGCCGATTACCCTGATTGAAAAGCCCCTTGCGAACACGATTCAGGCAGAAAGGCGCTCAGCATGGCACCCCATTATTGCGGGTTCGCTGGTGGGCTGGGTGCGGGTAAGTTATCAGTTGGATAGCTTAAATCAAGCCGCCATCGCCATTTGGACTCAGGCTATTTTGGTGATTGTGCTGGCGTTGGGGGTGATGTTGGGGCTGCTGACGCTCTTGCTGCGCCCACCGATGCGTGCTTTAGCGTTGGCAACACAATTTGCTACCGATTTGGATCACGCGCTTGGTGCGAAAATTGATGTTTCCAGTGAGGCAACAGAAATTCAAGCCTTGGGGAGTGCGCTGAATCAAGTTTCTGCTCGATTATTTGCACAAAATAGGGCGCTCAATAATCAGAAATTCGCCTTGGATCAGCATGCTATTGTGAGCATTACGGATCTTAATGGCACGATTTGCTATGCCAATGATTTCTTTTGCGAAATAACGGGTTATTTACGCAGCGAACTTGTTGGAAAAAATCATCGAATTATCAATTCAGGCTTTCATTCTGATGCATTTTTTAAAGCGCTTTGGGCCACTGTTACCAGCGGAAAAGTGTGGCATGGCGCAATTAAAAATCGGAGTAAAAACGGTAAGCATTATTGGGTGGATTCCACGATCGTGCCTCTTTTGGATGCTGAGGGTATTCCCGAGCAATATATTGCGATTCGTACCGATATCACTGAAATAAAAGATTTTGAATCTTCCTTGCAAGAAGCCAAAGCCAATGCCGAGGCGGCTACGCTGGCTAAAAGCCAATTCCTTGCCAATATGAGCCATGAAATTCGCACGCCAATGAATGCCATCTTAGGCATGCTTAAGCTTTTGAAAAATACGGAGTTAAGCACTCAGCAATTGGATTACACCAGCAAGACAGAAGGCGCAGCGCAATCATTATTAGGCTTGCTTAACGATATTTTGGATTTCTCTAAAATGGAAGCGGGCAAGATGGAGTTAAATCCTGAGCCGTTTCGTGTAGATAGGCTGCTGCGAGATCTGGCGGTTGTGTTATCGGCTAATGTGGGAGCAAAGCAGCTAGAAGTGCTGTTTGATATTGATCCTGCAACGCCCAAAGGCCTGGTCGGCGATATGCTGCGCCTGCGCCAAGTCCTAATTAACTTGGCAGGCAATGCCATTAAATTTACGGCCACAGGCGAGGTGGTGGTTCAAATTAAAGTATTAGCCAAGGTTGGCATAGATACGACCTTGCATATTTCGATAAGAGATAGCGGAATTGGCATATCCGCTGAAAATCAGCAGCATATTTTTGATGGCTTTTCTCAGGCCGAAGCATCAACAACACGGCGCTTTGGCGGCACAGGATTAGGTTTGTCGATTTGTAAGCGGTTGGTGGAAATGATGGGTGGGCAGCTGATGCTGGACAGCGAGCCTAGTAAGGGAAGCACCTTTCATTTCACCCTTACCCTGCCTGCTACAGAGGAGCTGCCTAATGACGCCGATCAGCCTTATCTACCTCGTTCTTCCCTTGAAAATTTACAGGTTTTAGTGGTGGATGATCATGCCACTGCGCGTGAAATGATGCTGAATATGGTGCGCTCCTTAGGTTGGCAGGCGGATGAGGCAAGAGGAGGAGGTGAGGCGCTGGCAATGGTGGAGGCCCGAGCCAATACGGCACAAGCGGGCTATCAAGTTATTTTTATGGATTGGAAAATGCCTGATATCGATGGCTGGGAAGTGAGCTTACGTATTCGGCAAATGAGCCTTATCGCGGATGCGCCTATTATTGTGATGGTGACGACGCATGGCCGAGAATTATTGGCGCAGCGAAGTAGCGAGGAACAAGCCGCTTTAAATGGCTTTTTAGTTAAACCAGTGACCGCATCCATGCTATTTGATGCGGTGGTAGACGCTAAAGTAGGCTTGCTCAATCAGCAAGTTAGCGTTCCCAGAACAGCAGGGGGCAAGCCGCAGCGATTGGCGGGATTACATGTGCTGGTGGTGGAAGATAATTTACTTAATCAGCAGGTGGCACAAGAGCTGCTCAATGCCGAGGGTGCACAGGTTGAGTTGGCCGCTAATGGGCAATTGGGCATTGATGCCATTACTAAAACGCCGCGCCCTTTTGATGTGGTACTGATGGATTTACAAATGCCGATTATGGATGGCTATACCGCCACCCATATTATTCGCCACGGCATGGGGCTGACTGCGCTGCCGATTATTGCCATGACCGCCAATGCAATGGCCTCAGATCGGGAAGCTTGTTTGGCCGCAGGCATGAATGACCATATTGGCAAGCCGTTTGATCTAGCGCACTTAGTTAATATTTTACAAAGCCAAGTGCGGCATGCCCATCGCCAAGTTGCTGCAAGCCTTGTTGACGCATCGAGAAGCGTCATTGAGAACGTACTGCCAAAGGAAGACGAGGTTGATACGGTGGGGGCCCTCGAGCGATTAGGCAATAACACCGCGCTTTATGCCCGTGTGCTGCAATCTTTTTTAGTGGAAATCAGCAATGTTCCAGATCAACTAGATGCCCTCTTACATGCGGGCAATCAAGCGGAAGCTTGCCGTTTAATGCACACCGTGAAAGGCCTTTCGGCAACCGTCGGGGCGAGCTATTTGGCGGCGGTAGCTAAAAATGCTGAAAACACCCTGAAGCAAGCCGCGGACACTTTTGCAGGGGATGATTTAGCTGCGCAAATCAGAGTGGCCGTTATATCCAGCACTAAGGTGATCACTCAAGTGGCCCAAGGCACGGCGCCTCCTGCCATGGTGATGACGGAGCAAGGGCTGGATACGCAGCAGCTCGTGGTCGATATCCAAGAATTACACGTTTTATTGCGTTGTTCCGACATGCTGGCCTTTGATGTGCATGCCAGATTACAAAAAACCCATGCCCGCACCGCCGCAGGAGAGCTGAAAGCCTTATACGACGCGATGGGCGCATTCGATTTTATGCGTGGGCTAAAACAATGTGAAACGCTATTGCAAAAATACGGCGCTTTAAATTGATGTTTATATCCGCTTTAATAAGCATGAATCGCCTGTAATAGTTCGGCCTCTAAAGCGCGAGAGGCGTGTTGATCTTTGAGTAATTCCCCGCTAATTAAGAAATTATCTTCCGCCCGCTCGCCCAGCGTCATAATCTTGGCCGATTGAATCTCAATCCGATTCTTGGCTAGCACTCGGGCAATGGTCGAGAGCAGGCCGGTTCTGTCCCCAGCTGCAATCGATAAGACATGATATTTGCCGCGCTCATCCGCACGTATCATCACATGTGGCTGAATGGGGAAATGTTTTAATTGCCGTGATATGCGTGTTTTATGCACCGTGGCGAGCGGCAGCCCTTTTTCTAATTGCTGGCTGAGTTCAAACTCGATATAGCCAATTAAATCCCGATAATTATCGACGCGATTATCAGGAATATAAATATAAAAACTATCTAGGGCATAGCCATTTTGGGTGGTATGAATATGCGCATCAAAAATGGTATAACCAGCGCGCTCAAAGAAACTACAAATTTGCGCAAATAAATCATTTTTATCCACGCTATACACCATCACTTGCAAGCCTTCGCCTGATTCTGAGAGCCGTGCACGTACAACCGGCTTGTCTGTGCTGACGCGGGAAAACAGCATGCGGGTGTGCCAAGCAATTTCTTTGGCGTCGTGGCGCAAGAAATACACGGTATCGAGCACTTTCCAGAAATCTTCATGTGCTTCTTGGCGTAAGCCATGCAGGCGAATTAAGCGCAGTGCCTCGTCTTGCCGCTCCTCTAGCCATGATCGATTACTACTGGTGTTGCTGAATAGGCGCTGAGTGGCCTTAAATAAATCCTCAAGCAGCTTGGCTTTCCATGCATTCCAAACCTTGGGGCTGGTGCCGCGAATATCGGCCACCGTCAGCAAATAAATCGCGGTGAGCTTGCGTTGGTCCCCTACCCAAGTGGCAAAGGCTTGAATGGTTTCGGGGTCGTACACGTCTTGCTTTTGCGCCACGGAAGACATGGTCAGGTGATGCTCAACCAGCCAAGTGATTAACTGTGCGTCGTCCTTTGTCAGCGGCATGCTGGCGCACCATTTAGCTGCGATCTCTTTGCCCAATAAGGAATGATCGCCACCACGCCCCTTGCCAATATCGTGAAACAGCGCCGCCAGATATAAAACTTCGGGCCGATCGAATTCCGCCAATAGCCGAGAACACATTGGGTATTCGTGAGTAAAGGCATTCACCGCAAAGCGCCGCACATTGCGCAATACCATTAAGGTGTGTTCATCCACGGTATAAACATGAAATAAATCATGCTGCATACGGCCAACAATTTGCCCAAATTCTGGAATAAAACGGCCTAATACACCGTATTGATTCATACGGCGTAATACGCGGGTTAGCCCGCGTGGCTCGCGGAAAATATCAATAAAACATTGCTGATTAATTGGATTGCTACGGAAATCATCATCAATACGGGATCTGGCATGCCAAAGCGCTCTGAGCGTGGCGGGGCAGATATCTCGGGCGTCTCTTAGACGCTCTAATTGCCAAAATAATTCTAAAATAGTTGAAGGCTGGCGCTCAAATACATCGGGACTGGTGATTTCAATCGATCCGCCACGTAATTGAAATGATTCATTAATCGGGCGAATCTCAATCCCAACCTGCGAAAAAATACGCGCTTTAAGGGCTTCTAATAATAAAGGGGCGAGTTGGCTAATAATACGGGCAGAGCGGTAATAGGTGGCCATCAGGGCTTCGCTGGCCCGCAAGCGAATTGAGCCTTTCTCGCTGTCTTCAAATTTAAAATCGCTGGCGAGCGTGTGCTGGTAATCAAAAAGAATACGATCTTCACGGCGCTTGGCCCGCCAGTGCAATTGAATCCGATAGGCACGCAATACCCGTTCGGCATTTTCTAATTTAATGATTTCTTCATCGGTCAGCATATTAAGCTGCGCCAAGGCATGCCAATCGCGGCCCAAACCTTGGCTGGCGGCAATCCAGCCAATTAAATGCAAATCACGTAAGCCACCCGGCGCTTCTTTGATATTGGGCTCAAGATTATAAGTAGCGTTTTGAAAGCGGCCATAGCGTGCCTGCTGCTCTAATAATTTGGCTTCAAAGAATTCCTTGGTATCGATATAGCGATGTACCGTGTCATAAAATTCTTTAAAACGTTCCGGGTCCCCCACCAAAAGCCGCGCTTCTAAAATGGTAGTTTGCACGGTGATATCTTTTTCAGCCTCGTGCATACAGTCCGCCGTGGTGCGCACCGAATGGCCCACTTCTAGGCCAATATCCCACAGCTCGCCCACAAAAACCTCGAGCTTTTCTAAAAGGGCTGGCGAGGGCAGATCAGGTAATAAAATCAGTAAATCCACATCCGAATAAGGAAACAACTCCCCCCGCCCATAGCCCCCAACGGCCACCAGTAGCACCTCATCAATAAACTGATGCCTTCCCCACAGCTCGCTTAATGTGCGATCTGTTAGCTGTGTTAGCTCGCCAAGCAGAGGCAAGGCTTCGCTAGGGGTATCAAATTGTTGATGTAAGGCTATTTTATCTGCGGCATAAGACGCTCGGATGGCACTAACAGGGCGCATATTCAGGCTCGGTCTCAATGAGGAGGTTGTAAGGCTTTCTTGTAGTTTATATGAGAAAGGGAGTCAGCATGGGCGAGCTGTGCGCATTGCCCTAGCTGAAGTGGATTTTTCAAATTTTGCAATGCGTGGCTCGTGGCCGATCATGCTTAGCCTTGTTGATGAGGTGAGGCGTGTCTGCATATCTAAGCTGGTCTGCTGATGGATGGCTTAAAGACGGACTTCAACGTAATGTTGGTGCCTATTTGTGGCGGCTTACCGCCGTTATAAATAGCCTTATTCCGTAGTTTCGCCAGTAGAGTAGTCAGTGCCGCCAACGGTGTTTTATCGTTTCTCCTTTGCAAGCAAGGGGCTGCAATGTAGTTGGCTTGTGCTGTGCGGCTGGCAAGGAAATTGCTCAGTTAATGAGGCGGATGCTGCTTTTGCCTGACAGAGCAGCAGTCCTCTTCCTTCACTTACGGAGTTTAATGATGAAATTAACTTTGCTTGCTGCTGCACTGGCCATCGCTGCTTTGCCTGCTTATGCCGCAGATGATGTGATTAGATTAGGTAATCTCAAGTTCGCCCACTACGGTGCGGTCTCGTATATCAAAGAAATCGCGCCTAAGTGTGGGATTAAGGTAGAGGAGAGGATGTTTGCTAAGGGGCTGGATATCATGCCGGCCATTATTGCGGGCGAGATTGATGTGGCGGCCAGTGCGGCAGACGCTGCCATTGCTGGGCGGGCGGGCGGCGTACCGGTGTATGCGGTGGCGGGTTTTGCCAAAGGCGGGATTAGGATTGTGGTGCAGCCGGGTTCAGCCATTAAAACCGTGACTGATTTTAAAGGTAAATCTGTGGGCGTGGCACGCGGCGGGGCACAAGAGCTGGCGCTGTTAGCGGAGCTAGCCAAGGCGAATCTGAGCTGGTCTGAAAAGCCGGGCAAGGATGTCAAAATCGTTTACCTGCCGTTTGCAGATTTAAACCAGGCGCTGATGCAAAAGCAGATTGATGCTATGTCTCAATCAGAGCCGCAGGCTTCGCAAGCGATTAATAAGGGCTTTGGTGTGGAATTGCTAAAGCCTTATGAAACACCAATGGGCGAGCCGATTCGTACCCTGGTGATGAGCGAGAAGCTTTACAGTAGTAATCGCCCGCTGGCTGAAAAGTTTATGAAGTGTTTTGTGCAAGCCACCAAAGCCTTTATGGATGACCCTAAGCTCGCCGAAAACTATGTGCGCAGCAATATGTTTAAGGGCCAGATTACGGTGGATGATTATCAGGATGCCATCGCTAATTCGCCGTTTTATTACAATCTGAGCGTTGAGCATATGCAGATCACCACCGATTTTATGGCCAAATATGGTGTGGGCAAAATGGTGAAGCCACCGGTGGCCAAAGAGTGGGTGAAGCTTGATCTGCTCGATCAGGCTAAGAAATCTTTAAACGTGAAATAAGGGCAATCCGATGAATAAAGCAATAGTAGGCCGTATCGCAACCGGCCTTTGGCTGCCCGTTTTATTGATTGCACTTTGGCAGGCAGCGGCAATGGCGGGCTGGTTAAACCCGCAGATTCTGCCGTCTCCATGGCAGGTGGTGGTGCGCTGGTATGCGTATTTATTGCCAATGGAAGCCTATGACGCCAGCCAGAGCAGCTATACCGCCTGGTTGTTTTCGGGCGAGATGATTCACGACGCCATCGGCACGCTGTATCGGGTGATTGTGGGTTTTGCAATTGGCGCGGCGCTGGCTTTGCCGCTGGGGCTATTAATGGGCGCTAGCCCACGGGTGTATAGCTGGTTTAATCCCATGATTCAGGTTTTACGGCCGATTCCACCGATTGCCTATATTCCGCTCTCCATCTTATGGTTTGGTCTGGGCAATGCACCGGCGATTTTCCTGATTGTGATTGGGGCGTTTTTTCCTGTATTGATGAATACCATTGCCGGGGTGAGTCAGGTGGATTCTATTTATCTGCGTGCGGCGCGTAATTTAGGCGCAGGCCAAAGTACGCTATTTCTGAAAGTGATCTTACCAGCGGCCACACCGTATATTCTGGCCGGTGCGCGTATCGGGGTGGGCACGGCGTTTATTGTGGTGATCGTTTCCGAAATGATTGCGGTAAATAACGGGCTGGGCTTCAGAATTTTGGAAGCGCGTGAGTATTTTTGGTCAGACAAAATCATTGCGGGTATGTTGACGATCGGCTTACTGGGCCTTGCGATTGATATGGCAATGAATAAACTCAATAACCACTTGTTGCGCTGGCACCGCGGCTTGGAGCACTAATCATGACGGCACAAATCAAAATAGCGCAGGTTAATAAAGTTTTTAAAACGCCAGGGGACGATGTGGTGGCCTTGCGGGATATCAATTTGGAGATCCCAAATGGGCAGTTTGTTTGCCTGCTTGGGCCATCGGGCTGTGGCAAATCAACCTTGCTCAACGCGGTGGCTGGGTTTTCTCACCCAACAAGCGGCAGCATCATAGTGGATGGCACGCTGATTAAAGACACCGGGCCAGATCGCGGCATGGTGTTTCAGGAGTACGCGCTTTTCCCATGGATGACGGTTGAGCAAAATATTGCCTTTGGCCTGACTATCCAAAAAATGCCGCAGGGACAGATCGATAGCAAAGTGGCTGAGCTGCTAGAAACGCTGAAGCTGGTGGAGTTTCGCAAGCGTTTTCCTAAGGATTTGTCTGGCGGGATGCGCCAACGTGTGGCCATTGCGCGTATTTTGGCGCTTAATTCGCCGATTATGCTGATGGACGAGCCTTTTGGCGCGCTGGATGCGCTCACCCGCCGCAGCTTGCAAGATGAGCTGCTTAAAATCTGGCAGGAGCATAAAAAAACCATTCTGTTTGTGACCCACAGTATCGAGGAATCAATCTATCTGGCCGATCGCATCATTGTGCTCACTTACCGCCCGGGCACGGTGAAGCGCGATGTGCTGGTGGATATTCCAAGGCCGCGTGACCCTAGCTCGGCCGAATTCAACGCGCTTAAACGTGAGCTGGGTGCGCTGGTGATGGAAGAGCAGCAACGCCATCAGCAGGCCGAGCTATGCGGATCGAGCTCTGATTAAAGATGCTTAAACCAGCGCGATACTTTTGGATATTGGCGACACTTTGCTTGGCGGGCAGCCTGTTGTGGCTGGCCGCCCAGTGGAGTGAGCGCAGCGCGCTGGCGCAATTGCGCACTGCCGGTCAGCATCGCCTCGATGTTTACACCGGCAGCTTGCGTAATGCGGTAGAGCGTTATACATGGCTGCCCTTTGTCTTATCCAGCCAGCGTGATCTGGCCGATTTACTCCGTGCTCCACAGGATGCGGTGCAATTAGAGCGGGTGAATCGTTATTTAAAATCCGTGAACGATGCCGCTCAGTCATCGGCGATTTATGTGTTAAATGCCGAAGGCCTAGCGCTGGCATCGAGCAACTGGGATACCCCGCAGAGCTATGTTGGCAATAACTATGCTTTTCGGCCCTATTATCAACAAGCCCGCTTAGGCTATGCGGGGCGCTTTTATGGTGTGGGTTTTACTACGCAACAACCCGGTTATTTTTTATCTTATCCTATTCGGGATGGCGAGCGGGTGCTGGGGGTGGTGGTGGCCAAAGTGAGCCTTGATGCACTGGAGAGTAATTGGCGGCTTACTGGTGAGCGCATGCTGGTGAGTGATAAAGATGGTATTGCCTTTTTAGCCACTGATCCCGCTTGGAAATGGCATACCTTAGCCTCCTTGCCGCGCTATACGCTGCGATATATTAAAGAGAGCCGCCAATATGGTCGCAATATTTTTCCAGAGCTGGGTTTGCTAAAACAGCAGCGATTGGATAGTAATACCGAATTGGCGCGTTTTAAAGCAGGCAGCGATCAAGCCGATTTACTGGTGCAAACGGCCCAAGTGCCTGATCTGGGCTGGCAAATGGTACTGTTTACGGACCTCACCCCCATCCGGCAGGGCGTAAGCCGCGTTTTGCTTGGCACCAGCCTGGGTCTATTGGCTTTGCTGGCTTGGTTTTTATTCTGGCGGCAAAGGCGGCGGCGCATCCACGATAATCTGCGCGCCGGCCAAGCGCTTAAACAGGCCCATGATCAGCTGGAACAAAAAGTAGCGGCGCGTACCGATGATTTACTAGGGGCCAATACCCAGTTGCAACGCGAAATAGCCGAGCGTATTCGCACCGAGCTTGATCTGCGTGCGGCGCAAAATGAGCTGGTGCAAGCAGGCAAAATGGCCGTGCTGGGCCAGATGGCCGCGGGTGTCACGCATGAGCTTAATCAGCCCCTCACCGCCATGCGTGCCTTGGCCGACAATGCCAAGCTGCTACTGGAGCGCGGCAATATCACTGAGGTAGCAGGTAATCTGCTGTATATCAGCCAGCTTACCGAGCGCATGGGCAAAATCACCGGCCAGTTGCGCTCTTTTGCCCGCAAAAGCGATAACCGCGCCGAGCCGGTACTGCTGACGCAATCCATTGCCAATGCCCTGCTTTTGCTGGAACAACGCTTGCGCCAGCAAAGGGTGGGGTTAAGTATCGAGCAGCCTGATCAGGCTTGGGTACTTTGCAATGCGGTGCGGCTAGAGCAGGTGCTGATTAATTTGCTCAGAAATGCACTAGATGCAGTAAAAAATCAGCCTAATGCCCAGATCACGCTGGCGGTGCAGCAGGTGCTGGGAAAAGTAAAAATAAGCGTACTCGATAATGGCCCCGGCATTGCCGCAGAGCAGTTGTCTAATGTGTTTGACCCCTTTTTTACCACCAAGGGCGACGCCGAGGGTTTGGGTTTGGGGCTGGCGATTTCGCTATCGATTGTGCGTGATTTTGGTGGCAATTTGCAGGCCAGCAATCGACCTGAAGGCGGGGCTTGTTTTGAGCTGGAATTGCTAGCAGCAGGGGAGCAGCAATGAAAGTGCTATTAATCGACGATGAAGCAATGATCCGTCACGCAGGCAGCCAAACGCTGGAGCTGGCAGGCTTTGCTGTGGAAACCTTTGCCGACGCCGAATCGGCCCTGCCGCTCTTGCAAACTGATTTTGCAGGCGTGGTGGTGTGCGATGTGTGCTTGCCGGGGCTGGACGGTTTGCAGCTGCTGGCTAAAAGTGTGCAGCGGGACGCCGAGCTGCCCGTGGTGCTGATTACTGGTCATGGTGATGTGGCGATGGCCGTGCAGGCGATGCGGGATGGCGCTTATGATTTTATCGAAAAGCCTTTTTCATCCGAGCAGCTGATTGAAGTGGTGCGGCGCGCAGAGGAAAAACGCAAGCTGGTGCTGGAAAATCGCCAACTGCGCCGTGAACTAGAGCGCAGATCCGGCATAGAAGGGCGCTTGTTGGGGCGTGGTGCAGGCATAGAGCAATTGCGCCGCCGCATTATGAATATCGCCGATACCGATGCCGATGTGCTGATTATGGGCGAAACCGGCACGGGTAAAGAGCTGGTAGCGCGTTGCCTGCACGAGCACAGCCATCGCGCAGCGCATCCCTTTGTGGCGCTTAACTGCGGCGCGCTGCCCGAGCAATTGTTTGAAAGCGAAATTTTCGGCCATGAAGCAGGCGCATTCACCGGCGCAAGCAAGCTGCGGATCGGCAAAATTGAATACGCCAATGGCGGCACGCTGTTTCTGGACGAGCTGGAAAGCATGCCGCTGACGCTGCAAGTAAAATTGCTGCGGGTCTTGCAAGAGCGGCAGCTGGAGCGCCTTGGCGGCAATGTCAGTATCCCCGTCAATTGCCGGGTGATTGCCGCCAGTAAAAGTGATTTAAAGCTGTTGAGCGATCAGCAGCAGTTTCGGCTGGATCTTTACTACCGCTTAAATGTAGCCACGCTGAATCTGCAGCCCCTGCGGGAGCGGCGCGAAGATATCCCGCTATTATTTGAGCATTTTGTACTGCAAGCCGCGCTGCGCTATCACCGCCCCGCACCGATTGTTGACCCAGCTCGGATGCGAGAGCTGATGTTGCAAAGTTGGCCCGGCAATGTACGCGAGCTGCGCAATGTGGCCGATCGCTTTGTGCTTGCACTACTGGACGATCTGCCCGCCAGCGAAGCTGCGCTTGATTTACCCTCCTTAGTGGAGCGCTTCGAAAAAAATCTCATCGAAGATGCACTACTGCGCGCCGGAGGCCAAATCACCGCCGCCAGCCTATCCCTCGGCCTGCCGCGTAAAACGCTGTATGACAAAGTGAAGAAATATCATTTGGGGGCGGGTGAGGGGTAGTTTTGAGTGGGGGCTTGTAGGGCATAAGTATCTACACAACTTCTTGCCATCAATTCCGTGCCACACCTCCCCCTTTGAAAAAGGGGGATTGAGGGGTAATGCCGTTCACTTAAGTGGTTTTGCTTGAGTCCCCCCCTTTGTCAAAGGGGGGTCAGGGGGGATTTGCAGTGGATGTTCGGCTGAAAAAAGCAAAAAATCTAAGGCAAATCCCCCTCAATCCCCCTTTTCTAAGGTGGAAGCAAAAACAACTCCTTAAGTGAACGGCATCAGGGATTGAGTGGGATTTAAGCGCCATAGATTCAAATCTTGTTTTTCTCCGTGAAACTCTGTGTTCTCCGCACCCTCCGTGGTACAAAAATTGGGTTGTAATGCAGCACAGAGCTACTTCGCCGCATCCTTAGGCTTATCCAATAAGCGAATTTCTTCTTTCAGCCATTGCTCATCTTCCGAGCCCACTTCCAGCAAAATCAGTAGTTTATTCCACCACTCTTTTGCGGCCGCTTTGTCGCCTCGCTCGACGGCGGCGCTGCCGGCTAGCATCAGGGCGTCGGGTTCGCTGGCGTTGACGGATAGCGATTTGACGAGTAGATCGGTTGGACGGCCTTTGAAGCTCTTCTGCTCGATGGCGAGTACGCCTGCAAAACGGGCGATTTCTCCTGCGTCTTTTTCAATGGCGGGCCATGCTTTTTCGTAAGCGCTGATCGCGTCGCTATAGCGGGCTTGGGATCGGTAGCTGCGGGCCAGCATTAGCCAGCCTTTTTGATCGTTCGGCTCTAAAACCATTCGTGCTTCGAGCTTTTTGACCATGGCGGCTATTTCATTCGGGCCGATGTTGGGGCGCTGGCGCGTGCTTGGGTCGAGAGCGGTGGGCGTGCCCAGCTTGAAATACAACCCGCCTGCTGCCAGAGGCAGTAATAGCAATATCGTGATGACCAGGCCACGTGCAGATCGCTCGTTCAGCGTTGGGCTGGCGTTGCCGACTTCGTTGATAAGGCGGCTTTCGGCTTCCTGGCGGGCGATAACGTGATCGCTCTCGCTTAATCGGCCATAGCGTAAATCTTCATCCAGTTCGGCCAAAATCGTGTCGTGCAGGGCATAGCGCGCGCGGCGAATATCACCGGCTTGCGAGCGGCCCCGTAGCAAAGGCCAAACCAGCGCGGCCAGTGTGATCACCACCATCAGTGCGCAGATCAGGGTAAATAAGCCAAAGTGCGATGTGTTCATTGTTTTTCCATCTGTCGTAGGGCGGGTGAAACCCGCGTGTTTTTTATGCAGATTCGCGGGTTTCACCCGCCCTACAAATGCAATTATTGAGAGCTGTTTGTGCCATCAAACTCTGCTCGCAAAGCGGCCAGCTGGGCGGGGTCGACGTTGCTGGGTGTGGCTTTTCGGCGGCGTATTTGCCGCAGCAACAGAAGCAAACCAATTAAAAGCAGTAGCGGAGGTAATAGCCATAAAAGCAACGTTCTGGCTTTGAATGGCGGGCGGTAAGTGACAAAGTCACCGTAGCGGTCGGTGAGGTGGCTGATGATTTGCGGATTGCTGTCGCCAGCGGCAATGCGCTCCCGCACTTCACGGCGCAGGTCTTCGGCCAGCGGCGCACGCGAGCTGGCTAGGCTTTCATTTTGGCAAACCAGACAGCGCAGCTCGGCTGATAGCTCGACCAAACGCGCATTCGCAGCCACATCGCTGGCAGCAGGTGCGGCCTCCTTGGCCGCTGCAGGCAGCATCAGTGCAAGCCATAATCCACATATAGCCAGAGTACTAAAACCCAAACCTTGAACCACGGAGGAAAAGGAGGACACGGAGAGCCACGGAGAAAACCAAGCTTGTGTAACTCGGTGTTCTCTGGATTCTTTGTGGTTCAGTCCCTCGGTGTTTAGAGCACTTGTAGGGCGGGTGAAACCCGCCATCATTAATAATGAAGTGCTGCAAAATCGGCGGGTTTCACCCGCCCTACCATTTAGATCAGGGAAGTTAATAAGAGCAAAGTCTTTAGCTCTGTGTCTACAGATCTTTCTGACCTCAAATTTTGAAAATATTTTTATCATAGCCGTGCCTTTTGCAGCTCAGGCAGTAGGATGTTTTTAAAGATGTCGGGTGTGACCGCGCCTATGTGTTTGTAAGTAATGTTGCCGTTTTTGTCGATCACAAAAGTCTCGGGCACGCCATACACGCCGTAATCGATACCCACTCTGCCATCCCTATCCGCCACGACTACATTGTAAGGATTGCCACGGCTTTGTAGCCATTGCTTGGCGTCTGTATCTAAATCTTTATAAGCTAGCCCAACGATGGTGACTTTATGTTCTGAAGCAATGCTATTGAGCACCGGGTGCTCCTGTATGCAGGCGCTGCACCATGAGGCCCATACATTGAGTAGCCACGCTTGGCCCTTGAGGCTGGCAGGCGAAAACTGCCCGGGGGCATCCAGGCGATCAAGCTTAAATTGCGGCGCAGGCTTGCCGATCAGCACGGAAGGAATTTCGCGCGGATTAAGCGTTAACCCCGCCGCCAGCAACAGCGCCAGAGCCGCAAAAATAATTAAAGGAGCAAAGCGTTTCATTAAAACTTCCTAAGCTGCACAAAAGGTCTGCAGACACAGAGCACGGGGAGAACACAATGTTGAAAAACCCAAATCTTGAACCACGGAGGGCACAGAGAACACGGAGTTACACGGAGAAAACCAATGCCTTGAGCAACGTTGAGTTTGTGTGTATTTGAATCTTTTTCTCAGTGTTCTCCGCGTCCTCGTATAGCTCTGTGTCTGCAGGTTTTGGGGTTTATTCGCCGGAGTGCTTCTTAGCTAAACGCTTTTGGCGATAGCGGCGGTCGGACAGGGCGATGGCTCCGCCCAGCGCCATCAGCAGGCAGCCGTGCCAGATCCAGCCAACCATTGGTTTGTAATGGATGCGCACTAGCCAGTCTCCGGTAAATGGGTTGTCGCCCAGCGGCTCGCCGAGGGATACATAGATATCTTTGATCGCCGTATGGTGAATTGCCGCTTCGGTCATGGGCATTTGGCTAGAAAAATACTGGCGCTTTTCGGGCTGCAGCACGCTAATTGCCTTGCCGTTTTGACTGAGTGTAAGCTGACCTGTGAGCGCGGCGTAATTGCTGGCTCGGGTTGATTTCACAGCGTCAAAACTGAGGGTGTAACCCGCAATATTGTGTGTGTCGCCAAAGGCCATGCGTAAATCGTCTTCGTGCTCGTAGCTCGATACCACGGTAACCCCAGCTACAAACACGGCAATCCCAAAGTGGGCGATGTGCATGCCAGAAAAAGCCGCAGGTACATTGCAGAGCGCTTTCCACCATGTGTTGCCATTACGGCGGTTGCTGATTAAACGGCGGCTCCAGTCGCGTAACGAGGTGATTGCCACCCAAAGCGCCACGGCGAGTGCGATGGCCACGCCCCATTTCCATTGCCCCCAGCAAAGTGGCAGCAAGACGCCGCCTACAATCGCCAGAATCATCGGGCCGTAATAAGCCAGCCACAGGCCGTGGCCATCTTGGTTTTTCCAGCGCACGCTGCCGCTTAAACCCATGAGCAACATGGCGGGCATCATCAGTGGAATAAACACGCTGTTAAAATAAGGCGGGCCGACGGAGAGCTTGCCTTGGCCGAGTGCGTCAATCAGCAGCGGGTAAAGCGTGCCAAGGAAAACCGTGGCGCAGGCGACGACTAAAATTACATTATTGGCGAGTAGCAGCGCTTCACGTGAGCACCAGTTAAATGCGCCGCCGCCTTCCAGCAAGGGTGCGCGCCAAGCATACAGTGCCAGCGATGCGCCGATCACCACGCAGAGGAAAATCAAAATAAATAAGCCGCGTGCCGGATCGGTGGCAAAGGCGTGTACCGATGTCAGTACGCCAGAGCGCACTAAAAACGTGCCTAAGAGCGAGAGCGAAAAGGTGCCAATGGCCAGCAATACCGTCCAGTGTTTAAAAGCATTGCGTTTTTCGGCCACCGCCAGCGAGTGAATCAGCGCCGTTCCGGCCAGCCAAGGCATAAAGGAAGCGTTTTCAACCGGATCCCAAAACCACCAGCCGCCCCAGCCTAATTCGTAATAAGCCCATGCGCTGCCCAGCATAATGCCCAGCGTGAGCGACACCCACGCGGCGGCTGTCCAAGGGCGGCTCCAGCGCGCCCAGCTGGCATCTAAGCGGCCAGAAATGAGCGCGGCCACGGCAAAGGCGAAGGCCACAGAAAAGCCCACGTAACCCATATAAAGCAGCGGCGGGTGAAGGATGAGTCCTAGGTCTTGCAACAGCGGATTTAAATCTGCCCCGTCGCTTGGCGCGGGAAGCTGGCGAATAAAGGGGCTAGAAGTCAGCAAAATAAACAGATACAGGCCACTGCCTACCCAAGCCAATACACCGCTTACCAAAGATTGCACCGAGAGCGGTAAGTTGCGTGCAAACACGGCCACCGCCGCGCCCCAGCCGGAGAGCATCAATACCCACAGCAGCAGCGAGCCTTCGTGCCCGCCCCAAACAGCAGCAAATTTAAACCAGACCGGCAGCAGGCTGTTAGATTGCCGCGCTACATAGCGAATCGAAAAATCGTCTTGCAAAAAAGCCGTTGCCAGCAGCGCAAAGGCCGAGGCGGTGAGCGCTAATTGCAATAGTGCCGCTGGCCTAGCGATGCGCATGGCGGGCAGCCACTGCCTAACCCCGCCCCAAATCCCCAGCGAGCCTTGCACCAGCGCCACCAGTAGCGCCAGAATCAGCGTGAAAGTACCGAGTTCACCAATCATTGTTTTTCCTGAAATTAAATGGCTTTTAAAACCAAAACCTTGCATCACAGAGAGCACGGCGTTTTACATCGGAAGCGAATACTTACTTGGGCTCTCCGTGAAGCTCCGTGTCCTCCTTAACTCCGTGGTTCAAGGTTTGGGTTTGTTTGCTGCCGCTTTCTGATGCGCTTTGTTTACCGCATCTTGCGCTTCGGGGGGCATGTAGTTTTCGTCGTGTTTGGCGAGCACTTCGGTGGCGGTGAAGATGCCGTTTTCCCAGCTCCCTTCGGCCACTACGCCTTTGCCTTCTTTAAATAAATCCGGCAGCAATCCGCGAAATTGCACCGGGATATTTTTATCGGTGTCGGTGACAACAAAGCGAATGCTGACGCCATCGCTTGCGCGGATCAGGCTTTTATCCACCACCATCCCACCCAGCCTGAACGCCCTGCCGTGCGGCGCTTCACCATTGATGATTTGCGTTGGTGAGTAGAAAAACACCAAGTTTTGGCGAAAGGCATTTACTACAAAAAAAGTGACCAAAGCCAAAGTGATTAAAGCACCCACAATCCAAAAAATACGTTTACGTCTGGGGGACATGGGTTTTTCCTTGATGATTGTTGATGGGTTTTTGTCGGGTGGGTGCAATCCCATGCGCGCTAACCAAATTGTTATTTCATTAATGAACAGCGAAAAGCATCACAACCACACTCTTTGCATAGGGCTTTTTAAAGTCCCCTTGAAACACGCCGGAGCGAGGAACAAGCGGGGCGGGGGATCGCTTGGGAGCGAGGCAGCGAGCCAATCCCGCCTGCCGCCGACTCGATTGTCCGCAGCGCAGGGGCCTTCGTGTTTCGTGGGGCGGCCTTCTTTGGCTTCGTTTCTTGGCCGTTCAAGAAAGGAAGGCCCCTGCGGTGGCAACCGCTCCAAAATCAACGTGCCGAAGGCACTCAAAAGGTCTTTTTGACTTTGCTTAGCGCGCATGGGGTGAACACCGCCAATGTGAAGGGTAATGAGCGAGGCGGGTTACACCCTCCCTACAATAGCGCTGGATGCTCGCCGCTTTCTGATTCCACCTCCTCCGCCAAAGCCATTCTTCTTAAATGCTGAATCACTTGCTTACGTTGCTGCCTGATCAATAGCCACTCTATGCCCAGCCCAAAAACACAGGCAATAAAAGATCCCCACACATAAAGGCCATAGCCGCCCATATGAATAAAATCGCTGAAGCTGGCCCAGTAGATTGTTGAGAACATTATTTTTCTCCTTGGGCGATGCGCTCTTTTACCCAGCGGGTGCGGCCTTCACGTTGCAAAATCAGTGTGCAAACGCGGGATAAGCAGGTGGCGATGCTGTACATCCACGCCGCCAGCGACATCACCAGCATCGCGATCAGCATGGTGCTGGCCATGCGGCTGCCGTTCTCCATCGAGATCGACGCGCCTTGGTGCAGGGTGTTCCACCATTTAACCGAGAAATAAATCACCGGCACATTAAATACGCCGACGATCGCCAGTACGGAGCCTGCCTTGTCGGCGCGATCTGGCTCATCAATGCTGCGGGTGAGGGCGATAAAGCCCAGGTACAGAAAAAATAGCAGCAACATCGAGGTGAGCCGTGCATCCCACACCCACCAGGTGCCCCACATCGGCTTGCCCCATAGTGCGCCTGTGAAAAGCGATAAAAATGCCATCAAAGCGCCCGTCGGGGCCAAGGCTTGCGCCATCATCGCGGATAAGCGGGTGCGCAGAGCCAGATGCATTACCGACCAAAACGCCATCACCATATAAATAAACATCGCCATCCAGCTGGTGGGCACATGCAGAAAAATAATCCGGTAGCCCTCGCCCTGCTGTGCATCGCTAGGCGCAATGGCAAAGCCCAGCCACAGCCCCACAGCACAGAATATAAGGGCTGCAACCATAAATAGCGGGATTAGCCGCCCAGCCAGCGGGTAAAACTGCATGGGGGAGGCGAAAGAAAATAAATTCAGCCAGCGCGGGCCGTTATGGCTTGGTTTCATTGTTTTCCTGAATATTTCTTTATGTGGGCTGCCATGTGTAGGGCGGGTGAAACCCGCCGTTTTCGTCTTTTATATTAAATAATGGCGGGTTGCACCCGCCCTACAAAACATCAGCTTTTCTCAGCATTAAACAAAACTATTCAACCGCCAATCTCACGGCCATTGCCGCCAGCCACGGCGCTAAAAATAGCGTTCCGCAAAGGATGGCGGCCAGTAAGGATAGCTCGGCCATGCCCGATTGCCCGCCTGCCACGGCAGCGACCGCGCCACTGCCAAAAATCAACACGGGGGCGTAGAGCGGTAATACTAAAAGAGCCAATAACATTTCGCCTTGACGCACGCCAAGGGTCAGCGCTGCGCCTATGCTGCCCAGTGCGCTGAGTGTGGGTGTGCCGAGTAGTAAGCTGGCCATCAACATCAGTAGGGTGTCGCTTTCTAATCCGTATTGAATGCCTAAAAGAGGGGCGATTAAGGTGAGCGGAATGCCCGTCGTTAACCAATGAGCGACCAGCTTGCCTGCCACCATCACGCTGGCGGGGGCAGGGGCGATGAGTAATTGCTCTAAGCTGCCATCTTGCCAATCGTTATTAAATAGCCGGGGCAGGGCGAGCAGGTTGGCGAGAATCACCGCCACCCACAGCACGCCGGGGCCGATACGGGCGAGTAGCTTAGGCTCAGGCCCAATGGCGAGCGGAAATAGACAGGCGATCAAAACAAAGAACACCACGCCCACCAGTAAATCGCCACGCTGCTGCCAGGCCAGTAATAAATCACGGTGAACGATGGCTGCAAAAAAGTGTGCGCTACTCATATTGCGCCACCCGCTTTAAATCCAGCTCGATGATGTTTTGAATGGCTGGGGGTAGGGCTTGATGCGAGGTTAGCATCACCATGCCGCCGCCACGATTGTGCGCGGCGATCCATTCGCCAAGCTGATTTTGCGCGGCTTGATCGAGGCCAACAAAAGGCTCGTCAAGTAACCAAAGAGGGCGGCTAATGGCGAGTAGTCTTGCCAAGGCCGCGCGTTTTTTTTGCCCTTGCGAAAGGGAGCGAACGGCTAGATCGCATTGGTGGATCAACCCGACTTGAGCGAGGGTTTTAAGTGCTGCGGCTTCGCTTAAAGCCTGTCCTGACAAATCGGCGGCAAGCTTTAAATTGGCCAGCGGGCTGAGTAAATCTTTTAAGCCATCTTTGTGGCCCAGATAATGCAGCGCGGTGTAGTAATCATCGCCCCAAGCCGCCAATGCTTTGCCTTGCCAGATGATTTCGCCATCCTGCGCAGTGCTCAGTCCCGCCAGCATTTTAAGCAAGCTCGTTTTACCCGCACCGTTCGCGCCGCGCAGGTGCAGGCATTGCCCCGCATTCAGGGCAAAAGACAGATCGGTAAAAAGGGGGCGATCAGCGCGCTCTGCTGAAAGTCTGGATACAGAAAGCATGGTTCAGTAGTCAGTCAGGTTAGAAAAGGCGGTTTAGAAATTGATGGTTTTTTCGCCTGGCAAGTTTTCCAGCTCAGGCGTAATGGTGAATGAAACATCAATAGACCCTAGTATAGGGATGTAGCGCTTTTTGCTGACAGGTATTTGGGCCTATCTCAGAAGAGGTAGTCCTAAATGCAACAGGCTAATTCACAGGCTTGGCGTTATAGTGGGAGGTGACGATTTGGGAATGTTTAAAGGGGGGTATGTATGGGCAGGGTGGGGTACGTTTTTGTGCCTGCATCGTCATCTGCAATAAATTCCCTGCTGCAGATTGTCAGAATATACGTTGTTGAGCTGTCATAAATCGCCATATAGTGCGACTCATGATGAGCTTCATTGAAAGCTGCTCTCTCCCCGTTTTAAGGAAGCCCGATGTTTGCTTCACCGATTGCTCCCTTACAAGATCGATTTGGCCGCGCCATACGCTACCTGCGTTTGTCGGTAACGGATCGCTGTGATTTGCGCTGTAATTACTGCCTGCCTAAAGGCTTTAATGGCTATGAAGAGCCTGCAAACTGGTTAAGTTTTGATGAAATGACGCGCTTAGTGGGCATCTTTGCCCAAGCAGGTGTTTCTCGTGTGCGCCTTACAGGGGGCGAGCCTTTGCTGCGGCACAATTTGCCTGAGCTAGCGGCTAGATTATCGGCGCTGCCGGGGGTGGAAGATTTATCGCTCTCTACTAACGCAACGCAACTGGTCAAACATGCCGTAGCGCTCAAAGCCGCAGGGGTGAAGCGCATCAATGTGAGTCTCGATTCGCTGGATAAAGGCTGTATTAATACGATTACCGGCCGCGATAGTTTTGACGCGATTATGGCGGGGATTATGGCGGGCAAGGCGGCTGGGTTTGAGCCGATTAAGCTGAATATGGTGGCGATGCGCGGTGTGAACGAGCATGAAATCAACCGCATGGTGGCGTTTTGTTTAGAAAATGATTTTATTTTGCGCCTGATCGAAGCCATGCCGATGGGCAGCACGGGTCGCAATGCGCAGTATCTAGATTTAAACCCGGTGCGTGAACAGCTAGTTGCCCAGTTTGGCCTGATCCCCGAAGTGGCCGAGCTAGGCGGTGGGCCAGCGCGTTACTGGCAAACGAGCGACGGCAGCGGGCGAGTGGGTTTTATTACGCCCATCTCACAACACTTCTGTGCCACCTGTAATCGGGTTCGGCTGGCCGTGGATGGCACTTTATATATGTGCTTAGGACAAGAAGAAAAGTTTGAATTTGCACCGCTGCTGAGAGGCGGGGCTAGCGATGATGAGATCCTAGCCGCACTGAAATCCGCCATCGAACTAAAACCAGAGCGCCACGAGTTTAAAGAACAACCCGGCAAAATCATCCGCTTTATGTCGCAAACGGGTGGGTGATGTTCCTTGAGTAAGGGTTAAAGTTTTTGCACACAGTGTTAAGTCTTACACCACAGAGAGCACAGAGGACACAGAGTTACACAGAGAAAACCGCACTATTTCTTCAAATTATTGTGGAGAATTTCCCTCGTTTTGGGTTTTCTCTGTGGCGCTCTGTGTGCTCGTTTTACTCTGTGGTTTAAGATTTAACACAATGTGATTCAACCACTACCCCAGTTTTATTCCCTGCTCCACCGCCCAAATTGCCGCTTCCAAACGGGAGCGGAAGTTTAGTTTTCTGAGCAGGCTTTTTACGTGCACTTTGACTGTGCCCTCCGCTATGCCTAGCTCCCTGCCGACCAGTTTGTTGGATAAGCCATTGGCAAGGCAGCCGAGGATTTCTCGTTCTCGCTCGGTTAAGGATGCCATCATGGCGTTGCGCTCGCTGCCGTCGTCTTCCCGCATCGCTAGGGCGAGTACGCGGCCCAAGCGCTCTGGAATCGCCATTTGGCCGTCTAGCGCTTCGGCTAGGCTGGCCACGATTTCTTCCGGCTCCATATCTTTGAGCAAATAACCATCAGCCCCAGCCCGCACTGCGGCGACTAAGTCGGATGATTGATCGGAAACGGTGAGCATCACTACGCGAGAATCCAGATCAAGTTCTTTAATGGCGCGTAGCGTGGCAATACCGTCCATTTCTTTCATATTTAAATCTAAGATCACTAAATCTGGATTTTGGGCTTCAACCAGCATAAGGCCTTCCGCGCCGCTGGCGGCTTCGCCAATCACATTAAAACGGCTATCTAAGGCTAAAAGCTGCACTACGCCTTTGCGAAATAGGGGGTGATCGTCGATGACGACGACGGAGTATCTTTCACTCATAGTGCGTTTCCTTCGGCCACTGAGAATGGCGTATTGGGGGTGAATTGTAAGGAAATAAGGGTGCCGTTGGGTTGTTGACGGACGATGCTGAGCTGGCCTTGTAAGCTATTGGCGCGGTCGCGCATAATACCTAGGCCGTAGTGTTGTTTTTTGTCGGGGAGATCATCGATGCCGCAGCCATCATCTCGAACGGTGACCAAAATCGTACTTTTTTGCCATATCAGCGTGACCCAAGCGTGCTCGGCATGGGCGTGGCGTTCGATGTTGGCGAGTGCTTCTCGCACAATTTGTAAGATATGGATTTCTTCATGCGCACTCAGCTCAACCCCCATCAGCTGGTTTTCTAGAATCACCGGATGGGCTGCACGTTCTGCGAATTCGCTCACGGTTTGCTCGAGCGCCTCGGCCAGCCCGCGCTCGTGCATTTGTAGGCGAAAGGTGTTGAGTAATTCGCGTAGCTGGCGGTAAGCATCATTTAAGCCTTGGCGTAATTCAGTGAGCACGGCTTGGGCGGTGTCGCTGCGGGCGGCCTCGGGGAATTCGTTTTGTAATCGAAGTACTTGGATTTTTAAATAGGATAAAGATTGCGCTAAAGAATCATGCAGCTCACGTGCAATCACCGAGCGCTCTTCGTGCAGGGCTAGGCGGTGCAGTGCCTGCGTGCGTTTGGCATTGGCCAGCGCCGTGCCAATTTGCCGCGCCACGGCTTCCAATAATTGCTGCTGCCAGTCGGCTAGTTTTCGGCCTGGCTTGAGTTGAATGGGCATGATGCCGTAGTTTTTTCGGCCGTCAGTCAGCTGAAATACAGGGTAATTGGTGTTTAGAGTAGGCGTGTTGACGGCATCACTACAGGATGCACAGGCTTTTTGATCGCAATGCTCGTTTGCCTTGTTGGGCATGATGGCAAAGCGAAATGCAAGCGGAGCTTGCTCGGTTTCTGTGATGCAAATGGCCGCGTGTTCTAGCTCGATCACGCTGCCTAAGTCGCTTAATACTTGATTAAACGTGGCTTGGTTGGGGTCTTGATCAGATAGACGCTGCTTAATGCGGTAGAGCAGTTCTAGACTGCGCTGGTTTTGCGATAAGGCCTTGGTTTTCTCGTTCACGCGCGATTCTAACTCTCCAATGCCACGCGCTAATTCGGCCACCATATGGTTGATGGCTTGGCCAAGTTGGGTGATTTCACCTGCGCCCTGTTCTGGGGCACGCACGCTTAAATCGCCATCTTTAATTTTGCTCGCTGCGTGGGCCATGGCGATCAGCGGCTGAGTTACGCGTTTCGACAGCCAGCGCACAGTGCCTAGCAGGATCAACAACATCACGCCTAAAGTAATCCACTGAATCCGCCCCAGCCAGAGTAAGCGGCTTTCGTGCTTAGCTTCGATGGCTTCTACATAGGTATCAATTAAAGAGACAAAACGAATCGCTTCAGGAAGCAGGCTGCCGTCGTGTTCGCTATTGAGTTGCGATAGCTCATTTTTAACATCGGTACGCCAAGTCATTTCCATATGGTTGTAGCTGACGCGCACAGGGTCATCGGCCTGCTTAGGTAGATTATTTAGCAGGATAGGGTGATAAAGGCGCTGCTCAAATTCAGCGATCACTTCTTGCAGTAGAGGGCGGCTGCCGGGCACTGGGGCGGGCGGGGATTCGTGAGTAGCGACGATTAAATACACTTGCTTACGTAAGGAGCCCGCCAGATTAATCGCAGCCCCTTCGCCTGTGGAGCGCACAACCGTGCTCCAGCTCATAAAAAACGCCAGAAACGCGGGCAAAACCATCAGCAATAATGCGCGGGTAATAAACTGCAAAATCGACGCTTGGCGGAAATAATCCCCAATACGCATAAGCCATACCTCCAAATTTCCATGCCCGTTGTTGTGCGGCAGCGTGATTCATTTACAGCTTCTCATTCACAGAGCCTGCTTTGCCTACTTTTAGTCTGCATAAGGGGTCGATCGATGCAAGGTAGCAAAACATAGCCTAATCGCCCGCATCGCGCTATGTACTTTAAACGCAAGACAAGTCTTTGATTCGTTTCGTTTACCTCCAAAGGGGTAGACGCGTGGCGAGCACCGTGCCTTACACCTCTAAAGAGGCATTGTATGTATTTCACATGCGGCCTAATCTTAAAAACTTACTATTTGGATGGCTGCCGAGTGGACCCTTCTCGTCGCAATTTACTTTTTGGCCGTCGACCGCAAACGCCCACTGCACCGCGCCCTCCGTGGGCAACGGCGCATTTTCTGGATCGCTGTACGCGTTGTGGTGATTGCGCTAGCGCGTGCCCGACGCAAATTATCAAAGTGGGCGAGGGTGGTTTTCCGATGGTGGATTTTGCGCAGGCTGAATGTACTTTTTGCGGCGATTGCGCGCGCACCTGTACGTCTTTGGCCCTCGATCAAAGCATCAGCCCCCCTTGGCAGATTTACGCAGAAATCAATGCCAGCTGCTTGGCCGATCGCGGTGTTGAATGCCGTATTTGCGGCGAATCCTGTGATGAGCAGGCGATTCGCTTTCAGCTTGCCGTTGGTAAAGTCGCCCATCCCCTTGTTAGTGCTGAGCAATGCACCGGCTGTGGTGCCTGTGTTTCATCTTGCCCAAGTAACAGCATTCGTTTGTTGGAGTTGATCGTATGAATATCTTTAGCCTAGTGATTCGGGCCGTTCCCAATCATTTAGAAGAAGTCAAAGCAGCAGTGCTTGCGGTGCAAGGGGTGGAGCTACATCTGGAGCACGAAGGGCGGCTGATTATCACCATTGAGGATGTGCCAGGTATTCGATCATCCGACCTGCTTAAACAAATTCAAGAGATTCCTCATGTTGCATCGGCCACACTGGCTTATGAATATTGTGACGAAGAAATGCCACCACCCCCTTCACTTAAATCAAAAAAATCTGAGGAGCGCTTATCATGAGCTTGGATCGCCGTGAGTTTATTAAAATATCTGCCGTCGCTGCTGCGGTAGCCAGTGCAGGGATACCCCTCGCAAATGCTGCACCCAAACCCATGCCAGCAACGGCAGGCGATGGTAAAAGCGCGATTCGCTGGGATAAAGCACCCTGTCGATTCTGTGGTACGGGCTGTGCGGTGCTGGTGGGTACGCAAAATGGCCGAGTAGTGGCCACTCAGGGTGATCCTGATGGTGAAGTGAATCGGGGCTTGAACTGTGTGAAAGGGTATTTCCTTTCCAAAATTATGTACGGCGAAGATCGTTTAACCCAGCCTTTGCTACGCAAGAAAAACGGCCAGTACGATAAAGATGGCGAATTTACCCCGATTAGCTGGGATGAGGCGTTTGCCATTATGGAAAAAAAGTGGAAAGAAGCGCTTAAAACCAGCGGCCCAGAATCTATTGCCATGTTTGGCTCGGGTCAGTGGACGATTTATGAAGGCTATGCCGCCGTTAAACTGATGAAGGCAGGTTTCAGATCTAATAATCTAGACCCAAATGCCCGCCACTGTATGGCCAGCGCGGTCACCGGCTTTATGCGTACCTTTGGTATGGACGAGCCGATGGGCTGCTACGACGATATCGAAGCCGCCGATGCCTTTGTGCTTTGGGGCTCTAATATGGCCGAAATGCACCCGATTTTATGGAGCCGGATTACTGATCGACGTTTATCTAATCCCAAAGTAAAAGTCGCTGTGTTATCGACTTATGAGCATCGCTCTTTTGAGCTGGCCGATATCGGCTATGGCTTGGTATTTACCCCGCAAACCGATTTGGCGATGATGAATTTTATTTGCCATCACATCATCAAAACCGGCCGCGTTAATCAGAAGTTTGTAAAAGATCACTGTAATTTCAAAATTGGTGAGACCGATATCGGTTATGGCCTGCGCCCCAATAATCCGTTAGAAGTGAATGCCAAATTCAATGGTTATCCTGATGCTTCGGGCAAACCAAAGAATAATCCAAATGATATGAAAGATGGCTCGTTTGAGCAGTTTTCAAAATTTGTATCCGATTACACGGTAGATAAAGTCAGCAAGCTCTGCGGTATTCCTGAGGACCGCCTGATTGCGTTGGCTGAGCTCTACGCCGACCCTAAAATCAAAGTCACCTCGTTCTGGACCATGGGCTTTAATCAGCACACCCGTGGCACATGGGCGAACAATATGATTTACAACATCCACTTGCTGACGGGCAAAATTGCCGAGCCGGGCAATAGCCCGTTCTCGCTCACTGGCCAGCCTTCGGCCTGTGGTACGGCGCGTGAAGTGGGCACCTTTGCTCACCGCTTGCCTGCCGATATGGTGGTCACTAATCCAGAGCACCGTAAACACGCCGAAGAAATCTGGCGTATTCCTGAGGGCACTATCCCTGCCAAAATCGGCTTACACGCAGTAGCCATGGCGCGGGCGATTAAAGACGGTAAGGTGAAAGTCTACTGGCAGATGTGTAATAACAATATGCAAGCCGGCCCCAATATTAATGAAGAGCTCTACCCCGGCTGGCGTAGGCCAGACACCTTTATTGTGGTGTCTGATCCTTACCCAACCGCATCGACTTTAGCCGCCGATCTGGTCTTGCCGACCGCAATGTGGGTAGAAAAAGAAGGCGGCTTTGGTAATGCCGAGCGCCGTACCCAGCTATGGCGTCAGCAGGTGAATGCACCGGGTGAAGCAAAATCTGATTTATGGCAGCTGATGCAATTTGCTAAGCGCTTTAAGGTGGAAGACGTGTGGCCTGCTGATTTGATTGCCAAGCAGCCCGCGGTCAAAGGCAAAACGCTCTACGACGTGCTGTATGTGAATGGCAATGTAGATAAATTTAAAGCCGCCGATCAGTACAAGGGCTTTGATAATGTTGAAGCCAAGCTGGCTGGTTTTTATATCCAGAAAGGCTTGTTTGAAGAGTACGCCCAGTTTGGTCGCGGCCATGGTCACGATTTAGCGCCGTTTGATATGTATCATCAGGTGCGCGGCTTGCGCTGGCCGGTGGTGAATGGCAAAGAAACCAAATGGCGCTATCGCGAAGGTTACGACACCTACGTGAAGAAAGGCGAGGGTGTGCGTTTCTACGGTAATAAAGATGGCCGTGCCAATATTATTGCTCTGCCATATCAAGCGCCGCCGGAAATGCCTGATGCCAACTTTGATATGTGGCTCTGCACGGGCCGCGTGTTAGAGCACTGGCATACCGGCACAATGACACGCCGCGTGCCAGAGCTACATAAAGCCGTGCCAGAAGCGATGGTGTTTATGAACCCAAATGACGCTAAAAAACGTGGCTTACAGCGCGGTATGTTGGTGAAAGTATCGTCTCGCCGTGGTGATATCAAAGCCCGCCTAGAAACGCGTGGCCGCAATAAACCACCGATGGGGCTGATTTTTATCCCCTTCTTTGACGAAGGCCGCTTGGTGAATAAGCTGACGCTGGACGCGACTTGCCCAATTTCTAAGCAAACCGACTACAAAAAATGTGCGGTGAAAGTGGTCAAGGCTTAGAAGTGTATGGCGGGTAAAATCCGCCAAGGCACTCTGAATAAAACGGCGGGTTTTACCCGCCCTACGAAAGGGGAGCTAGGTCAATGAGCGATTTTTATCAAGCCGTTGGCCTGCCCCAAAGGAGAGGGAAGTGAAAAAACTAATGCGTGTAATGGCTCTATTGTTGAGCTTCTGTATGATCTGCGCTCCCATGGCGCAGGCGGAAACTTTGAAATCTTTGCGTGGTAGCGAAGCGGTTAAAGGCGATGCACCTTCTGAAAACTATCGCTGGGAAAAAGATCGCAAACCGCTGCCTCGCCAATTTGTGCAGCAGCCGCCGCTGATTCCGCACACCACCAAGGGCTATTTGATTACCAAAGAGTTTAATAAATGCCTCGATTGCCACAGCTGGGATCGCACCGCGGATACGGGTGCAACCAAGGTATCGATTACTCACTTTAAAACCCGTGGCGGTACTGAGCTTACCAATATCTCGCCACGCCGTTATTTCTGCCAACAATGCCACGTACCACAAACGGATGCCAAACCTTTGGTTGGCAATACCTTTAAGCCAGCGGATGGCTTGGTTAAGTAAAAGGATTGAATAATGAGCGATGAAACCAAGCCCTCACTTAAGGCACGCCTTTGTGCCTTGCTGGCAAAATTACGTAGCTTACGTATCGGCTATGTCGGTGTAATTGTGGCGTTTATTGTGGGGATTATCTTTTGGGGCGGTTTTAACACCGCGCTAGAAATGACCAATACCGAGAAATTCTGTTTAAGCTGCCATGAAATGGCGAGCAATGTGTATCCGGAATATCAAGAAACTGTTCACTACACCAATCGCTCCGGTGTACGTGCAACCTGTCCTGATTGCCATGTGCCGCATGAATGGGGTCCAAAAATGTGGCGTAAGCTTGAGGCTTCTAAAGAAGTCTGGGGCAAGCTCACTGGCTATATCGATACGCGTGAGAAATTCTTAGATAAACGTATCGAGCTGGCACAGCACGAATGGGCAAGGATGAAGGCCAACGATTCCAAAGCCTGCCGTAACTGCCATAATTACGAATATTTTGACTATATGGAGCAAAACACTCGCTCGGCCAACGCCCACCAAAAAGGCTTGTCTGAAGGTATGACCTGTATCGACTGCCACAAAGGCATCGCTCACCACCTGCCCGCCGTGAATCAAAACGTAGGGCCAGATGGCAAGGGTGTAAGCAAAGAGGTCATGCATCCTGTTCAGCCTAAAGCCGCAACGCCTAAGGCAGAAAGTGCCAGTGAGGAAGAGATGGCTGGGACGCAGTAAAACCCCAACCTTGAGTCTCGGAGAACACGGAGTTTCACGGAAAAAACCAAGGAAGGTGAAGGGGGGGTATAGGGTGTGCAAGTCGTTTTTCTTGCGCACCGTTTTTCAGCGCTCCGACTGCGTTGTTGTAGATCCTATCAATACCGCGTCGATCTATGATGAAGGATTAAGCTTCCTTGGTTTGATATGTAAGAACGGGCATCTTCGGAGGCCCGTTTTTTTTCGTTAGCTTGTTGTAAATGCGTGCGTTTTATTAAGATATATCGAGATTATATTTACAGCATGCTTTCAGTTTGATAAATTCGCCGCTCATTTAATAAAAGGATATCCGCGAATGTTTCGTGCGAGCCTTTCCTCAGTAGCCCGTTCTGCTGATGCATTTCTGATGACTCCCCACTAGCCGCCTGCCCAGCAGGTTGTGAACGCCTGCGTGTTATCCAATCCCTTGATGTTTTGTTTGAGCATGGGCTTTATCTACCGTTGCTTAATGACGTACTGCGCTCTTCACTGCTGCAGCCTCCTCCTTTGTCAAAGGGGGGAATACATTAAGTGTGTGTAGGTACTTATGCTTTCCAGCTCGTCTGCCAATGCTGCGGCAAGGCAGGCGCGTGCACGCTATTGGAATTTTGATGATTAAATTGTTTATCTCTGCCCGCTGGTATCTGTGGTTTTGCCTAGGCCTATTAATTACGAGTATTGGTTCAGGTTTAACTGCGGTCGCCGTATTTGGTGCTTTATCTAAGACGGCTGCGGCACCGTCTGATTTTGCACTGACTTTCTCGATGTCGATTGTGCCGACTTTATTGAGCTCTGAAATTGGTAAGTATTTAGGCCAATGGTGCAAGCCTTTTTCTATATTGATTGCCGCAGAAATAGGTGGGGTATTGTCTTTATTGCTGCCTTTTTATGCTTTGGATTCGGGTAATTTGCTGATACTCAGTATGGCACTGGCTTTGCCGAGTCTTTTTTCTGGCTTGGCGGTTTCGGCTTATCACACTATTAATAAACGGGGTTTTGGCGAGGCAGACTATTTGCATATCGCCACCATAGAAACCCTTACTTTTTCTGCGATTACTATTGTTGGTACGGGAATCGGCGGGCTGCTTTATCCTCTTTTAAGTAGCTCGCTCTATTTTGCCTTGGATGCACTGTCTTATCTTTTGGCGATTGCGTGTTTGTTTTATTCGCGCGCTTTGATTGAGGATGCTGCCCTGAATCGGATCGATCAAGAGGTGGTGATCAAAATACGGTTTTTCTCTTTAAATCTTGAGAAAAAAACGATTTTACTCATTATGCCGCTACTTACTTTAATTTCAGCACCTGCAATGGCTTTGTTGCCGGTAAAGGGTTTGGAGTTTAACGACTTTAAAGTATTAGGGCTGGTCATTAATCCGGTATTGATTCTGCTCTTTGCTCGCTGTATCGGTCAATTAATCGGGCCATTATTAACCAGCCAAAAAATGGTGGATCGCTTGTTTGATTCGGCTTGGGCCAAATCCATATTAGGCCTAGGCTTTTTCTTGATGTATTTGTTTGCGTTTTATAGCCCCTATTTAGTCTTGGTGATTGTGGCGGTGATTCTGGCGCATATCAGCTCAAATATATTATTCGCCTCGTCGTATTCCACCATGTTGAGTCGTTTTGGCGAGGATGAGATCGGCGCTGCATCGGTATTTTCTTACCAAAGCACCACGCTGATATTGGCCTTATTCTCCCTGCCGCCCGGCTTTTATGCCGACCAATCCGGCCTAGTCTCTGCCATGCTCTTGTTCTCCTTACCTGCGGTCTTGGTGATGATGGCGGTGTTTTCTGTCGTACAGCCAAGCGAAGTCTTGACGTAAAAACAGGGGGCTTGGCCCCCTACTGAATGCCAAAGGTTTCTGAGGAAGGGGCCTTCGGCCTAGTCACGTCCCCGTTTTAGCCATTGCTGTACCGCAGGTCTTTGCCATTGCCCGTTGGCGTAGTTCACTAGTTTCACAGGCACAGGGTCGCCGTTTTTAATTAGGCGGTTCAGCATGAGGGCAAGATCGGTATCGGCAATGCACCATTGGCCAAATAGGCTGCTTTGATCATCTTTGATCAGTAAGTCTGCGGCGGCGATCAACTTGTCTGCGGCGGCTTGGCCCTTGGCAGAAAGCGGCTGATCTGTGGGCGCAAAGAACACCACATTGGTCGAACGCTCTATGCGCAAGTCGAGTAAGTCGCTGCGCAGCCATGCTTGAACTTGCCGTGCTTTGGCGCGTTGTTGCAGGTTTACGGGGTAGAGTGCTGCATATTCTGGTGCGGGGAATAGCTCTTCTAAGTATTCGGTGATGGCTGACGATTCGGAAAGGGAGAAATCACCTTGCACCAACGTCGGTACGCGGCTAGTCAGAGACTGCTGGCGAAATGCGTTTTGCTGCTGCTCGCCCGCATCTAGATCAAGTGTTTTGACTTCAAAAGGCAGGTCTTTTTCAAGCAGCGCAACAAACACCGACATCGCATAGGGACTGGTGAAAAGCGAATCAGCATAAAGCGTAAAGGGCGTGATCTTCATTCTGGCTTACCTTTTGTGGGTTGAGGGGCTTAAGCAGTTTTACATCGGGCCATTATATATACATCAGCAAGCTGACCATTTCTAAAAGCATAGTTTTTGCACTGGCCTTCTTTGATAAAGCCGTGCTTTTCATAAAGGGCAAGGGCGGCGAGGTTGTCGGTGTAAACGGAAAGCTCGATGCGGCTGATCGCTTGCCATTGCTCGGCGATTTCGATCGCCGCCCGCATTAAAGCGTCGGCTACACCTTGCCTGCGCGCGCTGGTTTTAACCGCCATGCCAATATGGGCCACATGCTTGCGGCGTGGGTTTTGCTCAATATGCAGACCCAATTGCCCCAGAATTTCTTCTCCATGTACCGCAACCAAGCTTATCACCCCCGCTGCGGCCGCTTGCCCAAGCCTTGATTCCCAAAGCTCAATCGATGGAAACGGGCCTTGCAGCGTGGCCGAGTAATTGCTGGGCTCGGCATACAGTTGGCGAATCTGCTCTATATCTTTTCTTTCGCTATGGCGAATACTGTGCATACTCACCTCCTTGTGGTGTAAGGTGAGTGTATCAAACCACATGGCATATAGTCAGGTTTTCTTGGTGGGGAGGAGTAAAAATTAAATTTCTGAATAGAGCAGGAAAGCAAAAGGGGAGCAAATAATTGCTCCCCTTTTGTTAGCTACGTTTGCAGGCGAAGCCAGTAAGATATTATTTAATCGCTATTGGATCATCGCTAAATAATAGCCAATTGGCAAAATCAGCAGGCCCATGCCCGATAGCAGCATTTTGCCTGGCCACGCAGCAATCTGCCAGCGGCGCAGGCAATACACGGCCGCTAGCGGAAATACAGCCAGCATGCCCGCAGCCCATAGCCAGTTTTTATGACCCAATGCCGTCATTAAAGACACCATCAGGCCCACAAAACACAGTGCCGCGCCAATAGAAAAAACAATCACGAGTAGGCCAATTAGCCAAGGTGAAGTAAGAAGAAGCACGGTTTTGTTCCTGCATTTGTAGGGCGGGTGCAATCCGCCGTTTCTGTCGCATTTCGTGTCAAAGTCTCACGGGTTGCGCCCTACATTTTTTAAATGGCGTAGCTATCCGGGCGAGCAGGGGTGCCTGCCGATAGCGTCAGCACTTCATAACCGGTTTCGGTGACCAAAATCGTGTGCTCCCACTGTGCGGATAGGCTGCGATCTTTGGTGACGATGGTCCAGCCATCGCTCATGCCTTTAATGTCGCGCTTGCCTGCATTAATCATCGGCTCAATGGTAAAAATCATGCCAACTTTGATTTCAGGGCCGGTGCCCGCTTTTCCGTAATGCAGAACTTGAGGATCTTCGTGGAATTTTGTGCCGATGCCGTGGCCGCAGAATTCACGTACGACGGAATAACCCGCGCCTTCGGCGTATTTTTGAATCGCCGCACCGATATCACCAAAATGAGCACCGGGCTTGACTTGATCAATGCCAAGCCACATGGCGTTGTAAGTGACTTGTGCCAAGCGGCGTGCAGGTGCAGAAACATCGCCTACCAGATACATACGGCTATTGTCGCCGTGGTAGCCATCTTTAATGACGGTGATATCCAGATTGACGCAGTCGCCGCTTTTGAGTGGCTTATCAGCAGGAATGCCGTGACAAACCACTTGGTTTACTGAGGTGCAAATGGCTTTTGGGTAAGGTGTGTAGCCAGGTGGGCAGTAGTTGAGCGGCGCAGGGATGGTGCCTTGCACATCGCGCATATATTCGTGGCAGAGCCTATCGATTTCTGCCGTGGTGACTCCCACTTTTACAAAGGGAGTGATGTAATCCAGTACTTCGCTGGCTAATTTGCCAGCTACGCGCATCTTGGCGATGTCGTCGGCGTTTTTAATAACAATGCTCATGATGTGGGCCTCAAAATAGCGAAGAGAGGAATTGGCAGCCGTGCCAGCCTCTCTTCGGGGTGCTCTTTAATAATAGTAATTCTTGTGCTTTAGCGCTTATTACTTTCAGGCAGCACAATATTTACTTCTAAAACTTCGAAGTCATCCTTGCGATCAAGTTGCACAATGATGTCTTCTGGATTAATTGCAACATACTTTGAGATGACGGCAATCAGCTCTTTTTGCAATTGGGGTAGGTAGTCTGGGGTATTTCTACCATTTCTTTCGTGCGCCAGAATAATTTGCAGTCGTTCGCGCGCCACGGACGCCGTTTTTTTCTTTTCACCAAAGAAGTAGCTAAGAATAGACATGCATTAACCCCCGAATAACCGTTTCCAGAACGGTGCCTTGGGTGTTTCAATAAAACGCAATGGACGCTCTTCACCCAAGAAACGGGCGACCACATCTTTGTAAGCCTCAGAAACATCGCTGCCTGCCAAGTGAATGGCCGGGCTGCCCGAGTTAGACGCTTGCAAGACGCTTTCGGATTCTGGGATTACACCAATTAGTTTAATGCGCAGTAGATGCTGTACATCATCGAGCGATAACATCTCGCCCGAATCAACACGCTTAGGGCTATAGCGGGTAATGAGCAGATGTGTTTTTACTGTGCCACCATCTTCGGCGCGTTTGGATTTAGCATCCAAAATGCCGATGATGCGATCAGAATCGCGTACCGATGAGACTTCAGGATTGGTAACGACAATCGCTTCTTCGGCGAAATACAGCGCCATAAATGCGCCTGTTTCAATGCCCGCAGGGCTGTCGCAAATAATGTAATCAAAGCCACTTTGCTCAAGTTCTTTGAGAACTTTTTCAACGCCTTCTTTAGATAACTCATCTTTATCGCGTGTTTGCGATGCCGGCAAGATATAAAGATTGTCGCAGTTTTTGTCTTTAATCAGTGCTTGGTTGAGCGATGCTTCGCCTTTGATGACGTTTACAAAGTCGTAAACCACGCGACGCTCGCATCCCATAATTAAATCGAGATTGCGTAGGCCCACATCAAAATCAATGACGGCTGTTTTAAACCCGCGCAGGGCGAGGCCAGAGGCAAAGCTGGCGCTGGTGGTGGTTTTACCCACGCCGCCTTTGCCCGATGTAATAACAATGATTTTCGCCACTATAAATCCCCTGAATTTTTTATTTAATTAGTTTCGCTTAAAGCTTCGATCACGATTTTTTCTTGATCTAGGTATATTTGTGCCGGCTTGGTTTTAATTGAATCAGGCAGGTCTTCTTGTAATGAGCGATAAATGCCGGCAATAGAAACTAACTCCGCTTCCATGCAGGTCGTAAAAATTCTGGCCTGATTATCGCCCTTTGCGCCCGCTAGTGCACGGCCCCTTAGGGGCGCATAGACGTGAATGTTGCCATCGGCTATCACCTCGGCCCCCGCAGACACCAAGGCCAGCACAATTAAATCACCGCCTTTGGCATAAACCTGCTGGCCGGTTCGCACTGGGCGAGTGATGACTAAGGCGGGGGGCGGCGGAGTTGCTTTGTTGGCGGTAGGCAAGGGGGTCGAGAGCGAATCATCTTGCAACACGACAAGGCCAGCGGCCGCCGCAGCTAATTTTTGATCGCTATTGCCACCATGCACCGCAATGGGAAAAAGGCTAAATTGCTGTAAAAGCCGCACTAAAGTGCCAACTTCTAGCGCAGAAGGTAGCTCGGGCAGGCTGCTAAAATCGATGATTAGTTGCTCGCCCGCCAAAAAATGCTCACGCCCACCTAGTTTTTCAAAGAGGGCGGCTTCTAATCGGGCCGGATCGAGTGTGGCAGGAACGAAAGACAGTAGTTTAATGCTGCTGCTTTTAAATTCAAAAATGCTGTCTAAATCAGTAGCAGGATTTGTCATGCGCGTAAGCCGAGTAAGCATTTGATCATTGAAGAGAGGGAGTTTACCGTGTAGTGCTACGTCAAGGAAGCTGTGTTAGGGCGTAAGCGTAAATGAATGATCTACGGCCTGAACTTGACGCTTCATATCCACAGCTTTGTTTTATGACTTGCTGCATGACTGTGTGTGGATCAGAAAAACCGGCCTCTACCTATAATAGGTGCACCGCAGCAATATTGTGCGGTGCACTATAAACGTGGTGAGCCGGTCAGGAGATCTTCGCACGGATCAATACGTCCATCTTACTAAGCCAGTGCGATGCCTCACAGCGTGGTAAGCCGGTCAGGAGATCTTCGCACGGATCAATACGTCCATCTTACTAAGCCAGTGCGGTGCCTCACAGCGTGGTGAGCTGGTCAGGATATCTTCGCTCTGATCAATACGTCCGTCTTACCAAGCCAGTGCGATGCATGATGGTGGTAGCCAGCTCTTCAATCGACATTCTCGTCGTGTTGAGATAGGGAACGCCCACATGGCGCATCAGCGCTTCGGCTTCGGCAATTTCGAAACGGCAATTGTCGACAGAGGAATACTTGCTAGCGGGTTTTCTTTCTTCGCGTATTTCGCCTAAACGATCTGCTTCAATAGTTAAGCCAAATAATTTATTACGGTAGGGGAGCAGTAGTTTTGGCATGGTGTGGTTGCCAAAGTCTTCGGGTGTGAGCGGATAGTTGGCGGCTTTAATCCCAAATTGCAGGGCTAAATAGAGACAGGTTGGTGTTTTTCCTGATCTGGAAACGCCAACTAAGATCAAATCTGCTTCAGATAAATCCCGTGGCATTACGCCATCGTCGTGATTAAGCGTGAAATTAACCGCATCAATTCGATTTTTATATTCTTCAAAATTAACGATGGCATGCGATTTGCCAACGGTATGCGATGAGTCCTGCCCAAGCTCTGCTTCTAGCGGCCCGATAAACATTTCAAAGAAATCGATGATCAGCGCTTCAGGGACATGCGTCAATTTGCGGATAATCGGATCCACAACGGTACTGAAAACCAGCGGCCTGCAGCCATCGATGACTGAATGTTTGCGGATTTCCAGCGCGACTTCGATTGCTTTTTCTGGCGTATCTACGTAAGGCAGGGTGACGCGGTGGAAAGTCACATCTTCAAATTGCGTAAGCAGCGAGTGGCCGAGCATTTCGGCAGTAATACCAGTTCGATCGGAGACAAAAAAAGCCGTTCGACGCATCGTAAATCTCCAAATATAAGTCTAGATGGGGCTGGGCAGGCCGTCCACAAAAGGTTGTTTTGCTACGAAAAAACGAGGTTTTTCAATGTTTCACGCAATTTTTCTGTCGATAGTAAGCTTTTCGTCTAAAAATGCAAGAAATCTACAGTAAAGCGCGTTTTTAGCCTTTAAGAGGGAATATTTCCGCTTGCTCGCCTGTAATGGATTTTCCTGTAATGGTTTATCCTGAGTTTTCTTAATGCGCTCTCAGCCTAAAATGCACTCAGTTTATCGCAACGCAACATTTCAATAAGGCCCGCACCATGTCCGAACGCTACGTGATCGATTTAGCTCATCTACGCATGCACGATGTAGAACAAGTAGGCGGCAAAAACGCCTCGCTCGGTGAGATGATCTCTCAGCTTACAGAAAAAGGCGTTCGTGTACCCGGTGGTTTTGCGACCACCGCTGCAGCATATCGACAATTTCTAGCTCACCAAGGCCTCGCTGATCGTATTGATGCGATTATGAACACTCTTGATGTGGATGATGTCCGCGCCCTCGCCATCGTGGGCAAGCAAATTCGCACTTGGATTTTAGAAACACCATTCCCAGCTCAGCTGGAAGCCGAGATTAGCGAGCATTATAAACTGCTTGGCGACGATGTGACGGTTGCTGTGCGCTCTTCTGCTACGGCCGAAGACTTGCCGGATGCGTCTTTTGCCGGTCAGCAAGAAACATTCTTGAATATTCGTGGCTTTGAAAATGTCTTAGTGGCGATGAAAGAAGTATTTGCGTCACTGTATAACGACCGCGCTATTTCCTACCGTGTACACAAAGGCTTTGATCATAAATTGGTCGCCTTGTCTGCAGGTATTCAGCGCATGGTGCGCTCTGATGTGGGCGCTGCCGGTGTTTTGTTTACCATTGATACCGAAACAGGCTTCGATCAAGTGGTGTTTGTTACGGCATCTTATGGCCTCGGTGAAACCGTGGTGCAAGGTGCGGTTAATCCTGATGAGTTTTACGTGCATAAGCCAACGCTTCGTGCCGGCCGTCCAGCGATTGTGCGCCGCCATTTAGGTGGCAAAGCCATCAAGATGGAGTTCGACATTGAAGCGGTCGCAGGCAAATCAGTTAAAACGGTGGATGTAGAGTTAAGCGAGCGTCGTAAGTTCTCGATTAGCGATGCAGAAGTAGAAGAATTAGCAGGCTACGCACTGATTATTGAAGCGCATTATGGCCGTCCAATGGATGTGGAATGGGGTCGTGACGGGATTGATGGCAAGTTGTACATCTTGCAAGCTCGCCCAGAAACAGTGAAATCGCAAGAAAGCAATGCCGAGAAGCTGACTAAGTTCCGCATGCTAGAAACCGGTAAAGTCTTGAGCGAAGGCCGCTCGGTCGGGCAAAAAATTGGCCAAGGCCGTGTGCGCGTGATTCGTGATGTGTCTGAAATGGACAAAGTTGAAGCTGGCGACGTCTTGGTTTCTGACATGACCGATCCAGATTGGGAACCGGTGATGAAGCGCGCTTCTGCCATCGTCACCAACCGTGGTGGCCGTACTTGCCACGCTGCGATTATTGCGCGTGAATTGGGTATTCCTGCGGTGGTCGGTTGCGGCGATGCAACACGCGTCTTAAAAGATGGCGATTTGGTGACTGTTTCTTGTGCGGAAGGCGACACAGGTAATGTGTATGAAGGGATTTTGAAATTTGAGCGTATGGATACCTCGCTTGGTCATATGCCTGAATCGCCAGTCAAAATTATGATGAATGTGGGGAACCCAGAGCTGGCTTTTGAATTCTGCCAATTGCCAAATGAAGGCGTGGGTTTGGCGCGTTTAGAATTCATTATTAACCGCATGATTGGCGTGCACCCGAAAGCATTGTTGGCTTATCCGCACTTGCCGCCTGAGTTAAAAGCACAGGTTGAAGAACGCATCGCGGGCTATCGCACGGCAGTTGATTTTTATGTCGATAAAATTGCCGAAGGGATTTCAACGCTAGCCGCTGCTTACTGGCCGAAGAAAGTGATTGTGCGTTTGTCTGACTTTAAGTCGAATGAATACGCCAATTTGATCGGTGGCAGCGAATACGAGCCGCACGAAGAAAACCCAATGATTGGTTTCCGTGGTGCAGCGCGTTATGTGGACAAGAGCTTCCGTGATTGCTTCGAGCTAGAATGCCGCGCAGTGAAAAAAGTACGTGATGTCATGGGCTTGACCAATGTGGAAGTGATGATTCCCTTTGTGCGTACTCTAAAAGAAGCCGAATGTGTGATCGATTTGCTGGAGCGTAATGGTCTGAAACGTGGCGAAAATGGTCTGCGTGTGATCATGATGTGCGAAATCCCTGCCAATGCAGTGCTGGCTGATCGTTTCCTTAACTTCTTTGACGGCTTCTCGATTGGCTCTAACGATATGACTCAGCTGACACTGGGGATTGATAGGGATTCAGGCGGGCCGGTTTCTGCTTCGTTTGATGAGCGCGATGATGCGGTGAAAGCCATGTTGTCGATGGCGATTAAAGCGTGTCGTAAAGCCAATAAATACGTCGGCATTTGCGGCCAAGGCCCATCGGATCACCCTGATTTCGCGCAGTGGCTGGTAGAAGAAGGGATCGAAACGATCTCTCTGAACCCAGACACCGTAGTGGAAACATGGTTGTATCTATCGGGTGCTGCGGCAAAGTAAATGTCGCGTAGGGCAGGTGAAACCCGCGTGTTTTTCAGCATCGCTTGCGGGTTGCACCCACCCTAAGATGGCTTTGTTGCAATTAATGTGCCTTCGTATTGAATTAAACATCCGCGGCGGGTTACGATACAAAATCGGACCCGCCGTTTTTATATTTAAATAAGGAAAAAGAATATGTCCCATACCCGCGCCGATTTTGACCAATATATGGTTCCCAATTACGCCCCCGCCGCTTTTGTACCGGTGCGCGGTGAGGGCAGCCGAGTATGGGATCAGGCCAATCGTGAGTATGTGGATTTAACCGGCGGTATTGCCGTGAACGCCTTGGGTCACTGTCATCCCGCTCTTGTGGCCGCGCTGAATGAGCAGGGCAGCAAGCTTTGGCATCTTTCTAACGCGTTTACCAATGAGCCTGCGCTTGATCTGGCGCAAAAGCTGGTTGAAGCTACGTTTGCCGATCGCGTGTTCTTTTGCAATTCGGGCGCAGAAGCCAATGAAGCGGCGCTTAAATTAGCCCGCCGCGCCGCAATTGAGCGTTTTGGCGCTAAAAAACACAAAGTATTATCGGCACTGAATTCATTTCATGGCCGCACCTTCTTTACCGTGTGCGTGGGCGGCCAACCTAAGTATTCCGACGGCTTTGGCCCTAAGCCTGCCGGCATTGAATATTTTGAATACAATAATCTAGCCGCTTTAGAAGCGCTGATCGACGATGAAACCGCTTGCGTGATTATCGAGCCAATTCAGGGCGAGGGCGGCGTAGTGCCCGCCACGCCTGAGTTTATTGCTGGCGTGCGGGCCCTTTGCGATAAACACCATGCATTCCTGATTTTTGATGAAGTACAAAGCGGCGCAGGCCGTACCGGCAGCCTGTATGCCTATCAAGAGTACGGCGTGTCGCCTGATATCCTCACCAGTGCAAAGGGCATCGGTGGCGGCTTTCCGCTGGGCTGCATGCTCACCACCACAGAGATCGCCAAGCATTTGGCTGTAGGCACGCACGGCACGACTTATGGCGGCAATCCTTTGGCTTGTGCGGTAGGTAATGCGCTACTCGATGTGGTGAACACGCCTGCCGTGCTAGATGGCGTAAAAGCCAAGCGCGAGTTGTTTGTAGCGGCAATCGCCAAAATCAATGCGCAATATCCGATTTTTGATGAAGTGCGGGGTATGGGCTTATTGATTGGTGCCGAGCTAAAGCCTGCATTTGCCGGCAAGGCGAAAGATTTACTGAATTTAGCGGTAAAAGAAGGCCTGATGATCTTGATGGCAGGCCCAAATGTGATCCGCTTTGCGCCTTCTTTAGTGATTACGGATGAAGATATCAGCGAGGGCATGCAGCGCTTTGAACGAGCAGTCGCGGCATTCTTTGCTGCATAGCAAGTGAGCACACTGAAACGCCTCAGATGAGGCGTTTTTTTTGCGCATAACTTTCATTTTTGCCTTGAGTGGTAAGCTTGAAGTAGGTTTGGCTTTGTTTTTTTGTTATAAAAACCATCTTAAGTAGCTAGGGCTTGATGTTATGTACTTCTTAGCTATCTTCAAGGAGGTGTCAGTAAAAAGTTAGCCAAAGTTGCAGCTAGGAAAGGAATATGTTCAGAGCCTTAATTCGATATTTTTTGATGTTGTTGCTGCTACCCAATTTGGGATGGGCGGAGGAGTATTCTAAGCAAGATTTATTGTCTTTAAGTGGCTTTGCAACCTTGGGCGCGGCGTATAACAGCACGGATCAAGCCGACTTTTTACGGGATTTATCGCAGCAGGAAGGAGCAGGCCATTCACGGCAGCTTGATTTTGGGGTGGATTCGCTCTTGGGCTTGCAGCTAGACGCAAAATTTAATTCAGAATTTTCCGCATCGGCTCAATTATTGAGCCATCGTCGCTACGATAATAGTTATACCCCAGAATTAAATTGGGGTTTTATTAAATACACGCCTAATGACAGCTTGCAAGCACGGATTGGGCGCTTGGGTTTTGACGTGTATATGCAAGCGGATTCCAGAAATGTGGGGTATTCCTATTTACCCGTTCGTCCACCGGTTGATTATTATGGTGGATTACCTATTAGTTATGTAGATGGTATGGATGTGGTTTTAAAACATCCTATTGGCGAGGGGATTGCACGGCTGGAATTTTCAATGGGCTACGCCCGAGAAAAGCTACCTGTTCAGGGGGCCGATAGTGTACTTGATTTAAATGGCTCTCTACTTTGGGGAGGATATTTAGATTATCAATTGCAAAATTGGCAATTTAGAGTGGGCTATGCCAAATTAAAATTAGAAAACGAACTGCTTGATCTAGAATTGTTATTAAATGTATTACGCTCACCCCAGCTTAGCGCATTGAGTAAGGGCCCCGCTCGATTTGCAGACGAGGCCATGATCGAAGGAAAAACGGTTGAATTTATTTCCGCAGGGATGATTTATGATAATGGTCCTTTGCAAATTCAATTAATGCTGCGCAGGTTATTAGCAACGACCATTTCCTATCCAGACAATGATGCTGGGTATTTAATGCTAGCTTATCGCCTAGACGCATTTACCCCCTATGCTTCATATTCAAAAGTAAAGCCAAATATTGTTAAAAAGGATGTCGGCTTGCCTGATATCCCTCCTTTCGCCCAAGTGAATGGATTAGCCAGGCGGATTCAGCCTTATCCTTTGAGTGATCAATCTACCTATACTCTGGGGGTGCGTTACGATGTAATGCGCAATTTAGATGTTAAATTCCAAGTTGATCGGGTTGATGGTCTCGATTCATTTCAGTGGGCAAATAAACAGCCTAGCTGGGATGGGCGTGCAACCATTTACAGCTTGACCTTAGATTTTATCTTCTAAGGCGGCCCTATGAGAGTCCTTATTTTCTTTATCAGCCTATTATTTGCAAATATTGCGTGGGCAGGTGATTGGGTGGTGATTGTGCACCCCAATAGCGGCGTCACACAATTAAACAAAGGAGAGGTGATTAATATTTTCATGGGCCGTTATCGTCGATTTCCTTCAGGGCAAAGTGTAATGCCTTTGGATGTGCTGCATCCTGTATCGGGTAGAGAGCAATTTTATCGTGGTTTATTAAATAAAGAATTGGCCGAGGTGGATTCATATTGGGCAAGGCTCAAGTTTTCGGGGCAGGTGGCCCCTCCTTTGGGGGTTGATAGTAGCGATGCCGTGGTGCAAATGGTGGCGAGTAATATTAATTATATAGCTTATTGCGATAGGAGTAAGGTCACGGATAAAGTGAAAGTTGTTTTTGATTTTAATCATTGATTGATATTGCTATTGCCCGAGATATAAATGCAGCTTATTCCCTAAAGCGATTCCTATGCTAAAAATATTTAGCACCAGTTTGGTTTTTCGCAGCGCGGCTATTGTGCTTTGTATTGCTTTGCTTGCGGGTACAGTATTCTCTGGTATCAGCTATATGGTCTTGGCGCAAAAAGAGCGAGACCTGCACCATGTGCGGGTGAATGAATTACTAAGTACCGTTGAAGACACCATAAAAATTGCTTGTTATTTAAATGATAAGACTCTTGCTGCTGAGGTAGCAAGAGGGATGCTTAAAAATCATTTTATTAGCCAGGTGATGATTAAAAATGAAACCAATATATTGGCTCAAGTAGGTGACACAAAAGAAGGCTTGCAAGTATTGGGGGATGGGCAAGTGATCCGCCAAGTGACATCTCCATTTAATTCGCAAGAAGTCGTTTGTAAAATTATATTGAATTTAAACCCCCTTGTTATTCAACAAAGCGTGGCTGAGCGATCACTCTTGGTGGTTTATTTATTATTAATGCAGGCCGTGGTGGTGGCTTGTTCCGTTGTGGTTATGGTTTTTAAATTAATTACCCAGCCGATTAAAAATATCTCAGATCGATTACATCATTTATCTGCCGAATTAGGGGCAAAGCTCAATATACCTAGTGGTCATCAGCATGATGAAATTGGCCGATTAGTCGAGGATGTGAATGCATTATTGAATCGCTTAGTGATGATTTTGGATGATGAGCGCAACCTGCGCATTCAGCGTGGGATCGATGAAAAAAAATTCAGAGCTATTTTTGAAAATGCAGAGACAGGCATTTTTGTCGTGGATCGATTTGGGCGTTTATATTCATATAATCGTGCTTTTGCCAGAGTATTAGGGCTTGAAGATATTTCTTCAAAGCCACAAGCTAATAAAATGCTACAAGAGTATATGGGGGAAGCTGCGGCCAAGTGTAGCGAGCTGATTGAGCTATCACTCAGGGAAAATAGAGGGGTGGGTGAAGATATCTTTGTTTCTTTTTTGGAAGAAAAAGAAAACAAATGGATTAGTTTAGTCCTCAATCCTATTGAAGAAGATATGCTGCAAGGTTTACTGAATGATATTTCTGACCGGAAAAGAGCCGAAGAATCAACCAGAAAATTGGCCGTGACATTAAGAGAAGCCAAGCTGGCCGCAGACAAGGCCAATCAAACAAAAAGTGACTTTTTAGCCAATATGAGTCATGAAATACGCACTCCACTGAATGCTATTTTAGGGTTCTCTGCTTTACTGCTTGATACAGAACTTAATCCTCAGCAAAGAGATTTTTTAGAATCGATTAATACCGGAGGGGACGCGCTACTTTCGCAGATTAATGATTTACTGGACTTCTCTAAAATTGAAGCAGGGAAACTAGAGCTAGAATATATTGATTTTGATTTGCGCCGCTCCATTGAGGAGTCTTTAGAGTTGGTGGCGGCTAAAGCGGTAGAGAAAAAATTAGAATTAGTGGGTTTGGTGGATCCATCGGTGCCTTGGCGTTTAAATGGCGACCCTGTGCGACTAAGACAAATAGTTTTAAATTTATTAAATAACGCGATTAAATTTAGCGCAGCAGGACCCGTTTTGATTCGGGTGCGGGCACAGGCGGTTTATCATGAGCAATATCAATTGCATATTGAGGTAGAGGATCATGGTATTGGGTTGGACGCTGAAGTAAAGGCGATTTTATTTCAGCCTTTTTCTCAGGCCGATGCCTCGACTACACGGCGTTTTGGCGGTACGGGTTTAGGGCTTTCTATTTGTAAACGCTTAGCCGAAGCGATGGGTGGGAAAATTGATGTGATTAGCGAGCCCAATAAGGGTTCTATATTTTGGTTTGAAATCATTCTAAATCGGGCTAAAGTCCAAGTATTAGCGCCAACCCTGCCTTTAAGTTTAAAAGGGAAACGGGTGTTAATCGTCGATGATTTAGCGGCTAATCGTGAATTGCTGTCGCTGCAATTGCAATCAATGGGTTTAGAAACAGAGGCTTTTGGCTCTGCTGTGGCCGCCTTATTACGCCTCAATGAGGGCAATGATTTTAGCGTGGCATTTTTAGATGGGCAAATGCCCTATATGAATGGCTTTGCCTTGGCTAAATCAATTAATGCCATGCCCGCCCATGCCGCGATGCCCTTAGTGTTATTAAGCTCAATTGGTGGATTAGGGCAGAACGATATGGCGCATGAGGCTGGGTTTACTGCTTTTTTAAGTAAGCCTATTCGCACTTCCCAATTGTATGGCTGTTTAGAAGTGGTGTTTAGTTTGACTGAAGTTAAAAAGCCTGAGCGGGTATTAATCACCTTAGGCGCAATCGAAGAGCAAAGAGCGGTGATTAAGCCCTATTTATTATTAGCGGAAGATAATTCATTAAATCAAAAAATTGCGGTATTAATGCTAGAGAAAATTGGCTGTCGTGTTGACGTGGTAGAAGACGGCGTGGCTGCCGTGCAGGCTGTTGAGCAACAAAATTATGATTTGGTACTTATGGATTGCCAAATGCCTAAAATGGATGGATTTGACGCCACCCGAGCCATTCGCTTATTAAATAGTGATAAAAGCAATATTGTGATCTTGGCACTCACGGCGAATGCTTTTAAGGAAGATATGAAGCGCTGCAAAGAGGCGGGGATGAATGGGTTTTTATCCAAGCCAATTAGTATTGATGCTTTGCAACTTGAAATAGAAAAATGGTTGCCGGTGAAAAATATAAGTACCCAAGCATAAATTATCCAATCTTTTTAAATCATGCATTTTTCGTAGGGTGCAAAACGCCGTAGGCGTTACGCACCAAGGGCTGGTGCGCAAGAAAGGCACTTGCACACCCTACGAAAATCACATATTTTTTCC
>JANYCY010000058.1 GCA_025360045.1 Janthinobacterium sp. | reverse complement strand
GATTACGCTTCACTCATGTAAGCACTTGTTTCGCTTCCGAACCAAGCACTCACACTCATCGACTGTATTTTTTTAAAGATCATTCGCTGCGGCTAGAACACCGTGTTGCTGTGTGTGCTGCAGCGAGAGGCCGAAATATACGGGCTGGGGCTGTATCGGTCAACCGCTAGCGTGCAATTAAATCGCAGTAATACGCTAAGTCTTTGTTTCCTATTACATGGGAACGACAATTAAAAACTTATATTGAATTACAAAAGGGGAAATTAAAGTTGATTTAAATCACTTCAGCCCAATACACAGGGCCAAGTAAAGGATAAAACGAGCAAGATACATGGTGCATCACGCAACAACGCTACAACGCTACAACGCTACAAAATTATCAATCCAGCACAAGGATTTGTATAGAATGGCTCCCGCCCCAAGAAGAACATAAGAATATTATTACTTTCGTAGGCATCAACACCCCAGTCTTAGTTAATACAGCCCAACACTTCACCCTTTAATAAGAAGCTAAAAAGGCTTCGATGCATTTGACAGCCAAAAATCCACCACGACTTTTGGCTCTGAATCCAGAGATATATAGGAGCATCACATGTCTGTCAGTACTCGGCTATTGGCCTTTGCCATTACCGTCAATACCTTATGCGCCCTTGCGATTGCGGCAACCACCCCCGTATTCAACTCTGCCCTACTCTCTTGCTTACTTTTTATTCCGCTGGCCGCAGCACTGCAATATTTTGGCCTGCGTTATTTACTGCGCCCTCTTGAATCTTTGCGCAATACGATGCAATACCTGAGCAAGAACGACGGGGATTTGAGCATTCGGATGGCGATTCAATCTGACGATGAGTTTAGTGACATTGCCCGTGGCTTTAATTTATTTAGCCAAAATTTACAAAGCACCTTTCGTGAGGTTCAACGCGATATGGAGGGGCTATCGCTGGGTTTACGCGAACTCAGCAGCGTAACCGGCCAGCTTGTTAACGATAGCCATGCCCAATCTGACTATGCGGCCTCCTCTGCGGCAGGCGTTGAAGAGATCACCGTCAGCATTGCGCTCATTGCTAACAATGCAAACGATGTAGACCAAGCCGTTGAAGAAACGCAGGCCCTTTCTAATGTGAGTGCCATTGCGGTGCAAGGCGTCGCCGATGAAGTCAGCCAAATGACCGCTTCATTCCAAGCGCTAGGCACAACGATGAATACGCTCAGCCAAAACTCGCAAGAAATTGGCAGTATTGTGGGTGTCATTAAGGATATTGCACAGCAAACCAATTTATTAGCACTCAATGCCGCCATTGAGGCCGCCCGTGCGGGTGAGCAAGGACGAGGTTTTGCCGTGGTGGCCGATGAAGTGCGCAAACTCGCCGAACGTAGCGCCAATGCCACCGTTGAAATCACCAATCGCATTGAAGCCGTTGATCGTGACACGCAAAATGTCGTGAGCACCATGGACAACACGGCCGAGCGCATTGCAGGCAGCACCGAGCGAGCAGAAGAAGCACGCAAACAAATGCTGGCCATTGGCGAAAAAATGGCCAAGGTCGTCATTGTAGTTAAAGAGATTGCCGAGTCGACTCGTGAGCAAACCGCAGCCAGCACCACGATGGCTAAATCAATCGAACAAATCAACGGTATGAGCCAATCCAGCGATTCGGCACTATTACAAGCTAAGCGTGCCCTAGAGCAGCTCGATGTACGTGCTCGTGATCTAATGAAAACCGTAGGACATTTTCAGTTGGGTGATATTGAAGTCTTGCATGGCTGGTTTGCGGCCAGCGGCTTTCGCGCGGTAGCTGACATCAAGGCTAGGCTCAATAAAATTGGCCATCACTGGGCCGATAAGCACAGCGGCAAAGATGTGCCAGGCATGCTTAAAAAGGCGGTTGAAGACGGCAAGCTACCCACTGCCGTAGCCATTGGCGGGGTAAAAATTCAGAACTGGATCGGCCGTGGCTTGTTAGCTAATCTTGACGCGCAGGCTCAAGAGCAGCGCTGGGCGCAAATTTTACCCAAGGTGCTGAATGATCAAATGCAAGCAGAGGGCCATTATGTCGCCGTGCCGCTGGGCGTTGCCCGTGTCAACGTACTTTGGGCCAATGCCAGCATTATGCGCAGGGTGAATCAAAATCGAGCACCGGCCACATGGGATGAGTTTTTTAATCTGTGCGATCGACTCAAAGCCGAAGGCATTACGCCATTGGCGCATAGCGAAGTAAAATGGCAAGTGGCCACACTATTTGAAGCCGTGACCCTTGGTGTTTGCGGTGCAGCCCATTACCTCAAAGCATTTAGCCAACTCGATCACGCCACCCTCACCAGCGCACAAACTATCAAAGCGCTCGAAACCTTCCGTCGTCTCAAACCCTACTGCTCACCCGACCCTGCAGGGCGCGAGTGGAATTTGGCCACAGCAGACGTCATTAACGGTAAGGCTGCCATGCAATTAATGGGCGACTGGGTAAAAGGCGAGTTTGATACCGCTAACAAGCAACCCAACACCGATTACCTCTTCTGGGCGTCTCCTACGCAAAATGGCGAATACAGCTTTGCTGCGGACACCCTCACCTTCTTCCGACAAGATGATCCTGCAAGGCTGCAAGCTCAAAACGATTTTGCAACGCTATTGATGAGTGCCGAAGCGCAAATCGCCTACAACAAGCACAAGGGCAGCATCCCAGCCCGCACCGATATTGACGTGCAAAAGCTCGACGCCTATGGCAAAGCCTCCGCCCAAGACTTTGCACAATCCTCCAGCAAAAACACTCTCGTACCCTCTTGGGCACACAATATGGCCGTGCAGGATGACCTGAAAAAAGCATGGATAGAAATTGTGTTTGAATACTGGAATAACGACAGCATCAACGCCAGCAGCACGGCCAGCAAATTGGCGGCAGCGATTCGGCGCTAAGCTTATTTAAGATTTGCAAAAAACGCTTAAACGTAAAAAGCCCCAAGGATACTTACTCCTTGGGGCTTTTTGCTAGCAAGCATTCCTACAAGAGGGAATGCTGCGTTTACATATCAATATGCTTAATCAACTGAGTCGGGCCGTATTGATCATCAAAACCATAGCTATCGACGTCGACCTTACCGCTGGCATGCACTTTAACTAGCGCCCAAGCGTAGAAGCGATCTTCAGGCTTACTGGTTTCGCCAACGTCCGCGCTAAACGGCGAGCCACCAGAGCCCACCATCACTTGCCATGCCTTACCGCCCTTGTCTTTTGTAGGCTGCATCGCACTGTATATATGCTCATGCCCACAGAAATAGCTGGCATTAGCATCTTCAATGACCTGCCAAAATGCCTGCTGATGCTCAGGATATTTATCCAAGCCTTCTAGCTCTATACCTGCTTTATAAAAATAGGTGTAAGCCGGCTTGTGACCAAACACAAATTGGCGCTTTGCTCCGCGCGCTTGAGCCTGAGCCAAATCTTCCTTCAGCCAAGCGACCGGTGCGTGGCCATCATTACCCACTGGATCAGTATTGATCACGGCAAAGTGCGTGCCTGCAAAATCAAAGGAATACGAAAGTTGCGATTGATCGGTACTGATCTTGTCTGCGCTACCGATTTGCGGAGCGTTTTTGGGGTTGAATGCGCTGAAATGACTGCCAACGGCGTTTTTCCAACGCGCGGCATCCACAATTAAATCGCCCATATTCTCGCGCCAGCTGTCTTCATTACTCTGACGAGCAATTTTCTTAGTTTTGCCGTCTTCTTTAAACTTTTCTTGTACTTCATGATTACCCGGCACCGGCACCACATACGTACCGCTCTCCTGCAAGCCAGTCACCATTCCCCGCCAATAAGCGTACTGGCGATTTAATTCCGCCTTATTGGTGGTGTAGCCCATGATCATATCGCCATTAAAAAACAGCGCATGCGGCTTTTGCTGCTGAATTTCACGCAGTATCCGCGACCATGCCTTGGTATTTTGTAGCCAAATACGATCTTGGCCATTCAAGATATTGGAAGGCTCGGCACGGGAATCTCCCACTGTTGCGAACGATGCCACAACAGGATCGGCCTCAGCCGAAAAACTCGAAAGGGGCGTACAGAAAAGTAAGCCCGCAAAAATAGCAGAAAGTTTCATCAGTGGTTTTCCTTGTAAGCTTGAAATACTAACCACCACCGATGACACTAAGGTGACAAGCACGGACGCAATGCCCGTGCCCTCAGACTTTAAGCCGCCGCGCCTAATAAACGCAGTACCGCCATCGCGCCCAAACGGGTATTGTCCCCAGTCAGCCAAAGCGACACACCCTGACCACTGGCACGCACACGGCTTACCCAAACTTTATCGCCACCAATCACATCTTGGGGCGTCACCAAGCCTGCCGCGCCTTGTGCTTCTAATAGATAAACGCCTTCTGCATCTGTTAATGCCGCTTTTAAGGCATTAAGAGTCACATCCTCATCAAAGCGCACATTTAAGCTAATACCATGACCAAAGAACATCGGTACGCGAGTACACGTCAGCGACATCGGCACGTCCACACAAACGCTAGCCACTTCGGCAATGATGCGTGTTTCTTCAACACTGGCACCCAACTCATCAATTGCGCCAATAGAAGGATGCAAATTAAACGCCATGCGCTTTGCGTAATGCTCGATTTGTACTTCGCTCTGCGCAAACAAGGCACGCGTTTGCTCGGATAGCTCGTCAATCGCCCGCTTGCCGTCTTGCGAAACCGACAACATGGCCGTCACGGTCAAGCCAGAAAAAGGTGCTGCTTTTGCTAATGCTTTCAACACCGGCAACAAAATGGTCGTTACTTCATGCGGCATACGCGCCACACCACCGCGTTTTAGGCGAGTATCCGCTTCTGCCAAAGGCACATTGGCACCACCACTTAAATCGACCACGGCCGCGCCAGCATCCGCAGCAATTTGGGCGAAGCGCGCGGCGCAAGCAGGGTCTTCACCGCAGAACACCACTAAATCAGGCACTTCCCAGTTGAATTCTTCAACGCCCATGATGGGGAAATCTTGCCCACGAAACTCGACCATCTCGCCCTCATCCGTTACGGCCAGAGGGTAAAAAGTCGAGAATGATTGGGATGTTGCACCCAATACTTCCAATAATGTTTCACCCGAAGTGCTATTTGCCCCAACAACAGCCAGAGAAAGCGGTTTTACAGCCATGATCAAATCCTTTTAAAAAAATACAAAAACCTAAATCTGTAGACACAGAGTTACGCAACAGAACACTGAGAAAACCTAAATTTTGAACCACGGAGGGCACAGAGAGCACGGAGTTTCACGGAGAAAACCGAAAGTATTGCATCCATCCATTTAGCAACAAGGCATATCTTAACTAGTACACAAACGTCTTATAAAAACTGCGTCATCCCCGAGTGTTTTTGTCGGGGAGCCAGCGTACTGGATTCCCGACAAGAGCATTCGGGAATGACGCAATCGTTCAGCTTCAAAGATGGCAAAGCTCATCTGCTTTTATTCACGGTTTTCGTCGCCGTCATAAAACAAACAGGGCGCAATATGCGCCCTGCTTATAGATGCGTCCATCCCACTATTTTACAAGGCCGCGACCACTGCGTCGCCCATTTCTGAACAGCTTACTTTGCGCATGCCTTCTTCAAAAATATCGCCTGTGCGCAATCCATCGGCCAGCACTTTTTTCACCGCGTTTTCAATCCGCTGCGCAACCGCTTCTAAATTAAAGCTGTAACGCATCATCATTGCTACCGACAGAATCGTCGCCAGTGGATTAGCTAGATTTTTGCCTGCAATATCGGGAGCCGAGCCGTGACTTGGTTCGTATAAGCCTTTATTGTTAGCATCGAGTGAGGCAGATGGCAGCATACCAATCGAGCCAGTCAGCATCGATGCTTCATCGCTCAGAATATCGCCAAAGATATTACCGGTGACCATCACATCAAATTGCTTAGGATTGCGCACCAGTTGCATGGCCGCGTTATCCACATACATATGGCTGAGCGTCACTTCAGGGTATTCCTTAGCCACATCAATCATAATTTCTTTCCAAAACTCCGTGGTTTCCAGCACATTGGCCTTATCCACCGAACACAATTTTTTATTGCGCTTCATCGCAATGCCGAAGGCCACATGGGCAATGCGGCGCACTTCTGATTCGGCGTAGAGCATGGTATTAAAGCCTTCACGCTCACCCGCCGCATTGATGCGAATACCGCGGGGCTGACCAAAATAAATATCCCCCGTCAGCTCGCGCACAATCATGATATCTAAGCCGCTGACCACTTCTGGCTTGAGTGTGGAAGCATTCGCCAGCTCAGGGTAAAGAATGGCTGGGCGTAAATTAGCAAATAGGCTTAAATCTTTACGAATCGCCAATAAACCACGCTCTGGGCGTAGCGGGCGATCCAGATTATCGTAAGCAGGGCCACCCACCGCCCCCAGCAACACCGCATCGGCCTCACGCGCTAATTTTTGCGTGACTTCTGGGTAAGGCGAGCCGTACTGATCGTAAGCAGCACCCCCCAAAGGCGCTTCTTCAAGCGTGATCGCTAGGCCTTCTTTTTGCAGCACTTCCAATACTTTGCGGGCTTCTCTAATAATTTCTGGGCCAATGCCATCGCCTGGCAATACTGCAATCTTCATACCGATCAACCTTTTGCTAGTCTTTAAATGGATTACAAGCGCAATACGATTAAATACAATGCGCGTAAAGATTCGACTAGATCTTACCTGCTATCGCCAAACACGCCAAGAAGTCACTTGCAGGCGATTCGCTCCACCTCCTTATAAAGAAAGAGAAAATGAGCATCATTGAAAACGGAATTTATCAGCATTATAAAGGCCCGCTTTACCAAGTAATGGGGGTCGCCAAGCACAGTGAAACCGAGGAAAAAATGGTGGTTTACCGCTGCCTCTATGGTGCGTTTGATCTTTGGGTAAGACCGCTGGCAATGTTTACTGAGGAAGTCACTTATAACGGCGAAACGATGCCGCGCTTTCGTTGGCATTCAAAATAATGAAATGACGTGGCATAAGTCATTTTGCACAAGAAAAAACCCGCCATAGCGGGTTTTTTAAAAACATCACTTCAATCACAATTAGAAATTGTATTTAGCCGTGTAAATCATGGCATTTTGATATGAAGCAGAGCCTAATTTTTGGTCTGCATAGCGATATTGCACGCCAGTGGTGAATTCTTTACTGACATTCCACCAGAGTGATAACGCGCCATTTTGGCCGGTTGCATTAGCCTTAGTTGTGTTGCCTGCTGGGCTGCCCATGATCAAGAATTTATCGTCACGATTAAATTCTGTTTCGTGCCATTGCGTTGCCATAAAGGATAGTCCAAACATTTGGAAGCTATAACCTGCCACATAACCTGCCATCACGCCATTAGCGTGTGCGCCGACATTGCGATCAAGCTGTTGATGCCCACCAATAAAAGGCTTAATCCAGAAATTACCGCTAGAAAGGCTAGTACCCAAGCCTAAAACACGATTTTGGCTAAAGAAATTACCATGATCACGCGCATCATAAAGATGCACATAAGCCTGCACGGGCACGCCGCCCAATTGGACTAAATTAAAGCGTGCAATGGCTTTAGCCGCATAGCGACGATTATCACGGCCATCGGTTTCACTCGCACCCTTGGTTGGATTTTCAACATCGAAGAAACCGTATGCTTCACCCCAGTCACCGCCAAAGCCACCTTCTACCTCTACAAAGGCAAAGTCTTTTTTGCCACCAAATGCACCCGCATTGGTGCGATCTTCAGTGCCATTGGACCAATCAAGCCAATTTACACTGACATTTTTAAAGGACCAGTCATTAGCGGCAAATGCTGCAGGAGTGGCCAAGATGCTAGCAGCGACTAAAATATTGCGAAATTTCATATTAAGCTCATCATTTTATTATTTAATTCGGTAGAAATCTGTAAACAACCCTCCCCCAACCGATACAGGGGAGCGCAGCATAACGAGTTTATTTACACCAGTAAATAAAATACGTTTAAAAAGCAGATTAATAGATTTGAGCGGTAATATTATTGATCAAACATAAGAAAATCGCCTTAATCTGAGAAATTTAAAATACCAGCCTCATGGTTTATGCCAAATAAACACCTAAAAATACGCATCAAAAAAAGCACACTTATTGCAATAAATAAATACCCGTACAAAAGATCAGGTTTTGTATTTTATTAAAACAAATACTTTCCCTTACCCTTCCCTTCACTAAACAGTAATGACCGTAATTTATTAAAAACAACTAAACACGCAGCAGCCTATTTTAATAGGCTTTATTCCCCTTTTCTTAAAAAAGCATCACACTTTGAGAGGACTTATCCTTTATCAATTTCATCAAACTAAGATCAAAAGAGCCCATAGGAGCAGCATAAGCTGCAAATGTTTTTATCAGCAGCGCTTTCGCGGCTGATACCGCTCTCATGTCTTCTGCTTATCGAACCGCCTCTGTGCCCGCTTTCAAGCCAAATGCAAGCCACCGCCAACACGCCCCATGGTAAAATTCGCCACATTCAAGTCTACGGCTCAGGGAAATCTTATGCGTATCGGCACACCTCTTTCGGCTTCCGCCACTAAAGTCATGCTGCTTGGCAGTGGCGAGCTGGGTAAAGAAGTCATTATTGCGCTGCAAAAGCTCGGCGTTGAAGTGATTGCGGTCGATCGCTACGCCAACGCACCCGGCATGCAAGTGGCGCATCGCAGCCATGTGATTAATATGGCCGACCCGATTGCGCTGCGTGCCTTGGTTGAGCTGGAGCGCCCGCATTTAATCGTGCCCGAGATTGAAGCGATTGCAACGTCTGCCCTGCTAGAGATTGAAGCGGATGGCCTTGCCACGGTGATTCCAAGTGCTCGCGCCACCCATCTCACCATGAATCGCGAAGGCATTCGCCGCTTAGCCGCTGAAGAGCTGAATTTACCGACTTCTAGCTATCAATTCGCCTCATCGCTCGCTGAAATGCGCTCAGCCATTAATAACATCGGCTTGCCTTGCCTCATTAAGCCGGTAATGTCCTCGTCCGGCAAAGGCCAGTCGTTTATTCGTGACGCCGCCGAAATCGACGCCGCATGGGATTACGCCGCCAGCGGCAGCCGCGTTAATCAAGGCCGCGTCATTGTGGAAGGCTTTGTGGATTTTGAATACGAGATCACGCTGCTTACTATCCGTGCAGTGGGCCAGTCTGGCGAGATTGAAACCTTTTTCTGCGACCCCATCGGGCATATCCAAAAAAATGGCGATTATGTAGAAAGCTGGCAACCCCAAGCGATGCGCCCGCTGGCATTAGAGCGCGCCCGTGATATTGCCCAAAAGATCACCCAGGATCTAGGTGGCCGTGGCTTGTTTGGTGTGGAGCTTTTTGTAAAAGGCGACGATGTTTGGTTCTCTGAAGTGAGCCCACGCCCGCATGACACTGGCCTCGTTACCCTTGCTAGCCAGCGCTTTTCAGAGTTCGAGTTGCACGCCCGCGCTATTTTAATGCTGCCGATTGACGCCACGCTGCGTGAACCTGCAGCTAGCGCAGTCATTTACGGCGGCATGGAAGAAGCCGGCATTGCTTTTGAAGGCCTAGAACAAGCCCTTGCCGTACCCCGCGCCGATTTGCGCCTATTTGGCAAACCTGAAAGCTTCACCCGCCGCCGCATGGGCGTGGCAGTCGCGGCAGGCACAAACACCGATGAAGCACGCAGCCGCGCCAAGCTGGCAGCAAGCTTAGTTAAGCCGCTTAAGGAATAAAATAATGCAAGAAGTAGCAGAAATGACGCCCTATCAGCTTTTGGGTGGCGATGCGGTATTGCGTCAATTGGTCGATCGCTTTTACGACATTATGTATAGCGATCCACGCGCCAGCGGCATCCGCGCCATGCACGCTGGGGATAGCACGCTGATTCGCGATAAGTTTTTCGATTTTTTATCCGGCTGGCTGGGCGGGCCGCAGCGTTTTATTGAAAAATACGGTCACCCGATGCTGCGCGCGCGCCATATGCCCTTTGCCATTGGCGAAGACGAGCGTGATCAATGGCTAATGTGCATGTTTCAGGCGATGGAAGAGATTCCAATGGAGGCCGCATTACGTGATCATCTAGAAGATGCGTTTTTCCGTACAGCTGACTTTATGCGTAATAAATAACACCCACTTTATTTACTGCAATTAATAGCTGATTGACCCTTCATTGTTCTGCTAATACCGTGTTCATTCAATTGAATGCGGTATTTTTTTCGCCTATCTGCCGGATTAAATCCCCTCTTTTAAATATTCTTCGGCCTATTGCGCTTTCTACTGGCAATACGGTCAATCAACTCTACAATCTATAACAACTGCTTCCCCTTTGGAGAATTCCATGCTATCTAAATTTACAATTGCTGCAAGGCTGGCAGGTGGATTTGCCCTGCTGCTTTTTTTATTAATCAGCGTGGGTGCAATCGGCCTTTGGGGGCTTAATAGAGAAGAAGCTCTGGCCAAAAATATGCTGGAGCATGATCTAAGCTACTCGCTAGACCTGATTGAAGCACGCCATCAAATCACTGATTTACGTCGTTTCGAGAAAGATATTTTCCTGAACTACGAAAACCCAGAAAAAATTAATGAATACAAAACGAAATGGGATCAAGCGCTCGAAAAAACCCATTCCGCAATCAAGAGCAGTGAAAGCAATGCAAAAACAGACGACCTGCAAAAAATCAAAGAATTAAGCCAAAACCTGATCGCCTATGGCGAAGGTTTTAAAGGCCTATTCAAAGATATTCAAGCCAGCAAATACCAGAAAGCCAGCGAAATCAACGCGGACTTCTCTAAATTCAAAGAGCCTGTTCGCGCCATGCAAGAAGGCCTAACCAAACTAGCGGACGATGCCATTAGCCGTGCCAAAAGTATGGACGAAACACTCAGTACGCTAACAGCGGCAACCATCAGCATTTCTGTCACCCTCATGTTTTTTGCGATTTTAATTGGCGTGGCCAGCGCACTAATGATTATTCGCAGCATTCGCCGCCCACTCGCAGCTCTGCAAGAAACCATCACTGAAATCGACAACACAGGTAATTTAGCCCTTAGATTGGATCAATCTGGCTCCGATGAAATCAGCCAATCGTCGAAAGTAATTAACCGCTTATTGATCAGCATGAGCAAAGTGATTAGCGAATCTCGGAAAAACTCCACTCAATTACTCAGCTCCGCCGAAATGCTCTCTACTGCAGCAAGGCAAATGACAGACTCATCAGAAATACAATCTTCTGCTTCTAGCGCAACGGCCGCTGCAGTTGAAGAACTATCCGTCAGTGTAAATATGATTTCATCGAGTGCAGAAGGATTAAATGCTGAAGCAAGACAAGGGGCCTCCACCGCCGCCGAAGGCGCACTTTCTGCCAATCGCACGGCAGATGAAATCCGCCAAATTGCCGAAAACATCAACCGCTCTGCGGCAGTTATCGACCAGCTTAACCAGCGTTCGGGTGAAATTGGCAGCATTGTGATGGTCATTAAGGACATCGCCGATCAAACCAATCTACTGGCACTCAATGCCGCCATTGAAGCAGCCCGAGCAGGGGATTTAGGCCGTGGCTTTGCCGTGGTTGCCGACGAAGTCAGAAAACTGGCCGAACGCACCACCCAAGCCACCACTGAAATCACCAGTAAAATTGAAGCAGTGCAAAGAGACACCAGTACCGCCTCAGAGGGCATGCAACACGCCAGCCGTATGGTAGAAAGTGGGGTGCGCAATACACAAAGCGTGGCCGAATCTTTGGTGCATTTGGAGCAGCAATCTAAAAACACCGTCAGCGATATTGCACAAATGGCCGATGCCATTGGCGAGCAAAGCTCCGCCAGTCAAGATATCGCCAATAATATTGAAAGAATCGCGCAGGCCAGCGAAGAAAACCACGCTACAGCCAGCAGCACCAGCGAACTATCAGAAGAGCTGCGCCAAATTGCGGTGACACTCAACACTTTAATTAGCCAGTACCGCACTTAAATAACACCCACGTAAAAACACCGCCGTTTTCGCAAACGGCGGTGTTTTTTATGCAGTCATGCTAAAAACTTAACCTGCCTGATACGGATAAGGTTTTTGCTGCACTTGTGAGGCTTCAGAGCGTGCACGCTCGTCCAAATCTAGTGGCGCTTTATCCCAAAGCAGCGCACGGCCTTCGAGCTGGCCTTGAGCAACTTCAGGGTTATCCCCCAAATAGCCACGCATAAACTGAGTAAATTCTGAAACGTATTGAGTGTTCTTAAACATGGCAATCCACGTTAGATGTGACGAATAGGTCCATTATACCGCGTTCAGCAGAAATGGCAGCGCTGCAGCATGTAATATTGGGTTTGCAGCTGCCAAAACTCGCCCTTCACTATGCATATCCAGCGCTTTGCCCTGCCAATCGGTCATCCGCCCGCCTGCACCGTTCACCACAGGGGCAAGCGCGGCAAAGTCATGCAGTTTCAAGCCTTCTTCCACCACCAACTCTAGCCAGCCACTCGCTACTTGCGCATATAAATAACCATCTCCACCATAGGTATTAAAGCGGCACTGCTCTGACAACCGCGCAAAGCCTGCCGCTCCCACATCCAAATATTGCGGCCCCGTCGTACCTAATCTTGCCGCTTGCAGCTGCTCAATTTGATTAGCCAACACAGGCTCTCCATTGAACCATGCCCCTTGGCCGGTAATACCTAGCCAGCGTTCATTTTGAATCGGCTGATTAATGATGCCCAATACGGGCTTGCCGTAATGCAAGAGGCCAATCAGCGTCACAAACAAGGCCCTGCCTACCGTAAACGACTTGGTGCCATCAATCGGGTCTAGCACCCACACCCACTCTGCATCTTCCCGCTCACGACCAAATTCTTCGCCGATAATGCCATCTTGCGGGCGCACCTTTTGGATCAGCTCACGCATCACGCGTTCGGCTTCACGATCAGCAATCGTCACGGGGCTGTGATCGTTTTTATCGTCGATCGCCAAAGGGCTGCGAAAACAAGGGCGTATTGTTGCGCCGCTGACATCCGCAAGTTGATGCGCCAGTGCAATCATTTCATCAGGCAATAACATGGGTACTCCTATCAATCACGATTATCCTTCGCAAAAAATAGCATAAATAGCGCTTAAATAATAATAGTTTTTATTCCCAGCGCAAAAACAATGAAATTAGGAAATACCTGTTTCAATTGACATTTCCGAATTTTTTTATCCGCAACTCAGCATAAATGCTAGATTTCTGTCTAACCTAAATGACAACATGCATATAAGCGGCGCTTGCTTCCTTATAAATTTAAGCATTTTATGTATTTTTAAAATACTATTCTCTGTTTTATTTAGCAAATAAGAAGCATTCGTAATAAAAAATATAAAATGCTCAATGGTAAAATAGAGACTAGTAATTAATAAAAAAGAGAATAGAATATCAACTAATAAATCAGGGAAACTGATTTTTTAATTCCATCACAGCGTGAAGGGATTAAAAACTGACAAATAACCCGCTACTAATGAAGTAAACGTTAGATCGGGCTCTTGGAGAATATACGATGCAAGGCAGCAAACTCGTCCTTAGCTCGCTCAATAGCGTGCTAGGCAATGAACTGATCGCCATCAATCAGTTTTTCTTACACGCGCGGATGTACCGCAACTGGGGCTTGAAAAAGCTGAATGACGCGGTCTATCACGAATCAATCGATGCCATGAAGCGTGCGGACAAGCTCATCAACCGCATCCTCATGTTAGAAGGCCTGCCCAATTTACAACAGCTCGGCAAATTGTATATCGGCGAAAACACGCCTGAAATGCTGGAATGCGATCTAAAACTGGTCAGCGCCCATCTCACTACTTTGCGCCAAGCCATTGAAACCTGCGAGCTAGAACAAGACTACGTCTCTCGCGATATTCTGGAAGATCTGCTCGAAGACGAAGAAGAATACGTTGATTGGCTAGAAACCCAAGCCGAGCTGCAAGTGTCCTTGGGCCTAGCAAATTACCTCCAATCACAAATCGACGCCTAAGGAAGATCATCATGCAAGGTAAACAAAATGTAATCGCAGGCTTAAAAGAGCTGCTGGTTACCGAACTCACCTCCGTCGACCAATACTTTGTACATAGCCAGATGTATCACAACTGGGGCTATAGCAAGCTTTATGAGCGCATCGATCACGAGCGCCAAGATGAGATTGGTCATTCCACCCTACTTATCGCCCGTATTTTATTTTTAGGCGGCATCCCCGATGTAGCAGGCCGCGATGCGCTGCGTATTGGTGCTGATGTGCCTGCCATGCTACAAAATGACTTACTCACCGAATACGATGTCGCCGCTGCGCTTAAACGCGTTATCGCCCTTTGTGAGATAGAGCAAGACTACGTTACCCGCAATATGCTGATTAAGCTCTTAGACGATACCGAGCAAGATCATGCGCATTGGTTAGAGCAGCAACTCGGCCTGATTAAAGCCGTAGGCCTGCCAAATTATTTGCAAACACAGATGTAAGATTTTTTGCATTAAAAAAAGTCGCTCAATTCGCAAGATGAGCGGCTTTGTCTTATCCATACAGCAAAAAATCAACACCTATCGTCTTGCCACACCACTTTAATCCCACCATACCGGCTGTAATCGACTCACCATCCACCGACTCCCTCTCTGACAAACAAGCATTTAAGCCACTGGGATCAGCTATAAAAACATTGATATGTAAATGACAAGGCTGGCGGGAGTCCTGATATGTCGATAAAACCATTTATTATGCTGGATGCCTTAACCGTACTAACGAGCTTAGATGATAGGGATGCGCTACTCATTAGCCTTGGCATTAGCTTACAAGAAATTTTCGATCTAGAGCGAATTGACTTTTATCATTGCCGTGCCATTCCGGAGCAAGAACATGCCGAATGGCAAATCAAAAAAACCATTAGCTTAGCCCATAGACAAATCACGCAAGAAAGTCAGTGGAATGAGAAAAATACGCTCCAAAGTGATTCCGCCGATTTCGACCCCCTCCTTAAAAACGCACTCGAAGATTTACATTCGATCGTGATAGACCAACATCGCCTCATTCGTTGTCTTAAAATAGACAATCACCCGCATGTATTAATCGACTGCCAAAGCAAGCACTTATTTAAACAACAAGATTTACGTGCCTTACGCGGCATGACACGTATTTATGAAAATCATATATCCCTCCTTAATTACAGCGAAACAGACACACTAACCGGCCTACTCAATCGAAAAACACTAGAGCGGCAATTTCAAAAAATCATGAGCCAGCAAAAAAACGCGCCGCTCGCTTCTCCGCAAAATACCAGCCCCGCAAGCGAGCGCCGAAATCAGCAAGAAGACAGTTCATATTTTTTAGCCGTGATGGATATTGATCATTTCAAGCGTGTTAACGATCAATTTGGCCATATCTATGGAGATGAAGTGCTGCTGCTCGTCGCCCAGCTAATGCAAGCCAGCTTTCGCAGCGGAGATGATTTATTTCGCTTTGGTGGAGAAGAATTTGTGGTCTTAATGGGGCCACAAATAGAAAGCAACGCCCTACTCGCCGTTGAGCGCTTTCGGCAGCGGGTAGCACAAACCCTGTTCCCACAAGTCGGCCAAGTGACCATCAGTATCGGCTTTACCCGCCTGCTCAATTTTGAAATCCTCAGCACGGTGCTTGGACGAGCCGACGAGGCGCTATATCAATCCAAAAGTAATGGCCGCAACCAAGTGACCATCGCCCCCATTGACGACATTAGCATTCAGGCTCATAACCCAAACAATGGGAGTATTGAGCTATTTTAAGCCGCAATATAGTCGCTCTAGAATGAAAAACGGAGGCACTGCCCCCGTCTTTTTCAGGCTGCTAGCAGCCATCGCTCTGGCAACTAAATTAATGCTTGCCCGTGCTACCAAACCCCCCTTCGCCACGATCTGAATCGGCAAATTCATCGACCAGATTAAATTCCACCTGCACCACCGGCACAATCACCAGCTGGGCGATGCGCTCCATCGGCTGGATGGTGAACGGCACATGGCTGCGATTCCAGACCGAGACAAAAATCTGTCCCTGGTAATCTGAATCAATCAAACCCACCAAATTGCCCAGCACAATCCCGTGCTTATGGCCAAGGCCAGAGCGTGGCAGAATCATGGCGGCAAGGCCCGGATCATCCAAATGCAACGCCATACCGGTTGGCACCAGCTGAGTAGCCCCTGGCGCCAGCTCCATCGGCACATCAAGGCAAGCACGCAGATCAAGGCCTGCCGAGCCCTTGGTGGCGTATTGCGGTAGGTTTTCTTTCAAGCGACCATCTAAAATCTTTACATCAATCTGAGACATTTTTTTTACCTTTTCTGATAAAGCCACACGGATGATCGAATACAACCATGAGCAAGTACTTACTCATCCCCGATTGACAACATCCAGCATCTACGCTGGCCCATCCGACACATTCGGAGATGAGCATTTAATCAAAGCAATCCTTATCTTTTCTGATAAAGCCGTGCGATATGCGCAATCAAGCGACGCGCCACATCGAGCTTGGGGGCGCGAGTTAATCGGGTTTCACCGTCATCATCAAGCAAAATAATTTCATTTTCATCAGAGCCCATCGCGTTTTGCACTAAATTAGCCGCCAGCAGCGGTAGTTTTTTGCGTTTGCGCTTGGCTTCTGCGTATTCCAGCAGGTTTTCAGATTCGGCAGCAAAGCCTACGCAAAATGGCGGATTATCTCGCGCCGTGATATTAGCCAGAATATCCGGATTAGGGCCCAACTCTAGCGTCAAGATGTGCGCATCTTTTTTGATTTTTTGCTCAGAAGGATTAAGCACGTAGTAATCAGAAACAGCGGCCACACTGATAAAGATATTGGCTTCTTCTACCTCGGCATTCACGGCTTGCAGCATTTCTTCGGCGCTCACCACATCAATACGGCGGCAGCCTAGCGGTACGGCTAAAGCGGTTTCGCCTGACACCAGCACCACATCTGCACCCGACTCCCAAGCTGCACGGGCAATGGCGTAACCCATTTTCCCAGAGCTGCTATTGGTGATGCCACGCACGGCGTCGATGCGCTCGAATGTGGGGCCTGCGGTAATCAATACCCGTTTACCCGCCAGTAATTTCAGCTGAAAAAAAGCCTCGATATGCTGCAACAAAGCTTCAGGCTCCAGCATCCGGCCAAGACCTATTTCGCCGCAGGCCTGCTCGCCCTCGCCTGGTCCCAGAATATGCACGCCATCAGAAATCAGCTGTGCCACATTGCGTTGATTTGGCGGGTTTTCCCACATTTGCCGATTCATGGCGGGCGCTAATAATAGCGGGCAATCTCTAGCCGCCACCAAGGTAGACAGCAAGTCATCAGCAAAACCATTGGCCACTTTTGCCATAAAATCCGCCGTAGCTGGGGCCACAACAATGGCGTGCGCACCACGGGTTAAATCAATATGCGCCATATTATTCGGTGCACGGCCATCCCATAGATCAATAAACACAGGGCGGCCCGATACCGCTTGAAAGGTAACGGGTCCAACAAACTGGGTTGCTGCCTCGGTCATCACCACTTGAACTTCATAAGACGCTTTCGTGAGTAAGCGCACCAGTTCAACAGATTTATACGCGGCAACGCCGCCGGTGATCCCAAGTACGATGCGTTTTTGGCTCATGGCTAAGCTCTCTTAAATAAGACACAGATGATAGTTTAACTGAGGATAGACCATAAGTACTGTTGGATAGGAGTAAGCCGGTGCAAGGCATGCGAAGAGAAGGCACGGAGCCTTGCTAACGTATTCGTAGAGCGGGTGAAATCCGTCTACCTTTAATATGCTTAAACAGTAGCTGATGAGTTTCAACAGCGCTACGCAACAAAATGCAGGGTAGGCATGCCTTTATGCCCACGCGTTCATCGCTTAAGCCGCGTGGGCACGATAAAGTCTGTGTGCCCACCCTACAAGTTGACAGGGTTAACATCCATCCTAAGCAGGCTGCTGCTGGGTCGTGCAATGAATCCCCCCGCCGCCTGCCGCAATGGCATCGATATTCAGCATCACCACTTCGCGCTCAGGGAATAGATCTCGCAGAATATCCCTAGTATTGCGGTCAGCTTTTACATCGCCAAATTCAGGGGCGATCACGGCGTGGTTACACACGTAAAAATTAATATACCCTGCGGCAAAATCATTGTTTTCATATTTTTTACGCACAGACGAAGGCCCTTGCAGCACCATTACTTTTAGCTTGCGACCTTTGGCATCGGTGGCTTTGCGTAGTATTTCTAAGTGGCGCTTGGTTACGGCATGGTCAAAAGAAGAAGGGTCGCTATCAAAACCAGCCACCACCACGCTGGGGCTGGTAAAACGGGCGTAAAAATCGGTATGTCCGTCGGTAATATCGCGCCCCGCAATGCCGGGCAACCAAATGATTTTACTGACACCGAGCAGGCGTTTTAGCTCGGCCTCGCACTGCGCCTTGCTCACGCGAGGATTGCGATTGGCGTTTAGCACACAACTTTCGGTAATAATGGCCGTGCCTTCGCCATCTACCTCAATGCCACCACCCTCTAAAATCAAGCGCGTTTCCAGCATTTTGGTATGGCTATATTGGCCAACAAAATCGGCCACTTCAGCATCGCGCTGATGCGCTTGTTTATTGCCCCAGCCATTAAAATTAAAATCAACCGCAGCCGCCCGCCCTTGGCTATTCCGCACAAAAACCGGCCCAGTGTCCCGCATCCATAAATCATCAATCGGCTGCACAATCAATTTAACCCGACCACTGCATTTACTCACTGCTACATCGTAGTCTTCTTCACGCACCAGCATATTGACGGTTTCATAGGAGGAAATCGCAGCGGCAATGGTGGCCAGATTATCCTGTGCGCCAGACTGCAAACGCTTGCCCCACACATCTTCACTCGGACCGAATGCCATCCAAGTTGCAGCATGTGGCTCGCCCTCATCGGGCATATGCCAGCCGCTATCTGATGCGGCAAACGCAAAAGGACTCAATGGGCCCGCGACCGATCCAGCCATCAACAGCCCAGAACCTAATAAACTCTGCTTTAAAAAATCGCGTCGTGTTGTCATTTTTTTTCCATTTTAAAAGGCTTAAGCTGGCTCTTGTTGGGTGGTGCAATGAATACCGCCACCCCCTGCCGCAATCGGGTCAATATTAATCTGCACAATCGCCCGACTGGGAAAGAGTGCTTTTATTTGCAATCTGGCCGCTTCATCTGCCTTGGCATCACCAAACTCAGGAATAAACACCGCCCCGTTCACCACATAAAAATTGATATAGCCTGCGGCAAAATCTTTACTCGCGTAATGAGGCCGAGTCTTTACGGGGGCCTCCAGCACATGCACTTGTAATGGTTGATTATCTGCATCGGTGGCGGTGCGTAAAATAGCCAAATGTTGCTGAGTGACGGCGTAATCAAAAGAGCCAGGGTCCGTTTCAAGCCCACAAACCACCACGCCCGGCTTGGTAAAACGCGCATAAAAATCGGCATGTCCATCGGTAATATCTTTGCCCGCAATGCCTGGCAACCAAATCACTTTGCGAATGCCTAATAGCGTTTTAAGCTCGGCCTCGCAAGCCGCCTTACTCAAGCTGGGGTTGCGATTGGCATTCAATACACAACTCTCGGTAATAATGGCCGTGCCTTTGCCATCCACCTCAATCCCGCCGCCTTCCAGCACCAGCTTAGTGCTGAGCATTCTGACGCCCGCCTGCCCTGTCACCGCAGCAGCCACCTGACCATCCTGACTAAACACCTGCTTCTTGCCCCAGCCATTGAAATTAAAGTTGACGCCCGCCCTTTCCCCCTGAGAATTACTCACAAAAACGGGGCCGGTATCACGCAGCCATAAATCGTCTAAATCCTGCACAATCAGCCGCACTTTCGGGTCCAGCTTCTGCTTTGCCAAAGCAACATCCTGCTGACGCACCAGCATATTCACCGGCTCGTACTGCACAATGGCATTAGCGATACGGGCCAGTGCATCTTGTATAGGGCCCTGCAATGAGCGGCCCCAAATCACTTCATCGGCAATAAACGCCATCCATGTCGCCTTATGCGGCGCACCCTCGTCTGGCATTAGCCAACCGGTAGCCGTTGGGGGAAGCGTTGGAATAACCGCCTCGTTACTTTCCCCTCCTCCGCCTCCACCGCAAGCACTCAGTACTGGCCCCAGTAAAATGAGGCCGCCGCCCTGAAAGCAGCGGTTCAAGAATAAACGACGAGTATTCATCTTTGTACTCCTTAGAACTTGGCCCATATTAACTTCCCGAAACGACGCCCACGTCATCCCCGAATGGTTTTATCGGGGATGACGATCTTTTTGAGTACGCTATTTTGGGATGTCATTTCGAGCCGGATTTTTTTGGCCTTATTTATACAAGGCTTAAAACAGCCGCAACACAAGCACCAAGGGATAGCCGCAATGTGCTGAACAAGAAAGCATTGTGCATCCATGGCATACTTGATGAATACTGATGTTTATTGCTATAACTGATTAGGTTTTCTCATATGTCTGCCCAGCGTATTCCTTCGCTAAAGCTCCTTATCGGCTTTGAAGCCGCCGCCCGCCTCGGGCATTTCTCGCGAGCCGCCGACGAGCTTTACCTATCACAATCGGCGATTAGCCATCAGATCAGTGATTTAGAAAAGCAATTAGGCCAGCCGCTATTTCACCGGGTTGGCCGTGGCGTAGAGCTCACCGTGGCCGGAGAGGTACTGCAACGTAGCGTGCGGCAATCGATCGAGATGCTACAAAACGGCTTAAGCAGCATCGCTACTTATCTTGACCCGGGCCTTGTCACCCTTGTCTGCCCTGCCCCTCTCTTGCACGGCTGGCTGCAGCCCAAACTGGATCTATTGCAAGCGGCCCTGCCCGATCTTTGCCTTGTGCTCTCTTGCGATGAAACAGCGCGTTTTATTGATGAAGTAGATGTAGATATCGCAATTGGTGATCGGCCAATTCAAGAAGCAGGCTTACTAGAGCGGCCGTTTTTGCAAGATGAATGGATCACCGTCTGCTCGGCGCCCCTCGCCCAGCAGCTGACACAACTGCCGCAGGAGCAACACCCTTTGCACACAGGCTTGCTGTGCTTAGAAGCCATGCTGACCCATGATCGCACCGCGAAACTGTTCCGTGAGCAGCTTGGCCGCTTTCGTAAACAAGCCATTTACGACGACCCTCGCCTGCTGCTCGACGCCGTATTACGTGGCCGAGGTATCGCCTGCATGCCCCGCTTACTTGCCACGGGTGATTTAGAACAAGGCCACCTCGTGCTACTTAGTGACTACCCACGTCTCAGTGGCCCAAGCTGGTGGATATCCAAGGTGGTGGGTCAGCCACGAGCAGAAATTGTGCAGCAGGTGTTTGATTGGCTGTTAGTGCAAGCGTCCATTAGCGCAGAGGACTAAGCCATTTCAAGCAAGGACAGCTGTCATATTTATGCAAAGCCCATGTCATCTTAACAACCTATGATCCCCTGTTTTTTATGTAAGGATCAAAGATGTTTTCAAAAGACAGGCGAAGTTTTCTAAGCTTTGCAGCGGCAACAGCGGGCACAACTGTTGCCAGTGGTTGGCTGCCAGGCTTAATCCAGCAAGCGCTGGCGATTCCTGCCAATAACGCCACGGGAACGATTGCCGATGTAGAGCATGTAGTGATTTTTATGCAGGAAAATCGCTCTTTTGATCACTACTTTGGATCGCTCTCTGGCGTGCGCGGCTTTGATGATCCACGGGCGATCACCCTGCCTAGCGGCAAGCCGGTTTGGTATCAGCCCGACGCCAACGGCGGCCATGTTTTACCTTTTCATTTTGACGCAAAAAACACCAGCGCGCTGTCGGTTGGCACCAATCACTCATGGAAAGGCTCGCAAGACACTTGGCAGGGCTGGGATGCTTGGGTCAAGCAAAAAACACCTCAAACCATGGGTTATTTTGATCGGGGAGATCTGCCTTTTTACTACGCACTCGCCGATGCTTTTACCATTTGTGATGCTTACCATTGCTCCATTTTTGGCGCGACCGATCCCAACCGCATGTACTCCCTAACAGGCACGAGCCAAGGCTGGTTAAGCAGCATGGGCAGCTTGTATAACATCGATGCGGCGGGCTATTACAATACCGATCCTAAGCACGACAATCTTGATCCCAAGGTCACTCAAAGCGCGCCAAACTGGCGCACCTATGCTGAGATTCTGGAAGCCAATCAGGTCAGCTGGAAGGTTTATCAAGAATGGGATAACTACGGCGACAATTATCTCGCCTATTTTAAAAACTTCCGTGTCAACGCCGATGGCAGCGCACTCGGCAGCCAATCCCCTCTATTTCAAAAAGCCCGCACCCACGCAGCTGGCTCGAGCGAGGCCAATTACGCGGGCACCAAGGGCGACTGGCTCGTCAATGCCTTTAGCGACGATGTACGTAATAATCGTCTACCGCAGGTTTCATGGATTTGCGCGCCCAATGATTACACCGAGCACGCACCTAATTCGCCTAATGCCGGTGAAAATCTGACGGCACGCTTATTAGCCGCACTGGTTGCCAATCCTGAAGTATGGTCAAAAACCGTCTTTCTATTGATGTACGACGAAAACGATGGCTTCTTTGACCATGTGCCGTCCGATCTGGCACCGCTTAACGACAATATGGGCAAGACCACGCTCGGCGATATCGGCCAATATGAAAACTATAACGGTGAGCCGGTCGGCCTAGGGCCACGCGTACCTATGCTGATTATTTCACCATGGAGCAAGGGCGGCCGAGTTTGCTCGCAACTTTTCGACCACACTTCTAAGATTCGTTTTCTTGAAGAATGGCTGGTGGCGGGACTAGGCAAAAACCGCAGCGATGTCAGCTGTGAGCTGATTTCACCATGGCGACGCGCAGTCTGTGGCGATCTCACCTCAGCCTTTGATTTTAAACGCCCCAATAGCACATGGCCCGCATCTGTCCCCAAAACTGCAAACTATAGCAAAGTAAGCGGCCTGCCCTATCCTGAGCCACCCGCCACTCAGACCCTGCCAAAGCAAGAGCCTTGCCCAACGGCCACCGGCACTCGCTACGCCTGCGCTCTGCCTTACGCTTTATCGGTCAGCGCAAAGGTCAATCACAGTAGGCAAGTTGAGCTCTCTTTTGCCAACACCGGCTTCGTTGCCGCCGCTTATATCGTCTACGCTCCCACTCGCACGGATGGGCCTTGGTATTACACGGTTGAAGCGGGCAAAAGGATTGAGCAAGAAATTTGGAATTGGCAAGGCGAGGTGTACGCGCTGAAGGTGCACGGTGCAAATGGCTTTATGCGTGAATTCCAAGGCAGCCTCAGCAACGATGGCAAAGCACGGCCAGAAATCACCACCACCTACGATGCGCTCAGCGGCAATCTGTGGCTGACATTATCTAATGTGGAAGGGATCCAAACTTGCCAAATCACGGTGAGCGACAATGCCTATGGTGCGGCGGGTGTGAGCTATAGCTTAGCGCCAGGCCAAGTACGCCAAGTGGAATGCAAACTTAAAGCCAGTTTTGGCTGGTACGATTTCAGCATCAGCAGTGATAGCGACCCACACTATCTACGACGCATAGCAGGCCATGTAGAAACAGGTAGCGCCAGCCGCACCGACCCTGCTATTGGCAAGAACCGCAATCAAACTGCCATCATTCCGCTCTCTGCCACGGCACTCAATATTGCGCAAGGCAGCCCCATCGATTTTAACTACACAGCCCCTAGCGGCCAGCTCGATCCACAAAACTGGATCGGCATTTACGCAGCAGGCACATCCCCTGGCAACGGCAATTCGCTGCAATGGCAATATGCCCCGCTGGTGCGAGGACTTGCCTCATTTAAGAGTGAGGACTTGCCTGCTGGCGACTATGCCGTCTGGTATTTATATAAAAACAGCAATACCGTGCTGGGCGGCCCCATTCGCTTTAGCGTCAATCAGTTTTCGACCAACACCAGCGTAGTCACACAAGGCTCGGCCATCCGCTTTAACTACGCCATCCCTCCCTCAAAATTAAACGCAAAAAACTGGATCGGCATCTGGAAAGTAGGCGCAACACCCGGCACGGTGGGCTCTATCCTCTGGCAATACATCAGCACGGCCAATGGGACCGCCACCTTTGACACCCGTACGCTAGCCCCTGGCGAATACGCCGCTTGGTGCTTATATAACGACGCCTATTCCGTGCTATGCGGCCCCTGCCACTTTACGGTTAATTAATCAAAACGCGCCCCAGATAAAGGGGCGCTCAATTTCTTTTGAGAACCCTATGCAAACTCGTTTAAAACAGCTCACTCTTGGCCTCTGCTTGGCCGCCTTTAGCATCAACGCATCGGCAAGTATCTCCACGTTTAATGATCGCAGCTTCTTTAACGCACAAGGCAAAATCCATTACAACAGCCATTTCGACGATTTTGGTGATGGCTTCAACTATCCCGGCACGCCATTTAGCCTCGGTGATATCACCTATACCTCACAAGAAAACATCACCATAGGCAGTGGCACACCTTACTCGATAGGGAATAAGCAAACCGTTTTATCTGATGAATACTTCTCTCCCATCACCGGTCAAATCGCATCCAGCACGCCCTACAGCCTGTTTGGATTTGATGCGGCCATCACGGCAGGACTAGCGAGCTTTACCATCAACACCAACTTGCATAGCTACCGTTTTACGGGGATCAGCCTAGCAAACGGCTCAGAGCAGCTCACATTCAAGGGATTTAAAACCGATAGTGCAGAGGAGTACTTCACCAACTTTAGCCTTGAAGCCGCCGAGAATCGCGCCTTGCTAGGCATCAGCAATGTCGCCGTCGGCGTAACATCACCCGTGCCCGAGCCAGCAAGCTACGCCTTGCTTTTAATGGGCTTACTTGGGGTGATTACACGCCGCAAACAACAGCAAATTTGCTAAAAATTTGAGCGCATTAAGTTAAGAGCGTCTTGTAGGATGGGGTTGAGCGAAGCGATACCCATCAACGCAGCTACTCTGATGGGTATCGCCTAAATCGCTGAGCGAGGCAAGCCTCGCACGCAGAACGGCTCCACCCATCCTACAAAAGCATCTCATTGACTTTAGTGATGTGTATAGGGCAAGGCTAAACACGCCCTTGCCCCACCTGCCTTGGTGTAAAGCCAAATTCGCGCTTAAACGCGGTCGCAAAGTTAGCGGGGTTGCTATAGCCCGCCAAGAGCGCCGCATCCAGCACACTGCATATTTCACTTTCTAATGTTTGGCGAGCTTCTTGTAATTTATGACGACGCAGCCAAGCAAAAATACTGATGCCATGCACGGCTCGAAACTCCCTTTGCAACGTTGTAGCATTGCTGCCCAAAGCCAAGGCCATTTGTTCTAGTGACATTGAGCCAGCAGCATCTGATTGTAATAATTCCAGCAGTTGCGCCACACGGCTACGCGAGCGAGGTTTCATAGGGATAACGTGATGAAGCTCGCCAAGTGCCGCCAGAATCAGCTCTAGCGCACTGCATTCGCAATGGATTTTATGCAGATAAGGTGTGCGATGCGCGGGCTGCAATAGGCCTTCTGCCAATTGGAGTATTTGGCGACTAGGCGCTAGTTTGCGATGCGCTAGGTGCTGCGAGCAAAACTGGGCAAGCTTTTTAAAATCAGCCATGCCAGATAAGCCCCCGTCCTCAAACCAACTAGGCTCTAAAGCAATCACCACCTGACGCTGTTGCCCCGGCTGATGAATACTCCGCTGCAAATACTCATCTTCCGTCGTAGACAGCAGCAAACAGCGATTGCCAGCACCTAGCTCTAGTGGCAAAGCGCCAAAGCGGGCGTCCACTTTTCCTTCCAGCATCAGAATCAGCCTCAGGCCGGGGCTAAGCGGGCCTTCACTTTGATGCGCCTGCAAAAATTCAATCTCATTGCCATGCAATGCTAAGCCCGGCCGCAGATCCTCCACCACAAAGCGACCACGCAGCAGCGGGCCTTCTTGCCGAGTCACTTCGTGCTGTGCGTCATCACCAAATAAGCGGGCCAGATCTGCCTGATGAAAATTAATATCGCTCTTACCCATTTCAAACCTCTTATTAAAACCGCAAAACGCAAGGGAGATTTGCCGTTAGCACAAAGCTTTTGTTGCCGCGCACAAAGGACATCCAGCACGGCTTATGTGAGAATGCCAACATTCTAATGAAAATCATTCTCATCTGAAAGATAAGAATGCTGATGGAGCTTTGATGTTGACCTTACCCCCTCTTCCTGTCCGCGCCTTAGTGGCTTTATTGCCACTGGCATTTAATGTTTATGCCGAAAACATAGTGCAACTCCCAGCCGTGCAAGTTGAAGCACAAACCCCAACCCAAGATAGTGTGATTAGCCGCAGCGAGCTGCAAAAAAGCCAAGCACGTGATTTGCACGATGTGTTTCGCAATGATGCAGAAATCAGCATCAGCGGGGGTGGCAGCCCTGTAGCACAAAAAATGTATGTGCGCGGCGTAGAAGAAGCACTGCTCAATGTATCGGTAGATGGTGCAACGCAAAACAACCATCTCTATCACCACCAAAGCGCGCTGATCATTGACCCTGCTTTAATTAAACGGGTGGAAGTAGAAAAAGGCACCGCAGCGGCCAGCGCAGGCCCTGGCGCTTTAGGCGGTGCGATGCGCGTACTGACTGTTGATGCGGCAGATCTATTGCGGGAAGGCCAGAATACAGGGGCTATTTTGTCGGGCAGCGTCATGAGTAATGACGGCTGGAAAACCGGCGCAACCGTCTATGGCCGCTTTGGCAGCGTGGACGCCTTATTATCTGCCAGCCATCTTGATCTGGCTGATTACAAAAGCGGCAGCGGTGTAGAAGAAATCAATTCTGGCTCTGAACAGCGCAATCTCTTATTTAAATTAGGCCTAAATCTGGCCGAAAATCAACGCCTCTCGATCAATCATCAAGCCAGCGAAGATAAAGGCACCCGTTATTTACGCGCCAATATGGTGGGTTTCAAACACCCTGTCTTGCCCAATGAAGCCATGCCACAAAGCCTGCTGCGCAATACCACTACACTTAAATACGATGGCAGTGGCTTTGGCCCGATTGCACGCATTGAATCAACGCTTTACCAATCTAAAGTAGAAGGCGATCGCACCACCGGCGCATATAGCAGCGAATCGCTCACTACCCAAGGCTTAGATATCGCCCTAAAAAGCGCCATCGGCGATCACCTTATTAAGTACGGGATGAATTTGCGCAAGGAAAGCTCGCAAACCAATCAAATCCGTAACCCTTACGGCAATACCGGCAGCGGCCAAGAAGAAAATAAAATTGCCGGTGGCTATGTTGAAGGCCTGCTCGATTTTGGCAAGATCAACTTTTCTGCAGGGCTGCGTTACGATCGATACAACTACACCGACAATCATCAGCAAAATTTTAAAAGCGATGGCTTTTCGCCAAGCGCAGGCGTAAGCGTACAAGTCAGCGACAGCCTCTTACTTAAAGCAGGCTATGCTCAAGCGCTGCGTGGCGCAGGCCTTAATGAAGTCTTTTTGCTTGATATGATCGAATGGAAAAACGCGCCGAAAATTGAGGCAGAAAAAGCCAGCAATACCGAAATCGGCTTTGTCTTCGCCCAAAATGGCTTTAAGTTAAGCGGGAATTTATTCAAGCAGCGCATCAAAAACTTTATTGATGTTGCCGAATGCAGCGCGGAAGCGGATTGCAGAACAAACACCGGTGACGCCGAAATCACCGGTTATGAGCTCAGCACAGATTACCAACTCGGCAGCCTACGCCTTGGTGCATCGGTCGCAAAAAGTGATTCAGACCGCGATGGCAAAGCCTTTAATGATGGCAATCAAGGCTTAGGCACCAGCTATGGACGCAGCTGGACCACCTATGCCGCCTACGACATGCCTGCCTACGGTGTACAGCTAGGCTGGCAAGGCCGCTTTGTTGAAGCATTGGATTACCAGCCTGTAGCAAGCAGCGCCTCGCTCACCAAGGCAGGTTATGGCGTGAACGATGTTTATGTGAACTGGCTACCGCTGAATAAAGACACGCTCACCGTGCGTTTATCGGTAAAAAACCTCTTTGATCAGCAGTACTACGATCAAGCCACCTTCGCCTACCATGGTCGCCTGAAAAAAGTACTAGGCCACCCAGAAGCAGGCCGTGATGTGCGCTTAGAAGCCAGTTACAAGTTCTAAACGCATCGCTCGAAATAACGATCTAAAAACCACAAACCAAACAACGTTTGGTTTTGCATAGGGTGCGCAAATCGTTGCACACCCTATGCACCCTCTGCTTATGGCGCACTGCGCTTCGCTTCGAGTGCGTCCTATCCCCCCTCATGATAAAGAAGCCCGATGATTACTTATCAAACCCATTTAGATACGCCAGAAGCAAGCCGCTATCTATTTAAGCTTTGCAAACACTTTGCTCGCAAAGTTCCGGTAGAAATGGATGAATTCAACGGCAAAGTTGCGTTCCCCTATGGCGGCTGTACGCTGCTCTGCAAATCCACAACGCTCAGTATTCAATGCTATGGCGATTCTGATGATGCAGCACGGCGCGTCATTGAAGTGCTCGATAGCCATATCGATTTACTCACCAAAAAAACGCCGATCACCCTGCAATGGATGCTTAAACCGACTACTTAGTACGGGCTGATATCACACAGAGCCAGCATCAGCACTTAAACAGCCCTACACTAAAAACATCTTCTTAATGATATCTTTACTGATGGCAATCACCGACTGGCCCGAAGACGAGCGTCCCAGAGAAAAACTACTGGCCCATGGTGTGGAGAAGCTGAGCGATGCTGAGCTGCTGGCGCTATTTTTACGCGTGGGCGTCAAAGGCAAAAGTGCGGTCGATTTAGCTCGAGATTTATTGCTCCATTTTGGCAGCTTAGAAAAGCTATTCCACGCGCCGCACGATGTACTCTGCCAAGTTCATGGCATAGGCTCAGCCAAATACTGCCAACTGCAAGCCGTGCTCGAAATGTCCAAGCGTGCACTCAGCGAGGAGCTGCGCAGCAATGATGCTTTTACCTCACCCACATCGGTGAAAGCCTTTTTAAAACTACGGCTACGCGGGCTGGACCATGAAGAATTTCACGCGCTATTTTTAAACACCGCCCACCAGCTTATCAGCGCCGAAACGCTCTTTAAAGGCACGCTCTCTGAAACCCGCATTTACCCACGCGAGGTGGCAAGGCGTGCTTTAACGCTCAATGCGGCCGCCGTGATCGTGGCGCACAATCATCCCTCCGGCAGCCCCCAGCCATCTGATGCAGATATCCACATCACCCAACAATTACGCAGTACATTAGAAATAATCGACGTGAGCTTACTCGACCACTGCATTGTTGCCGCGCATCAGGTCATCTCGATGGCAGAACTCGGCCTACTCTAAATAAGCAATGTCGCAAGTCGACAAGAGAGGGATACTCTGGAGCCGCCATCATGCGCATCACGCACAGCCAAGTTAGCCTGACTGCTCAGCATCAATTTGCTGCAGACCAACAACAATCATTTGTGATAAATCTACAGCCCGCCCAAGCGCCATCTCCCAGTACCGACGTTGAAATCTCCCCTACAGCACGCCATCGGCTCTCTTTTAACAATATGGATCAGCGTGTTTCATTGATTAAAAGCCTGCTAGAAAGCATCTTTGGCTATGAAATCAAATTTTGGGGATTCGATGAAGAAGCGCCTTCCTCTGCTGATCAAGCAGGAAAAAGCGAAGATCCATCTTCTAGCCTCTCAGGCTTTTCAATTGAATCTGCATCGACCTATTCAGAAACAGAAAGCACTCAGTTTCAAGCCAAAGGCAAAGTTAAAACGGCCGATGGCAAGGAGATTCAATTTGCGGCTGAACTTTCTTTAAGCCGCAGCTATTCGCTTTCCACGCAAACCGCTGGCTATGCAGGCGCGACCGCCAAGCAAAAAAAAGACCCGCTCGTCCTTAACTATGCAGCACCTGCCGCGACTCTTTCTGACAAAAAGTTTAGCTTTGACCTCAGTAGTGATGGCTCGCAGCAGCAAATCAGCTTACTAAAGCAAGGCAGCGCCTTTCTTGCGCTAGACCGCAATGGCGATGGCAAAATCAATCAGGGCAGCGAGCTGTTTGGCGCACAAAGTGGCGATGGCTTTGCTGATTTGGCCCAATACGATGAAGATAAAAACGGCTGGATCGATGAGGGCGATACTGTTTTTACTCAATTAAAACTCTGGATTAAAGATGATACGGGCAAAGATCAGCTGCTTAGCCTCAGCGACAAAGGGATAGGCGCACTTTTTTTGGGGCACAGCACAACTAATTTTGATTTAAATAGTCAACATAATGAGCAACTAGGGCAGATACGTGCATCGGGCATTTATTTAAGAGACGATGGCAGTGGCGGCAATATGCAACAAATTGATCTCTCTATTTAGACATCACAAGGGAAACACCTTACTCCTTCTTACACCGCTGTTGCGCCTTAGATACAGCTGATCACTGTTTGCTGAAATTCGATTGCGAGCTAACTCACGAATAGCCTTTAATAGCCTAGGCATCGGCCTGCGACGCAATACTTTCACCCCCAAGGAATAGAGATATGACGATTGCACGATACAGCCTTATCGCGGCTGCCATTCTGACCCTAGGCGCTTGTGGCAAACAAGAAGCCCCCAAAGAAGTCGCTAGCCAAGCGGCGGCCGAAACCGCAAAACCCGCAAGCGACAGCGGCGACAGCGTAAAAATCGCTCACTCTGCACCACTCACCGGCAATAACGCTCACTTTGGTAAAGACAACGAAAACGGCACGCGTATGGCCATTGACGAAGTAAATGCCGAAGGTGGTGCAGATATTGGCGGTAAGAAAGTTAAATTCGAGCTGGTTTCCGAAGACGATCAAGCCGATCCTAAAACCGCCACTACCGTCGCTCAACGCTTCGTCGATATGAAAGTCGTTGGCATTATTGGCCATATGAACTCCGGCACCACCATCCCTGCATCAAAGATTTATGCTGATGCGGGTATTCCACAAATCTCCCCATCTGCAACTGCTGTTGCTTACACAGCTCAAGGCTTTAAATCAGCTTTCCGCGTCATGAGCAATGATGCGCAGCAGGGTAAAGTATTGGGTGACTTTGCCGTTAAAAAACTAGCAGCTAAAAAAGTCGCCATTATTGATGACCGCACCGCTTATGGCCAAGGCTTAGCGGATGAGTTTGAAAAAGCCGCCAAAGCCGCCGGTGCTGAAGTGGTAAAACGCGAATTCACCACCAATCAAGAAACAGACTTTAATGCAATTTTAACCAGCATTAAGGGCGCAAAGCCTGATCTCGTATTTTACGGCGGTATGGATGCTCAAGCGGCTCCGCTGAAAAAACAAGCTAAAAAACTCGGTCTTACCGCTAAAATTATGGGTGGTGATGGCACACAGACCCCTGAATTTATCAAACTAGCCGGTGCAGATTCTGAAGGCATGGTGTCTTCCAGCCCAGGCCAGTCTAAAGAAAGCATGCCTGGCGGCGTAGAGTTTTTAACTAAATTTAAAGCTAAATTTGGCGTAGATGTTAACCTGTACGCACCTTACAACTATGACGCTACTAAAGTCATGATTGAAGCGATGAAGAAAGCGGGCTCTACTGAGCCAGCAAAATATCTTCCTGAACTACAAAAAATCGAATACAAGGGTGTGACCGGCGTCATCAGCTTTGATGAGAAAGGCGACATTAAAAACGGCCCGATTACTGTCTATCAAGTAAAGGGTGGCAAATGGGAAGTCGTTGAAGTGGTTGCAGGCGAAGCAAAGTAAGCGTCATTAAGGCGTCATCTAAAAAGGCGACCCTTGCGTCGCCTTTTTTTTAAATCTGTAGAGTTGGATTCGCTAGCGAAGACCCTAGGCTTGTTCTAGGATAAAGACGGCATTAACATAAAAATGCATGCAATACGGGAGAGCAGCATGAAACTTGAAGAAGTCTTCGAACAAACACACAAACTACCTACAATCCCCAAAGTTGTTCAAGAGCTAATCGATAGCTTTAGCAAAGACGATATCGATATCGAAACGATTGCCAAGAAAATTGCCCTCGATCAAGTCATTACCGCCAAAGTGCTACGTTTAGCCAACTCTGCGCACTTTGGTGCATCCAGACAAATTGCCTCCGTCAACGAAGCGGTCGTGGTGCTTGGTTTCAATACCGTACGCACCTTAGTGGTTGCGTCAGGCGTAACCGGCGCATTTATCACCACCCCTGGCTTTGATCGTAAGCGCTTCTGGAAACACAGCCTACGCGTTGCAACACTGGCTAAATGGCTATCTAAATATGGCAAATACAATGGTGAAATCGCTTTTACCACGGGCATGATCCATAGCATCGGCGAAATGCTGATCCACATTGTGGCCCCTGAGTTGGCTGCAAAAATTGATCAGTACGTAGAAAACGGCGCTGCAGACCGCGTAGCCCTTGAAACCAACAATATTGGCTTTGATTATGTCATGGTCGGGGAGGAGCTAGCGCGTCGCTGGAACTTCCCTTTAGAAATCCAAATGGCAATTAAATTTCAAAACACACCAAGTGAGCAAGACCCCAGTTCTAAATTAAGTCATATTTTACATCTCGCCCTGCATATTGCGCATGATGAAGAAAATAGTGAGGATCTCTTAGCGCTGGCCAGTAGATTGCCGCTCACATCCCTTGATGCACTTGAGCTAGATATCGACACACTCACCGCACACTTAGTAGAAACCAAAGATCTTGCCAGCGGAATGGAAGAAATGATTGGTTAATCATTAAACCACTCCCAGTAGCACACATGCACTTGCGTGAATCAAAGCAAAAAACCGGCCTATTGCCGGTTTTTTGCTAAGCAAGACATTGCTTTATTCGCTATTTTTGCAAAAAACTAAATAGCGCACGGAGCAATTAAGCATAAAACAGAAAAAATTCTGCCTTGGCAATATGCGAAGAGTAACAATCAAAAACTTTGCATTTAAAATGCGGGAATAGCCTGATATTCAAATCAAAGAGCAGCACTTAGTCTTGTCTTACCGAATACGTCACAAATCGGCAAACCACCCAATGCGGAGATTTAACTAACATGTTCAGCAAAAAAAATATAATTCTATTGCTCGCCAGTGCAGCCACGCTGCTTGTTACTCCTGCTTATGCGGCCAAGGTTTATCAAGTCGCCACAGATGCTGCTTACGCCCCTTTTGAATCCGTAAATGATAAAAAAGAAATCGTTGGTTTTGATATGGATGTCATTAAAGCCGTGGCCGCCAAAGCAGGCATAGAAGTCCAATTGCATAACACGCCTTGGGAAGGTATTTTTGCGACGCTGAGCTCTGGGGATCGTGATTTAGTTGCATCAGCCGTGACCATTACGCCAGAGCGCAAGCTCAGCATGGATTTTTCTGATCCTTACTTTGAAGCCAAACAACTCATTGCTGTTGGCAAAAAAAGCCCCCTTAGCAACTTCGCCTCATTGAAAGATAAAAAAGTGGGTGTGCAAACGGGCACGACTGGCGACGAAATTGTGCAAAAGTTGCTTGGCAAAACCAACCCCAACATCAAGCGCTTTGAATCCACACCATTAGCAATTAAAGAATTACTCAATGGTGGTGTTGATGCAGTGGTTGCCGACAATGGCGTCGTCATTAATTTTATCGCTAACAATAAGTCTTCCAGCTTAAAAACCATTGACGATGCAACTTTCGCTAAAGAATTCTATGGTTTTGCTGTAAAGAAAGGTAATAAAGAGCTTTTAGAAAAACTCAACAAAGGCATCGCAGCCATCAAGGCTGATGGTACTTACGACAAAATCCACAAGAAATACTTCGGTAACTAAGATTAATCATTTAAAATCGAATTAACTCTTTCAGAAGCGCAAACCAACTGGCTTGCGCTTTTTTATTCCGCAATCTGAATATGGCATGACAATGGATTTCATTACCTTTTGGCAACAGATGCAAACCGCCGTTCCCCTACTCTCTAATTTTCAATTACAGATTGTTTGGGAATATCGTTCACTCTTTATCGATGGCATGAAGATGACCATCGGCATCACCCTCATTGCCGTGGTATTTGGTACTTTAATTGGGCTGTTTGCAGGGATGGCACGCCTTGCAGATGTAAAACATGGCCCTTGGAAATATCCCGTTCGCTTTTTAATCCGCTGGCCTTCATCCGCTTACGTCACGTTCTTTCGCGGTACACCGTTGTTTGTGCAGATTTTGCTCACTCACTTTGCCGTCATGCCGATGTTGGTCCACCCAACGGATGGCTTACTGATTAGTGGTGATTTAGCCTCCACGCTGCGCCAAGATTACGGTGCGTTTATGTCCGGCCTTGTGGCGCTCACCCTTAATGCGGGCGCTTATATCACCGAGATTTTCCGTGCGGGGATTCAGTCTATTGCTAAGGGGCAGTTTGAAGCATCGCGCTCCCTTGGGATGAACTACTGGCAAACCATGCGCTTTGTGATCATCCCACAAGCCTTCCGTCGCATGTTGCCGCCCTTGGGCAACGAAGCCATCATGCTGCTCAAAGACAGCTCCTTGGTGTCGGCCATTGGCTTGGCCGAGCTGGCTTATGCGGCCAGAACGGTCGCGGGTGCATATTCACGCTACTGGGAACCTTACCTTACAATTTCCTTCCTCTACCTCATCCTCACCCTACTAATGGCAGCAGGCGTGAATAAACTAGAGAAACATTATCAAGCTAGCGGCGGCATTCATTAAGCAATGCGCCTCGTATAAAAGCCTTCCACAATGGAAGGCTTTTTTCTTGGGCGGAACATCAAATTCCTCAAACCACAACTTACATCTCAATCGGATCCACATCTAAAATACAGCGCACTTTATTGTTGCGCGCCTCCAGCATAGGCGCGATTCGTTTTAAGGCATTAACTAGTGGATGCCGTGTATCGCTCATCACCAACAGCTGCCAGCGCTCCATACCTGCTTTACGCTGCATGGTGGCCGCAATGGGGTCGAACATCTGCACACCTGCCGCATCGGCCAGCACAGCCTGTAATTGCTGTAGAAATGCCTTAGCCAGTGCGCCATCTTCGGCCTCTGCTCGCAATAGTGCATAAGCCGCAAACGGTGGCAACTGCATGCTACGGCGCTCGTCCAGCTGCGCATCGGCAAAGGCTGCGTAATCCTGCGCCAGCAACTGACCGTAAAAGGGATGATCGTGATAACCAGTCTGGATCAGCACCCTGCCTTGCGTACCTGCCCGCCCCGCTCTGCCTGCCACTTGTAAAAGCTGGGCATACATGCGCTCTTCACCGCGAAAATCAACACTAAACAGCCCAGCATCGGCGTTTAATACCACCACTAAATTAAGCGAGGGGAAATCATGGCCCTTAGCCATCATTTGCGTGCCGACTAACAAATTAGCCTCGCCCGCGCTCACTTGGCGCAGCATTTCTTGCAAGCTACCTTTACGCCGCGTGTTGTCTCTATCGATGCGTAAGATTTTGGCGTCAGGAAAAAGTGTTTCTAAAGCGGCTTCAATCCGCTGCGTGCCCTGACCAAGTGGGCGTATATCCTGATTGCCGCAATCGGGGCAGGCCGTTGGAATCACTTCCTCATAGCCACAATGGTGGCAGCGCAAACGGCGCTCTTTTAAGTGCAGCACCAGCTTGGCCGAGCAGCGCTTGCATTCACCTAACCAACCACATTCGCCGCAAGACAGCACCGGCGCATAACCACGACGATTAATAAACACTAGCACCTGCTGGCCCGCCGCCAAATGATCGCGCATGATATTTAAAGTGGCTTGATGCAGACCGTCCACCACCTTGGCGCGGTGCATGGGAATAATTTCGATTTGCGGTGGCATCGCACCGCCCACCGCGCGATGCGGCAAGGTGATCAGGCGATAGCGCCCTTGGCGGGCATTATGCCAAGTCTCCAATGCTGGCGTTGCTGAGCCGAGCACAATCGGCACCTGCCGCTGATGCGCACGATACACCGCCGCGTCCCTGGCCGAATAGCGTAGGCCTTCTTGCTGCTTAAATGAGGCGTCGTGTTCCTCGTCCACCACAATCATTCCCAAACGCGGCATCGGCGTAAACACGGCTAAACGCGTACCGAGAACAATATGCGCTTCACCTCGGCTGGCAGACAGCCAATTGAGCACCCTTTCTTTATCGCTTAAGCCGCTATGCAACGCCACAATGCGGGCGCTAGGAAAACGCGCTCTAAAGCGTGCCTCCAGCTGCGGCGTAAGGTTAATCTCCGGCACCAGCACCAAAGCTTGCTGACCTCTGGCGAGGCAAGCTGCGATGGTTTGCAAATACACTTCGGTCTTACCGCTGCCGGTAATCCCAAATAATAAAAACGCAGCAAATGAGGCATGCTGAGCATCAATCAAGGCAATGGCTGCGGCTTGCTCCCCATTAGCCTCGGCAGCGCCAACCGGCAAGGGAATGGCATCGGGCAGTGTTTCAGTAAACGCCACCCAGCCCGCATCCATCCAACTCTTTAACCATTTATTAGCACTAGGGGACACAGCGGCCAGCTCGGCACGCGCCATCGGCTGGGCCAACAACATGGCTAATTGTTTTTGTGAACTGGCACGAGGGGATAGACTTTGTAATAGCGCAGCTAGATCGGTGGCTTGATACACGCCGCTTGGCTCGGGCGGCACAAAGGCCTTAGGCTGGCGCAGCGCGACGGGCAGGGCTGTTGCCAACACTTGGCCTAGTGGATGGCCATAATACTCGGCGCAAAAGCGACTCAGTGCCAGTACGTCCTCTGGCAGTGGCGGCATATCATCGGGCAGGGCAATCGCTGCGCGGATTTTACTGCTATCAAACTGCGTTTCCGCTGCCACCCCCAACACCACCCCCGCTAATCGACGCGGGCCAAAGGGAACAATCACTCGAGCGCCCATCTCAGGCGAGCTCTCTTCTAAAACGCTATATTCAAAAAGGCGTGTAAGCGGAACATCAAGCGCCACCGAAATATACGCATATTTCTTTAATACTCCGGTCATAAACGCCCTGCATTTGCTACAAAACAAGACTACCCACAGATTTTGTGGATAACTTTGTGGATTAACTGATGATAAGCGGCAAAACCCCAATAGAATCGGGGCTGTGCTTAGCTTGCCTATTTTTTGAACTTTAAATTTTATCGTTTAAAATCAATAACTTAAAAAAAGCCGTAACAAAAAATTAATTCACCCTTAATACTTGACAAGTCGTACTTTGTAAATTCAAGCCATGTGTATAACTTGAGCTTATATCGGTAGTTTTCACAAAAAAACCAACATAAGCCCTTGTTTTACTTATCAATTCGATGATAGTTTCGTGACAGTTTATGTACACTATCCACCAAAGTGGTTACATGATCAGGATTGGTGAATTGTGAAATACCATGACCCAAATTAAACACATGGCCCTCACCCTTACCAAAGCTGGCCAGTAAGCGATCCACTTCAGACTCAATCGCCGCAGGATTAGCAAACAAAGCGTTTGGATCAAAATTACCCTGCAAAGCCACTTTATCGCCGATACGGCGACGTGCATCGGCCAGATCAACCGTCCAATCCAAACCCACCGCATCGCAGCCGCTATCGGCGATATCTTCCAGCCACAGCCCCCCCCCCTTGGTAAACACAATCACCGGCACTTTGCGTCCATCATGTTCACGCTTGAGGCCGGCAATAACCTGCTTCATATAATTCAGCGAGAATTCCTGATACTTGCCATAGGCCAAAGCGCCGCCCCAAGTATCAAAAATCTGCACGGCCTGTGCACCCGCTTCAATTTGCGCGTTCAGATAGTCGATCACCGTGCGCGCATTTACATCCAAGATATGGTGCAACAGGTCGGGCCGATCGTAGAGCATAGTTTTTACGCGGCTAAATGTTGCCGACCCTTGGCCTTCAATCATGTAGCAGGCCAATGTAAATGGGCTGCCCGAGAAACCAATCAAAGGTACACGGCCATTTAGGGCCTTACGGATGGATGACACGGCATCCGTTACATAACGCAGCTCAGTGCCTACATCAGGCACGGTCAGCGCTAGAATATCGCGCTCGTCTCTAAGGGGGCGCTCAAACTTCGGGCCTTCACCTTCTGCAAAATACAACCCCAAGCCCATTGCATCGGGCACAGTCAGGATATCGCTGAATAAAATAGCGGCATCCAGAGGGTAGCGCTCAAGCGGCTGCAAGGTTACTTCGGTGGCTAGCTCAGTATTTTTGCAAAGCTGCAAGAAAGAACCCGCCACTTTGCGAGTGGCACAGTATTCAGGCAAATAACGCCCCGCCTGACGCATCAACCAAACCGGCGTGTATTCAACCGGCTCACGGCATAGTGCGCGTAAAAAAGTATCGTTTTGTAATTGGCTCATTGATTAATTACTTTCCTTTTAGAGCAGCACGCCCTTTATAAACGGAGCGTTTTGCTGAAGAACAGACCTGCTCTGTCTCGTTTTTTTAGCGGCAAAGCTGCTGGGTATAGCCCTTAACGCCACGACGGCAACGATGATCTTTTTGCTCTGCCATGATGACCCACGCAGCATCGACAAAAGCCATTTTTAGACAATAACGCTCATTCGCCACGCTATCATCCATCAAGCCTTTGATTTCTACGCTGATCTGAGCGTGAGCAAAATCCTCACCCTGCGAGCGCTGCTGAATATCTAAACGCTGATATTCAAACTGCCCCTCAGGATTGCTGATTTTATCTTTCAGATATGCCAAGGCAACTTGAACGGGATGTAAACCTGCTTCGCCCTGATAAACCACTACAGGCGTTACTGAAGAGGTTGCCGCAAACGCAGCACCACTACATGCCAGTAAAACCAGTGCTAGCCACTTTTTCATACGGCGCTTTTCCAAGTGTCTTTCAGGGTAACGGCGCGGTTAAACACGATTTTTTCGCCGGCGACGTGGTCTTTGCGATCGGTTACAAAATAACCCAAGCGCTCAAACTGATAGCGTGTTTCTGGCGCTAGATCGCGCGCCACGGCTTCTACATAGGCCGTGACCACTTCTAATGATTCTGGATTAATAAACTGGCGGAAATCGACGTACTCACCATCGGCCCCGCGTACCGCATCCGGGCGAGCCTCAGTAAACAGGCGATCATATAAACGCACTTCAGCAGGCACAGCGTGCTCAGCAGACAACCAGTGAATCACGCCTTTTACCTTACGGCCAACTGGATTCTGGCCCAAGGTCGCCATATCTAAGCTGCATTTCAACTCGATCACATTGCCTGCAGCGTCTTTGATGACTTCATCGCACTTCATCACGTAGGAGTAGCGCAAACGTACTTCGCTACCCACGGTCAGGCGTTGCCAGCCTGCGGGTGGTACTTCGGCGAAATCATCTTGCTCTACCCAAATCTCACGCGCGATTGGCACATTGCGCTCGCCAAATTCTGGGTGCTGTGGGTGGTACGGTGCGGCACGAGAGGCAGTTACGCCTTCTTCATAATTAGTCAGCGTCACTTTCAGCGGGCGAACCACGGCCATAATGCGCGGGCAGCTGCTTTCTAATTGCTCACGTACTGCGCCTTCCAGAATACTTAAATCAACGATGTTTTCTGATTTAGACACGCCTACGCGCTGGGCAAATAATTTAATCCCTTCGGCGGTATAACCACGGCGACGCATACCGATCACGGTAGGCATGCGTGGATCATCCCAGCCCGACACCAAGCCTTCGTTCACCAGCGCAGCCAGCTTACGTTTGGAGGTCATGGTGTAAAGCAGCTCAAGGCGTGAGAATTCGATCTGCTGTGGATGGCAATCAATAGTGATGTTATCCAGCACCCAATCGTAGAGCGGGCGGTGATCAGCAAATTCAAGCGTACACAGGCTATGCGTAATGCCTTCCAACGCATCAGAAATGCAATGGGTGTAATCATACATCGGGTAGATACACCATTTATCGCCAGTGCGGATATGGTGCGCGCGCTTGATGCGGTAGATCACCGGATCACGCAAATTCAAATTAGGCGCGGCCATATCAATTTTAAGACGCAGTGTTTTACTGCCATCGGAAAATTCACCGGCTTTCATACGGCGGAATAAATCCAGATTTTCTTCGATAGAGCGATCACGGGAAGGGCTATTTTTACCTGGCACTTCAAAATTGCCACGATATTCACGCATTTGCTCGGCATTCAGCTCACAAACAAAGGCCTTGCCTGCTTGGATAAGCTCTTCTGCGTAGGCGTAAAGCTGGTCAAAGTAATCGGCAGCATGGCGAATCTCGCCCGCCCATTCAAAACCCAGCCATTTCACATCACTAGCAATGGCTTGCGCGAATTCTTCGTTTTCTTTTTCAGGGTTTGTGTCGTCCATGCGCAAATTGCACTGGCCTTGGTAATCTTGGGCTACACCAAAGTTCAGACAAATCGATTTAGCGTGGCCAACGTGCAGATAGCCATTCGGCTCAGGCGGAAAACGCGTTTGAATGCTGGCATGCTTGCCGCTGGCAAGATCGCTTTCAATCGTGCTACGAATAAAATTGCTTACAATCGGGGCTTCATTGCTCATGTCTGAATAGGGTTCTGTAGATACTTAGATACCGTCTATTCTACCGTAACCAAGTGCAGATTGGGGTCTAGGCGTATGTTTCAGCAATGCGGCAATATGCACTTGCGTGATATCTTTGCGCCTTTTTTAAAAACAGCTTGGTAAAAGAGTCCTTTTTTAGCACTCTAAACCAAGCAAGTTCAGCTTACTTAAAGGAAGTGTTCACTATGTGGAAATGGTTATTTTTAGGCTTTTTACTTCATGTATCCTGGGCGAATGCTGACGATAAACTATCGATTTATGTATGGAGCAATTCCATGCCGGCCAGCACCATCAAGGCATTTGAAGCTCGATGCCAATGCCGTGTTGAGCAAAGTTATTATGGCGACAATGAAGAGCTACTTGCCAAGCTGGCGGCGGGCGCTAAAGGTTACGATCTCATTTTTCCATCGACCTTTGTCCTACCTGCGCTGATCGGCCCGAATAAGCTACTCGCCCTCGATAAAAGCAAGCTTCCACATAGCAAAGATATTCTGCCTGCCTTTTTACGCGTGCCCTACGACATCAATAATGCCTATCACCAGCCCTTTATGATCGGCGTAACCCTACTGGGCTATAACGCAGAAAAATTAAAAGCTGCCGGTGTAGACCCCAGCAGCTGGGCCGCTATTTTTGACCCAGAACAACTCAAAAAAATCAAAAACAAAGTCACCGTATTAGATAGCTCGCGCGAATTATTTGCCGCAGCGCTGATGTATTTGGGCAAAGACCCCAACTCTGGCAAGCAGGAAGACCTTGCAGCCGCCAGCGATGTGATTCGTAAAGCCAAGCCCTATTGGGCCGCATTTAATAACGATAGCTATAGCCGTCAACTTGCTAACGGCAATATCTGGCTAGCAATGGGCAATAGCTCGGATTTATTTCAGGCACGCCGCGAAGTCAAAGAGACTAAACGTAAATTCCACTTAGAATTTACCGCGCAAAAAGAAGGTAATGAATGGTGGATGGATACCGTCACCATCATGAAAGACGCGCCAAGACCCGATCTTGCCCATCAATTTATTGATTTCTTGCTCGAAGGCAAAACAGCAGCGGCACAATCAAAAGCCAGCGGTGGCATTAGCCCTGTCAGTACCGCAGCGCCCTTTTTAGACCCAGAACTCAGCCAGCACCCTGTACTCAACCCCAAGCCACAAGACTTTGCCAAGTGGACGCTATTGCGTGCTTACGACGCGAAAGAGCGGCGTTTATTAAGCCGATACTGGACGGGGATTAAGGTACGTTAACGCATAGAAACCACGAAGATCCGCATGGCTGGGTATTTTACAATCATGCGAATCCTCCTTATTAGCAGCAATGATGCAGGCCCGAGCAATAGCGATTACATTGAGTTGGTCATTATTAACAAACATGGCAAGCCAAAAGCATAAGCAAATGCTTGTATCCGCTTAAGTCGCCATGTATAAAACAAAAAGCGTTTGGATGTTGGAGCAGTAAAAGTGAAGCAAGGATTGGAAGCGTTTTTTGAACGATATGGAGAGGCGTATTCCGCCTTGGATGCAAACGCGACCTCGTCCATGTTTGCCCTGCCCTTTATGACGATCCATCAAGGGCAAGGCACTGTTTGGGAAACAATGGATTTACTCCTTCCCGCAACAGCAAGCTTACTAGGCTGGTTTGAGCAACAAGGGTTTCTCGCTGCAACTTATCAGATCAAAGATATCCTTTTGATCGACGCCCATTTTGCTACCGTTAATTTGATTTGGTCAGTCACGCGACTAGAGCTAGATCCTTGGCAGTACGGCACTTGCTACCACGTGAAGCGTGGCGACGATGGCTGGAAAATTTACTGCGTAGTGCAATTTGACGCCGTCCCCACCATGGAAGAAGGCGTCAATGCTGCGATCAAACTAGGGCAGCGCTAAAAGCCTGAGCACCGCCACATCCCACTCGCGTGGGCACAAAGAAGTGCCCACGCTACTCGATTACACCGCGGCCTCTTGCTCAGCAGGTAGTAGCAAATTAATAACAATCGCCAACACACTCACCAAGCCGACTCCGGCCAAGTTGAAATCACCGATCTTCAACATTAAGCCACCAATCCCGCAAGTCAGCACCACCGAGACAATCACCAAATTACGCGGAGCCATTAGGTTTACTTTGGCGTCGATCAGCGTTTTCAAGCCAATGCTCGCAATCGTTCCAAATAGCAGCACCATAATCCCACCCATCACCGGCAAGGGAATCGATTGCAGTAAGGCATTAAATTTGCCAAAGAACGCCAAGATCACCGCCAATACCGCCGCCCAAGTCATGATCACCGGATTAAAGTTGCGCGTAATCATCAGCGCGCCCGTGACTTCCGAGTAAGTCGTAATCGGCGGGCCGCCAATTAAGCCAGCAAAACACACCCCAAAACCATCCCCTGCCAGCGTGCGATGTAAGCCAGGTGTTTTGGTGTAATCATTCCCTGTAACCTGCCCTACCGCCATCACCGCACCGATATGCTCAATTGTTGGTGCAATTGCAACCGGCAACATAAATAAAGCTGCGGCCCAGTTCACTTCTGGTGTTACAAAGTGCGGCATAGCAAACCAAGGCGCGGCCGCAATGGCCGTAAAATCAATCACGCCCAAGAAAATCGCCGACACATAGCCGACAATCACGCCAGATAAAATCGGCACTAAGCGCAGCATGCCGCCTGCAAATACCGAAACCGCAATGGTTGTAGCAAGCGAAATGGCCGCCAAGAATAAGGAGATATCGTAAGCCACCAACTGCTTACCACCGCCCTGCCCCATTGCCATACCAGAAGCTGCCACCGCCACAGAAAGGCCAATCACCATAATTACAGGGCCTATTACTACAGGTGGCAATAATTTATGAATAAAGCCCATGCCGCGCCATTTAATCAGGCCCGCAATCACAAAGTACATAAAGCCCGCAGCAAATAAACCAAACTGCGTGGCCGCCTGCCCCCATGTGTGCATGGCAAAAATAATTGGCCCAATAAAAGCAAAAGAAGAACCCAAAAAAATCGGCACTTTACGACCGGTAATCCACTGAAATACTAACGTTCCCACACCCGCACCCAATAGTGCCATTGCAGGATTTAAACCTGTTAGCAAAGGCACCAAAACCAAAGCACCAAACGCCACAAATAGAATTTGCGCTCCAGACACAAATTGCTTTAAAGCAAACCACATAAACCTGCCCCCTGAAACGTAGATATAAAAATCCCCCTTCTTCGAGGGGGATGATTTAAAGCTTAAAACTTAGATCACTTCGTCGTACCAAAAATCTTATCACCCGCATCACCCAAGCCTGGGATGATGTAACCACGCTCATCAAGATGACTATCTAACGAAGCCGCCACAATTTCTACATCAGGATGCGCATCATTAACCAGCTTCACGCCTTCAGGAGCTGCCACCATCACAATCGCTTTAATATCTTTACAGCCATTACGCTTGAGCATATCAATGGTCGCAACCAAAGAGCCACCCGTTGCGAGCATTGGATCAATAATCAAGGCAAGGCGATCTTCTAGATTACCCACAAACTTTTCAAAGTAAGGCTCTGGCTGCAGCGTTTCTTCATTACGCGCCAAACCCACTACGCTGATTTTGGCTGAAGGCACTAAATCCAGCACGCCATTGAGCATGCCAATACCTGCGCGCAAAATAGGCACAACCGTAAGTTTTTTACCCTTGACCTGCTGCACTTCTACAGGACCACACCAACCGGCAATCATGGTGGTTTCTAATGGCAAATCACGCGTGGCCTCATAGGCTAATAAGCGCGCCAATTCTTCTGTGAGCAAGCGAAATTTATTGGTGCTGACATTTTCTGCGCGTAATAAAGCCAGTTTATGTTGAACGAGGGGGTGTTTTACGACGGTAATCTGCATGGTGAGGCCCAAAAAACTAAGATAAACATTTCAGTGTAGCGCTCCTTACATAAAAGCGCATCGGTGAAAATGCTCATTATTGATCTAAGCCATGTATTTTATTTATCAATGTATTATGCAAAACACAAATACAGCAATAAAAACAGTCGCTACAATAGATCAGCCACCTCTAAACATAAAATAGACCGCCCCTAATAAACATAAGCCTGCCCAGACAAAATCCAACTTAAAAGGCTGATCCATATACAGCATGGCAAAAGGGATAAACACCGACAAACTAATCACTTCTTGGATGATTTTTAGCTGCGGCAAGGTATAGGTGGTAAAACCAATTCGATTGGCGGGTACTTGCAATAAATACTCAAAAAGAGCGATTCCCCAGCTCAATAAAGCAGCGAGCAACCATGGCTTACTATGCGCAAATTTGAGATGCCCGTACCACGCAACCGTCATAAATACATTAGAAGCCATTAAAAGTAAGATGGATAACACACTTGCAGGTAGGTTCATTGCGACAAAGGCCCCTATTTTTTGTTAAACTCGCGCAGTTTAGTGCCTGCCCAACCGTTTCGGATACCTATATGACACTGCGTCGCATTGCCTTAGCTCTTATCCCCCTATTTTTGTCCTTCGGCGTTTACGCTGGGGATGCTGAAGATATTCAACAGCTACTTAAGTCTAAGCAATTGCCACAAGCACTCGATCGTGCAGATAAGTCGCTCGCAAGATCCCCTAAGGAGCCCTCAATTCGCTTTTTACGCGGCATTATTTTGACTGAGATGGGTAGAACCGAAGAAGGCATCAAAGCATTTACGCAGTTGTCCGCCGACAACCCACAGCTTCCTGAGCCCTATAATAATTTAGCCGTGCTTTATGCTCAGCAAAATCAGCTAGATAAAGCGCGTGCCGCCCTGCTCATGGCCATTCAAACTAACCCAGCTTATGCCACGGCGCACGAAAACCTAGGTGATCTATACGCTCGCCTAGCCTCTCAAGCTTATGATAAAGCCTTGCAATTGGAAGGCAGCAATACCGTAGTGCAAACAAAACTAAAAATGGTCGGCAGCCTGTTTGGTAGCCCCGCAGTAGCGAACACAAATAGCAAAGCCAGCCCGCCGGTTAAAGTGGCGCAAATCAGCCCCACGACAAAACCTACCGCTCCACCTACCGCAGCACCGACGCCTGTAGCCACACCAACACCTAAGCCTGTTGCCACACCAAGCCCCGCAGTCAAACCAAGTGCGGCACCCACGCCCGCTCCTACTCCAGCGCCAAAACCAGATGCTCGTGACGGGGAAAAGCAGCAAATTATTGCAGCAGTCGATGGCTGGGCAGAGGCTTGGAGCCAGCAAAATGTGAACGGCTACCTAGCCGCCTATGGCAACAATTTTAAAACGCCTAATGGGCAAAAATTTAGCGACTGGGGAAAAGAGCGCCGTAGCCGTATTAGTGGCCCTAAATCAATTGATGTAAAAGTATCCGATTTAAAAATTGAACTCAACGATGATGGCACAGCCAAAGCACGCTTCCGCCAATCGTATAAAGCCAGTCACTTATCAAGCACGACAGGTAAAACTTTAATCTTAGAAAAATCGGGCAGCCGCTGGCTGATCCGAGAAGAGCGAACAGGTTCCTGATAACGTATGCGTAGTTTGTTTATTTGGGGCAAGCGTAGCGCTTGCCTGCTCGCTCTATTGATGCTTGCACCACCTGCCAGCCCTATTGTCTCCGACCCTGCCAAACCCCGCTTTTTAGAAGAAAAAGTAGGCATCGCCAGTAAAGGCTCGCCTGAACAAAGAATACTGTCAGCCATTGACCACATCCGCAGCGGGAATTTGGCCGATGCACGCGCCACAGTGGATGCCCTCCTCAAAGAACAACCCAATTATCGACTAGCACATTTATTATCAGGTGATCTCTACGCCATGCGCGCCATGCCCCTCAACACAATGGGAGCAGGTGCAGGTAAAGTGCCAGCCGATCGATTAGATGACTTGCGAAAAGAAGCACTGGCCCGCATTAGCAGTCGCCAATCGCAAGCCGCACAAACACGCTTTCCTGCTCATTTACTGGTTTTTGCCCCACAACAGCAATACGCCATCTTGGTCGATGCGGAGGCATCACGCATTTACGTATTTAAAAACATCGATGGTGTACCCACTTATGTTACCGATCATTACGCAACCATCGGCAAGCTCGGCTCAGATAAATTCCGTGAGGGCGATCAGCGCACCCCATTAGGCGTTTACTTTGTAAACAACCATTTATCCAGACCCTACCTTGATAAAACCCGTGGCGCACAGGCCGATCTATATGGAGTGGGTGCTTGGCCTATTTCATTTCCGAATGAATTAGATAAAAGCGAAGGCCGCACCGGCTCTGGCATTTGGCTACATGGTGTACCCGCCAATACCTATGCCCGAGCACCATGGGCGTCCAACGGTTGCGTCGCAATGAGCAACGAAGAAATGCTCGATATCGCGCAATATATTCAGGTGGGGCAAACGCCTGTCGTCATCGTCCCCAAGGCCGAGTGGGTTTCTAAAGTAGAGTGGCAATCAAGGCGAGATGCCGCCTTAAGCTTGGTTGATGGCTGGCGTGAAGACTGGGAATCGCTCAAGCCCCAACCCTACCTCAGTCGCTATGCTAAGCAGTTTAAAAGTGATGATGGTCAGGACTTGGCACGCTGGAGCAGCCAAAAAACCACCGTAAATGCAGGTAAAAGCTGGAGTAAAATTCGCCTAGATAATTTAAGCATTTACGCCAGCGGCGGCGCAACACCTCGCCTCACCACCAGCTTTAAACAAGATTACCGTAGCAATAATTTAGATAATCAAATGAATAAACGTCAGTATTGGCAACAAGAAGATGGCATTTGGAAAATCATTTTCGAAGGTACGGCCAACAGTTAGTCTGGCCGCCAATGGGGAGTAAACGCCTGCTGCCCATTGCCCGCTCTGAATACCGCATCAACCCCTAGCCCCGGCACAGCAGCTAACTCGCCATCCAAATACACCAGTGGTGTATTTAAACGCAGCCAAGGGGGCACCGCCGCTTCTTGATACAGCTGCTTTAATGAGCGTCTTGGCCCGCCGACATGTAACCGTAAGCTCTCGCCACCCAAGCGATTGCGCAGCTCCAACCGCCCCTGCTGAAGGCGACTAAGCTCAATGCCAAGAGCCGCCTCACGCCAAGCCAATACGCCCGACGCCACTCGCATCTCTAATTGCCAAGGCATCAGCGCATCGGCAAACGCAGCCTGCTCTGCCGCCGTGATATACAGCTTCTGCCGATAACGCCGAATGGCCCGACCTCGCCACACCAGCGCAGGCTGCGCATCAATCGCGGCAAACAGCGCAATCCGGATAAGCTCTTCAAAAGCACGGGCGTCTAATTGCAAGCCCTGTTGGGTAAGCCAAAAGCGTAGCGCATTGCGTAAACGTAGCGGCGACAAATCAACACTTAGGTCAAACACACCACCCTCTACACACTGTACCAAATCGGCCACCGCCAATTCTTGCAACAGCTCATCCGCCTCTGCCGCATGCACCGCCACTCGGGCCAAAGTAGCATTTGCACTGGGCCAAACAGTCCTTAAAGCGGGAAAGATTTCATTGCGCAAGAAATTACGGTCGTAGCGAGAATCAAGATTACTTTCATCCTCCACCCAAGCTAAGCCTTGCTCTGCTGCATATTCGGCAAGCTCCGCACGCGAAATATCCAGCAAGGGCCGCAAAATACCGACGTGCTCATTTAAACGCCGATATTCAGGCATCGCCGCCAAGCCACGCAAACCGCTGCCACGCAGCAGATTCAGTAATACCGTTTCTGCCTGATCATCACGATGCTGAGCCAAGAGCAGCACATCACACGTTTGCCGAGCAAATACCTCATAGCGCGCCGTCCGTGCCGCCCCTTCCACCCCCTGCTTCAGGTATGGCGCCAGCGAAACGCGCTCGACATTGCATTCCACTCTAAGCTGCGCCGCACTATCAAGCGCAAATTGCGCCCATTCATCCGCATACTCAGACAAGCCATGATGCACATGAATCGCGCGCAGCACAAAAGGCTGGCGTTGCCTGAGGGCTGCCAGCAAATGCAATAACACCATGGAATCAAGACCGCCCGACAATCCCACGCACAGGGTGGAATGGGGCAAAAAGCGGGAGAGCTTTTGCTCTACCCGCCCTAACAGCTTATCGAACTGAAGCGACCGTGTCCGACAGTCTGCAAACAAACCATCAGGAGACGGTTTCTTCTTTAAACTTGCCATAACTCATCATTCGCTCAAAACGTATATCGAGCAGCTCATCCATCGATTTAGATTGAAGGGTTTTTAAGGTATCACTCAGATTTTTTCTCATCGCGACCATCATCTGCTGATAATCACGATGCGCACCGCCCAAAGGCTCAGCAATCACCTTATCGATGATGCCCAGTGTTTTTAAGCGATTTGCGGTAATACCCAGCGCCTCGGCTGCTTCAGGTGCTTTTTCTGCGGTTTTCCACAAAATCGACGCGCACCCTTCAGGAGTAATCACCGAGTAAGTCGCGTACTGCAACATCTGCACCACATCGCCCACTGCAATCGCCAAAGCCCCGCCTGAGCCGCCCTCGCCAATCACCGTGCAAATCACCGGTATCCGCAGCTTAGCCATCTCAAACAAATTACGGCCAATCGCCTCTGATTGCCCACGCTCTTCCGCCCCCACCCCTGGATACGCGCCTGGCGTATCTACAAAGGTCATCAGCGGAATATTAAATTTTTCTGCCAGCTTCATCAGGCGCAAAGCCTTACGATAGCCCTCTGGGCGTGGCATACCAAAATTACGGTATTGCCGATCTTTGGTGTCCCGCCCTTTTTGATGCCCAATCACCATCACCGACTGGCCGTTAAAACGTGCCAAGCCGCCGATAATCGCCGCATCATCTGCATAGCTACGATCACCATGCAGTTCTTCAAAATCGGTAAACAGCGCCTTAATATAATCTAAGGTGTATGGGCGCTGCGGGTGGCGGGCCACTTGAGAAATCTGCCACGTCCCTAATTTTGAATAAATCGTTTTGGTTAACTCTTGGCTCTTTTTTTCGAGATGGCCAATCTCTACAGAAATATCAACGGCGGAATCGTCTTGAACGAAGCGCAATTCTTCGATTTTGTTCTCAAGCTCCGCGATTGGCTGCTCGAAATCGAGGAAGGTCGTTTTCATGCTGCTCTCCTGCTGCGCGCGACTAAAGCAGCCTTAAATATAGGCTGCCCGAAAAATTCGTGGATCATACAGCAAGCAGAGCAAGCACCCAAGATGCTCGCAGCCCGAATATTTCCTGAATTCACCACCCAAGCGCTAGACCTTTGTTTTGTAAGAAAACTTTGTTAAAAAAAGAGCATACACAAACCCCGTTTTCTTCATAAAACTCATTTAAAAATCTAGGCCCTGAGCAATCCTCATGGCAAACCACAAAATATCTCGTCATCAGTCAAACTAAAACAGCCGACATAAATCGCGTCTTTTTCAATTTGGCTGACAACTCGCAATAGTCGCACTATGCAAATTAAACCATCAGCTTCGGAACACAATATCGGCCCGAACCCCCACCTTTTGTAAAGCCTTACGACTCTTAATATTCAAGACCACCGGCGCTTGCGTATTTGCCGAGATGGCTTGGCCTTCCTCAAACGGACGCGATAATAAAAGTAATAAAATTGCATCTTCAGCCTGCTCAAGCTCGATCAAAGCGCACTCTTCATCACTGAGCGATACCTCATACGACAAGCCTAAATGCTCTACTTGCACCAAACTAAAGCTTAAATCCGCATCATCAAGCGATTGCAACCAACGCACACGCGGATTGGGCTGCTCTTCATGCAGTAATTTATAACGCGTGCAATCCTCAAAGCCCGGCATACCTTGCGGAAAAGTCAGTACCGTTTCTGGATCAATCTCAATCTCACCAAAACGCGTATTTAATGTTTGCATGATTACCCCTGAAGAAGTTAAAAGATAATTAAATAGACTATTTATTAATACACAAACACTCACCTACTTACTCATTTTAAGTAAGGTCTAAGGAAGGTCTGCACAAACTCACCGCAGATGTATTTTTAATTTAAATACACTACTTTTTTTATTTAAAACGTACAATCCTGCATTAAATTGCATTTTTTTTAAAATTTCAGCGCTACTTCCCTTTTATTTCCATATTT
>JANYCY010000064.1 GCA_025360045.1 Janthinobacterium sp. | reverse complement strand
GCGGCCTCAAGAGTTGAACGATGTTGAATTACGTGAGCAGATGATGGCGGCGCAGGAACACAACCCTGTAACTGGATTTTTGCAAGATTGTGCAGGCGCAATAGTTTTGCTTGATGAATTCAATCGTCGTCGGAATTTGCCGGAGGAGTATTTCGTTGTCGATGCGTCGAACAACAATGTCGTCAGCGGGCCGTTTGAGAGTACCGGTGAAATCGCGCTTCGCTTCATGGGCTACGATGGGAAGCACAAGGTGTTGACTGGTGCTGAACTCGACGCGGTTAAGGGCCGGAAACTGGTTGAGGACGATGACAGGTATCATGAAATCACATTTGAAAAGGTAGCAGTTGGCAACCAGTTTTACGACTCGGAGAGTGGAGAGGTCTGGAAGAAACAAAGTCCAACCGAAGCCGAAATGGTGACTGGTGGCGATCATGGTCTTGAATCAACTCTGGATAAGTTTCCAGTGGATCACATTGTTACCGTTTCGAAACATCATGATCGGAAACTGATTGAAACCATTTATGCGAGGCTAAATTCAAGAAAAAAAGCCCAACCTTAATTGGTTGGGCTTTTTTTACGCTGATATCTAATAGTTTTTCATTGTCTGTATTGTGACTAAGTCGTTTGTGCGCATAAATTTGTTCACACATAAAACCTGTGGAAGCCGCATATTTGCTAGGTTTGTATGCAAAGAGTGAACAAATTTATGCGAAAAACATTCGCACAAATTTGTTCACTCGCCGACGATTCGCATAATTTTGTTCACTAGGCTCCGTAGATGGGACGATTGCTGTTTTGAGATGATTAAACAATTTTAATTTTTCCTGTGTGATTTGTCGTTCTGTTGGGGGGTGCGGTAAATACCACTTATTCGGAGAGGGGATACCAATTATAAGTGGATTCAGATTAAGTCTAGGCAATATGAGAGGGTATAGGATCTTTTGTATAAACGGTTGCCACGGCAAAAAATACGTGCTTATGAGGAATGATGATTGCCATATTTACCTCCTACTCAAACACTGGTAAAGATCAACACTGATCAGGTTGCCATCACCAAATACTGGGTCATGGTCTGCTTTATAAAAAATGAATGTTCGCTCATGCCCCTCGCTGCCTTGTTGAGTCATTTGGGCCTCCATAGCGATCACATGTGCAACCCACTACAAGGCTTCTGGGCTTATTCAAGCATCGCCTATTCCTTCTACTACTTGATATGCGTCGTGGCGACGTCCCCGCCCGCCATCAGGCTCGTTAGCTTACTGGCAAAGATTCTCCATATGATCACTACTATTTCGGTGTTACTCAGGCTTTCTGAAACGCCCCTAGATATAGGACGTCGTTAGGAGGGCTTTGTACTGCAATTAAAATCTACCGACATGTAATGTCCTTAGTTATTGGACTCACTGCTCCGTTTTCTCATCACTTCTAAGCGCTCTTCAAGTGACAAAATTCGTGGTTTTGGCTGATCAAATGGGAATAGAAGATTTAAATAATGACAGCGATCTAAAGCACTGAGAGCTTTCAGAAATGTTTCTAGATGCCCTTGTCCGTATGTTTCAAGTCGCTTATAGGTTCTTAATGCAATGCCAGCTCGTGCAGCAAATTGCACTTGGGACTCTTTGCGTAATTTACGACTCCGCCGAATTTTTGCAGCTAAATATGCACACAGCTCCTCATTAGAGGCTTGTTTTAAGTGCTGAGATTCTTGTTCAGGAGTCATTTTTTTTGAAATAGGCCAAATTTGGCACTATTGTAGCGAGTGTTTAATTCAGCTGTTAACAAACATCAAGCAACCTGCTAGCATTAGTGTTGTTAGCTAATAAAAAACACTACATCTTGTGTTTTTGTTTAGAAACCATGCAAAAACCAAAGGCCGACATGAAGTCGGCCTCGGGAGTTTCTTAAACTGCTTGAGAACAATCTGAATTAGATCGCTTCAGTGGGGACTGCAAGCATACCTCTGATAAGGATCATTCTCAATAGGCGGTGATGGAAGGCGTGTATACCCACATCAACGATGAGATCTCACAATGTCTAATTTAAAGACAACTGGTAGTAAAGCTGCAACGTCAGCTTCTAAAACGCTGAATAACGGTTCTACAGGCGCAAATTCGCGTACAGCCGCAGCAAGTGCACTTTCTCAAGCGCACACACCACAAAAACAGACATCCGCAGCCGCCGCAACTGCTGCATCTAAAGTTTTAAGAGATGGTCGAACCAGCGCGACCTCAAAATCAGCCGCCGCCAGTGCACTTGCGCAAGCACGTGGAGGAAAAAAATGAATATCAATTTGGCTCATTTAAGAACGCAAGCAACAAATGGTGGTTGGATTGATTTTGTCGTGTTTGATGCAAAATCGACGAATGGTGATCATAGTGCGCTTTTAGCCCAGCTAACAAACTCGGCTCGTCAATCTGGGCTAAAAGTTGATCAATCTGCTTTGGCATTTCAATCAAGTGGAAGACTACAGTTTGTTGGTGATAAGAATCTAGTTTCATACTTAGCAAAGAGTTGGCGTCCTCACTGGACGCATACGATTAACGTCTAATTATTTAAGGGGGAATACAATGTTATTCCCCCTTCTTCTTTGCATCATCACATTTAATGCTCGTTTTGCCGTACATCATCACGATCGCTATTATCACGCGGCGAGATTCTAACCTCCGCAGGAAAACCTATCATTATTCCGCCAGTAGCATAGTGGTGGAGCATAAAAACGGATAAATCCACTAAGGTGGCCTTTTAAATCGCTGTAATTTTTAAGCTCGCCCCGTAATGATAACCACACTTATTTATTGCTGATGATGTTTGAGGTAGCCTGAATTCCGTAGACACGCTTGTTTGGTAAACTTTGAGCCAACAGGAGTGAGAAATGAGCAAAAGAATAACGCAAAGCCATACGCCGGAATTTCGGGCGGAAGCGATCAAGGTGGTGTTTGAGCAAGGGTTTTCGGTAGCCGAGACCGCTGCGCGGCTGAATATGAAGCAGAGCACGCTGGCCTATTGGGTCACACAAGCCCGCAAAGCAGTCAAAACCCCTTCTACGCAGACCGAGATACCCAGTGCCACTGACTTGATGGCCGAGGTCCGGCAATTACGCAAAGAACTGGCCGAAGCCCGAATGGAGCGCGATATCTTAAAAAAAGCGACAGCGTACTTTGCCAGGGAGTCACTGCCCGGTACGCGTTCGTAAAGCAATGGCAATTTCAATATCCGATCAAGCTGTTGTGCCGGATTTTGGCGGTATCTCGCGGTGGTTTTTACGCTTGGCAGAAGCGACCACCTTGCCGCCGTTCACTAGAGAATGAGCGTTTACGGGTAGAGATTCGGGCCGCACACAACAAGACTCGACGGACTTATAGCGCCAAGCGCTTGCAGGATGAACTAGCAGAAGAAGGCATTAAGGCGGGTCGTGACCGGATCGCCCGGCTGCGGCGTGAAGAAGGTATTCGTTGCATCCAAAAGCGTAAATTCAAAGCGACGACGAACTCAAATCATGCTCTGCCAGTTGCAGATAACTTGCTAAATCAGGAGTTTAAACCCACTGAACCGAATCAAGCCTGGGTGAGTGACATCACCTATAGTACGCCCAGCCAGCGTAGCCCGCATTGATTGGGGTGATGCTGCTTGAGCATGTTTGGAATGCAGTACCCTAGCAGGTCGTTGATGTTGCGCTGGGGAATGCCCTTCTTCTGCTACAAGGGGAAGTGAGCCGAAGCGGCGGTGACCTGCTGACACTGGCAGGGTGACGAAGTCCGTGGGAAACGGGGTTTGCGGCGAAGCGGTTACGCCAAGATGAACCTCTAGGCTGAGCATGGGACGGTTGAGGAACACGAACCTATTAAACCGCATCTGAGGGTTGAAATGTCACCACGGCCTACACCGTTTAATAGGCCGGATTTGGATTGGTATCAGTGACACGTATGCACTGAAGCTGCAATTGTAGCCAGAAATGTAAGCTGGTCTGCATGGCGTCATGGGGAGAGTGTAGCTAGACCATGGCATCTAAATCGACTTGCGGAAAGCAAGGATAAAGACTGCGATAGGCAACCTCGCCCATGCGTTGAGTCCAGCATGTGAACTGGGGAAGGCTTGCACAAATGGTAAGGGAGTGTGCCCCCGATGATGTGCAAGTTGGCGGAGCCTCCGTAGTAGTCCGAGACTGGGAAAACCAGTCACATGGCGAAGGGAGGCAGTTTAAGTGGTTTGCTGGGTCGATTAACTGGCCACAATAAGGTGAAGACCTTTGATAATCAGTGAAATGCAAAGCAAGCTGGCGATATGGTCTTCAAAGGATAAAGAGCGCAAGTTCGATCGTCTGCTGAGGCTCATTGCCGAACCGGTTTGGCTACGTGAAGCCGCCCGCATCACGCTGGCGTCAAGCGGAGCAAAGACGCCGGGAATTGATGGTGTCACTCGGGTTTATATGGAAAATCACCTCCAGCATGAACTTGAAACCTTACGCGTCGAGCTGCTTGCTGGTACGTTTCAACCACAAGCCGCTCGTCGTGTGTACATCCCAAAAAGTAATGGCAAGATGAGGCCTTTGGGCATCCCTTGCTTGCGTGATCGGATTGTACAGCGTGCCATTTTGATGGTGATGGAGCCCATATGGGAAAGTGATTTCCATACCGCCTCATATGGATTCAGAAAAGCGCGTAGCGTACATCACGCCATTCGCACGGTGAAATTACAGCTGCAGGACGGAGGAGAACAAAGCACGGCTGGGCGCTGGATTATTGAAGGCGATCTGGCCAGCTACTTCGATACCGTTCACCATCGATTACTGCTTAAAGCAATACGAAAGCGTATCGCAGACGCGCGTTTACTGGCTTTGTTATGGAAGTTCATCAAAGCGGGCTGTGTTGATCGCGGTCTATTTTGTGCGGCAAGTGAAGGCGTACCGCAAGGTGGGGTTATTTCACCTTTGTTATCAAACATCATGTTGCATGAGTTTGATACTTGGATGGAAGCTAAATACCTTAACAAGAAAGTACGTAAAGATCGTTGGGCATGGAACTTTGGCATACAAAACCAGCGCCCCATTGCGGTACGGGAGCAGCGCCAGTGGAAACCGGCAATATCTTATTGTCGATATGCTGATGATTTTGTTGTGATTGTCAAAGGCAGCAAAGCGCAAGCTGAAACTGTGCGCGCAGACTGCCGAGCATTTCTTGAAGATCAGCTTAAATTGACGCTGAATCTTGAGAAAACCCACATTACGCATGTTAACGATGGCTTTGTGTTTCTGGGGCATCGAATTATTCGTAAGCGTGGTTCGCGTGGTCGAATGCGAGTGGTGAGTACAATTCCATGGGATAAATATCGGCGCTTTACCGAGAAGTTGGTAAAGCAACTGTCGAGTAATTACAGCACGAATCGAATGGATATGTTGGCGAGTCTTAACCGACAACTCACTGGGTGGGCAAACTTTTACCAATACACCGACTTTACTGCCACTTTATTCAGCAAGTTAGATCGCGCCATCTTCTGGAAGTTTGGCTATTGGCTGGCGCGTAAATACCGGCGTGGCTTTAGATCGCTCATGCGAGATTATGTTAAATCGCCAGCAAACGGTGTCGCTAAAACTTGGTTGATTGAAGGGCAAAACACTCATGGCTGGTATGGAGTCCTCACACTCAGGCGGCTGATTACAAGCCGGAAGAGTCGGTTTAAATGGCGAACCTTGACTGAAAATCCATTCATATTGCACGATGAGCCGATCAGCACCGTTGAATCTAGGTATGGTGAGATTGCCTTTGCTATGAGCAGCACTTAGATGGAGAGCCGGATGCATTGAGAGGTGCAAGTCCGGTTCGGAGAGGAGAGACGGGGAAATAGTACGACTACGCCCCGTCTCTTACTCTACTCCCGACGGGTGAAGGCTTAAAGTGGCCCCCAATGTCCAGACAAATTTTCATCTAATTTAAGAGGGTGTCGCTGTTGCTGCAGCTGCTTGGCGCTGCCCCATTTCTTCATTCGAAGAAGCCTCTTTTGCATCACCCTGATTACTAAAATAATCCGCGATTTTGGCGCCGCCACCGGCTCCTGTTGCATACACCTCATTCGGCGTTTTGTAGTCCAGCGACTGGTGAAATCGCTCGCCGTTATAAAACGCAAAATACTCGCTTAGCCCCAATAGTAGCTCAGGCATTTTGGCGTAATTTTTCGGGTAAATTTCTTCGTATTTTACGCTGCGCCACAACCGTTCAACGAAGATATTATCCAGCGCCCGCCCACGTCCATCCATGCTGATTTTGACGCCATTTTCTTGCAATTTCTGAATCCATTGCTCGCTGGTAAATTGCGAGCCCTGGTCGGTATTAAAGATCTCTGGCGTGCCAAATTCGGTGAGCGCTGTAGTTAAGCATTCCATACAAAACTCGACGTCCATGGTGTTCGATAACTGCCATGCTAGGACCTTGCGACTGTACCAATCAATGATAGCGACCAAATAGACAAAACCCTGCGCCAGTCGAATATAGGTAATGTCTGTGCTCCAGACCTGGTTCGGCCTGACCACCGCTATACCCCGCAGCAAATAAGGAAATACCTTGTGTTGCGGCTGCTTTTTACTGGTGTTGGGGCTGGGCACCATGGCGACCAAGCCCAAAATACGCATCAACCTTTGCACCCGTTTACGGTTAATAACGTGCCCTTCTTGACGCAGAAACAGTACCATTTTGCGACTGCCATAAAACGGATGGCGCGTGTATTCCTCGTCCAATAAACGCAACAAAGTCAGCTCAACTTCATCCACCACGGCACTGACTTTGTGGGTGTAAATGGTGGCGCGCGCCACGTTGGACAATTGACATTGCCGCACCACGCTCAGGCCATGTTGTGCCTGCCGACTTATCCAGCTTTGCCGCTCGCTCAGTGGCCGTTCGCTAACTTTTTTTTAAGCCAATCGAGCTCCATATTCAGTTGACCAATTTTGGCAAACAGCCGCTCAGGATCGGTCGCTGGGTCAATCGGTTTAGGGCCACGTTTCACGTCAAACAGCTGCCCAGCATTTTCCAGCAAAGCCTTTTTCCACAGCCCAACTTGGGTGGGGTGAACTCCAAATTCAACGGCAATTTCATTGATGGTTTTATGCCCCTTGGCCGCCTCTAATGCCACTTTAGCCTTCTGCGCACCGGTCATCACTTTACGATTTTTTTCACTCATCTTGGCCTACCTTTTCATGGCAGCCACCATCTTAAATTATTGTCTGTTTTGGTGGGGCCACTATAGC
>JANYCY010000046.1 GCA_025360045.1 Janthinobacterium sp. | reverse complement strand
TTGAAATGCTGTGGAAGCAGGCTAAATATCACTGGCGTCGTTTTAAAACATGGACAACAGATGAGCTTACTTTAAATGTAAAAAATATATTGGATAAAGTTGGCTCCATACTTAGGTTTAATTATGCGTGATTACTTATCTACATTTTCTATGGTAAAAAATGGAAAGGTCAGCACGCTATTATTTAATGGCTTCCTCGCCAACTGCGCTGGATCCGCTATTTTCATTAAATCGATATAGGCTATTTTACGCAGCGGGCCACCAACATTGCCCTCATTAAGCTCGACTTTATAAACGCGTTTAAACTTTGCAATATCATGAAAACAATCACTGCGCTTTTCTCCCTTAGGACATGCCTTATCTGCCGTGCCTTCGCCATTGTCGCGCTCAATAATCAAGCCTTGCGTCTCGTTAATCATATTATAATCACCAATAGCATTACTATTGTTTTCTAAAAGGTATTTCCAATGACGGCCTGTCCACGCTTCTTTTTTGATATCAAATTCCAAAACGCGTAAATAATCTTTGCCGTCCACGTTTTCATTGGCTTTTCCATCCCAAACGGCACCTTCCAGCAAAGCATAAAGCTTACTTCCATCTTGAGATGCAGCCATGCCTTCAAAACCTTTGGAGCGGCGAATTTGAAAATCAACACCGCCTGTTGGTGCTGCAGGCGTAGTGATTGCCGGATGATCGGGCGAGCGAACTATTTTGCCGTCCACCAAGGTATCAAAGACGGCCAGCACTTTTCCTTTTAAATCTGCTTTGATCAGAAAAGGGCCAAACTCATCGCCAATCCATAGCGCACCACCTGCAAACTGAAAGCTTTCAGTATCAAAATCACTTCCAGTTAAATAACGCGGCTTGCCTTCATGCACAATACGAAATGGCACTTTTTTATCTGGGTCGTGCAAGAAAATCGTTTCTAAATGCCGTGTTTTGCCGATTTTAAAATCCAAATCATAATGATTTAAATAGAGCATGGCATCTGGCGAATTGGCTTTTGAGCCAAAACCGTTATCCGTTAAAACCCAAAAGCTGCCATCAGGCATTTTTTTAATACCAGAGTGCCCTTGTAGCGCTTGTCCATTAAAAGGGAGAGATACTCCGGTAGGTCGGTCAAACGACATTCCTTCAACCGTACCGAGCACTTCTACCCGCTTGCCCGTCGTAAATTTACCACTCACTTTTAAATCTTCCGGCGCATCTTTAGGGGCGGCAATAAAGGACCGAGCAGGCATCACAACATGCCCGGCCAAAGTGGCAGGAAATTCAGTTTGGGCATGAAGTGGAAAAACACTCATAGCAATCGTTAATACGAATACTTGTTTGCTAAAAAGGAAAGAAGGCATGCTATGTTCTCTGCGGCTAAAAACACACATCCTGAGCAATCAGTGTGACGAGGCAATGAATCCTTATTCGGCACAATTTGTAATCAAGGGTAAATTGGCGCATTTTTTATGCAGAACAAAGACATGGTTTGAAATATATGGAGATAGAAAGTGGTGATGAAACGCCCTACTCTTACTGGGCGCCTATAAAAATTACACCGCGTAAGCAACCTTACTTTGGTGTATTTATATATATTCGTATATTGTATATTATGTAAAGTTAATACATAAAAACATAGAAAACTTACACGTGTTTTTTGCTCTGAATTGCTGGGCTTAAAGCAAGGAGATACAAGACCTTGAAACAAAAAAACGCCTGAATTGATCCTATTTTCTGGATCAATTCAGGCGTTTAATTAGCGTGTTGTCTCTTTTAGCGTAAAGCTTCTAGCTCGTCAGAGATCTCTAGCCATAATGCTTCCAGAGGGTCTAATTTGCTTTTTAGCTCCGTTTCTTTTGCACGGGCTGTTTTTAATTCCGCGGCTCTGGCAGGCAAGTAGAGGCTTTCTTCGGCCAGCAACGCTACTACCTTTTGCATTTCCGCAGTAAAGCCCGCCATGTCTTTTTCGACTTTGGCGAGTTTCTTTTCTACGGGTTTACGCAGCACGGCATTACGTTGGCGCACGTCGGCTTCCAGTTTTTTCTGAGCTTTGCGATCTACCGCGCTGCTTGAATTACGCAGGGCGCTATTTTCTTCGCTGCGTTTCTGCTGACTGTATTTGGTGTACTCATCCAAATCACCATCGAATGGGCGAACTGTGCCGTCTTCGATTAGCCAGAAATCATCTACCGTGGCGCGCAGCAAGTGCCTATCGTGCGAGACCACGATAATGGCCCCTTCGAAATCTTGCAGCGCCATCGTTAGCGCTTGGCGCATTTCGATGTCTAAGTGATTGGTTGGCTCGTCCAGCAGCAATAGATTTGGTTTTTGCCAAATCAATAGCGCCAAGGCCAAGCGTGCTTTTTCGCCGCCGGAGAATGGCTCAATCTTGCTGGTGGCCATCGTGCCGTTAAAATCAAAGCCGCCTAGGAAGTTGCGATGCTCTTGCTCGCGCGTTTGCGGATCAATTTTTTGCATATGCCAAAGCGGGGATTCATCTAGGCGCAAATGCTCGAGCTGATGCTGGGCAAAGTAACCAATCTTCAGGCCCTTACCTTCTTCGCGCTCACCCAATAACAATGGATTTTCGCCGGCCAAAGCCTTGATAAAGGTCGATTTACCCGCGCCATTCACACCAAGCAAACCAAGACGCGCTTCGTTTTCTAAGCTAAGCGTCAGGTTTTTCAAAATGGGGCGATTAATATCGTAACCGGCTTGGCCGTTTTCCAGTTTAACCAAAGGATTAGGGCTATTGTCTGGCTCGCGGAAGCTAAAGGTAAATGGAGAATCCACGTGCGCCGCAGAAATGCGCTCCATTTTTTCTAGTGCTTTCACACGGCTTTGAGCTTGGCGTGCCTTACTTGCTTTGGCTTTAAAACGGGTAATAAATGATTCTAAGTGGTTAATGGTGCGCTGTTGTTTGTCAAAAGCCAGTTGTTGCAGCGACAAGCGCTCGGCACGCTGGTTTTCAAAGTCTTCATAAGTACCGGTGTAAAGCGTCAGCGTGCCGCCTTCCACATGCAAGATTTGCTTGATGGTATTGTCAAGGAAATCGCGATCGTGCGAAATAACCAACAACATGCCTTGGTAAGTTTTGAGCCATTGCTCTAGCCAAACTACGGTTTCTAAATCCAAGTGATTGGTTGGCTCATCCAGCAGCAGCAAATCTGAACGGCACATCAAAGCCTGTGCCAGATTCAAACGCATGCGCCAGCCGCCTGAGAAGCTGGAAACCGGATTGCTGAGCTCTTCGGTAGAAAAGCCAAGCCCTGCCAGTAATTTGGAGCCGCGCGATGAGGCCGTATAGCCATCGATGGCATCAAATTCGCCGAGTAGCTCGCCATGACGAATGCCGTCATCGTGCGAAACATGCTCTAACTCGTGCTCTAAGCGGCGTAATTCACGATCACCATCGAGCACATAGTCGAGTGCCGAGCACTCTAGCGCGGGAGTTTCCTGCGCCACATGGCTAATGGTAATGCGTGGTGGCATTTCAATATCGCCACCATCTGGGTGTAATTCGCCGCGCATCAGCGCAAAGAAGCTGGATTTACCTGCGCCATTGGCCCCTACTACGCCGGTTTTGCTGCCGGGTTGCAGGGTAAGGTCCGCAGAATTAAGCAGCACCTTAGTGCCGCGTCTTAGTGTGAGGGATTTAAGTCGTATCATGGGGCAGGATTCTAACAGAGTGACTCACTTTCTTCTGCGAAGTTTGGCAGGCGGTCTAGCCATAAAAGCAAACTAGCGCCCTATAAATCCTTTATTCGCCCACCACGCCGATATAAATATGGACTTCATTTGGCCCAAGATACGATTCAAAATCGGTTTGATAACTGCGTTTAATCTGCGGGTTTTGCTCAAAATAGGCCCAAACATTACCCCATGCCTGAATGACCGCGGCAGGCATAGCACCACGGGCCTCAAATACCAAGTAATCCCCTGCTTGAATATTCACAGTACTGAAATCTGCGCTACCCTCGCTCACCGACACGCCAGCCGTTAAATCATAAAAGCCATTTGCATCGTTCTCATAGGCGGCATACACGCCATAAACTGGCGAATTAGCCAGCCGACTAGGGATTTTATCGATCAAATTTCCAGCAAAAAACTGCCCCCATACTCGGGCAATTTTGGCGGTTGTAGGGTTGAATTCATCGCTATTTTTGGTGCGAGTCGCCAAGCCTGCTACGGTAAAGCCAGTAATATGTATCGGATTCATTTTTTTCTTTATTGAAAAGTTTAAAAAGGAAGTGCAGCTTGCTCTGCTGCACCCATATTGAGCTGCGGCATAACGGTGCAATCAACGCCCATTGCCCCCGCAATCAAATGCATATCATGTTCGCTAATTGCAAATAGGCCAAAACGAAAGGGCGCACCCCAGTTGCGTATGCCTTTAGAAAAGTCCAATTGCTCCAACAAAGGCTGAATGGGCGCTTTCTTTGCAGTCCACCAATCTACATCTTTACGGAAAGGAATAAAACCGCCGCCCATATCAAAGAGGTAAGGATCCCCTGCCCTGACGGCCCCAATAGCGGTAAAGGCCTGCAGCTTATCTTTACCGCCCATGACGGTCGTGGGCGAGTAGTACACCACTACATCCCCAGCCTGAATCCTTTTGAGCGGCCCCGCTTTGCCGTGACAAACCTGCATAAAGCCACCCGCCTGTCCACGCGCCACATGCTCAGCACACACCACCGCGATCCAACTTTTCATACTTACCTCGCTACCGACCATCAAATGATGCGGGGGTTGTTTATTCGGCGTTTAGCGCATACACCCGCAAGCGGTGTTGGTCAGGATCGAGCGCCACAAAAGTGTAGCCAAAATCCATTTCGATGGGCTCTTGCTCAATTGTAATGGCTAGCTTGCGCCAATTATCGTATTGCGCGTTCACAGCGGCATGGTTTGCTACGGCAAACGCTAATTCCCCACCGCCACCTGCCGCCATCGCACGGGGCTCAACCGTATGTTTGGACCAAAAACCTAGCTTTAAGCCAGATTCAAGCTTAAATAATGCAAAAGTAGCCGACAGCTCTACAGGCGGGTGGCCAATCAGCTTTTCATAAAAAACGGCGCTTGCTGCGGGGCTGTCAACGTAAAGCAGGATTAGATTGGGATCAAACATGGAGGTGCTCCTCAGCTTTAATTTATTGACTTAAGAACCCCTATTTTGCTAGATGCTAGTGTCAGTTTTTGTCAGCAGTCCATCCACTTTAGTTAGCGATTTCGAGTAGGAATACCCTCGGCTTCGCGCCATGCTTTAAGCAATGCCTGACGCCGTTTTGGGTAGCGCACATCAATGCAAACCACCGATTGAATTCTATCCACCCGAAAATGACGAAAGGCCTGCCGTGATTCACACCATGCCACGATCACACGGGCCTGATCAAAAAAAGCCAGCGCACAAGGCCAAATTAGGCGTTTGGATGCTTGTGCCTTGGCGTCTAAATACAATAAATCCAACTTCATCTCATGACGAATAGCCACTCTAATCAAACGTAGCGTCTCATCTGAAACGCTGGGATGCGGGCTGGGGCCGATGAGCAATGCGGCGGTATCTAGCTCTAAACGTAGCTCGGCCGGTAAAACGGCAGCGATTTTGCTGAGTGCCTGCTGGGCCGCAGCGCCAAGGCTAGAGTCGGCGCGATCAGCTACCCACTTTGCCCCCAGTGATAGTGCTTCGATTTCTTCAACCGTAAACATCAGCGGCGGCAGGGTAAAACCTGGCCTCAAAACAAACCCCAACCCCGCCTCACCCTCGATTTGCGCCCCTTGTGTTTGTAAGCTGGCGATATCTCGGTACACGGTGCGCAGGCTCACGCCCAGCTCTGAGGCCAATACGGCTCCGCTTACTGGATAGTGATAAAGTCGTAATTTTTGCATGAGACTTAATAAGCGTTCGGCTCTGGACAAGTTTGAAACCTTTTGTTGTGTCAGCGACCAATGAATTGGGGTAAGACGCCCCCGCGTTAAGCTTACAACAACTCGGCAAGGCCCGCCCTATTTGCAGCAAATCACCCTATTCCCCTCGCCATATTGTTATCAATACATCAAAACAGCGATATTATTTTTTTGACCTATTCTTGTTTAATTTAAAACACAGGACGATAAAGGTTACACATAAAACAATCGTTTATTTTCCAAAAATAAAAACGGTAATCAAACCGCTATAGCATGCCATTTGTAAGGTGCATTTTTGCTGGAACAGCCGTGAGAAGTAGGTGATTTTACTTATAAAAATAGACTTGATTTATATTAAACACATCAAATGCAAAATACTTAAGTAAATTAAATATTCTGGAAGTTTACAATTTACCCTATTGTTAAAAATAACATGTAGTCAGGCTTATTCATTAACAACAACAACTTGGCTGCAATATTCTTACTATTACAATCTTGCTATTAGTGAAAATCATGATGTGTCAAAGCTGGCAATGCCTGAAAGGTGGGTATAGAGTCGGGGCACACTGAACTGGAGCTTCTGTTATGACCGTTTTGTCCACACTCAAAGCACTAGGCGAACTTGCTGCGGCGAGTGACCAGCCGATCACCCAAGATTTTCTCTCTGCTTACTTCGCCCACATTTCTGAAGACGATTTAATAGAAAAAACGCCGGAAGATTGGTTTGGCGCGGTGCTTGCGCATTGGCGTATGGCGCGCACCCGCGTGGCGAATACGCGCAAATTACGCATTTATAATCCAAGCGTGCCTGATCACGGCTGGCAGAGTAGCCATACTGTGATTGAAATTGTCCAGTCAGATAGACCATTCTTGGTTGACACCATTGGCATGTCTGTTGCGCGCTTAGGCTATGGCGTTCATCAGGTTGTTCACCCTGTATTGCAAGTTGCACGTCAAGAGAACGGCGACTGGCAGGGTATGGATGAGCAAGGTGTCAGCGAATCTTGGATGCATATTGAGATTGATCGCATCACGTCCACGGATGCTCTCGTCCAATTAGAGCGCGATCTAAATCATGCTTTAGATATGCTGGATGCTTGCGTCACCGATTGGCCCGCAATGGCAGAGCGTGTCACCGTAGCCTTAGAAGGCTTACGCCATCGCCCGCCACCGCTGGATATCGTATTGGTGCGCGAAACCAGCGCATTTTTAGAATGGATGCTGGCAGGCCACTTTATCTTCTTGGGCGTGCGTGATTACCGCTTTGCAGAAGATGGCAACTTACATTTTGTCGGTGGATCTGGCCACGGCTTATTACGTGATTCTGGCGACTCGGGCCTATCACACACTTGGGCAGCCTTACCGCTCGATTTAAGAGAGCGCGCTTATTCAGCTGACCCGCTTATTTTGATGACCAAGGCCGATACCCGTTCTTTAATTCACCGCCCTGCCTACCTTGATATGGTTAGCCTGCGTGAAGTGGATGCTAGCGGTAAAGTCATTGGTGAATTACGCATCCTTGGCCTTTACACGGCCAGCGCTTACACCACGCCACCACGCAACATCCCGTTGCTACGCAAAAAAATTAATGCCGTCTTGCTCGCCAGCGATGCCGATGTGGGTGGCTACCGTGGCAAGGCCTTACTGAATGTCATCGACACCTACCCTCGTGATGAGCTATTAGAAATCGGCATCGATGATTTAGCCCGTATTGCCCAAGGTGTGGTTAGCCTGCACGAGCGCAGCCGCGTTCGCACCTTTTTCCGCGAAGACATCTATCGCCGCTATGTCTCCGTCATGCTGTTTGTGCCGCGCGATAACTACACCACCGAAGTGCGCGTGAAAGTCGAAAAAATCCTAATGGAACGCTTAGGTGGCTATGAGGCTGAGTTCAATGTCTTGCTGGCGGACAGCCCACTGGCACGGATTCACTTCCTCATCCACCTACCGGTTGGCGAGCGTATTGTGTATGACGTCAAAGAGATTGAAGACGAAATCGCCCGTGCAGCCCAACGCTGGCAAGATGATTTACGTGATCAACTCACTCACGTTCGCGGAGAAGAAACTGGCGCGGCGCTGTATCAGCGCTACCAACGAGCATTCTCCCCCGCTTACTGCGCAGATTTCACGGGCCGCGTGGCGGTTTACGATATCGAAGCACTGGAAGCCAGCTTAAAGAATGACAAGATCGCCATTACCCTTTCACCAGGTAGCGTGGTTGATCCTACCCTGTGGCGCTTAAAACTCTACCGTGGCAAGCCGATCGAGCTATCCGATTGCCTGCCGCTACTCGAAAACCTAGGTGTGCGCGTGTTGGATGAGCGCCCATACGCGCTGACTTTCGATCAAACCGAACACGCTTGGATTATTGATATTGGCTTGCGCCTACCTGTAGGCACTTCACTAGAAAACAGCATCGATCGTGAGCGTTTGATCGCCGCGTTTACCGCTATTTTTGAAGGCGCTTGCGAAAACGACAGTTTTAACCGCCTGATTTTAGGTGCTGGCCTAGCATGGCGTGAAGTGCTCATCCTACGCGCATACTCTTGCTATATGCGTCAGGTTAATCTCAAGTACGGCGTGGAAATTATCGCCGATTGCTTGCTACGTCACGGCAAACTCAGCGGCCAGCTTGCGGCGCTGTTTGTGATGTCGCACGACCCAGTCACCAATTCACCGGGCGTAGCAGAAATCCTGGCGGAAGAAATTCGCCAAGCTTGCGCCAATCAATCCAGCGTAGACGACGAAAAAATCCTCTCCAGCCTGCTGGCCGCGATTTTGGCGACCGTACGCACCAACTTCTTCCAGCTCGATAGTGATGACAAGATTAAATCGTATATGTCATTCAAGGTAGAGTCGGCGCGCATTCCAAATATGCCGCAGCCTGTGCCGCTATTTGAAATCTTTGTGTATTCACCTGAAATGGAAGGCGTCCATTTGCGCGGCGGTAAGGTGGCTCGCGGTGGCTTACGCTGGTCTGATCGCCGTGAAGACTTCCGTACCGAAGTCTTGGGTCTTGTAAAAGCACAGATGGTAAAGAATACCGTCATCGTGCCAGTGGGTTCTAAAGGTGGCTTTGTGGTGAAAAATCCACCAAGCGATCGCGAAACACTGATGGCGCGCGGGATTGAATGCTACAAAAACTTTATCCGTGGCTTGCTGGATTTAACCGACAATTTGGTGGCGGGCCAAGTGGTACATCCGTCGCAAGTGCGCCGCCTAGACGAGGATGATCCTTATCTGGTGGTGGCCGCGGACAAAGGCACGGCGACTTTCTCTGATATCGCCAACGGCATTTCACGTGATTATGGCTTTTGGCTGGATGATGCCTTTGCCTCTGGTGGCTCGGTAGGCTACGACCATAAGAAAATGGGTATTACCGCCAAAGGCGCATGGGTTTCGGTAGAGCGCCAATTCCGCGAGCTGGGCATTAACACCCGTACCGATGAATTTACCGTGATCGGCGTTGGGGACATGTCCGGCGACGTGTTTGGTAACGGCCTTTTACGCAGCGAGCACACCAAGCTACTCGGCGCATTTGATCACCGCCATATTTTCCTTGATCCAAACCCGGATCCTGCCGTGTCGTTTAAAGAGCGCGCGCGCTTGTTTGATCTACCCCGCTCTTCATGGGCTGATTACAACGCCGAGCTAATTTCCGCAGGCGGCGGTGTCTGGCCGCGCAATGCCAAGACCATTCCATTGTCTGCCGAAGTAAAAGCCATTCTTGATGTAGAAGACGACGAACTAGAGCCGAGCGAGTTGATTCGCGCTATGCTAAAAGCGCCGGTTGATCTGTTCTACAACGGTGGGATTGGCACATACGGCAAGGCATCGACCCAAACGCCAGCCGAAGCCAACGATAGGGGCACCGACGCGCTGCGTATCGACGGTAAGGAATTCCGCTGCAAGGTGATCGCCGAAGGCGGCAATTTGGGCTTCACCCAATTGGGCCGCATTGAGTACGCAGCGCACGGTGGCCGCGTGCATACTGATGCGATTGACAACTCCGCCGGTGTGGATTGCTCCGATCACGAAGTCAATATCAAGATTCTGCTGGGCCGCATTATGGCCGGTGGCGATTTAACCATGAAGCAACGTAATGATTTGTTAGCTTCCATGACCGATGAAGTGGGCCATTTGGTATTGCGTGATAACTATCTGCAAACCGAAGCCATCAGCCTTGAATACCAGCAAACAGCATCCCTGCTGCCGGTGCATCAGCGCTTTATGCAATCGCTAGAAAAAAATGGCCGTCTATCCCGCCGCATTGAATTCTTGCCAACCGACACGCAAATCGCCGCGCGTCAGCAAGAAGGCAGAGGCTTAGAGCGCCCGGAACTCGCTGTATTGCTGGCCTACGCAAAAATGGCCCTGTACCAAGACTTACTAGCGAGCGATTTACCAGACAGCCCAGATTGGGATGGCCTACTCGCCGCTTACTTCCCTAAGCCACTAGTGGATCGTTTTGGTGATCGCCTAGGTGAGCACCCATTGCGCCGCGAAATTGTGGCCAATGAGCTGACCAACCGCACCATCAACCGCATGGGCATTAGCTTTGTCTTCCGTCTTTCTGAAGAGACCGAGCTACGTCCAGCCACGATTGTGCGCGCTTGGTACGATGCCACCGAGCTACTTGATAGCGAAGCCCGCTTTGTCGCGATTGAATCACTCGACAACAGCATTCCCGCCACCATGCAATACACCATGCTATTGCGTGAGCGTCGTCAGCTAGAACATGCCACACGCTGGTTAGTACAAAACCAAGACACTCTGCCAGATTACGCAGAGCTGATTCGCGAGCTAAAGGGCACCATTCCAGCCCTACTACCGCAATTGCCTGAATGGTATGCAGGCTCGGCCAGACAAACAGAAACCACCGAAAGCTGGTTGGCAGCAGGTGTGCCTGCTGCTCTGGCCAAGCAAAGCGCTTGCCTTGATGGGGCGACGCAGCTGCTTAATATCGCGCTGCTTACCCGCAAACAAGCCGCAGACGTGGATGCAGTAGCCACGATTCACTTTGCCTTGGGGGATGCGCTAGAGTTGGATTGGTTGCATGGCTTGATCGAACAATTACCACGCGCAAACCATTGGCAAACCTTAGCCCGCCTAGCTTGCCGCGATGATCTGCAACGCGCCCACATCGCGCTAACGAGTGCCGCACTGGAACTAAGCCCGGGTGCTACGCCAAGTGTGCGGGTGGCATCATGGCTACAAAGCCAAGAAACAGCCATCGCTCACTGCCGTCGAATGTTTGAAGAAATGAAAACCCTCGCACCAGATCTGGCCATGATGTCGGCAGCCTTACGCGAAATTCGTCATCGTTTGGCGGTGTAATGAGAAAGAAGGCTGAGCTTTAGCTAAGCCTTCCCGCAAATGCGGCCCTGAGAGGGGCCGCATTTTTATTTGGGAGAAAGGATTGAATTGATCAACCACTGAAAAATCAACAGAACAATTCATAGGGCGGGTGCAACCCGGGTATTTTTCAGTATGACTCGCAGACTTCACCCGCCCTATGAATAACGTTTCGCTTAAACTAACAAGGCAGGAATAAAGTCCTAATGCCGTTCACTTAAACGGTTTTGTTTGAGTTCCCCCCTTCGTAAAGGGGAGGGCTAGGGGGGATTTGCAGTTGATGTTGGGCTTAAAATAAGCAAAAAACCCAAGGCAAATCCCCCTAAGCCCCCATTTTTTCTAAGGGGGAAGCAAAACCAATACCTTAAGTGAACGGCATTAGGAATAAAACTCGCCATTTTTTACACCTCCACCATCCTTAACGAGTTGCACCTGCGCTACGATTTAAACAAATAGAAGGCGTATTCAACGATACTGACAAAAAAACAACTAAATCATCTCTTCGAACATCTCCGCCCAAGCCCTCCAAGTAATAAATAACATTAAAGATTCATGGTTTTTACTCGATATATCTGTAATCAGACTGACTACAAGCTTCAATCTCAAGGTTGACCCTATGAAAATCACCGCCGACTTAATTCAAGTCTCCGTGCAAAACCTTACACGACAAGGTGTTAGCAATAAGCCAGAAGAAGGAGCGACAAAAAGCGCTTCATTTGAATTCCAAATGCCAAAGTTCGACCCAATTTCCAGCCGGAAAAGCGCAGCAAAAGGCAAATTAGACATGCTGAAGCGGCAACTCGATGGCATGTTGAAATTTGCCGGCATAGGAAAAAGCAATGTGGCGGCTGCGGCTCGTTTGGCCAAGCAAATTGCTGCTGCGGTGGCCGAATATGCAGGCCTTAATGGCGGCGGCGCGGTGCAGCCCCCTACCATTGCGGGTGCGAGCAATCAGCCTCCTGCCGAGGCCACTGTAAAAAACGCGAGGCAAAGCACTGAACACGCGGGGCAAGAGGCAGAGCAAGCCGTACAAAAAGCCGAGCAAGAAGCTAAGGTGCAGGAAGAAAAGCAATCAAAATCATCGGAGCCAACCAGCACAAAAAGCAACCTGAGCCCTGAAGATCGTGATTTTTTGGATGAAGCTAAGAAAATCATGCAAAAAGCCAAGCGGCTACTGGCCTTAGAAATACAAAACAGCAAAAAAGACATCAAAACGGATAAAGCGCTCTATAAAGACGCATTAAAAAGCATGGACGACGCGCTAAACAATGCCGCCGCCGCTTTAGAGCAAGAAGGTAAAGCACAAGCCGCTGATGCCCCCAGTGTATATAGCGCTGATGGCAATACCAGCCCAATACAAGTCAGCCTGCCGCAGATCTCCGTTCAGGCATAAAACCGCCCCTTTACTCTATAAAGCAGCCTATCTGAGTATTTAGCAGCTTAGGTACTGAGCAAATCTACTCAAAACCAAGGCTAATACCCTTCTCTAGAAAAGTTTCCTTCGTAAAAAGCCGCGTTCTCTACGCCCTCCGTGTTTCAAAACTTGGGCTTTACCGAGGTAAACATCCGCAAATAAATCGTACTTTTAGCAATTTTCCATCTGAGACTCCCCTTGAGAGCCACTCTCACGGTATAATTTCGCGCTTTAGTGCAAGCCGTCTTAATGGGACAAAGCCACAGGCATGGAAGCAGAACAGCTTAATCAGATCGAGAACCGAATTGAAGATTTGGTTTCTCGCAGCGAAGAACTCCGCAAATACTTAGATTATCCCGGCAAAAGCGATCGACTTGAAGAAGTTGTGCGCCTGACGGAAGACCCAGACATCTGGAATGATCAGAAAAAAGCACAAGAGCTAGGTCGAGAAAAGAAAGCGCTTGAAGGCGTGGTTGTGGTGCTGGATGAAGTCTCCGCTGGCCTCTCTGACGCCAAAGACTTGTTCGACATGGGCAAGGAAGAAGGCGACTTCGATACTTTGCAAGCCGTGTCTGATGATGTGGATGCCATTTCTGCCCGCGTAGAAGAGCTGGAATTTCGCCGGATGTTTAATCATCCGATGGACCCAATGCCGTGCTTTATTGATATTCAATCGGGCGCTGGCGGCACTGAGGCGCAAGACTGGGCCGGCATGTTGCTACGCATGTATGTGCGCTATGGCGAGCGCAAAGGCTTTACCGTTGAAGTGATGGAGCAATCAGACGGTGATATCGTGGGCATCAGCCAAGCGACAATCAAACTCACCGGCGACTACGCTTACGGCTTTTTACGCACAGAAACAGGCGTGCATCGCTTGGTTCGTTGCTCGCCGTACGATTCAAACAACCGCCGCCATACCTCGTTTGCCTCCGTGTTTGTTTACCCAGAAGTGGACGATAGTTTCGAGATTGAAATCAATCCGGCAGATGTACGTACCGATACCTACCGTGCTTCGGGCGCGGGTGGTCAGCATATTAATAAAACCGACTCTGCGGTTCGCTTGACACACATCCCGACCAATACCGTCGTGCAATGCCAGAATGACCGCTCTCAGCACAAAAACCGTGACGAAGCATGGAAAATGCTGCGCGCTAAATTGTATGAGTTGGAATTGCGCAAACGCATGGAAGCGCAGCAATCGCTGGAAGCCACCAAAGCAGACATCGGTTGGGGTCATCAGATTCGCTCTTATGTGTTCGACCAAAGCCGCATCAAAGACCTGCGCACCAGCTTCGAAGTCGGCAATATCAAGGGCGTAATGGACGGCGACCTAGAAGGCTTCATCGCCGCCAGCTTGAAGCACGGGGTTTAAGTTTTGTTAGTCCGTAATGGAAGCTCATTTTGCTACGGACTAAAAAATCTTGAACCACAGAGAACACAGAGGGCACAGAGTTTCACCGAGAAATACCGATGAGCAGAGACCCTCTGAGCGATCAAGTTATTGGTGCCGCCATAGAAGTTCACCGTAATTTAGGGGCGGGACGGCTAGAAGCTGCATATGAGAAATGTTTGTTGCATGAATTGTCACTGCGTAGCTTAGCTGTGCAATCACAGGTTTACTTGCCCATTTACTATAAAGGCCTAGCTGTTGAGCACGCCTTTAAATTAGATTTGCTAATCGAAAACAGGCTCATTGTTGAATTAAAAAGCTGTGAAAAATTATTGCCTATTCACCAGTCGCAGCTACTTACCTATTTAAAACTAACTGGCCTTAAAACCGGTTTATTGATTAACTTTAATACTGCATTGCTCAAGAACGGTATTCGTAGATTGGTTAATTAAACCTCTGTGAAACTCTGTGTTCTCTGTGCTCTCTGTGGTTCAAGATTTAGGGCGCTAAAAAATGGCTGAAGAACAAATTATCCAGCAAGATGAAAACCAAATTATCGCGGAACGCCGCGCTAAGTTAACCGCCCTACGCGCTGCTGGCGTGGCTTACCCGAATGATTTTAAACGGGAAAACATGTCTGGCGATTTGCAAGCCAAGTACGGCGAGTTTGAAAAAGCCGATATGGAAGCCGCTCAAGTCAGCGTAGCGGTTGCTGGCCGCATGATGCTCAAACGCGTGATGGGTAAGGCAAGCTTTGCCACCGTGCAAGATTCCACTGGCCGTATTCAGTTTTTTATCAGCAAAGATAAAGTTGGCGAAGTTGTTTACGACAGCTTCAAGACTTGGGACATGGGCGACATTATTGCCGCTCGCGGCACGCTGATGAAAACCAATACTGGCGAGCTTTCGATCCAAGTCACAGAATTGCGTTTGCTAACTAAATCTTTACGCCCTTTGCCAGACAAACACCATGGTTTGGCTGATCAAGAGCAAATCTATCGTCAGCGCCATCTGGATTTGATTACCAACGATTTAAGCCGCGCTACCTTTATCAAGCGCTCTAAAATCGTTCAGTGCATCCGCGATTACATGGTTGCTGAAAGCTACTTGGAAGTTGAAACCCCGATGATGCACGGCATCCCTGGCGGCGCAACGGCCAAGCCCTTTGTAACGCACCACAATGCGCTGGATATGCCGCTTTACCTGCGCATCGCCCCAGAGCTTTACCTCAAACGCCTGATCGTCGGCGGCATGGAGCGCGTATTTGAAATTAACCGCTCATTCCGTAACGAAGGCATGAGCACACGCCACAATCCAGAATTCACCATGATCGAATTCTACGAAGCGTATTCTGACTACCAACGCATGATGGAAATGTCTGAAGGCATTATCCGCGCTTGCGCTCAGCTTGCTACGGGCAGCACAGTCATTACATACCAAGATAAAGAAGTTGATCTCTCCAAGCCATTTGCCCGCTACACCATCGCAGGCTCGATTAAAGCTTACAACCCAGAATACACGGATGAGCAACTGAACGATCAAGCTTTCTTAGCGGCAGAAGTGGTGCGCTTAGGTGGCAAGCCAATGCCAACCGCAGGCGTTGGCGCATTGCAACTGGCCCTGTTTGAAGAAAACACCGAAGCCAAGCTGTGGGAGCCGACCTTTATTATCGACTACCCAGCCGAAGTCTCCCCGCTGGCCCGTGCCAATGACAGCAAGCCAGGCATTACTGAGCGCTTCGAGCTATTTATGGTTGGCCGTGAACACGCCAATGGTTATTCCGAGTTGAACGACCCAGAAGACCAAGCCGAACGCTTTATGGCCCAAGTCGAGCAAAAAGATGCTGGGGATGATGAAGCGATGCATTTCGATGCAGACTACATCCGCACCCTAGAATCCGGCATGCCCCCAACCGGCGGCTGCGGCATTGGTATCGATCGCTTAGTGATGTTACTGACCGACTCACCAAGCATTCGCGACGTTATCCTCTTCCCGCAAATGCGTCCTGAGTAAGATCTAGTAAGCAATCGAAACGACAAAACCCCGCATAGGCGACTGCTTGTGCGGGGTTTTTGCTATTCGTTCTCTCTAAACAACTAAATCATCCTGCTCATCAAAAATCCAGCCATCTTCATAAATCACTTCAAATAAATGCCCGTCTAAATCGCGGAAATAACCAGCTATACCCCACGCATTTTGCGTTGCTGGTTTTACGATGGTCGCCCCCAAGCTGGCGGCTTTGTCTAAAACGCGAGGTACATCTTCTGGGCTACGGGCGATATAGGCTAATGCCACCCCTGAAAAACCACTTCCCCCCGCCGTCGCAAAATTGGCATCATTAGCAAATGTCTCCCTTGATTGAATTGCCAATACCACGCCACCCAAATCAAACTTTACAAACTCCGCATGACTCGATTCAGCCTTGGGCCAGCCTAACGCTTCATAAAAGGCGGTGGATTTAGTCATATCGCTCACCCCCAGCAAAATTAAATTCAGACGTTGTCGCATTAATGTACTTCCTATAACAAAAGAACGTTTGTTCTTTTGTTGATTATGCATTGTCGATAACTGCCAGACAAGGGGCGATGACTTTAGCCCTGTTGGTTTCTTTCTAATGACGCAAGCGATCAAATTAGATAAAGTAACTGACGTTTATTTATCTACACTAGGGACTAGCAATGGCTCAAGTCAAAATATATGGCAATAAAAAAACGATTATTACATTTAAAAATGAAATATCCACTGCCATACATGGTGCAGTTATGTCTGCGCTGGCCTACCCGCCGGAAAAGAAATTCCATCGTTTTATCGAGCTAGAAAAATCATGCTTTATCTATCCTTCGGACCGAACAGAAAACTATATCATTATTGAAATAGCGATGTTTGAGGGGCGTTCAATTGAAGCTAAAAAAGAACTGATCCGTGCCATATATAAAAACATCGAATTGTCGGCAGGAATCCTCGCCAATGATATTGAAATCGCCCTCACAGAAACACCCAAATACAATTGGGGCATTCGTGGCAAGCCAGGTGATGAATTGGCTTTAAATTACAAGGTAGAAGTGTAAGGCCAACGCGTCCCTTGCTACTGCGCACAAATAAACAATACCCCCCTTTCAAAGAATAAAAAATCAGATGCCCATTACCCTTGTCACCCCAAGCCTAGCCCTTCTACCCAGCTATATCGCCGCACTAGAGCGAAACTGGACCCGTGATAATGACCAAGATCCTATCGGTGCGTCGGCACAGTTAGCCCGTATCCAACAAGATGCTGACGCATTTCTCGCCTCACTATCAGACATAAACGGTAATGGTCCCCTTGTAGAGCTTAATGACGGCAGCAAAGTGCCTCGTCTGCCTCGGGCAAGGTACTGGATTTCTGATGGTGAGTTTGCAGGGGATTTAAGTTTGCGTTGGCAAAAAGGGACTTCGGAATTGCCTGCTTATTGCTTGGGGCACCTTGGCTATGTGGTGGTGCCGTGGAAGCGCGGAGCTCACTATGCATCACAAGCCATTGTGCAACTTGCACCCCTGGCCATAAGCCACGGCTTAAGCTGGATTGATATCGCCATGGGCATTGATAATAGAGCGTCACGCTGCGTTGCAGAAAACGCAGGGGCGATCTTTTTACAGCAATTTAATGCTGGCCCCGAGGCAGACAATCAAGAAGCGCTTTTATTTCGACTGAATATTGGCACATTAACATCCTCCCAAGGGGAAGTCGTGGAATACCGTGACACTGAGCATATTGAAAAAGTAATGGAGTGATCGCACCAGTACAAATACGATTCGAGCAAGCCCATAAAAATGCCGCTTACCTTTTGAAGTAAGCGGCATTTTTAAATCTTTATTTAAATCAAAACCAAATCGCTGATTTAACTTTTAGCCGCTCGGCGTCGTGGAGCTGGTTTACTTACGACTTCGGCCTCAACTTCTTTTTCCCCCGTCGACGCAGGAGGCTCGGTAGGTTGTAATTCATCCTCAGGCCCCACCGAGCCATCTTTTCCGTAGCCTGGCATGCCCATTCCCGTAAATAAATGCTTGGCTCGATCTTGTAGCTGTTGCTGCATATCCACAAACATGGAGGTGCTGCTTTCTAGGTAATTATTCATCATGCTTTGCATACCAGGGCCTTGGAACTTCATAAAGTCGCCCCATAGATTGGCATTCGACAGCATTGGGTTTTCACCTGTGATCACGGATTTGGCTTGCGTCTGTAAGCGACCTTGCATTTCTGCAAACAATTGCATGTTTTTATCTAGGTAATTCCCCATCACACCTTGCATGGCATTCCCATAGAAGCGAATGATTTGTGTCAGCACATCATAAGAAAACATAGGCATTCCGCCCGCTTCTTCTTCCATAATGACTTGTAGCAGCACACTGCGGGTGATGTCTTCTCCCCCTTTAGCATCCACAATCTGGATATCAATATTATCCAAAACTAACTGTTTTACATCGACCAAAGTGATGTAACAGCTGGTCGCCGTGTCGTACAGACGGCGGTTTGGATACTTCTTGATCACGCGTTTTTCCACGCTCATTTTGCTGCCTCGTGTGTGTATAATAATTGTTGTGAGATGAGGATAGTCTGGACTAACTTTTCATGCAACATGTTGCGGCGCACAATTTATTTGACAAGTACTTCATCCTCTTCCAGAATAAGCCTTGATTGTGCACTGCATCATAAATAAAGCAGCGTACGAATCGCTAGGCAAATCCCATTCAGCACAGACCAATAGAAAGGATCCTTGAAAATGACTACTGCACAACAACAATTCTCCGCGTTCGCTACCGAGCAAGTTGAAGTGGCATTGCGTTTCGCACGCATTTCCATTGATTCTGCCGAACGGATCATCAAGCTGCAAGTTGAAGTTGCAAAAAACAACCTAGAAACAGGTGCAAAGAACGCAAATGCACTTGTAGCCGTTAAAGACGCTCAAGAAGCACTGACATTGCGTCAAAAACTAACAGAAGCATCGATCGAACAAGCAACTAACTATTCACGTAGCCTGTACGAAATCACTTCACAAGCTCAAGCTGAGGCATCGCAGCTGGTTGAAGAGCGTACCACTGCTTTCAACAAGCATGTTGTTTCAGGTTTAGACCAGTTTGTTAAATCAGCACCAGCGGGTACTGATGTTGCTGTTGCTGCTGTTAAATCTACACTACAAGCCACTGCAGCTGCAGTGGACAGCCTGACTAAAGCGGCTAAACAAGTTGCCGATTTCGCTGACGCTTCTGTAAAAGCAGCAGGCACTGCAACTGCTGATGCGGTTAAAACTGCGGCTAAGAAAACAAACGGCGCAAGCTCTGCTGCTGCTGTTTAATTTAGACTTCCTGTGGATGTGTTGTTAATACATCTAGCAAAAAAAGCCACGATAGAGATCGTGGCTTTTTTATATTAATGGCCCCTGCTTCTCAAAAGCTAGCGCATCAATAGCCAATTAAAATTCCCCTTCTTGCCCTCTTCCAAAACAGCCGCCCGTTTACTTTAAAGTATTACATTCTATTTACGATAGCGAAAGCTTGCTTTCATTGCCAGAAAGAAAATGACTGATGTATTTTTGGTTTTTTTACTGAGAAAGGCATTGAGTTAATGCAACAAAGCAAAGAGCCTTATACAATCCTCACCCATTCCAGCAAACAGATTTATATTGATAATCTACTGTTCAAAGTCGGCTAACTTGGACATACTAAACGAGATCAAAAGCCCCTATGATGCAGTCCACGCAACATCTGTGAGACCCCAATCAACCTTTTGATCAATACTTGTTAAAAAAAATTCCAAAATGTGTACTTAACGCTTATATATAAATGAATCACCGCAGCCCAGCATAGCCCAACCAGCACTTATCCTGATCAAGCGCTATCTTAGAGCTGCATTTGTTTTTAATTCGTCATCGCAAAAAACTAAGATCAAAAGACATCCTTCCTTAATCTATGATCTTTTAATTGATACGCCTAAAACCGATCTTTTTGCGTATGGCACTACAAAGGCACAAAGTAATTTGAAAGACTTAAACCAGAAAAAGGTTCTCCCTCACCCATCGGTTCTTTTTTATAGCCCAGACGAAGAACGCCCAGAGCCAGAAGCTTGGCATGTGATGCGGCAAACAGATGAGACAACCTTAGCAAAAAAGCTAGCTCGCCAACAATTACGGCGTGAAGTTTGGGAAAAAATCAGCAACCGAGCGATACAACTATCCTTAGATGCTGATGATTTATATGAATGGGTTGTAGAGCAAGCGGCACTTAAAGCACAAAGCAATCAATCACCTTGGTCTGCATTTTAAGTGCCCATATATTAATTATTTTCTTCATCGCCCTGTTGCAGCTGCCACATGCGCGCATAGTGTGCGCCCAGCTCTAATAGCTCTCGATGACGGCCTCGCTCGATGATTCTCCCTTGTTCCATTACCAGGATTTCATCTGCATCAGCCACTGTAGATAAACGATGCGCCACAATTAAAGTCGTGCGATTAGCAGAGATTTCTTTGAGCTCGGCTTGAATCGCTTTTTCTGTGCGCGAATCTAATGCCGAAGTTGCCTCATCAAAAATTAAAATGGGTGGGTTTTTTAAAATAGTGCGCGCAATGGCCACGCGCTGTTTTTCTCCGCCCGATAGTTTTAGGCCTCGCTCGCCAACCAAGGTATCAAAGCCTTCGGGTAAAGATAAAATAAAGTCATAGATATGTGCCGATTTAGCCGCTTGAATGACTTCGTCTCGGCTCGCCCCTGGCAAGCCATAGGCAATATTGTAATAAATACTATCGTTAAATAGCACCGTGTCTTGCGGCACAATGCCAATATGGCCGCGCAAGCTCACTTGATTAAGCTGACGCAAATCAACCCCATTAATGCTGATGCCCCCTTGACTCACATCATAAAAACGATAGAGCAATCGAGATAAAGTTGATTTCCCTGCACCAGAGCTTCCCACTACCGCGACCGTTTTACCTTCAGGAATCTCAAAACTCACATCATGCAAGATCTGCCGATTAGCCTCATAAGCAAAATCAACATGATCAAAGCGAATAGACGCCGATTTCGTCGCCAAGGGAATGGCAGCGTCTGCGTCTTTAATTTCGGCATTTTGCCCCATTAAAGTAAACATTTTTTCCATATCGGCCAAAGAATGTTTAATTTCACGATAGACAAAGCCTAAGAAATTAAGTGGTGCGTAGAGCTGCAAAAGAAAAGCATTCACTAAAACCAAATCGCCCAAAGTCATCGTGCCTTTTACGACGCCATCTGCCGCCAAACCAACCAAAAGTGTAACGCCAACAGCAATAATAATAGCCTGCCCCGCATTTAGAAATGACAGCGAGACTTGGTTTTTGACTGCGGCGGATTCCCATACTTTGAGGCTGGCGTCATAGCGTTCGGCTTCCCAGCGCTCATTATTAAAATATTTCACCGTTTCATAATTCAATAAGCTATCGACAGCGCGGGTATTGGCTTTGGAATCCATATCATTCATGGTGCGGCGAAAATGCATCCGCCACTCGGTAATGCCTAAAGTGAAGGCAATATATAAAACAATAGTTCCAAAGGTAATGACCGAAAACCAAACATCATATTTTTTTAGCAATATCCCCGCGACTAATAAAATTTCCACCAAAGTAGGCAAAATATTAAATAAGGTGAAATTCAATAAAAAAGAAATCCCCTTGGTGCCACGATCAATATCGCGGCTCATTCCCCCCGTTTGCCGCTCCAAATGAAAACGCAAACTTAAACGATGCAAATGCTCGAATACTTGCATCGCCACTTTTCGGATCGCCCCTTGGGTGACTTTGGCAAATACAGCATCGCGCATTTCGCCAAAAACCGAGGCACAGAGGCGCAGCGCGCCATAGCCAAGCACTAGGCTTAAAGGCAGCACTAAAGGCGCGTGTTTGGGATCTAAACCGTCCACAATGCCTTTTAATACCAAGGGCACGGCCACATTGGCAAACTTGGCAAAAATAAGCAGGGACAAAGCCAAAATAACGCGGGTTTTATACTGCCAAAGATAAGGCAGCAAGGTAGACAGCGTCTGCCAATCATTACGGCGGGATTCGCTCATGGGATTCCAAATAAATAAGGGCGTTGATATCACTCAACGCCCGATATAAAAAGTGAAGCATGACTGCTTCACTCGCAAATTAATGCAAGGTACGCGGCATTGCCAAAACAAACGAGGGAATTTCTGCATCAAACTGATTACCATCTGCCGCTTGCATTCGATAATTACCTTGCATAGAGCCTATCGGCGTTGCAATGCTAGCACTGCTCATATATTCAAAATGCTGACCGGGCTCCAACACCGGCTGCTCACCCACCACACCGTCACCTTTCACCTCCTGCACACGGTCTTCCATATCACGGATCACCCAATGGCGGCTGAGCAGCTGAGCAGCGGCCGTGCCAGTATTGGTAATCGTGATGCGGTAAGCAAAGGCATAGCGATCAGCAACCTCATCCGATTGCTCTGGAAGATAAAAGGCTTCAGCGTGAACGAGCACGCTATACACAGGGGAGTCACTCATTCTTAGCGGTTCTTTTTGTCGTTGATGAAGACAATATTACCAAGCTAGAGGCTATAGAGGTAAGGTATCCGTTAAAATGGATCATATACACTGACTTTAGAGGTTGTTATGTCAAATTTTCGCATTGCACCCAGCATTCTTGCTGCTGACTTTGCCCGTTTGGGTGAAGAAGTTAAAAATGTGATCGCTGCGGGCGCGGATATGATCCATTTTGATGTCATGGACAACCATTACGTCCCTAACCTCTCTATGGGCCCGATGTTTTGTGAGGCGATCCGCCCTTACACCACCGCACCGATTGATGTGCATTTAATGGTAAAGCCAGTTGATCGCATCATTCCTGATTTTGCTAAAGCCGGTGCCAACATCATTACCTTTCACCCCGAAGCATCTGAGCATATTGATCGATCCTTGGGGCTGATTAAAGAGCACGGCTGTAAGGCGGGCCTCGTGTTTAATCCAGCCACCCCCCTCCATTATTTAGATTATGTCATGGATAAAATCGACATGATTTTGCTGATGTCGGTTAACCCGGGCTACGGCGGGCAAAGTTTTATTCCTGGCGTATTAGCCAAAGCCAAACAAGCACGCGCGCGTATTGATGCTTATACCGCTAAAACAGGTCGTGAAATTTGGCTAGAAATTGATGGTGGCGTAAACACCAACAATATCGCTGAAATTGCCGCGGCCGGTGTAGACACCTTTGTGGCTGGCTCGGCTATCTTTGGCAAGCCCGACTACAAAGCGGTGATTGATCAGATGCGCCTTGAGCTAGCCAAGGTTAAGGCATGAAGCTACTGCATAACCCTCGCTGCAGCAAAAGCCGTGAAGCCCTTGCTGCGCTGACGGCAAAAGGCTTGCAGCCAGAAATCATTGATTATCTGGCACATCCCCTTGATGAGGCCGCCATTCGCACCCTCCTTGCTCAATTGGGTATTGCACCATTAGCGCTTGTTCGCACGAAAGAAGCCCTATGGCAGGAACAATTTGCTCGCGCCTCTTTAGACGACAATGCCATCATTGCCGCTTTAGCGGCGCACCCCAAGCTGATTGAGCGCCCGATTTTAATTTACCAAAATCGCGCGGCCATTGGCAGGCCACTTGAAAATATTCTTACCCTATTGGACACACCCGCATGAGCATCAAAGCCTTTGCTTTTGATTTGGACGGCACCCTTGCCGATTCGATTCCCGATTTAGCCCACGCAGCCAATGCTGCCCGCCGCGATGCGGGCCTTGCCCAGCTTGAAGAAGCGCTGATTGAAAGCTATGTTGGCGATGGCACCGAAAGCCTAGTCGCCCGCGCAATGGCCGCCGATATGGCCGCCAGCTTCACCGGCACCGCAGCGCAAACAGAAGCGCTTGCCCGCTTTGATCAGCATTACCTTGAAGGGCTCACCCTTAAGACCAAGCTCTACCCTAGTGTGGCCAATACGCTAAATGAATTACACGATTGCGGCTATCGCCTTGCCATTGTCACCAATAAACCAGAACGCTTTACCCTGCCGCTCTTAAAAGAGCTGGGCATCGGCAATGTTTTTGATGTTGTTGTTAGTGGTGATTCACTCGCCAGCCGCAAGCCAAACGCCGAGCCATTGCAGTATGTAATGGAAAAGCTAGGCGTAAGCGCGGATGAATTCCTTATGGTCGGTGATTCCAAAAACGACATCCTAGCGGCCCGTGCCGCAGGCTGCAAAGTGGCCTTTGTCAGCTACGGCTACGGAGAAGCAGAAACCATCCCAGAAGCCGATGTCACACTGGCGCGCTTTGATGAGCTGATGAATTGGCTGGAAGAGCAGGATTAAGTTATTTAGCCGCCAATAAAAAACCCGCTGTTTTGTTAACAGCGGGTTTTTTATTGGGGCGGGGATCAAACCCGTCGATATTCAACATAAGAGAATTCAATTCCCTTGGCACTGAGCTGAAGCGCTCTTGCCACCTCTTGCCATTCAGAGCGCTCAAACGCTGGGAAATAAGCGTCGCCCTTAGGGCTTAAGCTTACTTCGGTTAAATACAGCGTATTCACCAAGGGCAGCGAACGGGTGTAAATTTCGCCGCCGCCGATGATAAATAACTTTTCTAAGCTCGCCTCGGCCGCCGCCTCTAAAGCCGCTTCAACACTTAAAAACACCCTTGCGCCTACCGCCTGCCATTCTGGATTGCGCGTTACCACCCAATGCGGGCGGCCTGGCAAAAGACCTGGCAAGGACTCAAACGTTTTACGCCCCATCAGCATGGGCGAGCCCATAGTAAGTGCTTTAAAGTTTTTTAAATCTTCAGGCAAAGACCAAGGCAAGCGGTTTTCTATGCCGATCACACCGTTTTGCCCAACTGCAGCAATAATTGCAATATCCATATTTACCCCAGATTAAACCGCAATTGGCGCTTTGATTCCCGGATAAGGGTCATAAGCCTCTAGTGTAAAATCTTCATATTCAAAATCAAAAATATCTTTTTTGAGCGGATTAAGCTTGAGCACCGGCAAGGCACGCGGTGTGCGGGAGAGTTGCTCGTGCACTTGATCTAAGTGGTTGCTATAAATATGGCAATCGCCGCCCGTCCAGACAAAATCGCCTAATTGCAAATCGCAGACCTGTGCCAACATCATCACCAGCATGGCGTAAGAAGCAATATTAAAGGGCACGCCCAAGAAGATATCCGCGCTGCGCTGATAAAGCTGGCAAGAGAGCTTGCCACGCTGATCAAGATCATCTGCGGCGGCTGGGGCCACATAAAATTGGAAAAACGCATGACAAGGCGGCAAGGCCATGTTTTCGATTTCGCCCACATTCCAAGCAGAAACGATAATACGGCGTGAATCCGGATTGTTTTTTAGCTGCTGAACCACTTGGCTGATCTGATCAATATGACGGCCATCATGCGTTGGCCAGCTACGCCACTGCGAGCCATACACAGGGCCCAGCTCACCATCGGGAGCGGCCCATTCGTTCCAGATTTTAACGCCACGCTCTTGCAACCACTTCACATTGGTTTCGCCACGCAAAAACCATAGCAGCTCGTAAGCAATCGATTTTAAGTGCGTTTTTTTAGTGGTGACCAGCGGAAAACCATCTGCCAGATTAAAGCGCATCTGATGCCCAAATACGCTAATCGTGCCGGTGCCAGTTCGATCTTCTTTCCTGACGCCGTGGTCTAAAACATGTTGCAAAAGGTCAAGATAGGGACGCATAGCAGTGAACCGAATAATTTTTAAACAGGGGGGCGCAGTTTATCAGATCGGCTCAGCTCGAAGAAGGCAGTTCAAGCACAAAGGTCGCCCCGCTCCCAAACTGGCTTTGGCAATAAACACGGCCATGCATCGCCTCAACCAAGCGCTTCACAATCGACAAGCCAAGGCCCGTAGTGTGCTCGCCGCCCGTTGGCAATGCCGAAAGTCGGCTAAATTTCAAAAACAACTTTGGCATCTCATGCGGAGCAATTCCAGGACCTTGATCGCTAACCAGTATGCGCACAATCGCACCATCAAGCTGGCTACTTACATGAATCGTACTGCCTTGAGGTGAATATTTAGAGGCATTAGAAAGTAGGTTATCCATCACTTGCCATAATGCCTGCCGATCGGCCTGTACTGGGTAATCACCCAATGCCAAAACACACAGCTGCTGTTTGATCATTAAGCGCTCTTCCCAGCTAAACAATAACTCTTTTAGCAATGGGTTTAAGCATAGAGACTCAAGGTAGATCTGCACTGAGCCACTTTCTAAAGCCTCATGATCAAGCAAATTACTTAAAATACATTGGGTGCGATCGGCCAATAAACCAATCCCAGAGAGCCGATCCAATATTCGTTCTCTTGGCCACTCATCTAAGCGTAAAGCAATCAGCTGCGCCATGCCTTGAATGCTGGCCACTGGATTTTTTAAATCATGCGCAGCAATCGCCAATAGCTCATTTTTTTCTGTATTTAAATGGGTTAATGAATCATTCAGCACTTCTAATTGCCCATTTCTAGCGGCTAATTCCGTAGTGCGAACCTCAACCAATTGTTCAAGATGCAGTCGATGCAATTGCACGGTCCGAGACATTTCTTCAAAATTGCGGGCTAAATCGCCCAATTCATCATTGCGTTCTAGATCCAACTCATGACTGGGCTTGCCTTCTGCCGCGGCATGAATGGCCTTTTTTAATCGCCTTAATGGCAGAGCCACATCTTTTTTTAATACCAAAGCCATCAATAGCAATTCAATCACCAAGGCGAGCATACCTAATAACAACACCACACTAGTGGTCTTGGCGGCTTTTTCTTGTAAAAGCTTTTTGGGGTAAACCGTCACAAACAACCAATTGGCCCCTTCAATAGGCGCAACACCGAGCCAGCTTAAGCCGTCTGGCGCCTCAACAAAACGCTGCCCCGGCGTGGCAGTGAGCGTGGCCTCATAAATGCCTTTTAATACCGGATCGCGCAGCACACTATATTGGCCTTTGCTATTTTCAATTTGCTCCATTTTATTCGGGTGAGCAATGAGCATTCCCTGCCGTGTCATCGTTATATTATAGGTGCCAGGGATATTTACTTTGTTATTACGCTCAATCAATTGGTCCAATAAAACATCCTGCCCTACTCCGCCAATATATTGCCCGAGATAATCAAGTGGCGTAACCACCGACACCATCCAGCGCAATGCTTGACGATCAAAATAAACCCCTGTCCAAAATGTTTTACGCTCTGGATTTCTAACGGGCGTTGCATCCAATTCCACAGCCAGATCCACAGCAAAATCAGCAAAAGAGCCATTGCGTGCATAATTTAAATCAGGCAAATACATTAAATTGGCATCTGACACATTTAAATCAATAAAGGTGTCGTAATAGCGGTTTCTAAATGCGGGGCCATATTGAGATAGCACTTCGTAGCTTAATAACACTTGCCGCATAAAAGCGGGTGTTTGTTTCGCCGTCGGCAATAAAGCCACCGTTGCTTTGCGCTCAAAATCATCTTTTTGTACCCGCACCCGCCATAAGCCATCTTTGTCTTGGGCAAGCAGATCGTGGAAGGCGGCGCTGGGATCTTCATCGCCCAATAAAACATAGCGGCGCAAAAACTCATCACGAACAATCTTGGTATTGGCTTCTGCCTGCACAAACAATTCACTTTCTAATTGGCTGCGAGCAGTAATGTATTGCGCAAGATTAGCGAGCGCTTCTTCTTGAAAAGTGACATAACTCCAGTAATAGCTTAAAGCAGAAATCAGCGCGCCTGCGATGACAATACGCAGCACCATATTGCGAAATACGCGGCGAAACAGACTATCACGGGATTGACGTAAGGGCTCCATGCCAGAAAGATACCGTACACAATGCAATGTGCAAAGTACCAATTCAGCGAAGAGACTTAAAAGCTGGGTAGTTCGGTGTCTAGAGCCTGATAGATAACGTCAGTGATCTCTAATTCCTCTGTGCCTGCTGGGGTACGTAAGAGCACCGCATCACCTTCTCTAGCCTTAATGAGCGCACGGGCAACGGGGGAAGTCCAGCTAATATAGTGGCGCTTCATATCCGTTTCATCGACGCCGACAATCGCGACCGTTTCGCTACGACCATCTTCGCGCACATAGCTGACTGTTGCGCTAAAGAAAATTTGATCGGTGGCTTCGCGTAATTCGGGGTCAATGACTTCGGCTAATTCAAGGCGTTTGGTCAGAAAACGAATGCGTCGATCAATCTCGCGCAAACGTCTTTTGCCATAAATATAATCACCATTTTCTGAGCGGTCTCCATTGGAGGCCGCCCAGTTAATCATGAGCGTCAGTTCGGGGCGCTCTTTTTGCACCAGCTGGGCGAATTCTGCTTTCATTTTTCGCCAGCCACCCGGAGTCATATAATTTTTACTCCCTGCGGGAACACGCAGCTCCGCGGGGACTTCATCATCATCGGCGTCCGATTCACGAACAAACGCTTTACTCATCGTTTAAAGCCTATTCATCCGCTTGACGACCGTTAATCTTCAGGCCAGCCCAACGCATAATGCCCAAGATTTCCAGCTCAGTCAGCTCATGGAATTGCCCACGACGCAAGCGACCTGGCAAGTTCATCGTACCGAAACGAATACGAATCAAGCGGCTAACAATCAGACCAAAGTACTCAAACATCCGGCGCACTTCGCGGTTACGGCCTTCTTTCAGGATGACGTGATACCAGTGATTAAAGCCTTCACCGCCGCGTCTTTCAATGCGTGCAAAGCGTGCATTGCCGTCTTCTAGCTCAATACCACTGAGCATGGTGCTCATTTGCTCAGGCGTTAGCTCACCAAACACGCGCACGGCGTATTCGCGCTCTACTTCAAAGCTTGGGTGCATCATGCGGTTAGCTAATTCACCGGAGGTCGTGAACAATAATAAACCACTGGTGTTGTAATCCAAACGACCCACGGCAACCCATTTGCTGGATTTTAGACGTGGCAGACGATCAAATACGGTGACACGGCCTTCTGGGTCATCGCGACTCACCAATTCGCCTTCTTGCTTGTGGTACATCACGATACGCGGCAAGCGATCTGGCCACTTCAGTACTACTTTTTTGCCTTCGTAACGTACATCATCACCAAGACTGACCTTGCTACCCAGTGCTGCGATTTTACCGTTGACCGATACTTTGCCAGCAGCAATCGCGTCTTCCATAGCGCGACGTGAACCGTAACCGGTAAAGGCAAGCGCTTTTTGTAAGCGCTCAGCAGGGATTTCTGTAGTGGCAACGCGGCGCTCACGCAATTCTTTTTGCATTTGCAGCTCTTTTACTGAGCCTTGGCGCAATTGCATACGGCGAGCACGGCTCACCGTTTTGTATTTGATTTTGCGGCTATCACTATCGACAGCAACAAGGCCACCCGCAGCCGCAACGGCCTTATAGGCTTCAAATGTTGGACGCTCTGCCTTGCCGCCCTGTGGGTTTGGCTTAGAACGAGGAGCACGGGGCGCGCGTGGTGCTTCTGACTCTGCAGCTACGCCTCGGCCGCTACGGCCACCACGACCGGCTACGGGCATGGCTTCAGCAAACCCAGCACTCGCTGGGCGGCCCTTACCACGAGGATTACCATTGGTTTTTACGCCAGTCACTGCCGATTTGCCGTAAGCAGGGCTACGAGTCGAAAACGCTTCGCCGGTGGCTTGGCCACTGCGTGGTTTTGCACCCGTTGCAGCCGGCTTGTCATAGGCAGGGTTGGTTTTGCCGCCACGTGGCTTTGCACCCGTTACAGCGGGTTTGTCATAGGCCGAACTACTGTTCGAGAACGCTTCACCGGTGGCTTTGCCACCGCGTGATTTTGAACCCGTTGCAGCAGGTTTGTCATAGGCAGGATTACGGTTCGTAAACTCTTCACCGGTGGCTTTGCCACCGCGTGGCTTTGCACCCGTTACGGCAGGTTTGTCATAGGCAGGATTACGGTTCGTGAACTCTTCACCGGTGGCTTTGCCACCCGTACGCTTGCCCGCACCTGCAGCCTGCGCGCTGCGCTCGCTCGCCTTACGTTCAGCTATAGCGGGCTGGGGGCGACGTGATCGGGTGGTTTTCATGTATGTTTCTTTCCAAAAAAACAGAGGATTATAACCTGAATCCGCGTCTTACACGACATTCATCCCTCACAATAGCAACGCCGCCGAAAATTGATCGGCGGCGGCAGGCATTATATTGACAAGTTTTCAATCATCCGCATACGTAATGTAAGCGTTATTACGTGCTTTCTTACATCACTAAGAACAGAAACGCTATATACGTTTGCATACAGCGCGCTGCTTTATTAGACCATTGAAAAGAAAGCAACGCACCCCAAGCTCGTCAGACCCAAATTAAATACTTGTCCTTCTAAGCTTTGCGCACCAATGAGCTCGGTACGACGTAAAATTTCGTGCATGACTTCAATTTCTTTGTACCACTTTAGTAGGCGCGTATTGGCATTCAAAAAAGCCTCAATTTCAGCCTTTAATGTATGTTCACCAATCACATGTATTGCGCCGACATTGTCCCCTCTTAACTGCAAAGCAGGGGGTACAGTCACTGCAATTGAATTTAATTGAGTTTGTAAATCCAAACCAAATCGTGTCAACTCAGAAGCGGCCTTCGTCTTTAATTCGCTTAAAGAAAACCCCTCGTCAGGGGATCCATCCGACAAAAAAGAAGCAATCTCAAGCAGAGTACTGCCCTGTAATTCCACTCCTTGCCCAGCAATATCAGACACCGTATTCACAGCCACTCTCCATTAGAAAAGCATATTTGCTTATCGATTAATGTTAGCAAACAGCTATATATTGTAACCGGCATAATTTACACTCTTACTAAATTTTTTCGCTCAACTTATCAAAATAGAAAAAAACGCCAGTAGAGTCCTATTTATCACCCCAAGTATTCATCAGCCGCAAAAACAACAAACCCCGAGTAAGGTGAATTAATTATAGGCAATCATCCACAAAAACCAACCTTTGCGCATGATTCTCAATACAACATCAATCCCTGTTATAGCCAAGGCACTCTAAACTAGAGTAGCGCGCAAAGACGATAAAGCAAATCATGCGCCTCACGCGCCGTTAATTCATCTGGATCCACCCCTGCCAAGGCATCTTGGAGTGGATGCGGCTCCGGCTCGATTTGCATGATGCTGGCCGTGGCAAATAAATCACCCTGCATGCCGCCTTGCACACTATTAGATTCTAGCTCGAGTAATTTTTTCCTAGCTTGACGTACAACATCTTTTGGAACTCCTGCCAACTGGGCCACTGCCACCCCATAGCTTTGCGAAGCAGGGCCTTCTTGCACGGCATGCAAGAATACGATGCGATCTTTATGCTCAACGGCATCTAAATGCACATTAGCGACGACGGGATAATCTTGCGCCAAACGCGTCAGCTCAAAATAATGGGTTGCAAACAAGGTGTAAGCGCGATTTTTCTCGATTAAAGCTTTCGCAATCGACCAAGCTAACGCCAAACCATCAAAAGTAGACGTGCCGCGCCCTACTTCATCCATCAAGACCAAAGAGTTTTCTGAGGCATTATTGAGGATATTGGCCGTTTCGGTCATTTCCACCATAAAGGTAGAACGCCCGCCCGCCAGATCATCCGATGCCCCGATACGGGTAAAGATGCGATCGAGCTTACCGATGGTGGCACTCTGTGCTGGAACAAAGCTCCCCACATGCGCCAGCAACACAATCAAGGCCACTTGCCGCATATACGTCGATTTACCGCCCATATTGGGGCCAGTAATCAACAGCAGCTTGCGCGCAACAGAGAAATCAACACTATTGGGGATAAAGTCATCGATCTGCGCCTCGACGACCGGATGACGCCCGGCCTCGATATGCAATAGCTGGCCTTCCACAAATTGCGGCGCAATATAATTGCCACGCTCGGCACGATCGGCAAGGCTGGCCAGCACATCGGCCGTTGCCAGTGCTTGCGCCGCCAAGCGCAAAGCGCCCAAATAGGGCTGCAAACGCTGTAGCAAATCTTCATAAAGCGCTTTTTCCAAGACCAAGGATCGCTCTTTGGCGCTTAAAGCCTTATCTTCAAACAATTTTAGCTCGGGCGTAATATAGCGCTCGGCATTTTTCATGGTTTGACGACGGCGATAATCGTCCGGCACGGCCCCTGCGTAGGAATTAGTAATTTCAATAAAATAGCCCGCAACGCGGTTGTACTCGACCCTTAGCGTAGGAATGCCGGTGCGCTCACGCTCACGCGCTTCCAGCTCCAGCAAAAACTCACCGCCATGGGTTTGGATGGTACGCAGCTCATCTAACTCACTACTATAACCATCGGCAATCACACCGCCTTCGCGCAACACCACAGAAGGCTCGGTCTTGATTGCAGCGCTCAGCAAACTCAAAATTTGCGCATCAGGCGACAAAGCCTTAGCCAGCGAGGCAAAGAAATCATCCTGCGGCAGTACAGCAATTAAGGCCGGCAGCGCATTGAGACTATCCCTCAAGCTAGATAAATCACGCGGCCTAGCGCTCGACAAGGCAATACGAGCGGTGATCCGCTCTACGTCCGCCACACAATCCAAAGCCGAATGAATAGGCGCAAATGATGCTGTTGCCAACAGCGCCGCGATGGCATTTTGCCGCTGCATGATTTTGCTGCTGGATCTAAGCGGATGATGCAGCCAATGGCGCAGCAAACGTGAGCCCATACCGGTAGCACATTGATCAAGCAGGGAAAATAAGGTCGGCGAGCTTTCACCGCGTATGGTTTCGGTGATTTCCAGATTGCGGCGCGTGGCCGCATCCAGCTCAATATATTGGCTTTGCGATTCACAACGCAGCCCAGCCAATACAGGTAATGCACCGCCTTGCGTGCTGCGAACGTATTCCAGCAAAGCCCCTGCTGGGCCAAGTGCCAACATGCCTTCACTGACACCAAAGCCTGCTAAATCGTGGGTTTCAAAATGACGAGATAAATTACGCACGGCAGCGGCGGCTTCAAATTGCCAGGGCGGCAATTTACGCACTACGGCGGTGGCCTGCTCAAACAAGGCCAGACCTGCGTCATCAGCCACCAGGATTTCAGCGGGGCGCAAACGCTCTAATTCAGAAGCCAGTTTATCTGCCGTGCTATCCATCAGGGCAAAATCACCCGAGGCAAGGGACAGCCACGCCATCCCCATCTTGCCGCGCGAGAAACTCAGCGCCAGCAGGCGATTTTCGGTTTTTACATCGAGCAAAGCCGTATCAGTTAAGGTACCAGGCGTCACCACGCGCATCACTTTGCGCTCAACAGGCCCCTTGCCCGTCACCTCGCCAACCTGCTCGCAAATTGCCACCGATTCGCCCATTTTGACGAGGCGGGCCAGATATTGCTCGGCGGCGTGATAAGGCACACCGGCCATACGAATCGGCTCGCCCGCCGTCTGTCCACGGGTTGTTAGCGTGATATCGAGTAATTTGGCTGCGCGAGATGCATCATCAAAAAACAATTCGTAGAAATCGCCCATACGATAAAACAATAATTTATCGGGGTGATCGCTCTTTAAACGCAGGTATTGCTGCATAAATGGCGTGTGCGTTGGTTTGGCGCTTTTGGCTGCGCTAGGCTTTTCCGCCATTTTATTTTCCTTTAATACGCCGTAGGGCGGGTGCAATCCGCGGGTTGCACCCGCCCTACATACGACAATCGATTGTTGACAGCATTATCCAATCTGGCACAAAACAAGTCTATGAAAGGCAGGCGGCAAAATGTCTACCAACCATAAAAAAAAGCGCCATCTGAGATGACGCTTTTTTAGAAACGCTAAGATAAAGCGCTAATTACTTATTATGCTGACGAATCACCGACAGCATCTGGCCGAATACGCGTGGTGTACCACAGAGAATATCGCCAGATTGCAAGAAGCCTTCTTCACCATTTAAATCAGTCACCAAACCACCCGCTTCTTGCACCAGCAAGGAGCCAGCAGCGATATCAACCGTTTTAAGATCAAACTCAAAGAAACCATCGTAACGACCGCAAGCCACATAAGCCAGATCCAAGGCCGCAGCGCCCGGACGACGCAAGCCAGCCGACTTTTGTGTCATATCGCGGAAAATATTGATGTAATTTTCAAGATTGTCAAAGCGGGTGTATGGAAAACCAGTAGCAATCAGGCCATCAGTTAATTCACGCACTTTAGAAACGCGGATACGGCGATCATTTAGGTAAGCACCTACACCACGCGTTGCGGTAAACAAATCATTGCGGCAAGGATCATAAACCACGGCTTGGGTAATCACGCCTTTATGTTCCAGCGCAATCGATACCGCGTACTGAGGAACGCCATGCAAGAAATTGGTGGTGCCATCCAATGGATCAATAATCCATGTGTATTCTGACTGACCACGGTTACCCGACTCTTCGGCCATGATGGCATGCGTTGGATACGCTTCGAGGATGGTATCAATAATCGCTTGTTCGGCGGCGCGGTCTACTTCGGAAACAAAGTCATTATGACCTTTTTTCTCAACGGCTAAATGGTCCAGATTGCTGGAAGCACGTTGGATGATAGAAGCAGCGCGGCGCGCGGCGCGCACAGCGGTATTGAGCATTGGATGCATGGCGAATTCCTGATTAAAAGTAAAAGATCGACTAACGGGGCAGCGTAAAAGGGCTTAAAAAACGCGACACATCATGAATCACAGTATATATTCATGCGAATCAAAATCGCATCCCAAGACCACATCAGGGCTACCCGAGATAAGATTGGCCGCTATTCTACCTGTGCTCTCAAAATGAATAAACAAGTGTTCTCAAAATGACTCAAGAAACTCCTAGCAATTCCTCTACCGAATGCCTCTCCCGTATTCGAGTGGTGCTGTCTCATACCTCCCACCCTGGCAATATCGGCTCTACCGCTCGCGCCATGAAAACCATGGGAATCAACAAGCTTTACCTGATTAATCCTAAGGAATTCCCATCGGACACCGCCACCGCCTTAGCCAGCAATGCCGGCGATGTGCTTAATACCGCTGTCGTCGTCAGCAGCATGGAAGAAGCCTTAGCGGGCACGACTTTGCAAATTGCCCTGACCGCACGCCGCAGAGAACTCGCCCACCCGCTGCAAACCCCAAGACAGCTTGCGCCAGAAATCATCCAAACTATTCAAGCGGGGCACGATATTGCGCTGGTGTTTGGCACGGAAATGTCTGGGCTGACCATCGACGAAGTGCTGCTTTGTAACCGCATGGCCACCATCCCCACTAATCCGGATTACTCCAGCCTGAATCTGGCGCAAGCCGTACAAGTATTCGCCTACGAAATCTTTGCCACTTTAGCTGACGATGTATCCTATCTTGCCGAAAGCCGCGACAGCGCCACACACGATGCACTGGAACATTTCTTTACCCATCTGGAAGAAACGCTGACCACAATTGGTTTTCTTAAGCCCGACGCCCCCAAACGCCTCATGCCCAGAATGCGCCGCATGTTTACCCGTGCCAATTTAGAGCGGGAAGAAGTTGACATCTTGCGTGGCTGGTTACGCGCGACAACAACAACTGAAAGATGGCAGAAACCACCCAAATAGGCGGAGCCTGTTTGATACTTTTAAATAAAATAGCTTTGAATTCGTTCAAAGCTATTTTTTTGTTTTAAGCTCCGAATACGTATCTAAAATTACACCGCAATTTTTATTACCACCCTCTTTGGAGTTAAAGCACGATGAGCAGTCGTCCATTTAAAAAATACCAAGGCAGCTGTCATTGCGGTGCCATTCAATTTGAGATTGAAACGGATTTTCCAGAACTTACCCGCTGTGATTGCTCAATTTGCTATCGCAAAAATGCACTCATGGTTAAAGTGCATGAAACAGCATTCAAGCTATTAGCAGGGAAAGAGTCTTTAAGTGAATATCAATTTCACACCCAAACGGCCCATCATTTCTTCTGCAAGGTCTGCGGGATTTACCCTTTTCACCGCAAACGTATTACGCCTGATTACTTTGGAATCAATGTATTTTGTTTGGCTGATTTTAATGCCGAAGGGATTCCAATCAGGCAAGCTATTGGTGCAGCAATGGCATAACAACACACATGACATCAAAGGAATCCCCGTATGATGGCTTTTGACCAAGTTAATATACAAACAAATCGTTTATTACTTCGCCCGCTACAAGAATCAGATGCACCTGCCTTGCTGGCTATTTTTGGCGATGAAAAAGTCATGCAATATTGGAGCACCCCAGCATGGGATTCTATTGACATTGCCCACGAGCTGATTGCCCGTGATTTAAAAGCAATGGTGGAAGGGACATATATTCGCCTAGGTATTGAGCGAGTGGAAGACCATGTATTAATAGGAACAGCCTCGCTTTTTGATTTAAACGAGCAATGCCGCCGTGCTGAAATGGGCTATGGCATGGCTTCCTCCGCTTGGGGAAAAGGCTATATGCATGAGTCCCTGAGCGCCCTACTTGATTTTTGTTTTTCAGAATTAAAATTAAACCGCGTAGAGGCCGATATTGACCCTAGAAACCTAGCTTCTGCCAAAAGCCTAGAGCGCCTTGGCTTTAGCCGCGAAGGCTATTTACGTGAACGCTGGATTGTAGATGGTGTGGTATCCGATACGGCGCTGTATGGACTGTTAGTCAGCGAATGGAAAACGCGCGTTCTATAAAATAGATGAAGGCCATATCGGCCTTTGCTTTACACCTAGCTCCCCCTTAACCTATTACAAACAACGCCCTCCCCATGCAAATTTCAATTGACCACGGCGTGCAATTATTTGTTGATGTCGAAGGCTTAAGCCTCGTGGCAGATGGCATGCAAATGCGCGAAAAACCTACACTCATCCTGCTGCATGGCGGCCCGGGCTACGATCACACCGGCTTTAAACCTGCATTTAGCCAGCTTACTGATATCGCACAAATTATTTATTACGACCATCGCGGCCATGGCCGTAGCAAGCCACGCCCAATGGCGGAGCTTACCCTCGATCACTTTGCCGATGATCTGGTGGCCCTCTGCACCGCGCTAGGAATTAGCAAACCCATTATTTTAGGGCAATCTTTTGGTGGCTTTGTGGCTCAACACTATTTAGCTAAATACCCGGCTCACCCCAGCAAAGTTATTTTATCCAGCACCTCAGCCGCGCTTAATCTGGAACGCAAGCTTGCCATGTTCGAGCAATTAGGTGGCCCAGCGGCAAGAGAGGCCGCATTGCAATTCTGGAGCGCCCCAAGCGTAACCACCTTGGGGCCCTATCAGCAAATCTGCAAGCCGCTTTACTCCACACAGAAAACAGCCACAAGACGTAACCACCCCAATCACGATATTTTGCTGGCGTGGGCGAGCACTGAGCAGCAGACCATGAATTTATTACCTGGCTTGGCGCAAGCACAGTGCCCTGTACTGATTTTGGCGGGTGAGCTTGACCCAGTTTGCCCACTAGAAGACGCCCAAGATATTGCTCAAGCACTCCCCAAAAAGTGGATGCAATTCGCACAATTTGCAGGCTGCGGCCACGGCGTATGGCGAGATAACCCAGAAGCTGCTTTTGCAAGGATTAGAGCATTTATTAACCAAGAGTAAGCTTTTACTCTGACTACCCATTTCGTTCCCACACGCTAGCCACTAAAAACATTAAGCTATCGGTCAGTAAGCTAGCTTATTCCCATGTAGACCACCTATCTAAAGGAGCTTTAATGACTGCCAAGCATTTTATTGCGGCTGCGATGGCCTGCATTTCTCTTCCTTCCTTTGCCGATGAAGTGCAAGTAGCTGTTGCTGCTAATTTTGCAGGGCCGATGCAAAAGATTGCTGCGCTATTTGAGCAAAGTAGTGGTCATAAATTACTACTGTCCAGCGGCGCAACAGGTAAGTTTTATGCGCAGATTAAAAACGGCGCGCCTTTTGATGTTTTACTTGCCGCCGATGATGAAACGCCTGCCAAGTTAGAAAAAGAAGGCTTGGCCACGAATCGTTTTACCTACGCCATCGGCAAATTAGTGCTGTGGAGTGAAAAAGCCAATTATGTTGACGATAAGGGTGAGATTTTAAAGAAAGGTAGTTTTGCCCACCTCGCTATCGCCAATCCCAAGCTTGCCCCCTATGGCTTAGCCGCAAGCGAAACATTAAAAGCCTTGGGCGTTTTTGATCTCCTTACTCCTAAATTTGTGACTGGCGAAAACATCGCTCAAACCCATCAGTTTATTGCCACCGGCAATGCAGAGCTGGGCTTTATTGCCATGTCGCAAGCGTTTGAAGCAGGCAAGCTTAAAAGTGGATCTGCATGGATCGTGCCGCCGTCTTTATACTCAGCAATTCGGCAAGATGCTGTCTTACTAAACAAGGGAAAAGGTAAGCCTGCGGCTGAGGCACTGCTTAAATTCTTACAATCTACCCCAGCCAAAGCCGTCATTAATGCTTCTGGGTACACGATTTGATATTCAGCCTTGTTGCGGCGAGTTTCACCCGCCCTGCGATAACCATCCCTAAGTCGATCGAGAAAAGATGAATGCTTTTAGCTGAGAGTGATTTGCAAGCCATTTGGCTAACGCTAAGGCTGGCGAGTATGGTGACCTTGATTTTGCTGATCATCGGCACGCCGATTGCGTGGTGGTTGGCACGCAGCAATAAATGGTGGAAAGGACCAGTGGCCGCCGTCGTGGCGCTACCGCTGGTTTTGCCTCCGTCGGTACTGGGCTTTTATCTACTGCTGGCGATGGGTCCGCAAGGGCCGATTGGGCAACTCACTCAATCACTGGGCCTTGGGCTGCTGCCGTTTACGTTTTGGGGACTGGTGATTGCTTCGGTGTTTTATTCCCTCCCCTTTATGGTGCAGCCCTTGCAAACCGCGTTTGAAGCCGTAGGAGAACGTCCGATGGAAGTGGCCGCCACCTTACGCGCATCCCCTCTCGATGCTTTCTTTACCGTTGCCGTCCCCTTATCCCTGCCCGGCTTTATGACCGCAGGCATTTTGACCTTTGCCCATACCGTGGGTGAATTTGGCGTCGTACTGATGATAGGCGGCAATATCCCTGGCGTCAGCCGCGTGGTTTCGGTGCAGATTTATGATCATGTTGAAGCAATGGATTATCTGCAAGCGCACCGGCTATCCGCCGTCATGCTGGCATTCTCCTTTATTGTGTTACTGGCGATGTATCTCTGGCGACCGAGTAGAGGCGTGAAATGACAGGCATTCAAGTATCCCTTAAGTTGGATTGGCCAAACTTTAAGCTCGATGTCGATTTAGATTTGCCAAGTCATGGCATCACCGCCTTATTCGGATCTTCTGGCTCGGGCAAAACCACCTTGCTACGCTGCATTGCAGGGCTGGAGCGTGCCACAGGCCAGCTCGTCATCAATGGCGAAATCTGGCAAAACGAGCACCGTTTTTTAGCCACGCACAAACGCGCTCTGGGTTATGTGTTTCAGGAGGCCAGCTTATTTGCGCACCTCAGCGTGTTGGGCAATCTGCGCTACGGGCTAAAGCGCATTCCTGCCAAGCAGCAAGTCAACTTAGAGCAGGCCATCGAGCTACTTGGCATTGCTCATCTACTGGAGCGCAAACCCGAACGGCTCTCTGGCGGCGAGCGCAGCCGAGTTGGCATTGCACGCGCCCTTGCGCTTAGCCCAAATATTTTACTAATGGACGAGCCACTGGCTGCGCTTGATGTAAAACGTAAGCAAGAAATCCTCCCCTACCTAGAACGCTTGCACGAAGCGCTGAACATTCCTGTGCTGTATATCAGCCACTCACCCGATGAAGTGGCTAGGCTGGCCGATCATTTAGTGGTAATGGAAAACGGCCGTGTACTGGCAAGCGGCCCGCTGGCCGAAACGCTCACCCGCCTCGACTTACCCATTTATTTGGGTGAAGACGCCGGTGCAATTTTAGATGTCAGCGTGACCGAACTTGATCCAGAATGGCACTTAGCCAGAGTGAGTTTTTCGGGTGGCAGCCTGTGGGCAAGAGATCAGGACCTGCCGATAGGCCGAAAGCTGCGAGTACGCGTACTCGCCAGAGATGTCAGCCTAGCGATTGAGCTGCCGAGCAAAAGCAGCATCCAGAATATCTTGCAAGGCCGCGTCGATGCCCTAAGCGACGACGAGCACCCCGGCCTAGTGCTAGTCAGAGTGCAAGTCGGGGATGCGATGATTTTGGCAAGGCTCACCAAAAAATCGGCCGCAGCCCTCGATATCCGCCCCGGCTTGCAGGTGTGGGCACAGATTAAATCGGTAGCGTTAATGGAGTAAGCTTGGGGTGCTTTGATTGAATAGGTGGGTGAAATTCGCGAGTAATGCTATACAAGATTTACTTTTTGCAGGGCAAAAACCATTTTGAGTTTATTCCCCGCCCCAATGTAAGACCCAAACACTTTAAGGAGAAATCTCATGATTTATAAAGGCAGTTGTCACTGTGGTCAGCTTGCGTTTAGTGCGGAAGGTGAAATTGGCAGCGCGCTTGCTTGCAATTGCTCGATCTGCTCGCGCAAAGGCTCTTTATTGTGGTTTGTGCCCGGCGAGAAATTTACCCTACTCACATCAGAGAAAGCCGCCAGCACTTACACTTTTAACAAGCATCTTATCAAACACCATTTTTGCCCAAACTGCGGCATTCACCCCTATGGCGAAGGCACAGACCCTAAGGGCAATCGTGTGGTGGCTGTTAATTTGCGCTGCCTAGAAGAAATCGATCTTGCCGCTATCCCTGTACATCACTATGACGGTAAATCCTTGCAAGACTAGCAGCCTGCTAGGTTGAGTTTTCCTGTTGACTTAGCCACCACAAGCATTGAATCAGCGTAGGGCGGGTGCAATCTGGGTATTTTCCAGCATTGCTCGCAGCTTGCGCCCGCCCTACGAATCACATTTCGCTTAAGCTGGCTGGATGGCTAACAATGCAAGCCTCCTTATGTAGGCGTCCTTTTAAAATTGCGCTACTCATCACGGGTCAGCACTTCTAGTAATTCCAATTCAAAAATCAAATTAGAGTTCGGTTTGATATGCTCACCGACTTGCCGCTCGCCATAGGCCAGATGCGCAGGCACCCAAAGCTTACGCTTGCCGCCCACCTTCATCCCCATCAAACCCTGATCCCAGCCCTTAATCACTCGCCCCGTGCCAATTACGCACTTAAATGGCGCACCGCGATCATAGGAAGAATCAAATTGCGTACCATCTTCCAAAAAACCACGGTATTGGGTGGTAATTAAAGCGCCTCTCACCGCTTCTTTACCCTCACCCAGTTGTATATCTTCAATTTTTAGTTCATTGCTCATGTTGTTCTCTTTTAAATAAGCCATATCGGAATTATAAACGCGATAGATACGATTTCAGAATTACATTATTGCAGGCAAAGTAAAAGCGAACTCTGACTACTTTCCCTTATTAAATTAATCTTGATGAAAGCAATTTGACATGGCAACATCAACTCTGTAATAAGGGTCTGTTCAAAGTCGTAAGCAAGCACAGAAGCTCACCTTTTCTATACGTATAAGGCAGACCAACATGGGCAATGAAAAAATAGAGCAGCTACTCCGCGATATTTGCCTAAACAACCCTGAACTGCACACGATAGTGCAATCCATTCGGGCGCTTATTTACTCTCTTATTCCCTATGCCAATGAACGCGTCATGTATGGCGGATTAATTTTTGCGGATACCGCTCCGTTTTGTGGCGTATTTGCTTATGCCCATCATATTAGCCTTGAATTTAGCCGAGGCTGCGATCTGCAAGACCCCTATCAAGTGTTGGAAGGCAAAGGGAAAATCCGCCGCCATATCAAAACCCAAGAAGTGGGCGATATCGAAGCAAAATATTTAAATGTGTATTTGCGGGCAGCACATCAAAACAGCATTGAAAGATAAACGCACCCAAGCCTGGTATTCAACACATTAGTCATGCTATTAAAGGTTATTTTGCCTTGCGCTATATTCTGCTGCTATTCATTCGATTTTATAAAAAATATATTTCCCCCTATAAAGGTTTTTGCTGCGCCTATCATTTTCACACTGGCAGAGCCAGCTGCTCCACGCTGGGCTTTCGTGCCATTCGCAGGCATGGTGTATTGACAGGAATCGTTATACTCAGACAGCGCATGATTCGCTGCGGGCAGATTTATCGCCAGCACACGCCTTTGCAGCGCCGCCCACCCATCACTCAAAGAGGGGATTGTGATTGCGACCTTCCCGGAAACATCAGTTTTAGCGATGCGTGTGATTGCCTAAGCGGCTGCAATGGCTGTGATTGGCCGAGGCGTAAACAGAAATCAGCAAAGGCCCCGCAGAAACAGTCTCGCTGGCGGCGCCAATAAAAACGATAACCATCTGGAATTCTACTTACCATGAAATACCATATTTTATCTTTAGATGGCGGGGGTGCTTGGGCGCTCATTCAAGTTAAAACGCTGATTAAACTTTATGGCGCAGAGGCTCGTGGGCATGCTGTTTTAAGACATTTCGATTTAGTCGCGGCTAATTCGGGCGGCAGTATTGTGGCTGCGGCGTTAATTGAAGATTTTACGCTGGCAGAGATACTGGCCCTCTTTACCAGCGAGCCACAACGGCGAGCAATATTCAGCGAATTACCTTGGTATGCAAAATTAAATCCTTTGGGTCTATTTTTGCCCTTGCCACGATTCTCTACCGCACAAAAATATCAGGCATTAATTGCCGTATTTAAGCGCTACGGCGCTAAACCTATGCGTGATATTCAAATTCTTGGCAAAAACAATCAGCCTATTTTATTTGTATTTGTTAGCTACGATTATGATAGAGATCGCGCCAAATTCTTTCGCTCTTGGCCAAGCCTTGCGGGCGCAATCACCTCGCCCTATGCCGATATATCGCTGGTCGATGCCGTTCATGCATCCAGCAATGCACCGATTCAGTTTTTTGATCAACCGGCGCAAATTGCAGGTGGGCAATACTGGGATGGTGGCTTAACAGGTTATAACAACCCCGTATTAGCTGCTGCAACAGAAGCCATTGCAGCAAACTGGAAAAAAGATCAAATTGCCATTTTAAGCATCGGCACGGGCAGTGCCATGCTGCCGCTTTTAAATACTCGGAAACACAATGAATCAAGCTTGCTATTTAAAAACCAGCAAACATCCTCCATTCAAAACGATATTAAAAAAGTAGCCGCGACTATTTTGGCCGACCCGCCTGATTCACACACTTTTTTAGCGCATTTATTAATCGGCGGGCGTTTGCCATTAACGATAGATGAATGCCCCATTATTGATTCTGGCCTCGTTCGATTAAATCCTTTAATTCAAGCTAATGGCAATAGTGAGGATGGGTGGACGCTTCCAAATGGCTTTGACGAGGTGCAATTTAAGCGACTTATCAATCTAGATATGGCCGTTGTTGCACAGACCGATATTGATTTAATTGTGCATTTTTGCGAACTATGGATGCAGGACAAGGCTCATAATCAAGCCATTCGCTCTGGCAAAGATTTTATTTGCGAAATCGGTTTTACTCGTTTTACCGATGCAATTAAAAAATGGCAAAGCTACACTCTTACACCACTTACAGGCCAACATCATGAGCACAGCAGACAACTATTCTGACGATGACTTCTGGCAAAAAATCAAAAAATTCGCCTTAAAAGCAGGCAAAGAAGTCATAGAAAAAGCGCTTTGGCTATATTACGCTGCCCAGCGCCCTGAAACACCCACATGGGCCAAAACCATTATTTTTGGCGCACTCGCCTATTTTATTTTGCCCCTAGATGCCATACCAGATGTGATTCCCGTCGCAGGCTACAGCGATGATTTAGGCGCACTCGCCGCCGCAATTGGCATGGTGTCGATGTATATCACGGCAGAAATTAAAGAGCAGGCGGCGCAAAAATTACAGCAATGGTTTTCATAAAACAGTAAAGGGACAAGGACATTATTCATGCTTGCACACCTTAGATCACTCCCCGATCACTGGGCATTGCTGTGTGGCCGCTCCCCGCCAGACGAGCTTGGCTTTCAAACAGACAAACTACAAATCATATTCAACAACACAGATCAAGCATGGGCTGATGATTGCGCTCATGCTCATACGAAAAGCGACGAGGTTTATATTGTTTTAGAAGGTGCAATGACCATCGATGTTGCAGGCAAACTTTGCGATGTTGTGGCGGGTGATTTTCTCTGCATCCCTGCAGGCGTCTTTCACCAACTTGTCGCAGTAAGCACGCCAACAAAATATTTTGTGGTTCGTTCCGCCTCTATTGACGATAAAATATTCAAACCCATTAGAAACACAAACAACTAATTTTCCATCAGGAAGAAATAAATTGCCGCCACTTAAGCCCATTCGATTTGAACAGGGCCACCCCGTGCTACTGGGTGGCTTAAGACAGCAACATGGCTTTGCTGAATCAATTCTAAGCCAAGCTGAACAATGGCGGCAGTTTCACTTACTTTTACCGCTAGCTAGCCAGCAAGGCTCAAATGTTTATGGCGTAATGTGTGGGCATGATCCAGCACATGGTTTTGAATATATGTGCAGTGTTGAAGTGGCGTCCTTACAAGATTTACCGGCCGACATGGGGCGTATGCGCATTGCCAGCCAGCAATATGCGGTTTTCAAGCATAGCGGCCCTGTTGCTCATTTAGGCGCGACATGGGGGAGGGTTTGCAATGAATGGCTACCCAGCTCTGATTATCAATCCGCACACAAGCCAGATTTTGAAATTTATGCTGCGTCTTTTGACTGGGATGCGGGCGTAGGTGAGATTGAAATCTGGATTTCAATTGTTAAAAAATATTAAATATTTTTCTAATTTATCGACCCAAAGTGACCACGACACAAGCCCTAGTTTCGCAATTTTGGCAATTAATGTCATCCAATGACTTTCATTCTGTAAGCGCCGTACTCGCAGAGGATTTTATACTTGAGTGGCCACAATCTAATGAGAGAATTCGAGGCGCAAGCCATTTTGCGATGATGAATAGTGAGTATCCTGCGCATGGCCCTTGGACCTTCACTATAAAACGCCTCGTTGCCAGCGAACAAGACGCCGTTACGGAAGTATTTATTAGTGATGGCGTTCAAGAAGCCACGGCGATTTCATTTTTTACGATTGTGAATGGAAAAATAAGCCACTTAATTGAATACTGGCCTATGCCCTATTCAGCGCCGAGCAATCGAGCACAATGGGTGGAGCCTATTACTCAGTAAAGTTAAGCGCTAATTTAGCCCAATTGACTCTTCCTTGTTTCGCACCATGCTTTAAAATATCTCGGTCGTTATGGCTGTCCAAGTAGCGATTTAGCCACTCGCTCTCTACACTGGATTGGGCACTCAGGCAGCCTTTCATACAGCGCATCGAATCGGCCACACTGTAATCGTTTTATTACTCTGGAGGTGTAGATATGAACCGCAAAATATTCGTTAATCTTCCTGTTAAAAACCTAGAAGCATCCCTCACGTTTTTCAAAGCACTTGGCTTTAGTTTTAATCCTCAGTTTTCTGACAGTACGGGTAGCGGTATGATTGTGTCTGATGACATCTTTGTGATGCTATTAGACGAAGTCAGATTTCAAACCTTTACACCCAAGGCTATTTGCAATGCGCACACCCACACTGAAATGCTGCTCTGCCTATCGTGCGATAGTCATAAAGAAGTGGACGAGATGGTTGCCAAAGCGGTAGCAGCAGGCGGCTCCACCTATAACGAGCCGCAAGATCATGGCTTTATGTATGCGCATGGTTTCCAGGATTTAGACGGGCATATTTGGGAACTCGTCCACATGGAAGAAACCCATTAAAAAGCCAATATGCATGACTCAACTTTTGTTTGGTTTAGGTGGCGCGATCAGTGATCCATTTGTGGTGATTCTCCACTCAACCGAATAACACCCTGCAAATTATTCATTATGGATGCGCATGACTCAGCTTTTATTTGATTTAGATGGCACGCTCAGTGATCCATTTTTTGGAGTTGCCCGCTCCATTAATTATGCACTCGAATCTCGGGATTATCCGCTACAAGCCGAATCATCCCTTGCCCAATATATTGGCCCGCCACTGGATGAAACATTTAAGCAGATTACCGGCGTAAATGATGAGGCCGAGATTTATGCGCTCGTCGCCAAATACCGCGAACGCTATGCCGAGGTGGGTTATTCAGAAAACACACTATACCCAGGCATTGTAGAGTCCCTGCAAATACTGGCAGAACACCATATCCCTATGGGAATTTGCACCTCTAAACGCGCCGACTTTGCCGATAAAATTCTAAAGCTATTTTGTATCAGAGATTACTTTGATTTTATTAGTGGCGGTGATATTGGTATACAAAAGTGGCAGCAAATAGCATCTTTACTCGTCAACCAATCCATTGCACAGCAAACGCTCATGATTGGCGATCGCGCGGTTGATTTGCAAGCGGCGCACATCAATGGCTTAAAATCTTGCGGCGTCACCTGGGGCTATGGCTCTTTGAGCGAGCTTGAGGCAGAATCGCCCTCTTGCATGCTTACAAAGCCTGAAGAGCTTGGCCTGCTTCTTAAGTAAAACGATTTAGCCTACTTTTGCCCTATTAAAAGAAAACCAATCACCATGACAACGCCGACACCGCACTGCGCCCTTTCTGTAAACGTCAATAAAGTGGCGCTGCTGCGCAATACTCGCCACTTGGGCATCCCTAGTGTGGTAAAAGCCGCACAAATTTGCCTTGCCGCTGGTGCGCAAGGGATTACGGTTCACCCCCGCCCTGATGCACGGCATATTCGTAGTGATGATGTCAGCGATTTAGCCAGCTTACTCAAAAGCTGGCCGCAGGCGGAATACAATATTGAAGGCAACCCGACTCAAAACCTGATGGATTTTATCCACGAATACCGCCCGCATCAGGCCACCTTTGTGCCCGATAGCGAAGCGCAATTCACCTCGAATGTAGGCTGGAATTTACCCGCCGATATGGATCGCTTACGCCCGCTGATTGCTGAATGCAAAGCCCTTGGCATACGCGTCAGCCTGTTTATGGACCCAAACCCCGCCGCGATGCCCTTTGTGGCCGAGCTGGGCGCTGATCGTATCGAGCTTTACACCGAAACCTATGCCAACGCTTATGGCACGGACGCAGAAGAACAGGTTTTAGCGAGTTTTACAGCCACGGCTCAAGCCGCACTGGCTTTAGGATTGGGCATCAATGCCGGCCACGATTTGAATCGCGATAATTTAACGCGCTTTTTGCGGGCTGTACCCGGCGTGCAAGAAGTCTCCATCGGCCACGCCTTTATTGCCGACGCACTGGAGCAGGGATATACGCAGACGGTAAGTGAATACTTGCAGTGCATTCAAGATGCTTACGATTAGTAATTGATATTACGCAGCGAAAACCCAGGTTTTGAACCACGAAGGGCACGGAGAACACGGAGTTTCACGGAGAAAACCTTATTGGGCTGTGCTTTTCTCCGTGGTTTAAAATTTGGGCTTCACATACAATCTACTGCGGGTTGTATCCATCTACAGGCACACAATGAAATCACTTTTTGTTATCTCTCTTTTCATCGCCCTGAGCGCCTGTGGCCCTAGCTCTGCTCCGCACAAAATTGCCGAGCCGCAGCGAGAAGCCTTAGAAAAAGCCAAGCAAGTTGAAGGTATCGTACTCAAGCAAGCGGCAGAGCAAGCCTCGGCGGCAGAAAATAATTAACTAGGTGGCAATCTTTCTCTATCTAAATAATGCCAAACGCGACAAACTGCTCGGCTAATCATTGCCACCCCCTACGTCACATGCCCGCCACTCCCGCCCTTATTACGCAACTCACCTGGCGTACCCTGCTCTTACCTCTGGCCTTAGTGCTGTTTGAGTTTTCCACCTATATCGCTAACGATATGATTTTGCCTGGCATGTTGGCGGTCACGCATGAATTTAATGCAGGCCCACAGTGGATCCCCACTTCCATGACCGCCTATTTGGTAGGTGGCGCATCGTTGCAGTGGCTATTAGGGCCACTATCAGACCGCATTGGCCGCAGGCCGGTCATGCTCACTGGGGTGATGTTTTTTATTTGCATGTGCCTACTCACGCTACTCACCCGTTCTATTGAGCAATTTATTGTGCTGCGGGTTTTTCAAGGTATCGGCATGTGCTTTATTGGCGCGGTGGGTTATGCGCTGGTGCAAGAATCTTTCGACGAAAAAACTGCGATTAAAGTGACTGCACTGATGGCAAATGTGGCGATGATCGCCCCCTTGCTTGGCCCTCTTGCTGGCGCAATCATGATCGAATTCGCGCCATGGCGAATGATTTTTGTTGTGATCGCAGCGGTTTCTTTTGTGGCCTTTATCGGCCTTTGGCATGCCATGCCTAAAGTCACCCCCGCCAAGGCCAATACGCCATTTACGTTCAGTGCAGTTTGGCAGGATTACAAAAAAGTATTTGGCAATACCCACTTCTTAACGGGGGCATTGGCAATGGGCTTATGCAGCGTGCCTTTGCTCACCTGGATTGGCATTTCGCCCGTGATCTTGATTAAAGATGCAGGCCTCTCTCCAATTGAATTTGGCTACTGGCAAATGCCGGTTTTTGGTGCTTTGATTATGGGTAACGTCACGCTGGCTAAATTAAGTAACTACCTGCCAGTACGCCGCATGATTGGCCTGGGGCTAATTCCTCAGCTCTTTGGTCTAGGCTTTTGCTTTGTTAGTATGATTATCGCGCCTAGTCACTATATTTCATTGGTGATCGGCATTAGCCTCTACGCTTTTGGATGCGGCTTGGTTAATGCCGGGCTATTCAGGTTGGTACTTTTCTCCAGCAATGTCAGCAAGGGCACGGTGGCCGCTGCATTTGGCATGATCACCATGGGGGTTTATTCATTAGGTATTGAGGGCATTAAAGCGGGCCATTTACTGGCAGGCAATCGCTTCTTTGCAACAGCCCTCCTTGTTGTTGGCGTCATTTTTGTGATTTCTTTAAAACGATTTATGGATAAGCATCAGCGCATCGAGGCGCTCGGGGTCTGATGTCTACCCCACATGATTTTTTAGCCCGCCATCATTTGCCAAGCCGTTGGCAAGGCAAAGATCATTTTGTGATGCTGCAGTTTAATTTTGCAAACGGCGCAAGCTTTTTGCAGGTATGGCAGGCGTGGCAGCAAGACCCGCAACGTAGCCAACGCCTCTATTATTTCGCCATGATTAATGAGGCCGACTTAGCGGCCTGCCCGCAGCCAGAGCTGGCGGGTTTATATGCCGAATTAGCCAATAAGTGGCCCACATTAAAGCGCGGATTTCAGCGGATTCATTTAGAAAACGGCGCGCTGATTCTCACGCTGATGTGGGGCGAGCCACTGGCTCAGCTACGTAGTTTGAATGCCACACTGGATGCGGCAGACATCAATACTGATGAGCTAAGCGCCGCTCACTACAAAGCGCTATGGCGTTTATCGAGCGCCAATACGCGCGTAGTCACCAGCAATTCATCCGGCGAGGCGCATTTAAAAAGCGCGGGCTACGCCATGGAGAATCTAGGTGATTATCAAGCAGGCCTGTGCTCGCGCCCACCTTTTGATAAAGCTCCCAAGCATTCGCATCACGCCATGATTATTGGCGCGGGCCTTGCCGGAACCAGCATCGCTGAGCGCTTAGCCGCCCGTGGCTGGAAGGTTGATTTACTCGAAGCGCAAAGCGAGATTGCCAGCAAATCTTCAGGCAATCACGCGGGCCTATTCCACCCCAGCGCCAGCCGTGATGACAATATCCCCGCCCGCTTGAGTCGTGCAGGCTGCACAGAAACCCAAGAGCACTTGGCAAGATTACAAAATGCGGGGCTAGAGGTATTTTTTGGCATCAATGGTATTTTGCAAATCGCCAAAGACGATGCACAAGCCCTGCTGATGCAAGAAATCGCCACGCAACTTCCTCCCACCCTTTTAAGCTGGCTAGATCAAGACGCGGCGAGCGTACAACTCGGCCAGCGACCCAGCCACGGCGGCTGGTGGTTTCCCAAAGGCGCGTGGGCCAATCCTGCGAGCGTCTGCCACGCCAATTTGGCACTCTGGCCAGAGCGTATTCAGCTGCACTGCAATCGCCACGTCGCACAGCTTATTCAAGCCGACGATGGCTGGCAGGCGCTTGATCCCGCCGGTGAGGTGCTGGCCACTGCGCCCGTCGTCATTCTCGCCAATGCCACCGAAGCATTGTCTTTATTGCCTGAGCTAGATTTACCGCTCAGTAAAACATTACGCAGCACGACGCTAATCCCTGAGCTGGCTTCGACAAAACACAGCCTGACCGGCTCGGGCTATATCACGACCGCCTTTCAGGGCTATCACTGCATTGGCGCGGCAGAAGTCAAAGAGATGGATTTGAACGCGGCAACACAGCGCAATCTGGCCGAGCTACAAGCCCTTTTGCCTGAGTTGACCATGGGTAAGGGCCAATATAGCCGAGCATGCTACCGCCCCAATAGCCTCGATCGCCTCCCGCTCGCTGGGGCGCTGCCGGACATTAAAAATATTCATGGCGCGATTCACCAACTCCACCAAATCCCTCGATTAAATGGCGCGTACGCTTTGCTAGGGCTAGGATCGCGCGGCCTATCTTGGGCGCTGATTGCGGCAGAAACATTGGCTTGCCAGCTGAATGCCGAGCCAATTCCAATTGAAATAGACTTACAGCAAGCCATTGATCCCGCTCGATTTATACTTCGCAAACATCGGCAAGGGCTGAATGAGCAGCGATTCGCGCCCCCTCATTAGCCACACTAAAAACCGCGACAACAACGACGCAAAAAAAGCCAACTCCACCACCTTTGCCAATTGTTATGAATTGTTACCAAACGTATCCGTTCGGCGGATTTTGTGAAACTAAACCCTTACATGTCAGCTCCGCGCTCTATTCTGCAAAGATAGAGCGTCTTTACCCTATCGAAGGGAAAGCAAACCAATAAAGAATCAAAGATCCTTTTGTTCTTTATGAGTAGGAGATTGATCATGCGCAAACACATTCCTTTACTACTACTTAGCCTCGGCCTCATTCATCCCCTTGCACTTGCCGATATCAACGATATTTTGGGCTTGCAACAAGCGATTGATGCTTTTTGTGGCGCAAAAATGAATGTTATTTTGGTGGATGAATCCCACACCAATCCGCCTTGCGTCATGAGCTATTCTGACGGCTGCGAAGAAACCCAACCCAATACCCCCCAAAGCTGCCAAGTGGTTATGCGAGAGCAAGGCAGCGAAGAGGCTGAGGGCAAAATGGTGAGCGTTTCATGGTAGGCCTAAGCCGGACTCAGCCTTATGCGTATCAAGTTAGGCTTATCATGCTCGTAGCCTCTCATTTGTAAGTATTGAATCATCGTAGGGTGAGTGAGACCCGCGTATTTTTCAGCATTGCTCGCGGGTTGCACCCGCCCTAGGAAAAAATTCAGTCATAACATTGATTTAAGTTGACGCGCACAGAGCTAAGCCTAACCAGCAGGCAGCGGAATTTGCTGCCGTATCAACTCGCCTAAGTGTGCAATCGCCCAATCGTGCTGATCACTCCAAGGCTCGTTACAGCAAATGCGCAGGCAATGCCCATAGCTGTGACTAGGAGAAAACAAGGGCCCGGGGGTGAAGCTAATTCCCTCCTTGAGTGCTTGCTGGAGCAACAATAAAGTATCCACGGCCGCATTAAGCTCCACCCAAAACACATACCCGCCTTGCGGCACATAGAGCCGCGTATCGGCAGGAAAAGAGCGCTCAATTGCCGCCACGGCACTGAGCACTTGATCATGACATGCACGGCGCAAACGACGTAAATGGTGATCGTAGCCACCACTTTCTAAAAACTTGGCAATGGTTCTTTGCAGCGGCATGGCATTTGAAAATGTATTAATAAATTTAAGCTGCTCAATCTTCTGGTGGTATTTACCCGCCACCACCCAGCCAATTCTAAAACCCGGCGCAACTGTTTTAGTAAAAGAAGATATCAGCATTACATTGCCTTCTTTATCAAAGGCTTTGGCTGGCCGAGGACGCTCGCCCTTATAATAAAATTCACCGTATAAATCGTCTTCAATTAAAGGAATATGCCGCTCTGCTAATAGCTCAACCAAGCGTTTTTTATTTTCATCCGGCATTAAACTGCCAACCGGATTAGAAAAATTAGGCAGTAATACACAGGCTTTTACGCCGCCATTGCGCGTGGCTAATTCTAAGGCCTCGATGGATATGCCGGTTTGTGGATGGGTGGGGATTTCTAATGCTTTGAGTTGAAAGCTTTCTAAAATCTGCAATAAGCCAAAATAAGAAGGCGATTCAATCGCCACCACATCACCCGGCTGAGTGACCGCTCTTAAGCACAAATTAAGCGCTTCAATTGCACCCTGCGTAATCAGGATTTCATCCGCTTCAAATTGCCCTCCCCAATTTAAAGCGCGACGTGCAATTTGGCGACGTAATTCCACATCCCCTGCTGGGCGACCATAATCAGCAATTAACTCTGGTGCATGTCGAGTCACTTGTGCCAATAAGCGCTGCAATTGCTGATTAGGAAATAGCTGGGGGGCAAGGATGGCAAAACCAAAATCAATTTTAATATCGTGCAGCCGCGCCAATGTAGCGGGCAGCCACATTGGATCAATCACTACTTCGCTAGGGGATTGAGGGGGTTGGGTGAGTTCTGGCGGAAATAAGGCGCTGGGTTTGCTGCGAACATAAAAGCCAGACTGAGGGCGAACCTCGATCAAGGCTCGATCCTCTAGCTCTCGATAGGCTTCCATCACAGTGGAGAGGCTGACTTGCCGCTGCGAGGAAAGCTTGCGAATAGAGGGCAGCTTTTCCCCTGCTTGCAAAACACCAGAGGCAATGGCGTGAGCAATTTCGCCCGCCAATTGAAAATAGAGCGTTTCTGTCTTTCGCTGCGCAATCGTGCTCTGTAAGTCGGCCATATTCACCCCTTCTAATGGCCTTACTATATCTTAGCGGGGGCAATGATTACAGTAGCAAATTTATTAAATTTTACGCGAGGTGTACTGCTACCGAGAACTACTTGCCGACGGGAGCGGAGGCAGGTGGCGCAGTCATGCTAGGATGATCTTTATCGAGCACTTGAAAGAAAACTTCATCTTGGCGAATCATGCCCAATTCATTGCGCCCACGCTCTTCAATGGCATCAGAGCCGGTTTTTAAATCATGTACATCTGCATCAAGCGCATCATTGCGCTCTTTTAATTTTTCATTTTGAAGTTTTTTTTCGACCAATTGATGGTCTAGCTGCCAAACACGTAGCCAGCTGCCCTTGCCCACCCAAAGTGGCCATTGCAAAGCAGCAATCATGATGGAAAAAATAATAGCGAGAAGGCGCATAAGTTTATTCTATATAGAAGAAAACCGGAGCCTGATGGCTCCGGTTCGGTATATTACTCTAATGACCTGCCAAATTTAAGACTAATTAAGTCCAACAGATCACCAACAATTACTTGTTGATTTGGTAAAAAGCTTCAATACCTGGGTAAACAGCTGCTTCACCCATTTCTTCTTCAATACGAATCAATTGATTGTATTTAGCAATACGATCAGAACGGCTTAACGAGCCAGTCTTGATTTGCATGCAGTTCGTTGCCACAGCCAAATCAGCAATCGTTGCATCTTCGGTTTCGCCTGAGCGATGGCTCATCACAGAGGTGTAGCCATGACGCTTAGCCAAGTCAACCGCGGCCAATGTTTCGGACAAAGTACCGATTTGGTTTACTTTGATCAAGATGGAGTTACAAACGCCTAAGCGAATACCTTCAGCCAAGATCTTAGTATTGGTAACAAACAAATCATCACCAACGATCTGTACACGCTTACCAAGACGATCAGTCAATACTTTCCAACCATCCCAATCACGCTCGCCCATACCATCTTCAATCGAAACAATTGGGAACTTGTTAACCAAGCTTTCCAAGTAATCAACTTGCTCTACTGAAGTCAGTGCACGCTTGTCGCTCTTTTTGTAAACATACTTGCCGGTTTCTTTATCAAAGAATTCGGAAGCAGCGCAATCAAGGGCGATGCAGAAATCTGTACCGGCTTTGTAGCCTGCTTTTTCGATCGCAGACATAATCATTTCTAATGCTTCTTCCGCATTAGCCACATCTGGCGCAAAACCACCTTCATCGCCAACTTGGGTAGGCATACCCTTGTCGTGCAGGATTTTTTTCAGATTATGGAATACTTCAGCGCCGTAACGCAGTGCTTCGCGGAAAGTCGGTGCGCCAACAGGGATAATCATCAATTCTTGGAAATCCAAGCTGTTTGATGCGTGTTCGCCGCCGTTTACCACGTTCATCATTGGTACTGGCAGGCTCATTGGGCCTGAACCACCGATATAACGATACAGTGGCAAACCTGCTTCTTCAGCAGCCGCTTTAGCAACAGCCATCGATACCGCCAAGATGGCATTTGCGCCCAAATTGCGCTTGTCGTCAGTACCATCTAAGTCGATCATGGTTTTGTCGATAAACGCTTGGTCAGCCGCATCAAGGCCAATAATGGCTTCACAGATTTCGGTGTTGATATTTTCAACAGCCTTCAGTACGCCCTTACCCAAGTAACGGGTTTTATCGCCATCACGCAGCTCAAGCGCTTCGCGCTCACCTGTGGATGCGCCAGACGGCACTGCAGCACGGCCCATTACGCCGGATTCCAGCAATACATCGGCTTCTACAGTTGGGTTGCCGCGTGAATCAAGAATTTCACGGGCGATGACTTCAACAATTGCGCTCATATTTCAAACACCTATATAGAGGGTTGGTCTGAAGACTAGCTTGCCGGAGAACTCCGACACTAAATTACACGTTTAATATTACAACGAGTGTTCAATAAAGAAGTGTGCACTAAGTACACCGTTGCTGTCTTTGAGTACGATCAGCAAATATTTCATTCTTTTCGATGACGGATATATTCGCCATCGCTTGTGACATTACAAACTATGTTCAATAAAAGGATGGCCTTTTACTGCACGATCAAGATCTTTCAATACGATAAGTAATTCTTTCATGAGAGCTAAAGGCAAACCACTTGGTCATCAACAAGCAATATTACAAACTATGCTCTATAAAAGGATGCCCTTTTACTGCGCGATCAAGGTCTTTCAACACAATGAGTAGTTCTTTCATGCGAGCTAAAGGCCAAGCATTTGGGCCATCAGAAAGCGCTTTAGATGGATCTGGGTGGGTTTCCATAAACAAGCCGGAAATCCCTGCCGCCACTGCCGCACGCGCCAACACCGGCACAAATTCACGCTGACCACCTGAACGATCGCCTTGACCGCCCGGCTGTTGCACCGAGTGCGTTGCATCAAACACAATTGGGCAACCCGTTTCGCGCATGATGGCTAAGCCACGCATATCGCTAATCAAGGTGTTGTAGCCAAATGATGCACCGCGCTCACAGACCATTAGATTATCCAGCCCGCCATTAGCATCGCGCGCCTTATTAATTACATTCACCATATCGCCGGGGGCCATAAATTGGCCTTTCTTGATATTAACCGGCTTACCCGTGGCACAAACGGCGTGAATAAAATCAGTTTGGCGCGCTAAAAAAGCGGGGGTTTGCAATACATCGACCACGCTGGCCACAATCGGCGCTTCGGCTTCGGTATGCACATCGGTAATCACCGGTACACCAATTTGTTTTTTAACTTCAGATAAAATGCGCAGGCCTTCATCAATTCCTAAACCACGGAATGATTTGCCGGAGCTGCGATTAGCTTTATCAAAGCTTGATTTGTAGATAAAAGGAATGCCCAATGCATCGGTCATTTCTTTTAATTGGCCTGCGGTATCCAGCGCCATTTGCTCGCTTTCAATCACGCAAGTGCCGGCGATCAAAAAGAAAGGTTGATCGATACCGACTTCAAAACCACATAATTTCATTTTTCGCTCTCTTGGTATTAGGTATCAGGAGTCCGGCAGCAGGTAACAATTCTAAATCTTTGGAAAATCGTCATTCCCACGTAGGCGGGGATGACGATTTTCTCATGGGCAAGCATTCAATTCAGAACCACCAAGCATCAGACTTTACTGACCCCTGACCCCTGATCCCTGATCCCTAATTAGCAGCTCAGGCCTTCGCGACCCTGCTCTTTTGCGTAAGACAATGCTGCTTGAATGTAGGACGTAAACAGTGGATGACCATCACGCGGCGTGGATGTGAATTCCGGGTGGAATTGACAAGCAAAGAACCAGCGATGAGCCGTTAATTCAACGGTTTCAACCAATTGCTCTGCCCCAGTTGATCGGCCGCTGATTTTCAAGCCAGCTGCTTCTAAACGAGGCAAGTAGTAATTGTTAACTTCATAACGATGACGATGACGCTCGGCAATGGTTTGCTTGCCATAAATATGCGCCGCCAATGAATCATCCACCAAGCGGCATTCCTGCGCGCCCAAGCGCATCGTGCCGCCTAGATTGGAGTTTGCATCGCGCGTTTCAATTTTGCCGTCGTGATTGACCCATTCATTAATCAGCGCAACCACTGGGAACTCGGTATCTAAATCGAATTCAGTAGAATTTGCACCCTTCATGCCAGCAACATCACGTGCGTATTCAATCAGCGCAATCTGCATACCCAAGCAAATACCGAGGTAAGGCACATTGTTTTCACGCGCAAATTTAACGGCAAGAATCTTGCCTTCTACACCGCGCTTACCAAAGCCGCCCGGCACCAGAATCGCATCCATCCCTTCAAGACAAGACGAGCCATTTCTTTCCAGCTCTTCCGAATCCATATAATGAATATGCACACGGCTATTGGTATGAACACCCGCGTGAATCAGCGCTTCAGATAAGGACTTGTATGATTCTGTGAGGTCGACATATTTACCGACCATGGCGATATTAACCGAGCAAGCTGGGTTTTTGAGGCCATGAACGATTTTTTCCCAAGCAGATAAATCTGCTTTAGGTGCGTCAATTTGCAGTAATTCGCAAGCGATCTCATCAATGCCTTGGGCGTGCAGCATATTAGGCACTTGATAAATACTATCTGCGTCGTAGCAAGCAATCACGGCGTTTTCTTCAACATTACAGAACAGCGCCAACTTGCGACGCTCTTCATCAGGCAGCTCTCTGTCCATACGGCACAGCAAGATGTCTGGCTGAATACCAATTTGACGCAATTCTTTTACGCTGTGCTGAGTAGGCTTAGTTTTGATTTCGCCCGCTGCAGCCAAATAAGGCACGTAAGACAAATGCACATACAGGGTGTTTTTACGACCCTCATTAGAACGCATTTGACGAATTGCTTCTAAGAATGGCAACGATTCGATATCGCCGACCGTGCCGCCGATTTCAACAATGGCAACATCCACATCACCCGCGCCTTCGCGCAGTTTCATTTTGATTTCATCGGTGATGTGCGGGATCACTTGCACCGTACCACCAAGGTAGTCGCCACGGCGCTCCTTAGTGATCACGGACTCATAAACTTGCCCAGTGGTGAAGTTATTAGATTTGCGCATTTTTGAGCTAATAAAACGCTCGTAATGACCAAGATCCAAATCAGTCTCAGCGCCGTCTTCAGTAACGAAGACTTCGCCATGTTGAAATGGACTCATGGTGCCGGGATCGACGTTGATATACGGATCCAGCTTCATCATCGTGACTTTAAGGCCACGTGATTCAAGAATAGCGGCCAGCGACGCGGCAGCGATGCCCTTGCCCAGCGAGGAAACAACACCACCGGTAACGAAAATGTACTTGGTCATGGCAGGAATAGCAGGTTGGAATTCGCTATTTTACCCGATAGGGAGAGGCGGCTCAATTCTCGACAAGCGAGCGACTTTGTGCGTCCAGCAAAAAAAAGATTCATTCTTCTCTCCAAACAGGGTTGACTAAGCATTAAACACGGCAAAAACAAGCTATTCGCAGCTATTAATAGTCTTTTGGTGCTGAAAATTAAAAATCAAGGGTAGAAATAACCAGCCATTTATTCTCGCCCATAGCTGTATCCGGGCTCATCACCCGATGCTTTTAACAAAATATAATCCAGTACACGGGTTGGTAAGATTTTTTTAAGCAGCCAGAACACTTTTGTTGGGGTGGTTATTTGGTAGCGAGCAGATGGGCGGCGAACCGTCAGTGCTTTTAATACAACAGCCAGTACAGCCTCTGCGGGCAGAGTAAATGGCGCAGCAGGGCCAATCTTAGCTAGCCGCGCTTGCATCGCAATATAAGAAGGCTGATGAAAGCTATGTTCTGCAGAAATCCAACGCATAAATTGCTGCTGTGCATTGGCCCGAAAGCGGCTGGCAATAGGGCCGGGCTGCAAAAGAATCGTATGAATATTGCTCCCCATCATTTCTTGGCGCAGCGTATCTGCAAATCCCTCTAACGCAAACTTACTTGCATTATAAGCACCGCGATAAGGCATGGCTGCAAATCCTAGCACCGAGCCATTAAAGATCACTCGCCCATGCCCCTGCTTTCGCATAATGGGCAAAACAGCATTGGTCAGCTCGATAGCACCAAATACATTGGTTTCAAACTGATGGCGCATCGCTTCTCGGCTTAAATCCTCCACCGCACCGGGCACAGCAAAACCTGCATTATTAAATAGTGCATCTATGCGTCCACCGGTTTTGTTGAGCAACGCGGCGACACAGGCTTGAATCGACTCCGAATCGGCCACATCCAACTGCAAAGCTTCAAAACCTTCATTTTTAAGCTGCTCTACATCAGCAAACGCACGAGCTGTTGCAAAAACACGCCACCCTTTTGCTTTAAGCCCATGCGCGGTGACATAGCCAATTCCACTCGAACAACCACTCATTAAGATCACGCCAACAGCCACAACAAGCCCCTTCTTTATTTTGTGCAGCGCAATATTACGCCAATAAATTTCAAAATATTACAATAAAACTTGCAAATCGATTAAGACATTAAAATTTAGCTAAACATTCACACCACTAGACCAGTACAAAAACAGCTTAATGATATATTCATAAAATACAAATGCTTATGCAGCACAGTCTTGCTTTTATACCTACTAATAACTAGTAATAAAATTCACACATACCTTACGCAAAAACATGCTTTGCTTATACATACAAACAATGTAAGATTTTTAACGGGTTTTACGCAATCACACACACAAGCAAAGAAAGGAAAAATCTATGAAGAAAATCGCACTGGTCACCGGCGGCATGGGTGGTATCGGTTCTGCTATTTGCAAAGCACTCGCAGATAGCGGCTTTAATGTTGTAGCAACTTACTCCAAGGCGGGCCGTGAGCTGCAATGGCTTGCAGACATGAAAGCATCCGGCTATCTCTTTAGCGCATATGAGTGTGATGTGACTGATTTTGACGCTTGCGTGCGCATGGCTGAAAAAATCAACGAAGAAATCGGCCCTGTTGATGTCTTGGTAAATAACGCGGGTATTACCCGCGACGCGACGTTCAAGCGCATGGGGCAGCTTGACTGGGAAAGCGTGATTAGCACCAATCTGAACTCGCTATTTAATGTATCTAAGCAATTCTTAGACGCCATGGTTGAGCGCAACTGGGGCCGTGTCATTAATATCTCATCGATTAATGGGCAAAAAGGCCAGTTTGGCCAAACCAACTACTCGGCCGCAAAAGCAGGCGTACACGGCTTTAGTATGGCTTTGGCGCAAGAAGTTGCAAAAAAAGGCGTGACTGTTAATACCATTTCACCGGGCTATATCGCCACCGAAATGGTCATGGCCGTACCCGAAGACGTACGCAACAAGATTATTGCCGGCATTCCTGTAAACCGCCTTGGCACACCAGAAGAAATCGCGGGCTTAGTCAGCTACCTTGCTTCTGATTTATCTGGCTTTATGACCGGCGCAAATATCGCCATTAATGGTGGTCAGCACACTTGCTGATTATATTAAAGCCACACTTGCTGATGATATAAAGCCACACCTGCTGAAGATATAAAGCCATTCTATTAATGGCAGCAAGGCGGGTTAATGATACTGAGGCCACACCCTCTTATCGTTAAGCCGTCTTTTTTTGCCTGCCAATACCGGGCTACCATGTTGCTAATCCTATCAACTTAAGCCCCGTGCTTTTCGTAGGGCGGGTGCAAGCCGCGTGTGATGCCAATAAATACACTGTTTGCACCCGCCCTACGATGATTCGATGCTTGTCATTACCAGCTAATGCAGATCATTAAGTTGATAGGATTGATTACCCCCCCTTTCTCTTAAGCAACTCCGTACCGATCCAGCGGGCTTTGCACACCTAAACCGCCACGATTTAAAACATGCGTGTAAATCATGGTGGTGCGCACATCGCTGTGCCCCAACAGCTCCTGCACGGTGCGAATGTCGTAACCCGCCTCTAATAAATGGGTAGCAAAAGAATGACGTAATGTATGCGGTGTAGCCAGCTTGGGGATGCGCGTAGCATGCAGCGCCTGTTTCATGGCGCGTTGCATACCCTTTTCATCCAGATGATGCCGCCGTATCAGCCCCGAGCGCGGATCAGCACTGCGCTGTGCCGAAGGGAAAATATATTGCCAAGCCCACTCCCGATTGGCATTCGGGTATTTTTGCGCGAGGGCGAACGGCAGATAAACCTCGCCCCAGCCTTGCGCTAAATCGGCGTCATGCCGTGCTTTTGCATCAGCAATTTGTGCTTGTAATGCGGTGGCAATGTTCGCGGGTAGCATGGTCACGCGGTCTTTATCGCCCTTGCCCGAGCGCACCACAATTTCATGCTGGGCAAAATCAACATCCTTAACACGTAAACGTAAGCCCTCTAATAGCCGCAAACCCGTGCCATATAATAGCTGACCCACCAGCGACCACACCCCATCCAGTTGCGCCAAAATTTGCTGCACCTCGTTCGGCGTTAATACCACCGGCAGGCGCTGGCTAGCCTTAGCGCTCACCACGTCTTTTAGCCAGGGCAAGTCAATTTGCAGCACTTCACGATAAAGAAACAGCAGGGCTGACTTGGCCTGATTCTGAGTCGATGCAGACACCTGCCTATTGACCGCCAAGTGCGTTAAGAAAGCCTCGATCTCGCTTTGCCCCATTTCTTGTGGATGACGCAACTGATGATGACGGATATAGCGCTTAATCCAATCCAGATAAGCCTGCTCGGTACGCAAACTGTAATGCAATGTACGCAATCGATCGCGAACCTGATTCAACAGCACGGACATGGTGGAAATCTCCGCTCAATCGGGTGTAGTATAACAGCATAAAATACATCAGGCTGCGCCCAGCAAGGCATCTCAAGGGGCTAAGCGTTTTTATACACCATAGATGGCGGTTTTTCTGCCGTTTTAGGGTGTCTACATATTGTTAGCCGTTGCATCTACAAGGAGCGCATATGCAAGGAAAGATCAAATGGTTTTCCGGCGAGAAAGGCTACGGATACATCGTCGGAGATGATGGCCAAGACTATTACTTCAACGTCCGAGAGGTTAAGGGCGCCGAGCTTCCGAGCAACGGCGACGCAGTGACATTTGAGCCCGGTCAAGGCAAGAAGGGGCCGCGTGCTACGGCTGTTGCAATTACGTCAAAAGCGCTGTCCCCGAGCCACTCGAACTCAAATCGGCACTCGGATGATCGGGCCACTTGTCCCCATTGCGGGAAGAAGATGGTTCCGAGAATAATCACCTACCATGGAGAGCCGCAAAAGTCAGTTTGCCCATTCTGTGGCGGGACATACAAGAAGTTTGGCTGCTTCATCGCTACCGCAGTTTATGGCGATTTCTATGCACCTGAAGTCATTGCTCTCCGTCGTTTCCGTGACGAAACGCTGGAGGTATGTGCCATCGGTAGAGCGTTTATCTCCTTGTACTATCGTTGCTCGCCACCCATCGCGGCATTCTTGGCGAATCGCCCGTTGCTATCCGCACTCGTAAGGCTGCCCCTAAATGTCTTGGCCCGCCGCAACGGCTAACCCGGCAGTCGAGCGGACCTGCGCGAAAAGCCGCGCAGGCCGCTCACTTCTACGTTAGGCACAGCTACCAATTATTGTATTTTTTAGTTGGCACGCTGTGGTGGCGGTTTGTGTTGCAATCGTATTGATATTTTTATTCTGCTTTGCAGTTTTCTGTTTACGCTGTTTATTAATACGCTTTTAATTCGTTTGCTCCGTTTTCGTGGCTTACTTATTTAGTCTTGTTGTTTGCTACGAAAAGCGGGGTTTTATTTATTGTGCAGCGGTAATACGCCTAACATGTCATTCAAGCAGACTGGCCGGAACGTGCGGCTTTTTGTTTAAATGCAGCGTGGGCCAGCTGCTTAATTTTGACGTTAGCAGTCAAGGTCCTCCATGTTCCAGCGCATCCAATATGAACAACTGAATTCACGCCAAAAGGAAAATTTCAATTTCCAAAAGGTGGCTGCCGAGTTAGCAGACTACGGTTTTAATTGCATGTGGCTCAACGACGATTGGCAAGGCGCAGATTTCATCGCCTGTCACATAGATGGCAATAATTTCATTAAGGTGCAACTCAAAGGTCGCCTCACCATAGACAAAAAATACAGCGAAAAAGACATCTACATTGCGTTCAATCAAAATGGCAAATGGTATATCTATCCGCACGATGCCCTACGAGATAAACTGCTTAGTGATGGGCGTATGGCAGGCACAAGATCATGGGATGAAAATTGTGTGTTTAGTTGGCCAAATATCCCCAAACACATTCTTGAGCACATGGAGCAGTATGCTATCTAAAACTGCTAACCCTGCGCTCAAGCGGGACTGCGCAAAAGCGCGCAGCCCCTTAGCTCCACGTTAGGCACCCCTGCCAATTGTTTTGTTTTTTAGTTGGCGCGTTGTTGTGGCAGTTTGTGTTGCAATCATATTGATATTTTTATTCTGTTTTACAGCTTTCTTCTTTAGTTCCGTATTAACACGCTACAATTCGTCGGTTATATTTTTAGTGGCTTTCTTTTTTCGTATTGCTGTTTCATTACGAAAAACGTGAGCTTTATTTCTTGTGCAGCGGCAATTCGCCTAACATGGCATTCAAGCAGACTGGCCGGAACGTGCGGCTTTTTATCCAATTGCAGCGTAGGCCAGCTGCTTAATTTTGACGTTAGGCGTCGAAGGAAATCTATGCACGGTTCAGCTACAGGCGGCGTGAAACTCTTGCTGCGTGCCGAGGGGGCTTTCGTCCTCGTCGCAGCTGTCATCGCATATGCAAAGTTCGGGCTCGGCTGGTCCGTATTCGCCTGGTTCTTTCTCGCACCAGATCTTGCGTTCTTCGGTTATCTCGCAGGCGCTCGGGCTGGAGCCGTTACCTACAACGCCACGCACTCGTATGTCGGGGCAGTTTCGGTTCTGGTCATCGGCGCCTTGTTCAGCCTGCCCGAGTTCGCAGCTGCCGGCCTCATTTGGTGCGCTCACATCGGCATGGATCGAGCACTTGGTTATGGGCTCAAGTACTCGATTGGCTTTGGGTTCACCCATCTAGGTCGCATCGGGCGTGCCAAATCCGACGCCTAACCCTTCCATCGAGAGGACTCGCCCCGGCAAGCCGGGTCGAGCCTCTCATGTCAAACGTTATAAGCCAATGGAGAGTTTGGTGTGAATTTGCAGGATGCAACCAAAAATCAACATTTTGTACCTCAAATAGAGCAACGGTTTAATGCAATTAACCCACTTGCCAAAGAGGAAAACCAAAATATCTATTCGTTCAGCCTAAATGATCGTGAATCATATTCTATTAGCTTAGATTCAGAGAAAGGCTTCAAGATTGCCAATACCCTTAGCTTAAATGATGTAACAGCATTGCAGCATTGGGGACAGACCACGATTAATTACTGTTTTCTCGGCGTGCTTATTTATTTTTTGTGCAGCGGCAATACGCCTAACATGGCATTCAAAGAAAAACATGATGCAACATACCGCTGAAATATGTAATTGCTCTACTTGTGGTATCGATACGAACCATATTGTTGTTTTGGTTAGAAAAACGAGTGCATTCAAAGGTGAGAAAAACAGTAAGTTTAAAGAGTTTTTACAAGGAGCCATAAAGAGTTGGTTTCTTGGTGCGTTTATCGCTTCAATGGACGAGTTTTCTCGTCATCGTATCGGTGAAAAATGTGGCAAGGATATCGAAGATTAGGTGCAACAGTTAAGGTATAGATGCGCCCTAAAACTAATCTTAATCAAGCAAACTGGCCAGAACCTGCGGCTTTTTGTTTAAAATGCACGTGGTTACTCATGCACATGCCAAGGTATATCGCAGCTCTTGTTATTACCTCGTTTGTATTGAGTGGCTGCACTCTCGCTCGTGTTGCAACTGCATTGGCGCAATCCAAGAGTGCATTTGCTCCATGCACTTCTGATCCTAGAATCATGTGCGAGCCTGGCTCCGAAACGCTTGCAAAGCGCATCGTCCCCCTTCTTCCACAAGCTATCGACGTTGTTGAGAAGGCGCAGTTTTCTACGTTTGCATCACCGATCATTATCTACACCTATGCCAGCCGCGAAAGCTTCGCGTCGCACAGCGGCGCCCTCGCTTATGCCGATGGCGCGGTTTCGCTTGGCAGGCTGAATCTATCGCCCAAGCTGCTATCTACTCCCGAGCGCACCAGAGGTATCCTCACTCACGAGCTTTCGCATCTGAACCTACAGCTTCAAATGGGCTCCATCGCTTGGGCACATGTACCCAGCTGGTTTCATGAGGGCCTTGCTACCTTGGTATCTGATGGCGGTGGCGCTGAAACCGTAACATCAGAAGATGCCGCCGTCGCACTCAGTCAGGGGAAACAATTTGAGCCCGAGGGCTCGCAATGGCTACTTTTTCCGAAGAGTGCCTCCTCCTACGGGCTCGGTCCGCACATGTACTACAGGCAAGCGTCCCTGTTCGTTGGCTTCATGCGCGATAGTGACCCTATTGCATTCGAAAAGATGCTCAGAGCCATTGAAGCCAAGACCGCCTTCTCGCAAGCTATTGAGTCGTCTTATCACCAGAACCTAGCTCCCATCTGGATGCGCTTCCTATCAACAGCTTCCCCCTTAGTTCCAGCGGACGGCCTTCGGCAGTCGCTGAACGCCATCAAGGAAGAATGAGTGGGCGCTACGCCTTCGAACCGCTCATTCAGTAGCGCGTACATACCCATTCTGCGCCACTCTTTTCATTACAAAACGCCTGCCAAAGCAGTGTTTATTGGGCATGAATGTTATGCTTATGCCCATTGGCAGAAAACTCATCGCTGCCCGCAAACTATTCACTCCCTTAACTTAAGGAAAACAAATGGCTCAATATGTTTTCAGCATGAATCGGGTCGGGAAAATTGTCCCGCCGAAGCGCCAAATTTTAAAAGATATCTCGCTGAGTTTTTTCCCCGGCGCCAAAATTGGTGTTTTAGGTTTAAATGGCTCGGGTAAATCGACCGTGCTTAAAATTATGGCCGGTATTGATAAAGATATTATTGGCGAAGCCACGCCTATGCCTGGCCTGAATATCGGTTATTTGCCGCAAGAACCACAGCTTGATCCACTTAAAACAGTGCGTGAAGAAGTGGAATCTGGCCTTGGCGAAGTGTTTGAAGCGCAAGCCAAGCTAGAAGCCGTTTACGTGGCCTATGCCGAGCCTGATGCTGATTTTGATGCGCTGGCCGAAGAGCAAGCGCGTTTAGAAGCTATTATTTCGGCTAGCTCTGGCGACAATGCCGAGCTGCAATTAGAAATCGCGGGCGATGCGCTGCGCCTGCCGCCTTGGGATGCCATCATTGGCAATCTGTCTGGTGGTGAAAAGCGCCGCGTGGCGCTGTGTAAGCTATTGCTTTCCAAACCTGATATGTTGCTGCTGGACGAGCCAACCAATCACTTGGATGCTGAATCAGTCGATTGGCTAGAGCAATTCCTGTGCCGCTTCCCTGGCACTGTGGTGGCCGTTACCCACGATCGCTATTTCTTAGATAACGCGGCTGAGTGGATTTTAGAGCTGGATCGTGGACACGGTATTCCTTGGAAAGGCAATTACTCTAGCTGGCTAGATCAAAAGCAAGCGCGTTTAAAAACCGAAGAAAACCAAGAATCTGCGCGCCAAAAAACCATTAAGAAAGAATTGGAATGGGTTCGTCAGAATCCTAAAGCGCGTCAGGCTAAATCTAAATCACGGATTGCCCGTTTTGAAGAACTGAATAGCCAAGATTATCAAAAGCAAAATGAAACACAGGAAATCTTTATTCCCGTGGCAGAGCGCTTAGGTAATGAAGTGATTGAATTCGAAAACGTGAGCAAAGCCTTTGGCGATCGCTTGCTGATTGATGATTTAAGCTTCCGTGTACCACCTGGCGCAATTGTTGGGATTATCGGGCCAAACGGCGCGGGTAAATCCACGCTATTTAAAATGCTGGCTGGTTTAGAACAGCCAGATAGCGGCACGGTAAAGATCGGCACGACCACTAAAATGGCTTATGTTGACCAAAATCGTGATTCGCTGGGCGATGGCAATAAATCGGTGTTTGAGGTGATTTCTGGCGGGCATGACATTCTGACGGTTGGCCGTTACGAAACATCCAGCCGCGCTTACATCGGTCGCTTTAACTTTAAGGGCGCGGATCAAGCAAAAATAGTCAGCCAATTATCCGGTGGTGAGCGTGGCCGTTTGCATCTGGCTAAAACGCTGATTTCTGGCGGCAATGTCTTGCTACTGGATGAGCCATCTAACGATCTGGATATCGAAACCCTGCGCGCGCTGGAAGATGCGCTGTTGGAATTCGCCGGTTGCGTGCTGGTGATCTCGCACGATCGCTGGTTCTTGGATCGCATTGCTACGCACATCTTAGCGTGTGAAGGCGATTCAAAATGGCAGTTCTTTGACGGCAACTATCAAGAATACGAAGCCGATAAGAAAAAACGTTTGGGTGAAGAAGGCGCAAAACCAAAACGTATTCGCTACAAACCAATTAGCCGCTAAAAAACAAAACGGGAAGCCTAGGCTTCCCGTTTTTTATACCCTAAGCACATCAAACCAATTCAATACCATACAAAGTAAATCGTGCAGGGTGGGTGAAACATAATCCTATAAATTTAAGATCAAAGGCAAAGATGGGGTTTTATAGGGTGTGCAAGTTGTTTTTCTTGCGCACCGTTTTTCGGTGCGCAACGACTTCGTCGTTGTGCACCCTATCAATTCCAATTTACCCAATGGCATAAGCTTAAGTTGATAGGACTGGGGTGAGGCCCGCGTATTTCGCGGATTTCACCCACCCTATGAATATTGCAAAGCTTGCAAATCAGCAGCGTTTAAACCAATCTTTGCAATAAATCAGAAGGCGCAATATATAAGGTGCTTCTGCCATCTTTACTCGGCAATAGCAGGCGATACTCGGCCAATTTATTTAAATAGCTTCTGGCTGAATTGTCGGCAATCCCATAATCACTGGCAATTTCTTTAACAGAAAAATATCGACCCGGTGATTTAGTCGCTTTTTTAATGATATCTTTTTGCACAAAATTGAGTGACTGGCCAAATCTCGATTTTTCTAACAAGGCCACCACCTGATTAAACTCTTGTGTTTTCTCTTCAAGATATTTTTTCAGCTCATCAAATGCCTTAATAATCATGTCCAACTGGTAATCAATAAAATAGGTTAAGTCATTTTGGTCTGTTTCGGTATAAAGATAAGATAAGCCATAATCCTTAGGGCTATCTTTCAGTAATTTACTGATCGATATATATTTAAAAAGATCGTACTCATTCTTCAGCATATACCAATAAAATAAAGCCCTTGCCGTTCTGCCATTGCCATCTCTAAATGGGTGCTCATAGCCCAGCATAAAATGCAGAATAATGGCTTTAACGACCGGCGCAATAAACTCGCAGCCATCCAAGCCAGAATGATTAGCATTGGCAAAGTCGCAGAGTGCTTGTAGTCGCTCAGGGATTAATTCGTGTTTAGGTGGCTGATGGGCAATGCCACCGCTACCGTCTTCCACATAAATATCATCGGCAACCCTGAGTTGGCCGGGTAACACGCTATTGCCGCTTGTGCCCTCTGTGGCGACTCGGTGAAAATCTAAGATTAAATCGACGGTTAATTCTTCTTTGCCGCTTTTTTCGGCTTTTTTAAGTAAAAAGAAATTATTTAGAATCATCCGCTCGTCTTCATTGAGCGGTGCTCTTTCGTCCTCCAGCATTTTCTTGGCGACTTCACGCGTAGTCGCCGCCCCTTCTAGCTGGGCGCTACTGATTGCTTCTTCCATAATCAGGGAAGACACCAAAAACTTGGCCTGAATCTGCATGGTGGCCGCCATACCCGCCACCACGGCCACACTGCCGCCTGCCGTTTTAATCACCTGATGCAGCTTGGCTTCCATCGAGTTAGGAATGCAGTAGCTGAACGATTCGCCTTGCTCATCAAATAAAGCAACTTCTTTCATCTGTATAAAGCGCTGAAACTTAATCGCAAACCAAATATTTTGCGCCTCATCCCGAGGAACTCGCCATTTTAACTTGTCCCAATGCAGGTAGCGGCCCTTACTATCGGTTAAATCATATAAAGGCAGATACTTTTGCAGCATAGGGAAATCAACACTCACCAAATCAAATTTTGGTGCCCTCTCTACCCTAGGCTTAGCCATAATCTCAAATCCAATATTTTGCGTTTACGGACTTTAGCACTTTAAGCTCAAGCTAGCCTTTTTAAAATACACGCCACCTAAAAGCGCTGACAAAAAAAAGCGATGTCTGCGTTAACAGTTGAGAAGTTTTTTTATTTTAAAGGGAATGCAATAAATATGCGCTATGCAAGGAGCTTAAATCCTCCCCTTGAAGCACGCCGAAGCGAGGAACAAGCGGGCGGGGTTTCTTTGATCCTGTTTGAGCGAGCGCCACGAGGGAGTCCCGCAGCCGCCTCGATTGTCCGCAGCGAGGGGATTTCGTGCTTATGAGGTTGCGGCTTGGCTTCGTTTCTTGGCCGTACAAGAAAGGAAGGCCCCGCGGTGACTACCGCTCCAAAATCAACGTGCCGAAGGCACTAAAAAAGTCTTTTTGCTTACATGGTAAAAGCGGTGCGCAAGAAAAACGACTTGCACACCCTATAAAAACGTAAGTATCCACTCAATTATGTTTCAACTGTTAATGCAGACAGAGCAAAAAAAAAGGGCAGCCTTAGCTGCCCCTCGTTGACTTTCAGGCCAAAAATTACGCCTGTAAACCTTTCTTCAATAGTTCTGCAACCAAATCAGCCATGTTCACACCACGCTGCTCTGCCGCTGCGTGCAATTCTTTGATCAAATCACCGTTGAGTTTTACTGCAAACGGCACTAAACCTGCTGCTTGATCTGCTTTACGTTGTTCGCGCTTATCCATTACTTTCACCGCTTCCTGTCCAAAGCGTCCCGGAGTACGCTCTTTTCTATTTTGTTCGTCGGATTTAAACCCGTCTAATTTATACAGCTGAAATTTACTTAACATACGGATCCCTCATTCAATCTGTAGCACATAAGCCAGTGTCGCTAAAACAAGCCGATTGCCTGCCTCAGGCTAAAAAAACCAAGGGCGAAGAATGCGGTGTTTTGCCTAACTGCGCAAGGCACAAGTGAAGACTCACTGTACCAAATATCGATTTATCTGCCTAAGTGCTCAAAAAACAGGCAAAATACGCCCCCTTCCCGATAGCCAGCTTAGCCTCCTCTTTATGACAATCCCTTTGATTTATCACGCCCATGCCGACAATCCAGCTACTTGGATTAAATTTCGCGATGAACTCTGCAAAAACTGCCAATCCTCCTGTTGCACCTTGCCAGTTGAAGTAAAACTCAGCGATTTAGTGCGTATGAATCTAGTGGATGCGTTTGAAGCAGAAGGCGAGCCGCCTAAGCAAATCGCTAAGCGTTTAACTAAAGCGGGCATCATTGATCACTTTAACTTTAAAAACAGCATTTACACCCTAAAACGTAAAGCCAATGGTGATTGTCGTTATTTAGATTTAAAAACACGCCTCTGCACTATCTATAAGAATCGCCCCAATACCTGTCGCAACCATCCACAGATCGGCCCGCGCCCCGGCTATTGTGCTTACCGCAGCCGCCCTGCTCAGTTATTAATTACGGACTAATTCTGACAGCGCTCAACGTGTGCCACCTATCACGGTGTTACGCTGTAAAGGATGAAACCCATCCTCATCTTTTATGCCAGCCGTGATGGTCAGGCTGAGCGCATCGCGCGCACACTGGCCATCCACCTCAATACTTCTGTGCAGCTTTGCGATCTAAAAACGCCACCCGCACAGATCGCATCCAGTGCCGCCATTATCGTGGTCGCTTCGGTGCGCTATGGGCGGCACCTGCCTGAAGCGCTACAGTTTTTTAAGCAGCATGCCGCGCAACTGGCACAGACGCCACTTGCTATTGCATCAGTCAGCCTCAGCGCCCGCAAAGGCGATGGCTCGCCCAATGGCTATCTTAAAAAGCTGATTCATCAACACCAGCTCTCCCCTTTTGCCGCACTTTCTATCGCAGGCACACTAAACTACCCGCGCTATGGCTGGCTAGATAAGCAGCTTATTCGCCTGATTATGCGTATGACGGGCGGCCCCAGCGATGGGCTAAGCTGCATTGAATACACCAACTGGCCGCAACTAGCCGCCTTCGCACAAAAAATCACAGCGTATCTTCGCCAAGACCACGCCGATGGATAGTAAACTGCGCCCCAAAGCCCTCACAGAGAAACACCATGACCACCAATACCATCAGTAATCTGATCAGCCATCAAATCAATAAAGAAGCGCACGGCCCAGTGAGCTTACGTTTAAGCGATAAAGAAATTAGCCACACCCCTGCAGCACAAAGGCTGATCGATCAGCTTTGTAAGCTTTATACCCAAAAATTAGGCAAAGGCTTTGGCAGCTTTGAAGAAGACCAAGAAGCTTTCCCGATGCAAGGCTTGATTCGTCAGTTGATGGAAGGCGCGGATTTTTTAACTAGCTCGCAGCAAATGATGCAACAACTACTGCTGCGCCTAGAGCAAGAGCCCCTCGCCAGCGGCGGCCATGTGCTGATTGCCCGAATTAAAAGCGATGGCGCAGATTTCATCTTGTTCACGATTTTGTCTGAAATTATGGGCACCATGCTCGATGAAAATCTGAATGTAACTGACAGTGTTTATCTAGATACCGCCAACTTAAAAGTCGCCGGAAAAATTGATCTGCATGCTTGGCAAAATGGTGCAGAGCGCTATATCAGCTTTTTGCGTGGCCGTGGCGATGTGGCTGCTTACTTTAAATCCTTTTTAGGCTGCAACGATATTGTGGTTGCACTGAAAGAAACTCAAAAGCTAGTACATGGCCTTAGCCAGTTTGCCGAAGAACAACACTTACAGCCTGCAGAGCGCGATCAACTGTTCGAGCGCGCCCACGAATACCTAGACGAGCTAGGCAATGCCAGCTGCCCAGTGACGCTAGAGCAAGTTGCCGAGCAAGTATGGCCCGATGCGCCTATGCAGCTGCAGAATGTGCTGGGCCATCAAGACCTAGAGCTCACCAACGGCTTTGTGCCCGATCGCCGCGCCATCAAGCCGCTACGCACCTTTAAAACCAAGGCCCCACACTGGAAGCTGGAATTCGATCGCAGCAGCTTACGCAGCGGCGCAGTACATTACAACCCGGAAAACGACACCTTGGTTTTGTCTAATATTCCGGAAGAAATGCGCAAAGAGCTGCTGGCAGAAACAAAGTAAACAAATGCCCTGCTGTTATTGTTGCAACGCAATAAATTTGAGCTAAACTAAGCAGGCAAAGCCAGTGGGATCAATCACTTACTGGCCTTGCCAACTCAAAAAACCTTGGATGTAATATTACATATATAAATTATTTGGCGTAGTATCTTTAAACTGTAATCTGTAACAGCGAAGCTAGTGTGGCAATGTGCTCGGTTTCATGACCTGAAACCTCAGTGATCAAACGGTAACCCTCAAAAAAGGTATTCCCATGACTCTGTCGACTACGTTTAAAACCCCCCGCCAGCGCCGTCAGCTGGAACAATCACAAAGAAATATGGAAATTGTGGTGATGGGCCTTCATCGTGCTCAGTTTGAAGTAAGGCGTCAAATACGCAACGAGCTTGCGGATCGTAAAGCCGCCAAGGCAGAGAGAGAACTGGATTATCTTGAATGTGTTAAATGATTAATTAAGAATATAAAAAAGCCACGAACAATTCGTGGCTTTTTTAACGTCATTTATTTCAAGAAAAAAGTGTTATTTAAGCGGCCAGCAATTTCCGCTCATAAACCACATAATTACGATTAGGCTTCCAGCCGGCATCTTGATAGAGCGTAAGCGCATTAGCTTCGCTCGCTGCGGATTCCATTTCCATATAGGCCACATTATGCGTGGCAGCGAAATCTTCGGCGGCTTTAATTAATGCACGGCCAACGCCTCGGCCTCGGGCTTCTTTGGTTACAAATAAATCATTGAGTAGCAATGTTTTTTGCATACGCAATGAAGATAAATTCCAATAAAGCTGCGCAAAGCCAACCGTTTTCGTGCCTTCACAAGCAGTAAACAATACCGAGTCACCGGCTTTTAAACGCTCAACCAAGTATTGATGCCCTGCTTCTAAATCCGTTTTTTGATTAAAATGCTGGCGATATTCATCAAACAAGGCCCATGCGCCCCATAAACGCCAGATTTCGTGCAAGTCATTTAAATCGGCTTGGCGTATGGTCAGTTTGCTTCCATCATTTAATAGCGTGTTCATTTTCTCATCATCCGAATAAATCATTAGGCAGCGGTTTATTCTTTAATTAACAACTGTTTTGTATTCCCTTGTTATTTAGCATTCAAACACATGCTTGATTTATGGTAAAACAAGCAATTCTTATGCTGCATAAGCCAAACTGATGCTTGACTACAAATTACTAGAAGCGCTGGACATGGTGGTGCGTGAAAGCAGTTTTGAGCGGGCCGCTAAACGTCTGTTTTTAACGCAGTCGGCCGTATCGCAGCGCATTAAATCGCTAGAAGAAAAACTCGGCAAAGTCTTAGTCGTGCGTGAAAGCCCCGTGCATGCCACGCGTGCGGGCGAAAAGCTGATTGTGCATTTTCGCCAAGTGCGCCAGCTAGAAGCCGCCTTGGCCGAGCAAATCGACTTTAAAGAGCAAGATTGGCAAAGCGTGCGCCTAGGGGTAAATGCCGACAGCTTGGCCATTGGCTTATTGGAAGCCCTTGCCCCGCTCTTAGAGAGCGAGCGCTTACTACTAGAATGCGTGATTGATGATGAAGGCTATACGCTGGATTTGCTGCGGGCGGGCGATGTGGCGGGCTGCATCAGCACCCAGCCCAACGCGGTAACGGGCTGCGCAGTACAAAGCCTTGGCAGCATGCCCTATGTCTTTGTGGCGACCCCTGCTTTTGCAGAGCGGCATTTTTCACAAGGCTTCACCCAAACCGCATTAATGCATGCGCCTACCGCTATTTTTGGCAATCGAGATTCCCTACACCGGCGTTGGTTAGGTGAGCGCTACGGCATTATGGATGACCACTTCCCCTGCCATCAGATTCCTGAAAGCCACGCCCTCTTTGATGCCGTGTGCTTTGGCTTGGCCTACGCCGCCATTCCTTATGCCCAAGCCAAACCTGCGATTGCCTCAGGCAAAATCATTGAACTGGCCCAATCCGAGCGCATTTATATCCCTTTGTTTTGGCACCATTGGCAAAAACAAACGCAAGAGGCCAAACGGATAGGCGATGCGGTGCTCGCTTTTGGCAGGCGCGTACTGCCCGCGCAAGAAGCCTCTTTACATTTAACCGCCTTGTAAGAGTAGTGTTTGAAACGGAGCGCAATTCTTTCAGCATCGTTAAAATAAAACACGGCATTAAAACGGTCGTTTGTAAAGTCGGGATACTCCGATCACGCAAGGGGCCATATCTTGCTATTTTGTCTTATATTCCAGCAAGATAAGGCAAGAAATGATGACCCGCCCACTGAACAAAATGAGCCGTATTGCCGCCAAGACTGCGAATCTGCCGCAAGGTTTACGCAGCTTTATTCTGACGCGCCTGTTTGGCCGCATCGTGCCCTTTTTATCGACGGCCAGCGTGCAGTTTGAGGAGGTCAGCGCAGCGCGGCTGGTGGTATCGATTAAAAACCGCCGCAAAGTACAGAACCATATCAAGGGCGTGCACGCTGCGGCGATGGCGCTGCTGGCCGAAACCAGCACCGGCTTTGTAATGGGCATGAATGTGCCGGACGATAAACTGCTACTGCTTAAATCCATGCATGTGGATTACCAAAAACGCTCGCAGGGCGATATGCGCGCCGTGGCCACCTTAAGCGATGATCAAATCGAGCTATTACACAGCACAGAAAAAGGCAATTTTTCTGTGAATGTAGAGATCAGCGATGAATCTGGCGAAGCACCTATCCAGTGCGAAATGGTCTGGGCGTGGTTGCCTAAAAAGCGCGATTAAGCCTTTCACATCAATTTAATACCACTGCAAGCTTCTACTCACCAAGGATGCCCCATGCAATACGAAACGATTGAAGTGAATGTCAGCAACGCCATCGCCCTTGTCACGCTTAATCGCCCTAAAAAAGCCAATTCGCTCAATGCATTGATGTGGCAAGAGATTAAAGCAGCGCTGAACTGGTGCGATCAAACCTCCGAAGTGCGCGCCGTGGTACTCAATGGTGCTGGGCGCAATTTCTGTGCAGGGATTGATTTGATGATGCTGGCCGAAATTCAGACCAGCCTGACGAGCGAATGCGAAGCACGCAATCGCGAAACCATCCGTGCCTTAATTTTAAACCTGCAATCCTGCGTCAGCAGCCTAGAACACTGCCGCAAACCCGTGATCGCCGCGATTCATGGCGCATGTGTGGGTGGCGGCTTAGATTTGGTACTGGCGGCAGATTTTAGATACGCCAGCACAGACGCCAGCTTTAGCGTGCGCGAAGTGGCAATGGGCTTGGTGGCCGACGTAGGTAGCCTGCAGCGCTTAGGCCGCGTGGTAGGAGAAGGCACGGCGCGTGAAATGACCTTCACCGCAATGGACATGCCCGCCAATGACGCGCTTAACGTACGTTTGGTTAACCAAGTGTTTGTTAGCCCAGAGGAATGCCTTGCTGCGGCCATGCGCACCGCCAGCGTGATTGCCGCCCAATCACCCCTCGCCGTACGCGGCAGCAAGCAGGTACTGAACTACAGCCGCGATCATAGCGTAAGCGATGGTCTGGAATACGTTGCCACATGGAACGGCGGCATGCTGCTCTCCGCCGACATCAAAGAAGCCATTACCGCGCAAATGAGCGGAAGAGCGGCGCAGTTTTTGGATTAAAAATTCAAAAAAAAGGGGGGCTGCTAGCTCCCCTATCTACATATGGATTGGTATCGTAGGAGCGGCTTCAGCCGCGAATGTTTTTATACACAGCGCTTTCGCGGCTAAAGCCACTCCTACAAAAACATTGAGTTTTATCTTAAGTTGATACAATCGTAGGGTCTATATTTGCGGGCACCGTTAATTTCACCGCCTTCTTGTCGACATACTTTGCCTCATAGGAATAGAAATCATGGCTGCTGCTTATTTCGCCAACAACGGATGCAACTGGATTGTCGTTCCCTAACACTGCACACTCGATTTCTCGCCCTTCAATAAACTTTTCCACCAACACCTTGGCGTCAAAGTTAAAGGCGGCGTCTATCGCCGCTTGCAACTCGGACGCGTCTACCGCTTTTGCTACGCCAACCGACGATCCAAGGCTGGCAGGCTTAACGAACACAGGCAGCCCGAGTTCTTCCAGCACTTTGCGGCAGTCGATCACGTCGCCCCGCTTAAACGCATAAAAAGGAGCAACAGCAATACCTGCCTCGCGCAATAATCGCTTGCTTACATCCTTGTCCATGCCAATGGCAGATCCAATGATTTCAGATCCAACACACGGAACGCCAGCAAGTTTCAACAAGCCCTGAATACTGCCATCCTCGCCACAAGAGCCGTGCAGCACAGGAAACACAACATCAACATAGGTACTGCTCGCCATGTCAGAAAGATGGATCAACCTTCCTTGCCCTGCCCTTGTCAAAACCAATCATTGATCAAAATTTGCCGTAGTCATACCTACCACTTGCTGACTGGCGTACTACGCTTCGCTGAGCGACTAAAAACTGTCGCACGTGGAGCTTCGAGCACGCCCTACGCAGACCATCCAAATAAAAAACCTAAGCCAACCCCTGCTCCAAGTCCGCAATCAAATCATCAATATATTCCAGCCCTACCGAAATACGGATCAGCCCTTCAGTAATCCCTGCGGCTTCTCGCGCGGCGGGGGTGATGCGGGCGTGGGTGGTGCTGGCGGGGTGGGTGATGGTGCTGCGGGTGTCGCCCAGATTAGCGGTGCGGCTGATGAGTTGCACGGCATCGACGATTTTCCATGCTTGCTCGCGGCCACCTTTCACTACAAAAGACACCATGCCACCACCGGCGTTTTGTTGGATCATCGCCAGTGCGTGCTGCGGGTGCGAAGGCAGGCCGGGGTAGTAGACTTGCGCAATAGCAGGATGCGCTTCTAGGTAGGTGGCTAGCTTTAAGGCGGTTTCTGAATGAGCACGCATGCGGATCGGCAGGGTTTCAAGACCCTTGAGTAAGACCCAAGCATTGAAGGCTGACAAACTAGGGCCAGCGGTGCGTAGGAATAAATACACCGGCTCAATCAAGGCAGACGAGCCAACCACTGCCCCACCCAAGACGCGGCCTTGGCCATCAATAAATTTGGTGGCCGAATGCACCACCAAATCTGCACCCAGTGCTAATGGCTTTTGCAAGATGGGCGTGCAAAAGCAGTTATCCACTACCAGCAGGGCATCGTGCGCATGGGCGATGTCGGCAATCGTGCGAATGTCGCTAATTTCAGTCAGCGGGTTGGATGGTGTTTCTAAGAACAGCAGCTTGGTGTTCGGCTGGCAGGCAGCTTCCCATTCGGTGGTATCTGTCGCTGAAACATAGGTGACACTCACACCAAACTTACTGAGATACACATTGAGCAGCTGAATGGTGGAGCCAAACAGGCTGGCCGAGGCCACCACATGGTCCCCCGATTTTAAATGCGCCATAAACAGCGACAAGATGGCGCTCATACCTGATGCCGTAGCCACGGCGCGCTCTGCGCCTTCTAAGGCGGCGAGTCTTTCTTCAAAGGCGCTGACGGTGGGATTGGTAAAGCGAGAATAGATAAACCCAGGAATTTGGCCAGTAAATTTAAGCGAGGCTTCTTCGGCGCTGCCCACTACAAAGCTAGAGGTAAGGTGCATGGCATCAGAGTGTTCGCCAAACTGGCTACGGCTGGTGCCCGCACGAACGGCTAAAGTATCAGGGTGTAAGGCTGCGAATTCTTCTTCATTCATGGCTTAACTCTACTTATTTGCGGTCAATGGGGATAAGGGCTTTTGTATAACGTCCTGCATTTTTAAAAGTGGGTTTTCCCCCTTAGGGTGTAAAACAACGAAGTTGTTACGCACCAAGGGCGGTGCGCAAGAAAAACGACTTGCACACCCTACAAGTTCACATGACTTGACATTAAAAACACCGGATAACTTGTGTAAAACGACTTAAATACATTACTCTGCGCTGAATCGTTATTTTATGTGAAGCACGCTATTTTTTGCAGATTATCTTATTTTTTCTAAATAGCGGGCATATAAAAAGGGGCTTTCGCCCCTTTTTATCATTAGCCATTCAGCTTAAAGCAAATTCTGCTCGCCCACACCAATATTCATATCCAATAAGCGGCTTTCAGCGACGTCCCCAGCTTTAGCCGATAAAGGCGATAAACGCTTCGCTTCTAATTCATCCAAATATTCAGGAGTAATATCGCCGGTAATATATTGACCATCAAAACAGGATGTTTCAAAAGAAGTAATCTGACCAGCGCTGGCTTTAGTACACGCATCAATCAAGCTATTAAGATCTTGATAAATAATGGCATCTACGCCAATTTCATCGGCAATTTGCTGATCGGTACGGCCGGTTGCAATGAGCTCGGCACGCGTCGGCATATCAATACCATAAACGTGGGGGAACATTACGGGCGGCGCAGCGGAAGCCAAATACACTTTAGTTGCACCACAATCCCTGACCATTTGCACGATTTGGCGGCTGGTTGTGCCACGTACAATTGAATCGTCTACCAACAATACATTTTTGCCACGGAATTCAACGGCAATTGGATTGAGCTTTTGGCGAACCGATTTTTTACGGCTGGCTTGGCCAGGCATAATGAAGGTACGGCCAATATAGCGGTTTTTCATAAAGCCTTCGCGATATGGCAAACCTAATTTATTAGCCAATTGCAAGGCTGAATCACGGCTGGTATCTGGAATAGGAATAACCACGTCAATATCGAGCTTTGGAATCACTGCGGCCACTTTATCGGCTAGATTTTCACCCATATTTAATCGCGCTTCGTGCACTGAAATACCATCGATTACGGTATCAGGGCGGGCGAAATAAACATGTTCAAAAATACAAGGCACCAGCACAGGATTAGCATGACACTGCTTGCTGTGGAACTCGCCTTCAAAGGTCACATAAACGGCTTCACCTGGCGCAATATCACGCTCAAATTTAAAGCCTAATACATCGTGAGCCACTGATTCCGAAGCCACAATATATTCAAGACCTTCAGGTGTTTCATGGGTACCTAAGCAAAGCGGGCGAATACCGTAAGGATCACGAAACGCCACCAAGCCAAAGCCAGCAATCATTGCAACAACCGCGTAAGCCCCTTTCACACGACCGTGCACCGCAGTAATCGCATCAAACACGGTATCTGCATCGAGCTGCGGGCCTTTTACGCGGCGGGATAACTCATGTGCAAACACATTCAGCAGCGCTTCAGAATCTGAATTAGTGTTGATATGGCGCAGATCAGTGCGGTACATATCTTCTTTCAGCTGCTTATCGTTAGTCAGGTTGCCGTTATGCGCTAGCACAATACCAAATGGGCTATTCACATAAAAAGGCTGAGATTCTGCAAGGCTAGAGGCCGAGCCTGCGGTTGGATAACGCACATGGCCAATCCCTGCATTGCCCATCAATGAGCGCATATTGCGAGTGCGAAATACATCACTCACTAAGCCTTGCCCTTTGTGCATATGGAGCGTCAGCCCCTCTGCAGTCACAATACCTGCAGCATCTTGCCCACGATGCTGTAAAACCAACAAGCCATCGTACAACAGCTGATTAACGGGTGTCTTGGCGACGATACCTACAATGCCACACATCAGGAGTGCCCCTTTCGGTTCTTTAATTGCAAGAAATACACGCCACCCAACAATCCGGCAGCTCAATTTTTACTGATTAATACAGTTAATCGTAATGAATACGTGCGGCAAGCGCTTCTGGCAACCACACTTTGGCCATCCCCGCCGCCTCTTCAAATAAAGGGCTAAACATGGCATTTCGCCAGATCATTTGCTTAGGCAAAGAGGTAAACCCAGCAGCAAGCACCAAGGTTAAGCTCAGCAAAAAACCTCGAAGCAAGCCAAACCCAGCGCCAAATAAGCGATCTACCGGCTTTAAGCCCGTCACTTGCAAAAATTGATTCAGCGTCACTCGCAACATGGCAGACACTACCCAAGTCACGAAAAAGATAGCTACAAAAGCTGCAAGATAGCGTAGTTCATCATTCGGCAGGCTTTGGGGCATCCACACCGCAGCCATACTTGCATAATGGCTAGCCAGCCAAAAAGCCATGACCCATGCGGCCAGCGCCAAAGCTTCTTGCACTAAGCCTCGCATCACTGACAGCAGCATGGATAAGCCCATAATGCCTAAAACCGTGTAATCAAAGCCTGTCATATTAAGCCCATCATGGCTAAGCCAGCATAGCCCTTCATGACTAAGACAGAATAATCAAAGCCTGTCATATCCAACCTATTTGCTAGATAGGTGCCCGCTCAATCCAAGCACTCCCATTTTTTTAAGGTAGCTTTGTGCTTTCGCTTCGTCTTTCACAGGCCCGACTCGAACCCGTGTTAATGCACCTTTGTCTGTGGTTACTTTTTCAGAATACGCAGGGACGCCCTCTCCCTTAAGCTTACTAACGACTTGCGCAGCTTTTTCTCCATCGGCATAAGCACCTACTTGAATGTAGTAGCGCTTCTCGGAGGTGCTTTTTTCTGCAACGGCCACGGGCTTAATTGAAGCATCGAGGCCTTCTAAAATACGCAAAGGATCAACCGCAGGCGTTGGTTTAGGCGTAGGCGCAGGAGTAATCACCACTTTCTTTTGATGATTAACCAGCTTGCCTGGCAATACGGTTTGCGCGGCACTCGCAGGGCGATATTGCGGCACAGGGCTTGCTGTTGTCAGCACTTGCGGCTCAGGTTCAGGAGCTTGCACGGCAATTTCGCTTGCGGCAGTGGCCATCGACGCCACTTCAGGCGAAGCCGTAACGGTGGCCGGCGGCAGCAAAGCCGGAGCGCTAGAAATAATTTCTATATTATTGCCGCCCGCAATATTAGAGGGCGGCGTACTGTCCAATGCTGTCCATAAGACCAGCAAGGCAAACAACACCAGCGCAATCGCGCCAACTAGGCGGCGACGTGCTCGTTTTTTAAGTTGCAGCAAATCTTCGCTGACATTTCGATTAACCATATTCAGCGCTCACGCGTCGCCATCACTTCGGCCACAGTGTAAAAGGATCCAAAGGCGAGAATTCTATCACTTTCCCCAGCAAGCTTACAGGCCGAAGCAAAAGCAAGAGGCACATTCTCATAAATATTTATTTTAGCCAGCGGTGCAAGCTTCGCGATAATTTCGGCAAGTTGCTCAGGTGTGGCTGCTCTTGGCAGCTGTGGTGCAGCTAAATGCCAAACATCAATACGATCTGCCAATAAAGCCACTACACCCGCAATATCTTTATCTACCATCATGCCCATGACGGCGTGGGTGCTTGAATAAAACCCCATACTGTCTAAATTAGCGCGTAAGACTTTGGCGGCATGCGGATTATGCCCTACATCGAGCACAACGGCCGGCCGGCCGGGTAAAACTTGAAAACGTGCCGCTAATTCAACCTCTAGCAAACCACGTTTTATATCGCCAATTCCAACCGGCAAGACTTCTTTTACCGCATCGAGTAGTGCCAAGACAACCGCAGCATTACCAAGTTGGTATTGCCCACGTAGTGCAGGAAACGGCAGCGCATGGCGGCGCACGCCAGCTTTATTCCACCATGTCCATTGCTGCCCTTCTGCCTGCTTCTCAAAGCCAAAATCCTGACCAATCAATTGTAAATGAGCGCCGATACGCTGGGCCTCTGCAATTAGCGTGATGGGCGGCTCTGGATCGGCGCAAATGGCAATCTTGTTGGGGCGATAAATCCCTGCTTTTTCATGGCCAATCGCCTCACGCGTGTCGCCCAAATAGGACTGGTGATCTAGCCCAACATTCACGACAGCGGAAGCAAATGGCTCGAACGCATTCACGGCATCTAAACGTCCGCCTAAACCCACTTCCAGCACCGCCACATCCACGCCTGCCGCCATAAACTGCTGCATTGCGGCCAAGGTGCCAAATTCAAAATAAGTGAGGGAGGTTTCGCCCCGTGCCGCTTCAATTGCTTGAAAGCTGGTCACAATATCGGCATCATTAGCAGGCCGCAAATTAATGGCGACTCGCTCTTGATAGCGCAATAAATGTGGCGAGGTATACGTGCCGACTTTATAACCGGCGGCGCACAAAACACTCGACAGCATGGTGCAAACCGAGCCCTTGCCGTTCGTCCCCCCTACCAGCAATACTGGAAAATCAGGCTTTAAGCCCAAAGCATCGCGCACACGAACAACCCGCTCAAGGCCCATATCAATGGCACTAGGGTGAAGTTGCTCTAAATGGGAAAGCCACGCATCGAGGGAGAGGGAATCAAACGGGATAGGCATCAGTTAAGGGCGGGCTGTTTAGAAAGAAGAGTCATTAATTGTGCTAATTTTTGGCGCATTTCGCGGCGATCAACAATCATATCAATCGCGCCTTTTTGCAGCAGGAATTCAGAACGCTGAAAGCCTTCTGGTAGCGTTTCACGTACTGTTTGCTCAATCACACGCGGGCCAGCAAAGCCGATCAAAGCACCTGGCTCGGCCATCACTACATCGCCCAGAAAGGCGAACGAGGCAGACACACCGCCCATGGTTGGATCGGTCAGAATAGAAATAAACGGTAGTTTTTTATCCGCCAGCTTCGTCAAAATCGCGCTGGTTTTGGTCATTTGCATTAAGGAATTTAATCCTTCCTGCATCCGTGCACCGCCCGAGGCAGACACACAAATAAACGGCACATTGTTTTCGATGGCGGCACGCACACCACGCACAAAACGCTCGCCAACGACCGAACCCATTGAGCCGCCAATAAACTTAAACTCAAAAGCAGCAACCACCACCGGCACGGTTAGAATCGCACCTTGCATCACTACCATGGCATCGTCTTCGCCGGTATCTGCTTGAGCCGCAACTAAACGATCACTATATTTTTTGCTGTCTTTGAATTTCAGCACGTCGAGTGGCTTAACTTCTGCACCAATCTCAAAACGCCCTTCTTGATCGAGCAATAAATCCAAGCGACGACGCGCGTAAACCGCGTTGTGATAATCGCATTTAGGACAAACTTCTAAATTGTTTTCCAGATCAGTGCGGTATAAAACCGCGCTGCAGGCCGGGCATTTATGCCAAAGGCCTTCCGGCACACCGGATTTACTCACGGTGGTGCGAATCTTAATCTTCGGCGGAAGCAGTTTTTGCAGCCAGCTCATTGTTATTCCTCCATCAGCAGCACTTTAATAAACAAGCCATGAGGCCTTGTAGACATACGGAGAACAGCATGCTGTTCTCCGTATTCTGCGCTGGCCAGCAACACTTGTTTAAGCGCGTGCGGTGTCCATCGCGGCACGAATGCCGGTAAGAAAGTCTGTTAATCGATCAGCGAGGCCTTCTTCGCCCGCCTCAGCTTCTTTTACTAAACGTGAGCCAATTACAACTGCATCGGCCACACCAGCCACGGCTTTTGCCGTTGCTGCATCACTAATCCCAAATCCTACGCCTACAGGAATATTGAGATATTCTTTGATGACACTGAGTTTTTCAGTGACATCTTTAATATCAAGATTCGCCGAGCCTGTTACACCCTTCAGCGAAACATAGTACACATAACCCGCCGCCATCTCTGCAACCGCTTTAATTCGGGATGCATGCGTGGTCGGGGCGAGTAAAAAGATAGGATCGATGCCATGCGCTTTAAGGATATCGACGCGCTCTTTGGCTTCTTCAGGCGGCAAATCAACGGTTAATACCCCATCTACCCCTACTAATGCCGCCGCCTTAGAGAAGGTCTCATAGCCCATCGCTTCCATCGGGTTAGCGTAGCCCATCAACACCACCGGTGTTTCGGTATTTGTCTGGCGAAACTCAGCGACCATACCTAGCACTTGGCGCAGAGAAACGCCATGCAAAAGCGCCCGCTCCGATGCCCGCTGAATCACAGGACCATCGGCCATAGGGTCAGAAAACGGCACGCCCAGCTCTAAAATATCAGCGCCACCCGCTACCAGCGCATGCATTACACCAACCGTAACACGTGGATGCGGATCTCCCGCAGTCACAAAAGGGATCAAGGCCTGGCGATTCTGGCCTTGCAAACGCGCAAACGTTGCTTGAATTCGGGACATAGGTCTATCCAGGGGCGTAATTAAAGTTCGATACCAGTAAGGCGGGCCAATGTTGGGATATCTTTATCCCCTCGGCCCGACAAGTTCACCAGAATCACTTGATCTTTTGACATCGTTTTAGCCATCTTTGCCGCATGCGCTAATGCATGGCTGGACTCAAGGGCCGGAATGATACCCTCAAAATGACAAAGATCGTGAAAAGCTGCAATCGCTTCATCATCATTAATCGCCACGTACTCTGCACGACCGATGTCTTTGAGGTAGCTGTGCTCTGGCCCAACCCCAGGATAATCAAGGCCCGCAGACACAGAATGGGTATCACTAATCTGCCCATTTTCGTCTTGCATCAAGAAGGTACGATTGCCGTGCAATACGCCTACTTTGGCGTTCGTGGTGAGTGGAGCCGCGTGGCGGCCCGTCTCAATACCATCTCCACCGGCCTCTACGCCAATTAAACGGACCGATAAATCATCGACATAAGGATAGAAAATCCCAATTGCATTTGAGCCACCGCCCACACAAGCCACCACGGCATCGGGTTGGCGACCTATCATTTCTGGCATTTGCACTTTGCATTCATCGCCGATCACACGCTGAAAATCACGCACCAACTGCGGATAAGGATGAGGGCCAGCACAAGTGCCGATGATGTAATAGGTTGAATCAACATTGGTCACCCAATCACGCATCGCTTCATTCATGGCGTCTTTAAGCGTTTTGGTGCCAGATTCTACGGCAACGACTTTAGCGCCCAAGAGTTTCATACGATAGACATTGGGTGCTTGGCGCTTCACGTCTTCAGCGCCCATGTACACGATGCATTCCAAGCCATAACGCGCCGCAACTGTAGCAGACGCCACACCGTGCTGGCCCGCGCCCGTTTCGGCAATCACCCGTTTTTTACCCATGCGGCGAGCGAGCAGCGCTTGGCCGATGGTGTTGTTAACTTTGTGTGCGCCGGTATGGTTTAAATCTTCGCGTTTCAGATAAATTTGCGCGCCGCCGAGTATTTCAGACCAACGCTTGGCGTGGTAAATCGGGCTTGGGCGGCCAACATAGTGCTTGAGCTCGCTATGGTACTCAGCAACAAACTCAGGATCTTGCAGGGCTTTTTCGTACTCGATACGTAGCTCATCAAGCGCGGGAATCAAAGTTTCGGCAACAAAAATACCACCAAACTGGCCAAAATGGCCGTGGGAATCGGGCTGCTGATAGGGTTGCTGGCCGTGTGTTGTCTCAGTCATGCGCATTTCTCTCTGCTTGATTAATAAACGCAGCAATTTTTGCTACATCTTTTACACCCTTGCTACTTTCTACACCGCTCGATACATCCACGGCCCAAGGCTTGACCTTGCAAATCGCTTCAAAAACATTTTCTGGATGTAAGCCGCCTGACAAAATCAAGGGCAAAGGTAGGTTTTCTGGGATCAAGTCCCAATCAAAAGCCTCGCCTGTACCACCTGGCACCCCATCCACAAAGGCATCCACTAAAATTCCTTTGCAGAGTGGCCCTACAAAACGCTGGGCATATTCTAACAAATTTAGATCGGGTCTTACCCTTAGTGCCTTTAAAAAAGGGCGGCCAAATTGCTGGCAATATGTCGGTGATTCGTCACCATGAAATTGCAATAGGTCCAAAGGCACGCTCGCCAAGACGCTGCGTACAAAAGCCACGTCGGCATTCACAAATAAACCCACGCTACTGACAAAGGCAGGCAAGGCCGCAACAATCTGCTCGGCTATGGCGATTTCTACATGGCGTGGGCTAGGCGGATAAAACACCAAACCAATGGCGTCTGCCCCTAAGTCGGCGGTGCGCCTTGCCATTTCTGGATCACGCAAACCGCAAATTTTAATTCGTGTTTTCATCCGTCTACCCGCTAAATCAAACCATGGCGCGATTCTGGCTCGCTAGCCAGATCGAATTCAGGTGGATAGCTTACACCAGCTAGGTATAGTCCGTCTGGCATAAAGGTTGGGGGTGCGCTGGTTCTATCCTTGGCAAGGATCAAATCGGCCATCCATTCAGGGGATTCATTGCCCTTACCGATATGCAGTAAGGCACCAACGATATTACGCACCATATGATGTAAGAAAGCATCCGCAGAGAAATCACAGATAATAAGATTGCCTTCTTTTTGCAAAGAGGCACGGCTCATGGTTTTAATCGGCGATTTGGCTTGGCACTCTGCCGCCCTAAAACTCGAGAAATCATGTTGCCCAAGTAGATAAGCGACCCCAGCTTGCATCGCCTCGAAATCTAAATCATAAAAAGCCCACCCCATCCGTCCAGACCATAGAGCAGGCCGCACAGGGTGATTAAGCAATAGGTAGCGATAGTGCCGTGCAAAGGCTGAGAATCGCGCATGAAAATCATCCGAAACAGGCTTAGCCCATAATACGGCTACCGAATCAGGCAAAAAGCTATTCACACCCCTTACCCACGCGGTGAGCGGGCGATTCACTTGGGTTTCAAAGTGAACAATCTGCCTTGCGCCGTGTACGCCGGTATCGGTGCGGCCAGCGGCATGCACACGAATTGGCTCTCCCGCCATTTGGCTCAGCGCCAACTCGAGCGCGGCCTGCACGGTGGGTAAGTCTTTTTGAACTTGCCAGCCATAAAAGGCACGGCCATCGTATTCCACTGCGAGCGCGTATTTCATTACACCATCATCATCAAGGTCATTGACGCCACACCAGCAAGCAGTAGCATCAAATCAAAAAAAGACAGCGACTCTACCAGAATAAGCACATCCCGCAAGTCGCTAGGCTGCTCTGCTTCGGTCAGCCGCTGTAAAAAACCATGCCATGTTAAGGCATCTTTCCTCAACAACAGCTCGGCCGAAAAGCGCATGGTTAAGCTAAGGCGTAGCGCCCAGCACTGACGATCAAAGCCCAGCCAAGTCAGTGGCGCAAATAAGGTATACAAGCCAGAAAACATCTGCGCAGCGCTTAAGCGCCACAACAAAACCTGTAAAGCGGCCAACACCCCCAGCAAGCGAAGCATCTGCACGCTTCCTCTAAGCAAGCCTTCTTCAGTCGGCGCCCAGCTATTGGCCCATAGATACTGCCCAGGCGTCGCCCAGCCATAAATCAGCACAATGGCCAGTAGCAGGTATCGCGTACGCTTTAAGGTGCGCCAACAGCGCTCTGCGCAACAAGCCAGCGCAAGCAGTACACATGCCATCGAACAAACTAAGAGTGGCGTGCCCTGCAAAATTTGCAAGAGACACGCCACCCAAAGCCACGCCGCAATTTGATTCGCAGAATGGATTCTAATCAAAGATTGCCCAACAATGCTTTCGCTTGTTTTTGCTGCTCAGGATTACCTTCACCAATGGCCTCTTGCAAGATTTCTCTAGCGCCTTCGGTGTCGCCCATATCAACGTAAGCCTTGGCTAAATCGATCTTGGTTTGCACCGGATCATCGCCCGAAAACTCTAAAGGATTGCTATCTGCAATACCCGCATCAGCATCAAAATCAAGATTCATGGCTGCTAAATCAATGGATTCTTCGCGAGGTAAATTAGGCGCGCTTATTTCAAGCGGCGCATCGAGCGAAAAGTCAAAATCTAGGCCTAGGCCATCATCCGCGCTCGTCGCCTCCAGCACATCTTCGGGCATAGCGACCACTTCTGGAGGTGCGAGCACCTCAGGCTCAGCAATGGCGGCCACCTCAGAAGGCGTAGTCTCAGTAGCCTCAGGCATTGCCGATAAGCCAAATGGATCTTCATCCGACAAATCACCCAAATCAAGATCTGGTAGTGCCGCCGCCAAATCAGGGAGTGGAGCGGCCTCTAGTGGCACGTCTAGGCTATCTAAGCCGTCAAAATCCAAATCAAAAGCAGGATCAATGACTGCGGGCGCAGGCAGTTCCGGCTCACTATCAACGGCAAAATCAACCGGCAGATCTAAGGACAGCATATCCTCAGCATCAGCCAAAGGTGCTTGAACAGCCACTACCTCGTCTTGTATCTCTACCGGCTTAGCCAGTTCTTCAGGCACAAGGAAATCATCTAAGCCAAAATCAATGCCAGCAGCAAAATCATCCATTACTGGCGACACTAGTACTGGCCCTTGATCAAACTCTTGCTCATCGACTTTCGCCACGGCCAAATCATCTGGAGCTGTTGTCATCTCTAAAAATGGATTGATTTCTGCTCCAGCGTCCTTGTCCAGCGGCGCAATTTCATCCATATCAAAATCGAGAGAGAGATCCAAGTCAGCCAAGCGATCTGACTTAAGCTCACTGACGGGTTCTGCAATATGTTCGCTCATCAGTGCGTCAAAATCACTCACCGCCGTGGCCGTCGTCGCAGGCGAATCCTCTAAGGGCAGATCAAAATCATCAACAGCCTCATCCAGTCCCTCCGCCATTCCATCGGGCACTGCAGCGGGAGCAAGCTCTACACGCTGATAAAGAGGGTTTTCTGGATCAAGGATGCCACCTTGATAAGCGGCACGTTCCCAGTGAGCGCCACGACCTGAAGTCATCGCAAACAAATCAGCGGCAATTTCTTCGTATGACGTTGGATCTTTCTTGGCAGCAAAAATCTCCAGCAGCTTCATACGAATTTCATGACGCGACGGATCTTTAAGCAAGGCATCGCGTAAGATTTCTTCCGCCTGCTCGTTGCGATCGTAAGCCATATAGACTTCCGCCTCGGCAATCGGATCCACTTCATCCGTATCAATCGTGCCAAGGCCTTGACGACTAAAGTCAGTCAGGAAAGAGTTTTCTGTTGGCTGGGTGCTAATCACTGCGCCACCCGTATTCCCGAGCAGCGTATTGGACTTCAAATCCCCGCCAGTCAACACGCTATCCGCAAACGCACTGCCTTGCTTACGGCGACGCGACCACCAGAAGCCTACTCCACCAAATAAAACAGCAGCTAAACCACCACCAATCGGCAGCGCATTATCGACCAGCACATCGACCATACCGGGTTCTGCTACTGGAACAGGAGCCGGCAATGGCGTGCGGTGCACTTTAGGCTTGACTGCCGCCACGCCACTAGCAGGCACGGCGACAGACGCACTTGCAGAAGACTCAACAACGGCAGATGCAACTGGCACTACGGGCAGTGCGGCTGAGGCCACCGCAGGCAATGGTGTGGCCGCCGCAGTCGGCACAGGCACATCGGTGACCTTGCTGGCTTTTTGAAGCTCAACCCCCGTCTGACTCTTCAACGCCAAGAGCTTTTCCATGTCATGGACATTTTTTTGCAGCGCAGCCACCCGCTGATTGGACTCATCCAAACCCTTTTGTCTCGCGGCCACTTCCTCTTCTAACGCACGAACACGCGCTTGCTCACCCTGCTGATTTACTTTACCGGGTGCCTCGCCCTTAGATAACTTCAAAACATCTTGCTGGGCGCTGTTTGGTTTGGCTTTTTCTTCAACTTTTGGATTAATGCGGCCCGCGCTGGCCGCTTCATTCCCCGCAACGGCTGGGCGCTTTTGTACCGCCTCAGCCACTTTATTGCGATAGGCCTGCCAATCTTTGGATTGTAAACGCACCTCTTGGCGCGCTTCTTTGGCCGGAAGCGATTGCAACTCATCTTTATTAGGGATATTCAGAATCTTGCCGCGACGCAAGCGATTCATATTTCCATCGAATGCATCTGGATTTTGTCGATAAAGACCGACCAACATCTGCTCAAGAGTGATCCCTTCAGCGCCCGTTTGACGTGCTACGCCAGAGAGGGTGTCGCCGCTTTTTACCTTGTATTGATCTGCTGCTTGCTTGGACTCTACCGCTGACTGACTTGCCACGGCTTCGTTCTTTTTAGGCGCAAGTACCGCACCGCGACGACGCGTCCCAGGTAGTACCGACGGCGCAAACGACTCGCGAGATTTTGCCTCACCATTGGCAGCGGCGACTGGAGATGGTGTATAGCCAACAGGATCAATGAGCGCGGTATAGTCACGCTGGATTTTTCCACCGGACCAATTCAAATCAATTAACAAATCCAGAAATGGCTCAGAAATAGACTGGGTAGAAGACACCAATACAAAGTGCTGGCCATTTGCACGCTTTTCAATCACTAAACGCAAACCCAATGCCGCAGAAGGATAAGCGACTTGAGCTTGTGCAAAAGCCTCGGGAGGCGCAAGCCGAGCAAGCAGCCCTTCCGACTCGCCTGGCTGCACAGAAACCAGATCTATTTCAGCCCGAAAAGGCTGACCAAGCCCAGAAAGTACGTTTAGCCTTCCTAGGCCAACTGCACCAGCGGATAATGGCAAGGCCAATATAAGGGCAAGGACACACGCCTTGAGTTTCGGTTTGATTGGCACAATTCCCCCAGCACTTCACTTTGTTTTTTTACCCAAGCATTGAAATCTTGGCGCTTACAACACGGCAAACATAACATTTGCGCCAAGCTTGGCGCAAGTCAGACACTCAACCTTCATACGCCTTTGCGTACAAAAACTTGCCACTTTAAAACAGCTTAGTCACCCATTCCCTACTTAAAACCATCACATACAATATACGTAGCAAAGTAAGAGCAACATCTATTTACGATAAAATAGGCTCACAAATCATATAGCAAATATATTGCAGTATTCCAATCGATATCGACATAGAACAAACAATTACACAAAAAAACCACTATTTTTCTAAACAAAACATTCCATAAAACAAAAAAACCGTAACAAAAACAAAAGCGAAGCGGCCGTGAGTGCACCTTCTCAATCTAATTTCATCAAAAATATTTTCGACGCCCCCAGCGAGGTTAATAATGATCTCACTCAAGGATCACAACTAAAAAAATGTAGACCATTATTTAATATGCCAGTAGCACATCATTTGCCCGCAAATGATTCCCATATTTGATTCACACGGCTGTTGTATTTCTCGCCAATCCGCAAACAAGCTCTGAGAGCACATACAAATCAGCCCTCGCAAATAGTCAGGCCTATTTTATAAGCCTATCAATATTTGATCTGATGCGAGCAGTTATCGCTAGGGATTCTTTATTAATAACTACGTTATTACGTCCAAGCCCTAGAGCTCTGCTAAAATCAAGAAAGTTACGCCACAAAGCGCCTTAGCCCCGCATGCGCGGAAAGCAAACCCAGTAAAAAACTAAAGAGCAGCTTTTGTTTCTTTATTGGCTCTTTTCTATAAGATGCCGCAGGCGAGCTGCCCCATAGAATAAAAGGATTCAATCATGACGTACGTAGTGACCGACGCCTGTGTGAAATGCAAGTACACGGATTGCGTCGATGTATGCCCAGTCGACTGTTTTCGTGAAGGTCCAAACTTCTTAGTCATTGATCCTGATGAATGCATTGACTGCACACTCTGCGTCGCCGAATGCCCAGTCGAAGCCATCTATGCAGAAGATGATGTCCCTGCAGAGATGCAAGACTATATCGAGCTCAATGCCGAGATGTCTAAAATATGGCATGCCATCGTAGAGAAAAAAGATCCGCTTCCTGACCATGAAACATGGGCTGCGGTCAGCGATAAAATCGGCCACATCGAGCGTTAAGCCGTCCGCGCTTTATATTGCTTGAGGTCAGGCCCATTCTCGGGTATGATCCGCCGCTCTTAACAACCTTGCTTGACCGTAGTCGCACGCGGCAGGCTTAACATCCATAAGGAGATGTCATGCGACATTACGAAATCGTATTTATCGTGCATCCGGATCAAAGCGAACAGGTTCCAGCGATGATTGATCGCTACAAGACCCTGATCACCAACGGTGGTGGTGCTATTCACCGTCTTGAAGACTGGGGCCGTCGTCAGTTAGCTTACCCGATCCAAAAGATCCACAAAGCTCACTACGTCATGATGAACGTCGAAATCAGCCAATTGATTTTGGACGAACTCGAACACGCCTTCAAATTCAATGACGCCGTTCTGCGCCACATTACTCTGCGCACAGAAACTGCTGTTGTTGAAGCTTCCCCAATGATGAAGGAAGAGAAGTCCAAGTCCCTTACTCCAGCCGCCGAAGGCGTTCCTGCTGCCTAAGGTAACAAGTAAGCACTGCGAAAATTTCGCATTGCATACTCTGGACTACTAAATTGGACAAACGTAACCGAGTACTCATTGACGGTACTGTTATAAAACGAAGCGATTTACGTTACACCCCTGCCGGAACGCCCGTCTTAGAAATAGTGATCACTCACCTTTCTGAACAGCTTGAAGCAGGAAAACACCGCAAGGTGGAGTGTGAAGTGGCCATGATGGCACTCGGCGATATGGCAGCACGACTTGCCCCTATTCAGATTGGGCAACGACTCGCCAGCAAAGGTTTTATTGCTGCAAAAAGTAATCGTTATCGCAATGAGCTTGTGTTGCATCTCGAAGAATTTGAATTGTTGAATTGAGGTTTATCATGTCGCGTCATCTGTTCAAGCGGAAAAAATTCTGCCGCTTTACCGCCGAAGGCATTGCCCACGTGGATTACAAAGATATTGCTCTGTTAAAAGACTTTATCTCTGAAAACGGTAAGATCATTCCAGCTCGTATCACTGGTACTAAAGCTAAGTTCCAACGCCAACTGTCTGAAGCCATCAAAGTAGCACGTCTGCTTGCGCTTCTGCCATACACCGACCAACACTAAGCGAGAGGAATAAAAATGCAAATCATTCTGCTCGAAAAAGTAGCAAACTTAGGTGGTCTTGGTGATGTGGTTACAGTAAAAGACGGTTACGCACGTAACTTCTTGGTACCACAAGGCAAAGCAAAACGCGCAACAACAGCTAACTTAGCTGAATTTGAAGCGCGTCGCGTTGAACTTGAAGCTCGTCAAGTTGAGATCCTTGCTGCGGCAACTGATCGTGCGGCGAAGCTTGAAGGCACTGCTGTTTCTATCGAACAAAAAGCCGGTGTTGATGGCCGTCTGTTCGGTTCAGTTAGCACACAAGACATCGCCGAAGCATTCGTTGCTGCTGGCTTTGAAGTGGCTAAATCTGAAGTTCGTCTGCCTGAAGGTCCTTTCAAGCAAATCGGCGAATACGATGTTGAGCTGGCATTGCACCACGAAATCGTGGCTGCAGTAAAAGTAACTGTTGTTGGTATTAACTAATCATTACGATTAGCTAATCGCTCCACAGAAAAAACGGCAATCTTCAGATTGCCGTTTTTTATTGCCCACTAACAAACTAAAACTACCCCCCTCTTTTTTCCAATTTGCATTCATAACTCAACAAAACTCGGCCCTTTTCATCGACGCTATCTAATTTCACAGAAAAACCCCATAAACGTGAGATATGCTTCAGCACCTCATGAGCACTATTGCCCAAGGGCCTTCTTTGATATTGATAATGACGTAAAGTTAATGATCGATCTCCCTGCGTATTGGCCTCATACACTTGAATATTAGGCTCCCTCCCTGCCAAGTTGTATTGCTCAGCTAGTTTCTGTCTAATCTCTAAATAGCCTACATCATCATGAATCGCGGCTACTTTTAATTTTGGCAAATAGTCATCATCCAAAATGGCAAAGAAGCGAAACTCTCGCATTAGTTTCGGCGACAGATACTGCAAAATAAAACTCTCATCCTTAAAATTTCGCATCGCAAAATCGAGTGTTTTTTTCCAATCGGTATTCACTAAATCGGGAAACCAAGCCACGTCTTCCTCCGTTGGCTCTTCACAAATCCGCCTTAAATCCCGAAACATAGCAAAGCCCAAGGCGTATGGATTTATGCCATTAAACCATTTGCTCGTAACCGGCTGCTGAAAGACCACATTGGTATGGCTATGCAAAAACTCCAGCATAAAAGCATCATCCACCAAGCCTTCGTCATACAATTGATTTAACAAGGTGTAATGCCAAAAAGTAGCCCAGCCCTCATTCATCACCTGCGTTTGGCGCTGCGGATAAAAGTATTGAGCAATTTTACGAATAATTCGCACAATTTCTCTTTGCCACGGCGCTAATAAGGGCGCGTATTTTTCAATAAAATACAGCAGATTTTCTTGCGGCTCTGAAGGAAAGCGGCTTTCTTCATGCGTTTTTTCTTCTTCAGTACGCTTAGGAATAGTTCGCCATAATTCATTAATCTGGGATTGCTGATAGTTTTCCCGCTCTGATTGCTTGGCCAATTCTAATGAGAGCGATAATTTTTGTGGCCGCTTATAGCGATCAACCCCATAATTCATCAGTGCATGACAAGAATCGAGCAATTCCTCTACCTTATCTTCGCCATATCTTTGCTCGCATTGTGCAATATAATTTTTTGCAAAGACCAAATAATCAATAATGGCGGTTGCATCCGTCCAACTTCTAAATAAATAATTGCCTTTAAAGAATGAATTATGGCCAAAAGCCGCATGCGCTATCACCAGCGCTTGCATGGTCATGGTGTTTTCTTCCATTAAATAGGCAATACAAGGGCTAGAGTTAATCACAATCTCATAGGCCAGCCCCATGGCCCCGCGCTGATATGATTTTTGCGTAGATAAGAAATGCTTACCGTAACTCCAGTGGTTATACATCACCGGCATCCCTACCGAGGCATAGGCATCCATCATTTGCTCGGCAGAGATCACCTCTAATTGATTTGGATAGGTATCCAGACCAAAGCTCTTAGCAACACGCGCGATTTCTCGATAGTAATCATCAATTAAATCAAATGACCACTCCGATCCTGTCGATAATAATTTTTTTGTGCGCGTTTTTTTTTGACGTGTACTCGTACTCATACACCCCCCCTTGCGCTGACTTTTTTAAATAGCTCTTTAAAAATAGGCCAAATTTCTGCCGGATTGCGTATACGCCGCATGGTAAAATGCGCATGTTGTTCAGCCACTTTCTCATATTCAAACCAAAGGTTTTGCGGCTCCCCCTCGGTAATTTCCACATACGCGTAATATTGCAAAAGCGGCATAATTTCAGCACTTAATAATTGCCGACATTGTGGTGAATCCGAATCCCAGTTATCCCCATCACTGGCTTGAGCAACATAAATATTCCAATCGGCATCGGGATAACGCTCATCAATAATTTTCTTAGTGAGCTTTAATGCCGATGAAACCACCGTACCACCTGTGTCTCGCGCATGAAAAAAGTCATGCTCATTCACCTCGGTCGCCTGAGTATGGTGGCGAATAAACACCACTTCTATTTTTTCGTAAGCACGCACTAGGAATAAATAAAGCAAAATAAAGAAACGCTTAGCGATATCTTTTTTTGCCTCATCCATTGAGCCAGATACATCCATTACGCAAAACATTACCGCTTGAGTGGTCGGCTTAGGCACACGAATGCGATTGGTATATTTCAAATCAAAAGGATCAATATAAGGAATGCAAACTAACTTTGCTTTTAATTCACGAATAATCGCCTGCAAGGTTTGAACCTCTTGAGATCTTTCTCCTTGAGTTTCTAGTAACTCATCTAATTGCTCTTGCAGCGTATTTAACTCTTCTAATGGCCCTGCCGATAGCGCAATACGCCGCCCTAATGCCGCACGCAGGCTCCGCAGCACATGAATATTGGTCGGCGTACCATCTGAAGTAAAGCCCGCCCGCACCGGCTTCATCACCATACTTTGCTTTAATTGGGTTTTAACCAAATTAGGCAATTCAAGATCATCAAAGAAAAACTCTAAAAACTCCTCTTTGCTTAATTCAAAAACAAAATCGTCCTCTCCATCTCCACCATTGCCCGCGCCGCCATTACCGCCTGCCCCATCCCCACCAGCAGGACGATCAATTTCATCGCCTCGACTATAACGATCATTCCCAGGGAAAACGCGCTCCCAAATGCCGCCTTGAGCATGGGCAAAGCCCGGCTCATTAATATCTTTAACAGGGATAGAGACTTTCTCTCCACGCTCTATATCGGTAATTGATCGCCCATTTACGGCACGGGTCACCGCCTCTTTAATTTGCCCTTTAAAACGGCGAAGGAATCTTTCACGATTTATCGCCGACTTATTCTTGCCATTTAAACGCCGATCAATCATATGGATCATTTTGCAACTCCAGTGAGGCGTGAGGCGCAAGGAGCAATCTCGAGCATCCTCGAATCACTCCTCCCCCCACTGGATTACGATGATTTACGTACCCTTAAATACCACTCGCACAATAACCGTACTTGCTTAGGCGTATAGCCTTTGCTTACCATCCTATTCACAAAATCCTCATGTTTACGCGCATCATCATGACTGGCCTTAGCATTAAAGGAAATCACCGGCAGCAATTCCTCAGTATTAGAGAACATTTTCTTCTCAATGACCGAGCGCAGTTTTTCATATGAAGTCCATGCAGGGTTATTACCGCCATTATTAGCACGGGCACGTAAGACAAAATTAACGATTTCATTTCTAAAGTCTTTAGGATTAGAAATACCCGCCGGCTTCTCTATTTTTTCTAACTCATTATTTAAACTAGTCCGATCAAACGATTCACCGGTATCCGCATCGCGATACTCCTGATCTTGAATCCAATAATCTGCCAGCGTGACATAGCGATCAAAGATATTTTGCCCATATTCAGAATAACTCTCTAAATAAGCGGTTTGGATTTCCTTGCCGATAAAATCAACGTATTTCAAAGCCATAAACTCTTTGATATACGAGATATATTTTTGCTCAAGCTCGGCAGAGAATTGTTCCCGCTCGACTTGTTGCTCCAGCAAATACAGCAAATGGACGGGGTTCGCCGCCACTTCAGCGTGGTCGAAATTAAATACTTTAGATAAAATCTTAAATGCAAACCGCGTAGACAAGCCATTCATGCCTTCATCGACACCCGCAAAATCGCGGTATTCTTGAATGGATTTAGCCTTTGGATCGACGTCTTTTAAATTATCACCGTCGTAAACCAGCATTTTAGAAAAAATACTGGAGTTTTCTGGCTCACGCAGCCGTGAAAGAATTGCAAACTGCGCCATCATTTTTAATGTGCCAGGTGCGCACGGTGCTTTAGATAATGAGGAATTAAGCACCAGCTTTTCATAAATCTTCACCTCCTCACTCACCCTCAAGCAATAAGGTACTTTCACAATATAAATACGGTCTAAAAAAGCCTCGTTATTTTTATTGTTTTTAAATTGCTTCCATTCAGATTCATTTGAGTGCGCTAACACTACGCCATCAAAGGGAATCGCCCCAAAACCTTCCGTGCCTTTAAAGTTACCTTCTTGGGTGGCCGTTAATAGGGGATGCAAGACTTTAATCGGCGCTTTAAACATTTCTACAAACTCAAGCAACCCTTGGTTAGCTAAACACAGCCCGCCTGAATAGCTATAGGCATCGGGATCGTCTTGTGCGTATTTTTCTAATTTGCGAATATCGACCTTACCCACCAAGGCCGAAATATCTTGGTTGTTTTCATCCCCCGGCTCCGTTTTAGCAATAGCGACTTGGCGCAATACCGAAGGATGGCGCTTTACTACTCTAAATTGATTAATATCGCCATTAAACTCATGCAGGCGTTTGACGGCCCAAGGGCTAGGAATGGTTTTTAAATAGCGGCTAGCAATACCAAATTGCTCTTGCAATAAAGCACCATCCTCATCAGCATTAAATAAGCCCAAAGGGGACTCATTTACGGGGGAACCTTTAATGCAATAAAAAGGCACGCACTCCATCAATTCTTTTAATTTCTCGGCAATCGAGCTTTTACCCCCGCCGACTGGCCCTAGCAAATAAAGGATTTGTTTCTTTTCTTCAAGTCCCTGAGCCGCATGGCGGAAATAAGCGACGACCTGCTCAATCACCTCTTCCATGCCATAGAATTCACGAAATGCCGGATAGATTCGAATCACTTTGTTTTGGAAGATACGAGACAAACTCGAATCAAGCCGAGTATCAATTAATTCTGGCTCACCAATCGCCATCAACATCCGCTCTGCCGCCGTGGCATAAGCGACTTGATCTTGCTTGCACAGCTCCAAATAGTCCCTTAGGGACATTTCTTCTTCGCGAGTGCGCTCATAACGTGCAGCAAAATTATTAAAGACATCCATGACGCCTCTCCTCACCGTGTATGTCATACAAGTGGCGCGGCGATTGCTGCACCTCTGTCTCCTTTATAGACATTGTGAGCTTGAATATTTCAAAAAATGACTAGTAAATTGCGAGCGTATTCACATAAAGAAGAGGCAACTATAAAACACAGACAAAAAAAGAGCCCTCAGGGCTCTTTTTAAATACTAGCTAAAACATTAATCCCGCAATGCAACAGAAAAAACAGTCACGCGATTACGCCCATTTTGCTTTGAAGAATAAAGCGCTAAATCCGCCTCTTCAATCACTTTTTGTGGGTTTTCAAGTCCAAAATGACACTCAGAAAGACCCAAGCTGGCAGAAATTTCAATCTTTGTCTCACCAAACATAACAGGGATCGAGCATAAAATTTCACGAATTCGCTCCGCAGCAATCTCAGCACCCGCTAAATCTGTTTGTGGCAACAGCAATAAGAATTCTTCACCACCATAACGACCAAACACATCGGTATCTCGCAATGTAGTCAGTACTCGAGAAGCCACAACTCTCAGCACTTCATCCCCTGCCACATGCCCATAAGTATCATTAACTTGTTTAAATCGATCTAAATCAAACAAGATCACGGTAAAAAATGCGGCCTGATAACGTGACATCCGTTCAAGCTCTTGAATAAATCGCACATCAAGATAGCGGCGATTATAAATACCCGTTAAGCCATCCCGATTAGAGAACTCTTCTAGTTTCCCCATCGCTTCTTGCAGCAAGTTTTGTGCAATTGCATTATCAGTAACATCAAATAAATTAACGGTGACCGCGTCCACTTCGCCTGATTCATTTCGCACAGGCATAAAGGTGGTATTTTGTTGCATAAAATCCATACCCCCCGTAATAGGGCGATTATGTGGAAATTTAAACAAATAAGGCCTTTGCTCCCATGAGGTAAAAGCAAAGTTTTTAAGTACAAAAACACTTTCAATCTTTTTACTGAGCCACTTTTGAGGTAATTCAGGGAAAAGTTCAAATAAATTAGTGCCAATCGCCTGCTCAGCAGAAATACCACTGTGTTGAGCCATAAAACGATTCCAAAGCAGAATATGGTAATTTTTATCTAGCGAAAAAACACCGACCCCTACTTCATTCACAATAAAATCACACAATCTTTGTTGCATTAGTTTTTATCCAAAAAGGCATCCATAAACGCATCAATCGCCAATTGCAATCGCAAAATAGATTCTTCAGGCATCAAGGTCAACAAATGACAGGTAAAATCACGAATTTCTAATGTGAAATGGACTTCAACTAACAGCGCATAATTCCAAGTCAGCTGCTTGGTATTGATCAACTGATCAACTTCCACATTTTCCGCCATAATTGTCGGCGCTGAAAACACTAAAGACGCGCCTAATAAATCAGCCACGCCATTTAAACAAGCACCAATCAATACATTACCGACATCTAATAATAATTCCCGCTCGGCCGTGCGATCAATAATACCATCGTACCCCATTAAATCAGCGAGATTCCTGCAGCCATGTTGATCATAAACAACCATGGCCTCACCAGACAATGAGCCATTAAAAGATTGACGAATTGCTGTGGCAGCACTCTTTGCGCCTATCATATTCAGCATATTGCGACTGATAGAAGACGATTGAATAATATTAATGCGTGGAACGGATAGCTTGATAAATGTATCTAGAATTTGTGCTAGCTGCGCCCCTGCACGGCCCATTGCAATATTAGTGATTTCTTGTAGCGCATCTGTTTGATCTTCTGTCAAAAACAATTCTTCATTCATAAAGCGATTCCATATTCGCGCAAAATAATCTCAATATCAGAAGCTTTCACTGGTTTTTGAACAAAGGCCGCGGCCCCCAATTGTCGTACACGTTCACGCGCTATTACTTGAATATCGGCCGAAACCACCACTACATAACTATTTAGCCCTTCCTGCTGCAATGTTTCCAATACAGAATAACCATCTAAAATGGGCATTGTTAAATCTAAAAACATCACATCCGCTTTGCCTGCACGATAAGCCGCCAGCGCTTCAACACCATTGCATGCCTGAGTTATTTCAACATCCCAACCCTGAGGCAAAGCTCTAATCAGCATTTTCCTAGCCATAGCAGAATCATCAACAACCAAAATGGGGGTAGGCACTTTTTAAAAATCCTTTTTTGATAACAACTTCAACATTCCACTAATTAATCAATATTTTCATTATTTTAAAACGATACAACACCATCAAAAGACGAATTACAGAACAAATTGAATAATTCGCCCCACCCCTAAAAGGATGAGACACACACCAAAGAAACAACGTAAATACTTGTTTTTAAATAGAAGCCTTAGCTGATCCACAAAAGCCGACATCAGCAATAAGTTTGGAAGTGTACCCAAGCCAAAAGACAACATAATTAAACCGCCATGCCACGGACTAGCACTCGCTAAAGCATTTAAAGAAGCGGTATAGACCAAACCACAGGGAAGCCAGCCCCATAAAGCGCCAACAATAAGCGTATCAGACCATTTTTTAACCGGCAAAAAACGCCGCATATAGGGCTGGATTTTACCCCATAACGGGCGTCCTGCTTTTTCTAAAAGCAAAATCAGTGACGACCATCCCGCCATATAACTACCGAGCAAAATGAGTAATAAATTGGCAAAGATAAACAGCGTGCTTTTAACCCCCTGCAAGGCGAGCAGGGTTGATAAAGAGCCAAGCAAGCCCGCAAGCATACCAATCAGGCAATACCCCAGCAAGCGGCCAAGATTAAAACCTAAATGATAATGCCAGCGCGGGCCATTGGGGAGCTGCAAACTAAATGCAGTCACCACTCCCCCACACATTCCTACACAATGCCCGCCTCCGAGCAGGCCAGCCAAAAACAATGCAAACAGGTCATATTCAAGCATTACATTTATATCAACTTAGAATAGCGCCCTGCAGGAGGTGCATGACGCAAATAGCGATCAAAAATCATGGCAATAGAGCGAACTAAAAAGCGCCCTTTAGGCGTGATAATCAGTGAATCATCCCTTAGCTCAAGCAACCCATCCTTTTGAAACGGAGCAAGCAATGCCAATTCTTCTGAAAAATAACTTTTAAAATCAACCAAATAAGACAATTCCACCGGTTGAAAACTCAATTCAAATTGGCACATTAATGATTGAATCACCGAGCCACGTAAAAAATCATCATGTGTGGTCATTAAACCACGTTCAATGGGTAAACGATCCTCATCGAGCGCCAAATAATAAGCATCGAGGTCTTTTACATTTTGAGCAAAACAATTCGCGACTTTACCGATAGCAGATACACCGAAAGCCATTAAATCACAATCAGCATGTGTGGAGTAGCCTTGGAAATTGCGGTGTAATTGCCCACGTCTTTGCGCAATAGCCAGTGCATCATTGGGCAGAGCAAAATGATCCATACCGATATAAACATAACCTGCGGCAAGCAATTGATTCACACTACTTTGCAAGATGTCGAGTTTACCCTCTGTTGTAGGCAGCTGCCCAGCATCAATACGCCTTTGCGGCATAAATCGCTCAGGCAAATGGGCATAACTATAAAGAGCAAGCCGATCGGGGCGTAAAGTTAAAACGCGCTCTATCGTTTGATACATGCTGGCTTGGCTTTGATGCGGCAAACCATAAATCAAGTCAATACTCACCGATTTAAAACCATTGGCACGCGCAGCATCAATCACCGCTCTGGTTTCTTCTTCGGTTTGAATCCGGTTAACTGCTTTTTGTACCTCTATATTGAAGTCTTGCACGCCCACGCTCATGCGATTAAAACCAATTTTCCCCAAAAGCGCCACGGTAGCCGCACTTACTTTGCGCGGATCAATCTCAATTGAAAACTCACCATCATCTTTTAAATCAAAATGACTCCGAATCCCCTCCATTAATCGGGTTAATTGCACATCGCTTAAAAACGTAGGCGTACCGCCGCCAAAATGCAACTGAGAAACCTTGCCACGCTTAGTTAATAATGCCGACTGTATTTTTACCTCTTTAAGGAGATAATCGAGATATTGATCCGCCTTACTTTGATCTTTTGTAATTACCTTATTACAGGCGCAGTAGTAGCAAATGGTATTGCAAAATGGCAAATGAAAATACAAGGAAAGGGGTTTGATCATGCTACCGGGCTGCTGCTGCCGTACACTTTGTTCATAAGTATGAGCATCCATTGCAGCAAATCGATCCGCAGTGGGGTAGGATGTATACCTCGGCCCCTTTCCTTCATGCTGGCTAATTAAGTTTCGATCAAAATCAAGTGGCTGTAATACAGTAACGTTATCTTGGAGCATTACATTTCATCCTTATTCATAGTATGGGTGCAGCTTGCCCAGATTCATTTTTCATAACCTTGATCGATATCAACATCTGACTGAGAAAATCAGTGCAATTGCTGACATCGAGAACACGAATTGAAACGCCCCATGACAATGACACCTCACATCCCAGTACGCGACCTCAGCCTTAAGCATCTACGCCAAAGCTGCGTGAATTGCAGCTTGCGTGAGCTTTGCTTACCGATCGGTCTTTCCACTGATGAAATGCGCGAGCTTGATACTTTGATCACTCAAGCCAAGCCTATCAAACGGGGTGAAGCGCTTTACCGCGCAGGTGAGCCATTTCGCTCATTATTTGCGATTCGCTTGGGATTTTTCAAAGCCAGTGTTATTTCTGAAGATGGCCGTGAACAGGTCACTGGCTTTCACATGACGGGCGAGTTGATGGGCATGGATGCAGTCAGCTCAGACCTGCACACCTGTGATGCGATCGCTTTAGAAGACAGCGAAGTATGCGAGCTGCCATTCACCGACATGGAAGAACTAAGTCGCCGCATTCCTATCTTGCAGCATCACTTTTATAAGCTAATGAGCCGCGAAATTGTTCGCGACCATGGCGTGATGTTATTACTGGGTAATATGAAGGCAGAAGAACGTATTGCCGCCTTTTTACTGAATCTGTCTCAACGTTTCGCCATTCGCGGCTATTCAGCAAGCAGTTTTCATTTACGCATGACGCGGGAAGAAATCGGCAGCTATCTGGGACTAAAACTAGAAACAGTGAGCCGCTCACTTTCCAAGTTCCAAGAAAATGGTTTAATTAAAGTGCAGAACCGTCTGATTGAGATCATCAATCCCGAAGCACTAAAGCAGCTCATCAACAACTGCCAACAATAAGCCGCCCATGACTCTTTTAAATGGCCCAGTATTATTTCTAGCCCCTGCGGCCATTTTAGAGTCATTGCAATCTCGGCTCGCCCCCTTACAACTACCGCAGCTGATGCTGCTTCCCCTAGATATGCAGGCACAAATCCCCGCACTCCTCAAGGGAGGCCTGCTTATTTCTGCCGGACATCAAAATTTAGAAGACTATTTGCGCTGCGCAGACTGGGCAGAGGCTCAGGACTGGCTGCATATTGATCTAGCCCTAATTGGTGAACCACAGTGTGCTGCCCAGCTAGGATGGATGATGGCCGCCAGCGGCACGCAGGCTGCACTTGAAGCGGGAGCCCCTATCATTGATGCACTGGCACCCGCAGGGCGCAATAGCTGGTTGCACGCAGGGGGTGATGGCGCAGCCAGTTTTCTAGCGCTATTGCAACACATCATGATGCAACCGCTCATTGAGAGTTGGAAAATTATTTTCCCCAATGGCAAGCCCTCCCCCAAAGCCGACTTAAGCAAATTGGCCGAATTACAAGCCGCGCAATGGCAGGCAATCGCTCCGCTTTGCCAAGCTTATTTAGCGCTAGCCAACGAAAGAAACTATCGGGCCTTCCACCATCAACTCGCTCTATTTGATCTAGCAGACAACCAAGAGCCTGCTGAGGCATTAGCCCAGCTATTAATGCAGTTTTTTAGTGGCCATCATCGGCCATAATGCCCCATAAAAAACAGCCCCATCAGGGGCTGTTTGCATATCTATTACTGAATTGCTGCGATTACTTCCCACCCAAAGCCTTAAACGCTTGCGCTGATGCCGCCAAACGGGCGCGGCGCGTTTCGATTAGGCCTTGGCTTGCCGCGTAAAACTCGCGCTGAGCGTCTAGCACATCCAGATAGCCCGACAAGCCTGATGCATAGCGTGCTTCTGCTAACTTCAAGCGCTGCTCCTGCCGATCGTTAAGGCGTTGCTGAGCGGTAAGTTGCTTACTCAGCCATGCCTGATCAGACAACACATCAGCCGCGTCTTTGAATGCCAGCTGAATGGCTTTTTCGTACTCAGCCACAGCAATCACCTTGCGGGCTTCGGCAACATCAGCACCAGCACGCAAGCGTCCACCATCAAACAGCGGCAGGCTGATTTGCGGTAAAAAACTCCATGCACGATTGCCACCAGAGAATAAATCCTCCAGCTCATTACTCATCACACCACCGCTGCCCATTAAAGTGACTTTAGGAAAGAAGGCCGCGCGGGCCGCACCGATATTGGCATTAGCCGCCACCAGTTTTTGCTCCGCAGCGCGCACATCTGGACGCTCGAGCAAAACGGTAGAGTTCAATCCGCTAGGCAGTTGAATGACTTCTGCATTTAAATTGGCCGCAGGCAGGCTTACCGCCTCACCCACCAAAACAGCGAGCGCAGTTTGTGCATTGACAGCTTGGCGAGCTAAGGCCGCATGATCGCTGCTTGCGCTATCTTGAGCGGCTTCGGCTTGCAAAATATCGAGGCGATTAGCCACGCCCACATCCATGCGGCGCTTCACCACGCGCAGGCTTTCTGCCCGCGCTTTGGCTGTTTGCTCAGCAAAGCGGCTGCGGGCCTGTAAGGCTTGGGCGCTGTAATAGCTATTGGCCACATCGGCAATCAGCGTGCTGCGCACCGATTGCTGCGCCTCTTCACTTGCCAGATAGTTGGCCTTGGCCGCTTCACTTAAACGACGCACACGCCCCCAGAAATCCACCTCGTAAGAGAGCAGTGCCAGATTAGCCTCGTAGCGACGGCTGATATCGGCATCTGGATTATTACGGCTGATGCTGCCCGAGCCATTGGCATTGACTGAAGGTAAAAAATCCGCCTTCTGAATGCCATACAGCGCACGGGCTTCTTCGATTCTGGCAGTCGCAATTTTTAAATCGCGGTTATTAGCCAGCGCTTTTTCAATCACCGCACGCAAAGCAGGATCGCTAAAATAACTGCCCCACTGAGGCGTATCCACATCTGCTGGCTGGCTACCCACCACACCGGCAACAGGCGCTACAGGGCGAATGTAATCCGGCCCCATCGCGCATGCGCCCAAGCCCAGCGTCATCGCCAGCAGCAGCGTCTTAGACATTAATTGTTTTTTCATACCTTGATTACCTATTGGTTCGCGTCATGATTCGAAGGGCAGATGCCCGCCCCTCGAAGAGCGGCAAGTCTATTAACGACCTGATTAGCGGGATGACTCAGCAAAAAATCATTTCAAACTTTAAATTCATGAAAATCGTCATCCCCGAGTGTTTTTATCGGGGATCCAGAAATTTTGAGCACTGCAGAACTGGATTCCCGCCTTCGCGGGAATGACGTTTCAATAAGCTGAGCTAAGTCACCAATCAGGATTAACGATGGTCATCCGCGATTTCGTCGCTGCGTACCACGGTTTTCTCAGGAAAGAAGCGACGCACCACCACGAAGAACACGGGCACTAAGAACACCGCAAATACCGTAGCGGTAATCATCCCCCCCATCACCCCAGTCCCAATGGCACGGCGACTCGCCGCACCTGCACCGGTACTCATGGCCAGTGGCAATACACCGGCAATAAAGGCGAACGAGGTCATCAGAATTGGGCGGAAGCGTAAGCGGCAAGCTTCCAGCGTGGCATCGATGGCACTCAAGCCTTGGCGCTGTAAATCACGGGCAAATTCGATAATCAGAATCGCGTTCTTCGCCGACAAACCAATAATGGCAATCAGCCCCACCTTGAAATACACATCGTCCGGCAAGCCGCGCAATGTCATGGCTGCCACTGCACCAAAGATACCCAGCGGTACCACCCACAGCACAGCAAACGGAATCGACCAGCTTTCATACAGTGCAGCAAGGCACAAGAAAACAATCAAAATCGACAAGCCGAACAAGAATGGCGCTTGCGAGCCAGACAGGCGTTCTTCAAACGAAGTACCCGACCACTCAAAGCCTACCCCTGCTGGCAATTGCTTGGCCATGGCTTCCATCGCGTCCATCGCCTCACCCGAGCTTTTACCCGGAGCTGGGCCGCCAGAAATCTTAAATGCAGGCAAGCCGTTATAGCGATCAAGCGCAGAAGCACCCGCCTGCCATTTGGCCACGGCAATTTCAGACAGCGGCACTAGATTACCCGCGCGGGTTTTCACTTGCAGCTTGAGTAAATCGTCTGGTGAAAGACGGCTTTCCGGTGTGGCTTGCATCAGGACACGCAGGATACGGCCTTCGCGCACAAAGTCATTGACATAGGCAGAGCCTAATGAAATCGCCAAGGTGTTGTTAAGCTCGGTCATATCAATACCCAGCTGGCTGGCTTTTACCTTGTTTACATCGAGTAAAAGCTGCTGACCAGGCTCTTGACCATCTGGGCGAACCCCAGCCAAGGCTTTATTTTGCGCAGCCATGCCCAGCAACATATTGCGTGCTTCATAGAGGCGATCACGGCCTAAACCAGCACGGTCTTGTAAGCGGAAATCAAAACCACCTACCGATGCCAATTCAGGAATCGGCGGCACATTGGTGGCAAATGCAAACGCCTGCTTAATACGGAACAACATCATATTAGCGCGTTGCACCACAGGCCCCACCTGATCGTTAGGTAGAGGGCGATCTTTCCAATCTTTTAGAGTAACAAAAGCCAGCGCCGCATTTTGACCGCGGCCAAAAAAGCTGAAACCGACAATCGCAATCACGCGATCAACTTCTGGCTGCTTCACAAAGTGCGCTTCAACCTGCTCAACCACTTCCAGCGTGCGCTCACGCGTCGCGCCTGCAGGCAATTGCACCACGCTAATAAAGTAACCTTGGTCTTCATCAGGCAGAAAAGACGTTGGCAAGCGCGACATCAACCAGCCGGTAGCGGCCAGAATCAAGGCAAAAAACAGCAGGGACAAGCCTGTCTTACGAATGCATGTGCCTACCCAGCCCTGATAGCGCAGGGTTAAAGCCGCAAACTTACGGTTAAACCAGCCTAAAAAGCCCTTGGTGCCATGATGCTCGCCCTTTTTCAAAGGCTTAAGGAAGGTCGCGCACAGTGCAGGGGTTAAAGTTAAAGCCATCAGCGCCGAAAAGAACATCGTCAGGACTAAAGTCACCGAGAACTGACGATAAATCGCGCCCACCGCACCGGAGAAAAACGCCATCGGCACAAACACGGCGGTCAGCACCAAAGTAATGGCGATAATCGGGCCAATAATCTGCCCCATGGCTTTTTGCGTGGCTTCGCGCGGGGCAAGGCCTTCTTCAGACATGATCCGTTCGACGTTCTCAATCACCACAATGGCATCGTCAACCAAGATACCAATCGCCAGCACCATGGCAAACATGGTCAGCACATTGATCGAATAACCAAACAGCTGCAAACCCACCAAAGCGCCTAAAAGCGCAATCGGCACCACAATCGTCGGAATCAGCGTGGCGCGGATATTACCTAGGAACAGGTACATCACAATAAACACTAAGCCAATCGCTTCAACCAACGTGGTCAATACTTCTTTAATCGAAACATCCACAAACTTAGATGTATCGTAAGGCACTTCAACGGCAATACCCTTAGGGAAAAACTTCGACAGCTCGTCCAGCTTGGCTTTTACCGCTTTGGCGGTTTCGAGCGCATTGCCATCGGGGGAGAGCTTAATCCCGATCGCAGCGATACTCTTACCATTTAAACGTGCCAATACGCTGTAATCAGATGCGCCCAGCTCAACTTTAGCCACATCTTTTAAACGTAATTGCGAGCCGTTTTTACCATCGCGCAGTACGATATTGCCAAACTGCTCAGCCGTTAAATAGCGGCCTTGTGTGACCACCGTTGCGGTAAATTGCTGGCCTGCAGGAGCTGGCAGCTGGCCGATTTCACCCGTTGCCAATTGCACGTTTTGCGCGCGCACAGCGGCCAAGGCTTCTGAAGCAGACATCTTAAAACCAGCCAACTTAACCGGATCCAGCCAGATACGCATGGCGTATTCAGAGCCAAACAACATCGCCTCGCCCACACCCGGCACACGGCGAATGGAATCGATTACGCTAGAATTAACATAACTACCCAGCGCTACATTGTCGTAACTGCCATCTGGCGACAGCAGCGTGACAAACATCAGATAGTTACTACGGGATTTAACCACCTGCACGCCTTGCTGGCGCACTTCGCTAGGCAAACGCGCTTCAACCCGCTTCACACGGTTTTGCGCTTCTACCGAGGCGATATCTAAATCTGTACCCGGCTTAAACGTCAGCGTAATCGCCATATTGCCGGCGCTATCGCTGTTGGAGCTCATATACTGCATGTTCTCCAAACCATTCATTTCCTGCTCAATCAGCGCAGTAACCGTTTCCTCCATCACCTGCGCACTTGCGCCGGGATAGGTGGCATTAATGGTTAAAGCGGGCGGAGCCACTTCGGGGTATTGAGAGATTGGCAAGCTTTTAAAAGCCAGCAAACCTGCCAAAACAATAATAATGGCGATCACCCAAGCAAATACGGGGCGATCGATAAAAAATCGAGCAAACATAAACTCTCCTTAGGCTTTTGATGCTTGTGCACTTCATTGCAAAGCTGCTGTAGCTTGTTGAGCGTGCTAAACCTTGAACCACAGAGTAAAACGAGGACACAGAGTCCACAGAGAAAACCATCAAAGTCTTGATTTTCTCTGTGAACCTCTGTGCTCTCTGTGATCTCTGTGATCTCTGTGATCTCTGTGATCTCTGTGGTTCAAGATTTAGCGCTCTAAGCAATCAAGCTAAAGCAGCTTGCTCATCAGCAGCAGCTATTTTTTTGCAGGGGCGGAAGCAGATGTCGCAGAAGCTGGGGCGGATTTAGCCGCAACAGCATCCACCGGATTCACTACCGCGCCGGGGCGTACTTTCTGGATACCATCGACCATCACGCGCTCGCCGCCTTTTAAGCCACTCAACACAATCCAATCAGTACCCGAGAAACCGCCCGTTTTAACTGGCGCAGGGGCCACTTTATTGTCGCTACCCACTACATAAACAAACTGGCCTTGCGGCGAGGAAACAATCGCTTTTTGCGGCACACGGACCGTAGCGTCCATCGCACCCTGCGCAACTCTTACGGTTGCAAACATACCCGGCAGTAAGAGGTGATCAGGATTAGGGAATTCAGCGCGCAAAGTCACCGTACCCGTTGTTGGATCTATCGTTTGCTCGGCAAATAGTAGCTTGCCTAGGTGTGTGTAAGGCGTACCATCTTCGAGCAATAAATCAACGGGTAGCGAGGCTTGCTTAAGCTTGCCCACTTTTGCCAGTTGCTTTAAACGCAATAGATCAGCACCAGACTGGTTGAAATCCACATACACCGAATCGATTTGCTCGATCGTTGCCAATGGCGTGCCTGTGCCCTTATTCAACAGCGCACCTTCTGAAACCAAGGCGCGGCCAATACGACCACTAATTGGCGCTTGCACGCTGGCGTATTCTAGATCGACGCTACTGCGGCGCACTTCTGCTTCTGCAGCAGCCACTTCAGCCTCGGCTTGTTTCAGCTGTGCTTCGGCCTGATCAAATTCTTGACGGCTCACACCCTGCTCACCCACTAACTGGCGATAGCGATCAGCCGTTTGCTTGGCAATCAGCACACTAGATTTTGCCTTAGCTAAGGCTGCTTTAGCAGTAGCCGCATTCGCTTCAAGCACACGCGAATCAATCTTAAATAATGACTGGCCCGCTTTGACCTCGCCGCCTTCGTTGAACAAGCGCTTTTCTAAAATACCATCCACCCGTGCACGTACTTCAGCAGTACGCACAGCGGTAATCTGGCCGCTTAAATCACGAGTCAGCGCCGAGCTACCCGCTTGAGCGGTCACCACGGTGACTTCGGGTGGAGGCATACCGCCACCCGCAGCACCCGCAGGCCCGCCCTCTTGTTTGCCGCAGGCTGCCAGCAAGCTAGCCGCGCCAATAACTAAAACTACACTTTTTTTGAGTGAAGGCAGCATTCCTAATCCTTTGTAATATGACATTTTTTATTCATGCCAATAAATTTCAACAGTAATGAGATTGCATTTTATTTCGATTAATACAGCAATTTAACACTTGAATCCTAACTGACACTACAAACACTCACACCTGATATGCACGTAAGAACATATCCACAATACGATTCACCTTGGCCGTTTCACCCAATGGATCTGGCGGCTCGCCACCAAACAATAATTTCAATTGATCGTAACCTGCCAACATGTCAAATAAAAACGTGGCCGCTTCAAACGGATCCGCAGGGCGTAGCACGCCCTCTTGCATGGCAGTTTCCAGCTGCGCAGCCAGTTGCTTTGCAGTGCGCTCAATACAAAGCTCAAAATGGCGACGTGCTAATTCTGGGAAACGCGGCGCCTCCCCCGTGAGCACTCGATGCGCCTTGACCGACTCTGGCGTCATTATTTGTGCGCGAAACGACAAAGAAAAACGTAATAAACGCTCGCGTACATCACCCTCTGTGACTGCGAGTGGAGCAAGCATCTCGCCGATAAAGTGATCAATCGCCAATTCAAACAAGGCTTGCTTACTGCCAAAACGGTTATAAATAGTTTGCCTTGCTACGCCTGCTCGAGCGGCCACTTTTTCAATGCTGGCACGATAACCCATCTCACAAAAAACAGACTTAGCAGCACAAATGACAGGATCCAGCCCTGCTTCATCCTCTGCAAGCTTACTCTTAACCATCGCCACACCTCATTTTAGACTGGACAGTCTAATCTAAAAAAATAAAAAAGTGAAGACAGTACAAAGTAATACTGCCCTTAAAACAAAGTAGTCCGCGCCGTACCCCCTAATCTCGATAAAATCAACAGCGGCAAGCCAATCAATAGATGAGCCCCCAATACAGACACTGTCTTGATTAACGCTCTTGAACTAAGAAAGCGAAGCTGCTGACAAAGCTCCAAACTCACAAGGCAATAGTGTGAATTTCGAAAAACACTAAGTAGTTCGACATAAGTGATAAGGTATTTTTAAATAAATGAAAACATCATCGTGCGCCCGACGTCCGACGGGGCAAAAATACGCCTCAAAGATGTGGCTCGCGTAGAAATGGGCGGCAAAGATTACGATCTACAAGCCCGTTTAAATGGTAAATCTGCGGTAGCCATTGGCCTGTATCTGCAACCCAGCGCCAATGCGGGTAGAATTCGCCAGCATGAAGCACGAGGAAGGTATGAGCTTGCTCGATTTCGCACTCTCGGCCGCACGCTTACGCTTTCGCCCGATGGTGATGACCTCGCTCGCGTTTATCTTGAGCTGCTTACCGCTGGGCCTATCCAGTGGTGCTGGCTCGGCCAGCCGTCACTCACTCGGCACACCCGTTATTGGCGGTATGCTTGCAGCACCTTTATCGCCATTTTCTTTGTCCCACTCTGTCTTCCGTTTGATTATGAAAGCGAGTGAATCAAAAACGGCGACGACCACTGAAGCAGGAGATCACCATGCGTAAAACAGCCCTCACCCTGCTGATTGCCACCGCACTCGGCGGTTGCGCACTTACACCGCCCGCCGTCGACACTAAAACCGAGTTTCCTGACACATGGCGCAGTGATTCGGTCAGCGACATCAACATCGGCAAAAACTGGTGGGCACAATTTGATGACCCTATCTTAGATAACTTGGTGGCTGCGGCAGAAGCACGCAACCAAAATCTAGTGATTGCCACTTCACGCATCGATGAAGCCCGTGCGGCGCTGGGCATTAGCTCGGCCGAGCAATTACCAAGGCTTGATGTCAGCAGCAAGGCGGGGCGCAGCATGTCTCCCCTGCTCGGCAGCCCATCGGATAGCTATTCCATCGGCGCATCCGCATCGTGGGAATTAGATTTATGGGGCCGCATCAAAAACACCACCGATGCGGGCAAGGCTGATCTCTTAGCTAGCCAATACAATCGAGATGCCGTGGCCTTGGCGCTGTATGCCAATGTGGCGCAAAGCTATTTTAATCTGCGTGCTTTAGATCAGCAGCTCGCCATTGCCCAAGAAACCCTCAAAACGCGCCAAGAAAGCTTTCAATTACGTAAGCGCCGTTTTGAAGGCGGGGTAACCTCCGAATTAGATATGCGCCAAGCCGAAGTTGAATTGGCCGCCGCCCAAGCCAGCGTGCCAGGCATCGAGCAAAGCATCACCAAAGTCGCCAGCAGCTTAGGGATTTTGATCGGCCAAAACCCGCGTGACATGATCGAATCAGGCATCACACGCGGCAAAGCCTTAAAGCAAATTAGCCTGCCCGTGAATGTGCCACTCGGCCTGCCTTCCGAGCTATTGATTCGCCGCCCAGATATCCAAGCCAGCGAGCAATCGCTCAAAGCTGCGGGCGCTCGAATCGCCGCTGCGCGGGCCGCTTACTACCCCACCATATCCCTTACCGGATTATTGGGCGTTGAAAGCGCATCCATCGGTGATTTATTTTCTGGCCCAGCCAAGACTTGGTCTTTTCTTGGCAACCTAGCCGCACCGCTGTTTGACAATGGCCGCACCGCCGCCAATGTGGACGGGGCCACTGCGCGCCAAAAACAAGCGGTTGCAAACTATCGCCTGAGCATTCAGCAAGCCTTTGCCGAAACCCAAAACGCCTTGGCTGCCAGAAGCAGCAGCGTAAAAATTGTGGCCGCTCAACAGCAGCAATTGGATTCGCTTACTCGCCAATTAAAACTAGCCACGCTGCGTTACGACAATGGGTTTTCTGGCTATTTAGAAGTGCTAGATGCCCAGCGATCTTTATTCCAAGCCCAGCTTAATCTGGCTGCAGCCCAGCGTGACCAGCTTAATGCCACAGTAGATCTTTACAAAGCCTTGGGTGGCGGGTGGAAGGTGGGTAGTTAATTAGTATCAGGCCATAGGACATGGGTTTCAAATAACTCCCCGAAATGGCATGCTCAATAAAAGCGTCATTCCCGAGTGTTTCTATCGGGAATCCAGTGGTTCTACTGGATCCCCGACAAATACACTCGGGGATGACGGGCAGGTCATTTCGGGAAGTTAATATGACCCAAGCTCATGGTTAATGTTATGCAGTAAATCGTAAAGGAAGGGAAGGATGGCGTTTCTCTGTAACCTTCCGTGCCCTACATGATTCAATATTTGTTTTTTTCCGCATCACCCCCTCCTCTCAAGAACGCGCCATCACGGCGCGCTTGCTGGCATAGCAGCTGGCTTTGCATCGCCACTAAATGGCCAATGCTCGTTCATATTGACCATGGTTTGATTAGCGCTATGCATCACTACATCAGCGTCTTGTATTGCTTTTTGTAGATTGGGCCGCATTTCCTTCAGCAATACTTGCAATTCTTTCAGTGCCACATCTGCACTCCCCCCAGTCTGCTCGTACCGATCCATTGTGTTTTGCAGCTTTCTACTGATTTGGGCCAGCTGCGCATCCGCGCTGATGGCCACCGCCTTAAAACTCGCCAAAGCGCCATCGGCATGACCCAAGGTGGCCGGTATTTTTTCACCCGTTAATGTCGTCGCCGCTGACAGCGTTTTATCCAGCCGTGCCCGAGTGCCACGCAGCTCATGCAACAAGGCGCTCGCCTCCTTGAAAGTGCTCCCCAACTGGCCATCAGGCGATTTAAGCGTGACGACCAAGCTCTGCATTTCATCGAGCAAGGGAAAAAGTCGCCCGCGTAATTGTTGCAATAATTCACTCACCCCATTTTGAGGATCAAACACCAATACCGCGCCGCCCACTAAGGGCTTGCTGCTGTTTTTACCTGCGGAGATCTGAATATAGCTATCGCCAAACATCCCCTCTCGCGCTAAGGAGGCCGCCGAATCACTTTTAATCCAGCGCTGAAAATCATCATTAATTTGCATTTGCACGCGCACGCGCGCGTCGTCTTCCAGCTTAATACCAACCACCTTACCAATAGGCAGACCAGACAAACGCACCAACATGCCTTTATTTAATGATTCCGCACTTTCAGCATAAAAAACCAAGGCATAACTCTGCTCAAACCATCCTTGCGAGCGAGCCAGCACAAATAAAACCACGGCAATAAGCAATAAGCCACCCGCAAAAAACAAACCTACTTGCGGGTGCATTTCTTTTTTTAATGGATTATTTGGGGTGCTATGACTCATTTTGTAGCTCATTTAAAAAGGCCAATAACTCACAAGAAGTCCAATCCACTTCATGGGTAGGCGCGCCTAAATCATCGCTAAATACCCACCAATGACAATGCGCAATCAATGGCTCGGCACGCTGCATTAAATCTCGATCTGCAAACAGCGCCCCAGCAAACCAATCGTTATCCACCAACAAAATACTTGGCTCCATCAATAAAGCCCTCACCAACAGCACCGCACGCAAATCTGTGGCACTTAAATGCGCTGGCCGCGCTTGCAGCAATCGCGCGCTCGCTTGCTCGTCATAACCCAAGCCTGCCAAATACTGCTGCAAAACCAGCAAGATAGAATCGGCCGCTTGCTGCCGATGCCAATTGGCACAGAGCCATAAGTTTTCGGCCACATTAATGTTGCTGAGTAGCGCACCGCGTAAAGCCAGCAAACCAAAGCCCTGTTTGAGCTGATGCAAGCGCGCACACACGGCATCCAATGCCTGATTTTTGGCGTCCAAGTCGCGGCAATGCACTAATAGCCGCTGTGGTGCAGCTTGCAAATCCATCATACGAGACTTATCGCCACGGCAATCAGCGCATCCATCAGCAAGATCGCCACGATGCTGACTAAAACAGCACGCGACGCCAAGCGAGGGATCTCAGTACTGGCAAAGCCCGCACTCAAACCCAGAAAACAAGCGCTGCTACTGGTTATAAAGCCAAACAAAGCACTCTTGCCTAGCCCCATCATTAAGGATGCCAAATGCAGCTGGCTTAAGCTGCTATCGATCTCTGAGATTAAGCCCGCTTGTGGCGTAGCCAAGGCACCGCAGAACAAAGCACCCGCCATAAAATAACAAAACAACAACATACAGCTCAGCCCCGCCGCCACGATGCGCGGCCTGATTAAATACGCCCCCACCGCAATCCCCAGCCGCGTTAAGGTGCGCAACTCCCCCGACACCTTCATCGTGACCAGCTCAGTGGCAATCGCAGAAGCACTGCGCGCCGTAAAAATCAACGCCACCATCAAGGGACCCACTTCTTGCATGCAGCTAATCATCAACACATTCATAGCCTTGGCGCCGCTCTGGCCAAAATTGCCCTGCACCAAGGTAATCACAATCGCCCCCATGGCCGCCCCCGCCAAAGTACTCACGCCTATCGACTGCACACCAGAAAAATACAACTGACGCAATAAAACGCGGTGCATCGCAGCGGGACCAGGGATAAGCAGACTAAACATAGGGAGAACTGTAAGGATGCGGTAGTTCAGTATAGAAACACCGCAAGGGAAGCGCCATAAGGCTTTTTATGCCATCAAACAACAGTGCAACGAAGCCCTTTGCCATCAATCTGCAATAATTAACACCAAGTAAACTTGCAAACCCCCAGCCCTGCGCTTACAATGCAACCGCTGTGCCAATGCGGGCGTCGTATAATGGTAATACCCTAGCTTCCCAAGCTAGCGCCGTGAGTTCGATTCTCATCGCCCGCTCCAAATTCAAATGCCGATCAAGCTTGCTTGATCGGCATTTTTACTGGGTTTCGCGCCTTTTTCTGGCTTTTTTACAGAGCGCCCAAACGGCAGGTTTATAGCGGAAAAGCACGAGCTTATGCCCCAAATCTGCCCCAAACAGCGGTCCAAATGGCAACAAGCCAAATCTGCATAGAATAATGATTAACTGGGAAGACAAAGCCGCTTTAAGCCGCTTTTTCCCCACCAAACTCTTCATAAGCCTGCAAAGCCTCCGCCCCCGTCATCACGCTTGGCCCGCCGCCCATATATATGGCGACTTGTAGCATTTCCATAAACTCGGCACGGCTTACCCCCATGCTAACACAGGCTTTAGCGTGAAAGCCTAAGCAGCCTTGGCAACGCGCGGCGATACCAATGGCCATTGCTATTAGCTCCTTGGTTTTTTTGTCCAAGGCGCCATCGCTATGCGTGGCTTTGGCCATTTGTCCGAAACCGGCCATCGTAGTGGGAATGGCTTTATTCATTTGGGCGAGTTGGGCGCTGATATCGCTCACGACTTCTTTGTAGTTCTGACTCACCTGCTCTTCCTTTTTTGAAATACATAAATACATAATATATTTTTATATATAAAACAGCAAGAAAAAACCCGCCGGTGTTTTTACCAAGCGGGTTGTTCGCCAACTTACCTTGCGTTAAGCACTAGCCAAGATATCTAACGACGGGTCTGGCCGCATCTGCGCACCACTCACTCCAAGAGCCCGCATAGAGTTTTGCCCCACTTAAGCCGGCCACTTCCAGTGCCAGTAAATTATGGCAGGCCGTTACGCCTGAGCCGCATTGTTGAACGGTGTGGTTTGCATCCACTCCCGCGAGTAGCGACTGCCATTCAGTCTTAAGCACTTCGGCCGATTTAAAGCGGCCGTCTTGCTGCAAATTATTCTGAAAGAAACGGTTAATGGCACCGGGGATATGCCCAGCTACCGGATCCAGCGTTTCGCCCTCACCCATAAAGCGAGAAGGAGAACGTGCGTCCACCACGATAAAGACGGGGACTTGGATATTTTCCAGTACCTCTTTCACACCCAACATTAACTCAGGGCGCAGCTCCGCAATAAATTCGGCAGCGACTGGCTTTGGTAAGTCTTTGACCCGCTCTCCCTGCCATGCGGCCATCCCACCATCCAAGACCTGCGCCTGTTCGTGCCCCAGCCAACGCAGCAGCCACCACAATCTGGCGGCATACATACCGCCCTGCGCGTCGTAAGCCACTACTCGACTAGACCGACTGACACCAAGGCTCGCCAATTTATCGGCCAGAACTTGCGGATCAGGCAAAGGGTGGCGGCCATTCGTCCCCGTTTTAAGCCCAGAAAGATCGTCGTCCAGATGTAAGAAGTACGCTCCCGGCAAATGGCCTTCTGCATAGGCCAATCGCCCCGCCTGCGGATTAGCCAAATCATGGCGGCAATCAATCAGCAGCACATCGGCCAGCTGTTCTTGTAATTGCGAAGCAGAAATAAGCGGGGTCATCGGCAATCCTTGCGGTGTTCATCAAAAAACAGGCCCGTACGGATACGGGCCTGCAGGGAAGAAACGTAAAGCTTAGGTTTTAGGCAGCGTTACGCCACTTTGGCCTTGATACTTGCCACCGCGATCGCGGTAGGAGGTTTCGCAGACATCATCCGCATCGGCCTCAAAGAACAAGACCTGCGCTACGCCTTCGTTGGCGTAAATCTTGGCAGGCAGCGGCGTGGTGTTAGAGAACTCCAGCGTCACATAACCTTCCCACTCTGGCTCAAACGGGGTGACGTTCACAATAATGCCGCAACGCGCGTAAGTGGACTTACCCAAACACACCGTCAAGGCATTACGCGGAATACGGAAATATTCCACAGTACGGGCCAATGCGAAAGAATTTGGTGGGATGATGCAATATCCCTTACCAGAAACATTCACAAAGCTGCCTTCATCAAAGTTTTTTGGGTCAACAATCGTCGAGTTAATATTGGTAAAAACTTTAAACTCGTCGGCACAACGAATATCGTAGCCGTAGCTAGAAGTACCATAAGAAACAATACGTTCGCCATTCACTTCCTTAACTTGGCCGGGCACAAACGGCTCGATCATGCCGTGCTCACTGGCCATACGGCGAATCCACTTATCAGATTTGATACTCATTACTGTCACATCCCTATCACATATTTGGGGGTATTGTAGCTGCGGAGCATCAGCCACGCATCTATAATCATCACAACCACGGAGATTCTCTTGATGCCCAACAAGCTTTGTCCAGAATTAAACCTCGCCACCACATCCAATCTGCACTTTGATACCACAGCACTGAAAGGCCAAGCCTTTGTGCTCTACTTCTACCCCAAGGACAGCACCCCCGGTTGCACCACAGAAGGCGGTGATTTTCGCGATCATCATGCCGAATTTCTCGCCGCCCAATGTGCCGTTTTCGGCATTTCCCGCGATAGTCTTAAAAGCCATGAAAACTTCAAAGCCAAACAAGAATACCCTTTCGAGCTAGTTTCTGACCCGGAAGAGACAGCTTGCCTTGCTTTTGATGTCATGAAGCAAAAGAAGATGTATGGTAAGGATGTAAGGGGAATTGAGCGCAGCACCTTTGTGATCAATAAGGAAGGAGAAATCGCCAAAGAATGGCGCGGCGTTAAAGTGCCAGGGCATGTAGCAGAAGTACTGGAGTTTGTAAAAACGTTGTAAGTTGAAATGCAGGGCAAGGCAGGCTGTTGTTATCTAAACACATCATTCTGCACTTGCCGCGCGGGCAACAACACATCCACTATTCCGTTCCAGGAGTTTCATCATGGCAAGCCGCAAGACAAAAGCCGCGAGTGTCACCAAGCTCTTCGTTCTGGATACCAATGTTTTAATGCACGACCCCACCTCCTTGTTTCGCTTTGAGGAGCACGATCTCTTTCTACCGATGATGACTTTAGAAGAGCTCGACAACAACAAGAAAGGCACATCCGAAGTCGCCCGCAATGCTCGCCAAGCCAGCCGATTTTTGGAAGAACTCATTTCCGGCAAGGAGCTTGATTTACAAAGCGGCGTCTTACTCAACCTCGCCAGCAAGGGCCAAGCGCTAGGTCGGCTGTTTATGCAGACCGAAGCCATTACCAGCGTCCTCCCCGCCCAACTCCCGATGGGCAAAGCCGACAACCAGATTCTGGGCGTCGTTCACCACTTACAACAAATGCACACCGCCCGCCAAGTGATCTTGGTTTCCAAAGACATCAATATGCGTATCAAGGCGCGAGCGATGGGATTGGCGGCGGAAGACTACTTTAACGATAAAGTTTTAGAAGACACCGATCTGCTTTACACCGGCATGCGCGAAATCAACCAGAAGTTTTGGGAGCGCAACGGCAAAGATTTACAAAGCTGGCAAGAAGGCGGCCGTAGCTACTGGAAGATCAAAGGCCCAGACTGTGCCGAACTTTACGTTAACCAACTGCTTTATCAGGCTGGTGATACGCCTTTATCAGCCCGAGTGATCAACGTAGAAGGCAAAACAGCGCTGATTGAAAGCTTAAAAGACTACAGCCACCACAAAAATGCCATCTGGGGCATTGTCGCCCGCAATCGTGAGCAAAACTTCGCACTCAACCTACTCATGAACCCTGATGTCGATTTTGTCTCGCTCCTTGGGCAGGCAGGCACGGGCAAGACGCTGCTGACACTGGCCGCCAGCCTTGCGCAAACGCTGGAATCCAAGATTTACAGCGAAATCATCATGACCCGCGTCACGGTGCCTGTAGGAGAAGACATCGGCTTCTTGCCCGGCACCGAAGAAGAGAAAATGATGCCGTGGATGGGTGCACTCGAAGACAATCTGGATGTACTCAACCAATCGGACGCCGAAGCTGGGGATTGGGGACGCGCCGCCACGCGCGATTTAATTCGCTCTCGCATCAAAGTAAAATCGCTCAATTTTATGCGCGGCCGCACCTTCCTCAAAAAATTCCTGATTATCGACGAGGCGCAAAACTTAACCCCCAAGCAAATGAAAACCCTCATCACCCGCGCCGGCCCCGGCACCAAGGTGGTGTGCTTAGGTAATATCAGCCAGATCGACACCCCCTACCTCACCGAAGGCAGCTCGGGGCTGACTTATGTAGTCGATCGTTTTAAAACATGGGAGCACTCCGGCCATATCACCCTTACCCGAGGCGAGAGATCCAGATTGGCGGATTACGCGGCGGAAGCTTTGTAGTTTTTGGGTTTTTGTAAGGATAAGGGTCTGCGTTGGCAGACCCTTTTTTATTGCCTGATGTGATGCAAGGAAAACCCAAATCATGAACACTTCGGCCTCAGAGAACACGGCGTTTCACGGAGAAAACCAGCCGGTTTTTATAGGGCGTGCAAGTCGTTTTTCTTGCGCACCGTTTTTGCCATGAAGCGACATTGCCATGGCGCTTAACGCCTCCGGCGTTTTGCACCCTATAAAACTGGAAACCGCAACATTAATGCCGCGTAGGTACAAAAGCGTGCCCACCCTACATCCTTTTACTGAAATGCCACCTCAGCAAAACTCCTTAGCTTACGACTATGCAGCTGCCCTTCGCCCTGATCGCGCAGCAATTCCATCGCTCTGATGCCTATCCGTAAATGCTGATCGACCCGCTCGCGGTAGAAGTGATTCGCCATGCCGGGGAGTTTGATTTCGCCGTGCAGGGGTTTATCGCTCACGCAGAGCAAAGTACCGTAAGGCACACGGAATCTGAAGCCGTTGGCGGCGATGGTGGCGCTTTCCATATCTAGCGCAATGGCACGGCTTTGGCTAAAGCGTCTTTGTGGACGATTGTCAGGAAGCAGCTCCCAATTTCGGTTATCGGTACTTGCCACGGTGCCGGTGCGCATAATACGTTTGAGTTCGGCCCCTTTCATTTCGGTGATTTGCGATACGGCGGCCTCTAAGGCGAGCTGAATTTCTGCCAAGGCTGGCACCGGCACCCAAAGTGGCAAATCTTCGTCTAGCACATGATCCTCACGCACATAGCCGTGCGCCAGCACGTAATCGCCCATTTGCTGGGAATTACGCAGCCCAGCGCAATGGCCAAGCATAATCCACGCATGAGGGCGCAAGACGGCAATATGATCGGTAATGGTCTTGGCATTGGCGGGGCCGACGCCGATATTGACCATACTGATCCCGGTATTGTCGGCCCGAATCAAATGGTAAGCGGGCATTTGCGGCAGGCGCGGTGGTGCTGCACCCAGCGCATCAATGGCCTCGGCACTCAGTCCAACGCGGCGGGTAATGACATTGCCCGGTTCGACAAAGGCAATATATTCGCTATTTGGATCTTCCATGCACTCATGTCCAAGCCGCACGAATTCGTCGATATAGAACTGGTAATTGGTAAACAGCACGAAATTCTGAAAATGCTCGGGCACGGTGCCTGTGTAATGGCGCAAGCGGTGCAGGGAGTAATCGACTCGCGCGGCGGTAAACAAAGACAGCGGCTCCGGCTCGCCCGGCTTAGGCTCGTACGTGCCATTGGCAATGCCATCATCCATGGCGGATAAATCCGGCAAATCAAACATATCGCGCATCAGCTGGCGGCGCTCGGCCGTGAGTGTGCCTTCAATATGGTCGTGCTCGGCGAAAGAAAAATGCACCGGCATGGGCTGGGTGCTCACGCCGATTTCCAGCTCGTTCTGATGACTTTGTAAGAGCAGCGTAAATTGTTCAAGATAATATCTATCGTAAAGATCAGGGCGGGTTAAGGTGGTTTCAAAGCTACCCGGCCCCGCCACAAAGCCATAGCTTAAATGCGCACTTTCATTGGTGAGCCTAGCTACGGTATCGGTTTGAATTCTTACAAAGGGGTAATAAGCTCGAACATGACCTGGCAAAGCTTCCCCAGCCACAAAGCGCTGCATGGCATCACGCAAATGCGCCACGCTACTTTCATAAATTAAGCGCACCTGTGCAAGGGCATCGCGTGGATCGGTATGGCGGGTCGGGGCAATAAATTCAGGCAGATAAGGCATACGTCGACGGCTCATAGTGGCGTCTCCAGCTTTTTTTATTGAAGTATCATAAGGAACGAATCTTTCTAGCGTATCTATTCTACTTTTAAGTAGATTACATTTATCTTCTTTTGTTGAAATTCAAGGCTCTGACTTGACCCTATGCAAGCAGTTCACACAAACCCACAAAATAGGCCTGTAGCTCAAAGCAAGGCCCAATCCTATCAACTTAAGCTTTTGTTTTAAGATTAAGATGAATTGGAATTTCGTAAGGTGTACAACGACGAAGTCGCTCGTCACCGAAAACGGTGCGCAAGAAAAACAACTTGCACACCCTATGCAAAACTAAACCTTGCCCTGTTTTTTATCTTCAGTTGATAGGATTAAAACAAGTGCCCTCTATTTAGGCCCAAAAAAAACCGAGCAAAAGCTCGGTTTTTTTAGAAAAACACACTACGCAGCCAAGTCCTGAGCCTGAATGGCGGTCAGGGCAATGGTAAAGACGATGTCATCGACCAGAGCGCCGCGTGACAAATCATTCACCGGCTTACGCAAACCTTGCAGCATCGGGCCAACGCTGACTACATGAGCACTGCGCTGTACGGCTTTGTACGTGGTATTGCCGGTATTCAGGTCCGGGAATACAAATACCGTTGCCTTACCCGCTACCGCACTGCTTGGCGCTTTTTGCGCGGCCACTTCGGACACCGATGCTGCGTCATATTGCAGTGGACCATCCAAAACTAAATCAGGGTAAAGGCTGCGAGCCAATTCTGTGGCTTCACGCACCTTATCAACATCCGCCCCAGCGCCAGAGATACCGGTACTGTAGCTAATCATCGCTACTTTAGGATCCACACCAAAAGCACGGGCGCTGTCGCTACTTTGCTTGGCGATTTCTGCCAGTTGTGTGGCATTTGGATTAGGGTTGATCGCGCAATCGCCGTAAACCAAGACTTGCTCTGGCATCAGCATAAAGAATACCGACGATACAATCGACGAGCCCGGCGCTGTTTTAATTAGCTGCAAGGCTGGGCGCACGGTGCTGGCGGTAGTGTGAATGGCACCTGACACCAAGCCATCAACCTTATTCACGGCCAACATCATTGTGCCCAGCACCACGGCATCTTCAAGTTGCTGCAAAGCTTGCCCTGCGGTCAAGCCCTTGCTCTTACGCAGCTCAACCATCGGCTCTACATATTCATGACGCACAGCATCGGGATCAAGAATTTCCAAGGTTGCTGGCAGCGATACACCTTGAGCCGCCGCAATCGCTTCGATGGTGGCGCGCTTACCTAGCAAGACGCAGTGGGCAATGCCTTTTTCTTCGCAAATAATGGCAGCGCGAATGGTGCGTGGCTCTTCACCCTCAGGCAAGACCACGGTTTTGCGTACAGAACGCGCTTTTTGAATCAGCTGATAACGGAAAGCCGGTGGCGACATGCGGGTCGATGGCGGCACTTGCACCGCATTCATTAACATGGCCATATCAATTTGCTCAGCGACTGCATCCAGCACCAGATTCATGCGCTCGCTATCGTCCTCAGCCACAGCAGGCGGCAGCTGGGTAATACGAATCGCGGTATTAAAACTATCGCTATCGGTACGCAGCACTGGAATCCCGCTGGTTAAGGCTTGGCGAGCAAGTTCCAAAATACGATCATCGGGTTTGCTCGAATGCGTCAACAGCAAGCCCGCCAATTGCACGCCCTTACTTGCGGCCAAGGCTGTTGCTAGCATCACATCGTCTCTGTCCCCAGCGCTAATCACCAAAGCACCGGCTTTTAGGCGCTCAATCACTTCAGGCACAGAGCGCGCGGCAATGACTGTCTCTAATACACGGCGATTAGCGATATCGCCCTCAATCAATACTTCAGCGTTCAGATGGCGAGCAATATCCAAGGTGCGCGGCGCCAACAAAGCTGGTTCAAATTTAATTACGCCCCAGAGTGGAATGCCATCCAGCTCATACTGCACAGAGGCCGCATCAAATTGCGCGGGTGCTTTATTAAAAATCACCCCAGCTACTTTGCAGCCTTCATTTTTAAGCTGGCTTGCGGCAAGACGGGATTCTGCAACAGCACCTGTGGCACGAGCATTGGCCACCAGAATCACTTCTGCTTGTAAGCTACGCGCTACTTCATTATTAAGCCTTGCTGTAAAAGAGTTGCTTGGATCAAGGTGCATCCCTTCCACAACCAATACATCCACATCACGGGCAGCGCCCATGCAAAGACTGACAATATCTTCCAGCAATTCATCATTCTGCCCAGCAGACACGCGAGCAATGACCTGTGCAATGGACAAGGATTGCGGGCATTCAATCTGACAAATTTGCGCGGCAAAATGCGTGGAACGCTCAATACCCTGCTGCTCTTGAGATACCGGCTTTACAAAGCCAACTTTTAACCCTTGATGTTGCAGGGCGCGAACCACACCCAAAGAGACCGAAGTAAGACCGACGTTTTGTCGGGTTGGAGCCACAAAAAAGGTTTGCATAAATCATCCTCAGCACGTAACAAACTTTGCTAAAAAAAACGAATCAATAGGGAGACAAGGCTAGCGGCGCATGCCAATAGGCGGCAATGCCCGCAAAGGCCGTCAATGTAGAACAAAGCGCCGCTTTTAGGTCGGCAACTTTCACACCTCGCACATGAACTTTGTTCCATGTCATAAAAAATGCTGCAATGCACCCAAATTTGCTTAAATGAAGATAAACCTATGCTCGCTTGATGAGTTTAGCAGCCCATTGAGTAAAAACAGCCGCGCCTTAGCAGCGCACTCTGGCATGAAGAAGGCTTAGCAAAAACTTAAGTAACCCTGTCACCCTGCTTTAAAACAAAGATTCGAGTTAGAATCGCATAGCAACATTAAGCGCAACACAGCCGCCTAGTGGCCACCCTCAGCCCCTTATCAATCAGCCCGGTGAGATTTATGACGGTTATTGTCGTTTTTAATCAAAAAGGTGGCGTAGGCAAAACCACAGTCAGCGCCAACCTCGCCGCCGCCATCGCCAAAAATGGCGTAGAGCCGCTGCTGATTGATTTAGACCCGCAAGCCCACCTCACCTCTCTCTACGGCATCAAGCCCAAAAGCAGCCAAAGTATTTATCGCTTTTTTCAGGGCGCAAGTTCTTTATCTGATCTTATTATTAGCAGAGATGACGGCATCAATTTTGTGCCTTCGCATTTAGAGCTTGGAAAAGTAGACGCGCAGCTTACACGCCACAAAGATCATGTCTGGCGTTTAAAGCTGGCACTCACGGCAGAAATGCTCTCAGGTTATGGCCTACCCATCATTATCGACTGCACCCCTACGCTGGGCGTGCTGTCGTTTTCGGCCATGTTTGCCGCCGACATCATCTTAGCGCCCGTTGCCGCTGAATACCTTGCACTAAACGGTGCATTACAACTGGCACAAACCCTAAAAGGGCTAGAAAAGTTTCAAGCCAGAAAACCAAGGCGCTTTTTAATTAACCGCTACACACCGGGGCAAATCACCGCTGAAACGGTAGCAGGCCAACTCACCAAGCATTTCCCGGGCGAAGTGCTTAAAACGCGGATCAGGGAACAAGAAGCGCTCTCTGCTGCGGTGGGCAGCGGCGCAAACATCTTCGACTTCGCCCCTACTTCTGGTGCAGCGGCAGATTTTACTTTCTTACTGGATGAGCTAATTGAATCCAACCTCATCTCACTATCGCTGGATTTGCCGTTTGAGTGAGGCTTGTTTAAGAAAGCTCTGTAGACACAGAGAACACAGAGTTTAAAAGCAGAACACTGAGAAAGCCTTGAGGAAATCTCACATCAAGGGTTTCAATTGATTGTCAAAAGTTACAAGCTCACTGCCAGTCATGGTACATACACTAAGTGAACCTCAAAAAGAAAAGCTGGGCCATTCTCATAAACTCGGACGTGCAGAACCAAGTCACTAGCGCCCTCATCCTCCGTAAACAGATCAACCATAACGACCCAATGGCTCTCTTGCCATTGGCATACCGATGTCTGCCATGTCTCTTCTGGCAAGCTGATTAACAGAGCGCCATAATTTTGGATATTGTCAGCGATTCCCTCCGCATCCTCTACTGAAATCGGGCGCACACACGCTACCCCTCTTGCGAGTACAAAGTCTTCATCCTTAATTGCGTCCACGATTTCAGAAAAGGTATTCCTCCATGCAGATGGAACCGGTTGCTGGCCGTGCTTATCTTTCAACACAGATACTACGTTGCTCATGGTTATCTCCTATGAAGATTCTTATGAAGACCTCTATATGGTCTTCAGGGGTAACTCGCCTTTCCTATTTTGCTTTTCTCTGTGTGCTCGGCGTCCTCACCGATCTCTCTGTCCACAGGCCTTTTTGACCTTACTCTCCCCGAAAATGCCTAATACTCCACCGGCACCGGATCTAAGCTGCGCCACAGATACCATGTGGCGACAGTGCACCAAGGTTGCCATTTTTGCGCCAAGTCACGAATATTTCCGCGTGGCAGACGCGCTCCGTCGTGGTAGAGCAGCGCAATGGCTTTGAGAAGGCCGATATCGTCCAGCGGCAGCACATTGGGGCGAAGCAGGTAGAAAATTAAAAACATCTCGGCGGTCCAGCGGCCTATGCCGCGAATATCCACCAGCTTAGCAATTACCGCCTCGTCATCCAGATCATGCCAAAGCGCGACATCCAAAAGGCCGGCTTGCTGGTGTTTGGCCAAATCGTAGAGGTATTCCACTTTGCGGGCCGATAAGCCGCAGGCGCGTAATTTTTCAACGCTGCTTTCCAACACGCGCGGGGCTTCGATTTTTTGCAGATGCCCGGCAAAGCGAGCCCATACCGAATCGGCGGCTTTTACGGAGATTTGCTGACCAACAATGGCGCGGGCTAGCGTATGAAACACTTCGCCACGCCCTTCCAGACTAATATTTGGATAGTGCGCAATTAACCCGGCCATCACAGGATCAACCGCTGCCAGCTCGGCAGTGGCTTGGTCCCAATAGGCAGGCTTACCGTAAATAGCGCTCATTTGATCCTCTCCATGCAGTGCTGTTACAAAGAAGAAACTTATCTAGCGGGCAAAAAAATGGCGGAAGGCGGGATAAGCTTTGCTTATCCCCTTTTCCGCCCTACATAACCAAACTTACTCGCCAGCAACCGTCATCTTACTCACTAAAATCGAGCCGACCTTGCGGCTAGACCAAGGCTGGCTATCGTCACCAATACCAACGATATTTTTGAAGATGTCACGCAAATTACCGGCGATGGTGATTTCCTCTACCGCGTATTGAATCACGCCGTTTTCCACCCAAAAGCCTGCAGCACCACGGGAATAATCCCCCGTAACCATATTAGTGCCGTGACCAAGCAATTCAGTTACAAACAAGCCCGTACCCAACTCTGCCAGTAATTGCGCAAAAGTATGCGTAGCTGCAACAATCAAATTGTGCGAGCCGCCCGCATTACCGGTGGTGCTCATGCCTAATTTGCGTGCGGAATAGCTGGATAAGAAATAACCATTCAACACACCTTGGCTAACCACATCACGCGCCACGGTGGCCACGCCTTCGGCATCAAATGCGCCGCTGCTCATGCCTTTTTTCAGAAAAGGGTCTTCTTTAATGCTGACACAAGGTGCAAAAATGGTTTGCCCTAAGCTATCTGGCAAAAAACTTGATTTACGGTAAAGACTACTACCGCTGACAGCTTGCACAAAGGTGCCGATCAAGCCAGAGGCAACCGGCGCTTCAAATAGCACCGGATACTCGCCGGTTTTAACGCGTCGAGCACCAAGGCGGCGCAAGGATCGCTCGCCTGCTCGCTTGCCCACGGCAGATGCCGAATCCAAATCTAAGTGCGATCTGGCCGAGCTATACCAGTAATCACGCTGCATACCGGATTCATCTTCAGCAATTACCGCAGCAGACAGGCTATAGCGTGAGCTGCATTCCGTCCCCATAAAGCCTAAGGAATTCGCATACACAAAGCGGCTCGCCCCAGTCGAAACCGACGCCCCTTCCGAGTTACTAATGCGCTCATCCACACCGCGAGCCGCATCTTCACATTCAGTCGCTAGGGCAATAGCACCCTCTACCGACAAATCCCATGGGTGATACAAATCAAAATCAGGAAAAGAAGTCGCGAGTCGATCGGCATCTGGCAATCCTGCAAAAGAATCTGCTGCGGTAAAACGAGCAATGGCCAGCGCGGCTTTTACGGTTTCTTTAATTGCATTCGGTGAAAAATCACTACTACTGGCGTGGCCTTTTTGCTGACCCAGATAAACCGTCACACCCACGCCTTTATCGCGGTTGTATTCGATGGTTTCCACTTCACCCAAACGCACCGAAACGCTTTGCCCGTAGCCTTCGGACACATCAACATCACAAGCGCTGGCACCTTGGCTGGCGGCTTGTTCAAGCACCATAGTGGCTAAATCACATAATTCTTGCTGAGCAAAACTAAATTCGGACACTTTGATTTCCTGTTTAGCGATTCGTTGTTATAAAGCACATCGACGACGCATAGGGCGTCGAAATAAATATTCTGAACAGGCTAAGCGCCCACTTTCACACGACTTTTATACTCAAAACATTGGCCTCTGTTCTTTTTTCTATGCACTCTATGACAGAAAAAGAGGCAGTCTTTGGTATCATACCGGTTTTGCAAGCAAGTAGCCCTATCATGGCAAGACCAAAACACGATCTTCCTGACGACGATATTGAGTACGTCAGCAAAACAGAAATGAAGTCAGAAATGACCGCCCTGCAAAAACTCGGCGAGAAACTAATCCCGCTCGATAAAAAGCAACTGGCCACACTCAAGCTTCCAGAACGGCTTTATGACGCCATTATTGCAGCGAAAAAAATCACCGCAAATGGCGCAACGGCAAGACAAAAGCAGTTTATCGGCAAGCTAATGCGCGATGTCGATCCAGAACCAATCAACGAGCTACTGGCTAAATTAGCAGGTCTTTCTGACAAGCATAGCGCTTGGTTGCATCGCTTAGAGCGTTTACGTGAAAGCATGTTGGCCGACCCTAAGGTGGTAGAAAATTTCGTCACCGAGCATCCAACGGTAGAAATTCAGCAATTGCGCCAGTTAGTTCGTAATGCATTAAAAGAGCGCGAGTTGCAAAAGCCAGCCAAAGCGTTCCGCGAATTATTTAAGCTGATTAAGCAATATATTCCAGAGCCAGCCCTACCCGGCCTTGAAGTATCCGCCCCTGAAGAAGAAGACGAAGAATAAATGACTTGGCAAATCGAATGCACTGCACTGCTGTTCGATATGGACGGCACCTTAGTTGATTCAACCCCTTGTATTGAAGGGCTGTGGCGACGATGGGCTGTTCGCCAACATTTAGATCCAGATTTTGTCATGCAGCATGTGCATGGACGGCGCGGCATAGAAACGATTGCCCTCGTCGCTCCGCACCTTGATGCAGTGGCCGAAGTGACCATCTTATTGCAAGAAGAAGCGCGTACCTTGGATGGCACCGTAGCCATTGAAGGTGCGGCCGATTTCTTAGCTCAACTTCACCCCGATCAGTGGGCTGTTGTCACCTCCGCACCGCGCGAAATCGCCCTTGCTAAATTGGCTTTTGCAGGCCTGCCTGCACCAACAAAGCTGATTTCGGCAGACGATGTCAGCCAAGGCAAGCCGCACCCCGAAGCTTTTTTAAAAGGCGCGGCGCTGTTTGGCTTAGATCCACAGCAATGCGTGGCCTTTGAAGACGCGCTCAGCGGCGTGCAGTCGGCGCAAGCGGCGGGCATTCCGGTGATAGCGCTCACCTCATCGCATTCTGCCCAAGCACTCAGCCACGCCGAGCACATCATTACTAATTACCACTCGCTCACCCTTAAAGTAGGCGAGCGTATGGTAATTTCAGGACTTAGCCCGCAATGAATACGCTAAAAATTGGTCTTGTTTCTATTTCTGATCGCGCCTCAAGCGGTGTGTATCAAGACTTAGGCATTCCCGCCTTAGAAGAATGGCTAGGACGCGCGCTAAGCAGCCCGCATCACACCATGAACCGCCTGATCGCCGACGAGCAAGCGCTGATCGAGGCCACGCTAAAAGACTTAGTCGATACAGAAGGCTGTCACCTTATTCTAACCACCGGCGGCACTGGCCCTGCGCTGCGCGATGTGACGCCGGATGCCACACTCGCTATTGCAGATCGCGTGATGCCTGGCTTTGGCGAGCAAATGCGCCAGATCAGCCTGCATTATGTACCCACGGCGATTCTTAGCCGTCAGGTAGGCGTGATTCGCAAACAGTGTTTGATTTTAAATCTGCCCGGCCAGCCTAAATCGATCAAAGAAACGCTGGAAGGCGTAAAAGATGAAAACGGCAAAGTCTTGGTCAACGGCATCTTTGCCGCCGTACCCTACTGCATTCAGCTATTAGACGGCCCCTATATCGAAACCCACGCAGCCATCCTTGCGAGCTTCAGACCTAAATCTGCCATTAAGGCCGAATAAGCAGCCATTCAAATACGCAGCCGAGCGCCGTACGCAGCGCCCTGAGGTCCTGCACGACAACAAAAAGGAATAAAGCATGAGCACCGCCGAATTACTGCAATGTGTAGAAATTGAAACCGCCGATCAACCCACCGCGAGTGTGATTTGGCTGCACGGCCTTGGTGCGGACGGTAATGATTTTGCGGGCATTGTTCCTGATTTACAGCTACCGGCACAGCTAGCGGTGCGTTTTATATTCCCCCATGCGCCGCATATGCCGATCAGCTGCAACAACGGCTATGTGATGCGGGCTTGGTACGATATTTTGCATTTTGATCAAATTAGCCGTCAGGCCGATGTGGCCGGTGTAAAGACTTCGGTAGACATGATCCGCAACCTGATTGCGCGTGAAAACCAGCGCGGTGTACCAAGTGATCGCATTATTTTGGCTGGATTTTCGCAAGGCGGCGCAATTGCCTATACGGCAGGCACGCTGCACCCAGAAAAACTGGCAGGGATTGTGGCGCTATCGACTTACCTGCCTGCGCCTGAATTAATTCAAGCAGGCCTCGCCAACCAAAACACCCCTATCTTTGCCGCACACGGCAGCGCCGACCCTGTTGTTGGGCTTTCCCTTGGCGTAGCTGCAAAAGATAAACTAAGCGAGCTAGGGTTCACCGTTAGCTGGCAAACATGGCCGATGCAACATTCGGTTTGCATGCCAGAAATCCAGGCCATCGGGCAGTTTATTCGCCAGCGCCTAGGTTAATACGTCAGAACAAAAAGTGGTTCTTAAACCACTTTTTGTTCTATTAGCCACTAAACGCTCAAAGCAACATCTCAGCAGCAAAGCCGCCAACACAGCTCCCTCCTTAAAAAGTGATTATTTCATTTGGCATAAGCCTTGGGCTAGGGCATCATCCGCCACCTTGCCGCGCGCGTTTTTTGTAAGTCAGGAAAAAATGAAAATTGGAATTATTGGTGCAATGGAGCCTGAAGTGGCTCATTTGATTGCCACGCTTGAAAACAGCAGCAAAGAAACCGTCGCCGGAATCGATTTTTACAGCGGCACACTCGCGGATCACCAAGTGATCGTCACCCGCTCTGGCATAGGCAAAGTCGCAGCCAGCATCGCCACCACGCTTTTAATCGCTAAATATCAGCCCGAAGCCATTATTAATACCGGCTCAGCTGGCGGCTTTGTCGATCATTTATCGATTGGCGATATTGTGATTTCATCCGAAGTGCGTCACCACGATGTGGATGTCACCGCTTTCGGCTATGAAATCGGCCAAATGGCCCAGCAGCCTGCTGCCTTTACCCCTGACGCCAGCTTAGTCGCCGCTGCACACCGCGCCGTAGCCAGCTTGGGACAAGTACAGGCCATCGACGGGTTGATTTGCACTGGCGATAGCTTTATTTGCGACAGCACCCGCACCGCCGCCATGCTCAAGAATTTCCCAACCATGGCCGCATGCGAAATGGAAGCCGCGGCCATTGCGCAGGTTTGCCATCAGCATGATCTGCCTTTTGTAATTATCAGGTCATTATCAGACAACGCAAATAACGATTCACCGGTCGATTTTGATCAGTACATCATCAAAGCGGGCTACCACTCTGCGCTGATGGTTATTGCACTACTGAATGAGCTAAGCCATGTTGGCAGCTCTGTTGAGCCAAAAAACAGCAAACAAATCGCCCCAGCACTGCATTAATCGCCACTCTGCTCCATACACTGCGGCAAGAGACCTATCTATTGCCGCAGTCATCCCCCTCTTATTTATTCCTTCACCCCTAATTCAAAACGCCCCCGCATGCCGTCCCTGCTATTACACATACTGTGATAGCAATCACTGATCTCAATTTATCCCCAATACCAATCAAGGCGTCACAGAACCCCCGCCTTTATTTCAAATGCATAAACAAAAGCACGCACCAGCCATTACTCGAAATAAACACAGCGACAGAAGGTCTTATTCCTACTCTAAATGGCGAATCAACTCGATCAGCCCAACAAAGGGGAAGTAACGCAAAAAAATCGCCTCTATTTTCAATAATTATCAAATACCAGCACTCTTGCGTCTAAAAAAAACAAATTGATCATGGGTTTGATTCTAAGTAAAAATACAGGCCTAGCAATTAAAAAACAATAAAACCATATTGTTTTATTGGTTTTTATTTATTGCAATATTTAGCACAAGAAATACGTAACGCAATATATGTAATCAAAAGATCAATATCTTCTTTTAATACAAGCAGCAAGCTGAAGATATTTCCCTAGAAGCACCCGTATTTAAAAGGAAAAAACCATGACCCCCTTATTCTCAGCAAAAAATATACTTGTTTCATTAGGTATGTTTGCCCTTATCAATACTGCACAAGCGAGCATCTACACTAATGTTGCAGCAACATTTGACCTAATCAACCATTTGGGGGCACCAGACAGCACCAGTTACGGGCAGCATTTTATTGCCCCAAGTGATTCACTACTTCAAGATTTCACTTTTTATGCATCAGAAGGTGAGCGGGGAAATGTGAGCTTGGTCATTGCCCAATGGGATGGGCAAAAAGCGGTTGGTTCTGAATTATTTCGCCAGTCCAATATATTCTATGACACAGGATCTCAGTCCCTTGGAGCCAATAATATCAACCTGTCATTAACAAGCGGCGACCAATACATTGCCTATTTAACGACCGCAAATCAAACATCTCCCATGGCGAATGTTTTTATGAAAGGCAGCAACAACAGCGGGGGGCTCAGCAGTGGCTTTAGCTACTTAAACTCTAACGGTGCAGACCCCCTCTCATCCACCACAGCGTGGAGTAATTACTCTGTCCCAAACTTAATGTATACCGCCTCATTTACCACACCCGTTCCAGAACCTGAAACCTATGCTTTACTAGGAATGGGATTAATCGTTTTACTGGCTAGCCGGCGCAAGACTTTTACCAACGCTTGAATTACCAGAAGGGGTAAAAATGCTGAATAGCCAATATCGCCAAAATCGCATAAGCCGCAGCCAAAATATCATCGATCATGACGCCTATCCCGCCAGGCACCCTTAGATCAAACCAACAGATGGGCCAAGGCTTAAGAATATCGAAGACACGAAACAGGGTAAAAGCCAGCGCCCAGCCTGCAACCGTAACAGGCACAAACAGCAGCACCAACCACATCGCCACAATTTCATCAATCACGATGCCGCCGTAGTCGTGTACGCCTAAAGTTTTACCTGTTACTTCACTTGCCCAGCAGCCAATCACAAACACGGGCAGGCAAAACCATGCAATCGCTAAAGGAGAGAGCCATTGCATGAGGATGGCGTAGAGCGGCAAGGCTGCCAGCGTGCCAAACGTGCCGGGCGCTTTTTTCGCGAGTCCACTACCAAAACCAAAGGCAATAAAATGCGCGGGGTGAACGAGCAAGAAACGCCATGTTGGGCGCACTAAGGGGGCTTGTTTATGACTCATAAGCAAAATGATCAAATCCATGAAAAGTAATGGGTAAAGGCCGTTTATTGGCATCAAGCAATTGCACAACATTTGCCGTGAATTATTTTGCAGCCATGCTGGGCGCACTAAGGGGCTTGTTTATGACTCATAAGCAAAATGATCAAATCCATGAAAAGTAATGGGTAAAGGCCGTTTATTGGCATCAAGCAATTGCACAGTATGGCCGTGAATTATTTTGCCAACGCAAGTAAGCCCTAAATTGAGCTCGGCCCCTAGGGAAATAATCGCCTTATGCTGATCGGGTGGGGCCGTAAAGCACAATTCATAATCATCCCCGCCCGCTAAAAAAGCCTCTTGCCGCAGCGCCTCGGGCAAGACATTAAGGTCTTCTGCAAAGGGCACGGCATCCAGCCAAACTTCTGCACCACAAGCCGATTGTTCACAAATATGCCGCAGATCGGCCAATAAGCCATCCGAAACATCCAAAGCGGCACTGGCAATGCCGCGCAAGCGCTGACCTAAGGCGACACGTGGGGTCGGCAGATCCAAACGCAAGTCACAACGCCGAGCAACATCCTCAGTCAGCCTTACTCGTCCACTACGGCACATTACTGCAGCGGCAGCGACCCCCAAGGGGCCAGACACCCAGATTTCATCCCCCGGCCTTGCTCCACTTCTAAGCAAGGCCTGACCACGAGGCAAGCTTCCGGCAATTTGAATCGCAATGGTCAGTGGGCCTCGGGTTGTGTCCCCTCCGATCAGCGAGATATCATATTCATCGGCCATCGCCAGTAAGCCTCGGCTAAAGGCAGCTAACCAAGGCTCGTCGATTTTAGGCAGCGCCAGCGATAGCGTAAACCAGCTCGGCGTTGCGCCCATCGCGGCAAGATCAGATAAATTAACCGCCAGCACTTTGCGCCCCAAGCGTTCGGGATCAGCATCAGGAAAAAAATGCCTTCCCTCAACCAACATATCAGCAGAAATCGCCAGCTGATGACCTGCGGTGACCGACACCAAGGCCGCATCATCCCCTACACCTAAATCGGCATTTTTGGCGGGGCGCTTGAAATAATGAGCAATCAGATCGAATTCGTTCAAAGCGTTTTCAAATCCACAAGATAGATAAGGCGTAATACAGAGCGTGTATTTTCAAAAATGTAAGCAAAAAAAGACGGGCTAGGCCCGTCTTTTTAGCAAACTAAACCATCTTAACCATGGCGTTTAGCACGCCCAGCACTGACTTCTTCGCTACGCACCAGCGCCGCTAGTTTATCCAGCACACCATTTACAAACTTATGCCCATCTAAGCCGCCAAACGTTTTGGCCAGCTCAATCGCTTCATTGATAATCACTGGGTACGGCGTTTCCGGCATAGAAATAATCTCATAAGCCGCCACGCATAATACCGATGCTTCTACCATGCTGACTTCATCCATAGGACGATCAACATGAGGCGCAATGGCATCTTGCAAGGATTTCATATCCTTGATTGCGCCAAACAGGATGGCACGAAATAGTTTTTCGTCTGCACGGGAGAAGCTAGTGTTACTTTCACGCAAGAAAGCTTCGATATTATTAAACGTGTCACCAGCCAATAGCCATTGATAAACACCTTGCACGGCAAATTCGCGTGAGCGGCGGCGGGATGATTTTGGTTTTACTACTTCTTCAGTCATGCTTGTAATGCCTTTAATAAATTCGCTGTTTCTACGGCGACACGCGCAGCATCTGTGCCTTTTTCGAGCACACGGACTTCTGCTTGTTCATCGTTTTCAGTGGTTAATATGGCGTTTGCCACGACAATACCGTAATCAAGTCCAATACGGCTTACACCGGCGCCTGATTCATTGGCAACCAGCTCAAAATGATAGGTTTCGCCCCGAATGACTGCGCCTAGGGCGATCAATGCATCAAAACGATCTGATTCGGCCATCGCAGCCAAAACCAGAGGGATTTCTAAAGCGCCCGGCACAGTGGTGATCAGCATATCTTGCTCAGCCACGCCGAGTTTTTTCAGTTCTGCAACGCAAGCATCGCGTAAACCTTCGCAAACCGGCGTATTAAAGCGGCTCATTACAATACCGATTCGTAAACCATTGCCTGCAAGATTAGGTGCAATAAAAGGAATATTTGCAGCGACGCTCATTATTTTTTTCCTTGAGATAGTTCAAAGCCAGTAATTTCCAAACCAAAGCCCGTCATGCTGGGGATACGGCGCTCTGGCGACAATAAGCGCATTTTACCCACACCTAAGTCTTTTAGCATTTGTGCACCAATACCATAAGTGCGCAAATCCCATTTCTTATTTTCATTTAAGCCTAATTCTGGCAAGGCGCGAGCCAATAAATCATTGCCATCCTCAGGGCGGTGCAAGAGCACCATCACACCACAGCCCGCTTTGGCAATCGCCTCAAGGGAAGATTTCACATCCCATGAGTGCCCACTCTGACCTAAATCCATCCAATCAATCACCGATAAAGGCTCATGCACGCGTACCAGTGTTTCGGTGTCCACGCTTGGCTTGCCTTTAATCAGCGCCAAATGGCTGGCAGACGTGAGCTTATCGCGATAAACCGCCAGCTCAAACTCACCGGCAAAAGTGCGAATAGTACGGCGACCCGCACACTCCACAAGGGTCTCGGTACGGCTGCGATAATGGATCAGGTCGGCGATAGTACCAATTTTTAGCTGATGCTGTTCAGCAAATACTAAAAGTTCAGGCAAACGGGCCATTGTACCGTCGTCATTCATGATCTCGCAGATCACGCTAGCAGGCGTGACACCGGCCAGCGCAGCCAGATCACAGCCCGCTTCGGTATGCCCAGCCCGGACCAACACCCCGCCTGGCTGCGCCATAATTGGGAAAACATGGCCTGGCTGCACGATATCACTAGCTTTAGAGTCAAAAGCGATGGCTTTTTTAATGGTTAAAGCGCGATCATGCGCAGAAATACCGGTCGTAACGCCCTCGGCCGCTTCAATCGAAGCGGTGAAGTTGGTTCCAAAGCTCGATCCATTGGCGCGAACCATAGGCGCAAGGCCTAAATGAGCACAACGCTCGGCATTGAGCGTCAGGCAAATCAAGCCACGACCATGCTTTGCCATAAAATTGATCGCTTCTGGCGTCACAAAATCTGCGGCCAGCACCAAATCGCCTTCGTTTTCTCTATCTTCTTCGTCAACCAGTACAACCATGCGCCCAGCACGTAATTCTTCGACAATTTCTTGGACAGGGGAGATATTGACGCTCATAGCAGTACTCCGTTTTATTCAAAACAACTATTTATTTTTCACTAAAGGCTCACCCAGCGCGTAAACATCCACACCCTGCTGGGCGAGTAGCGCCTCTAGTGCAGGCATCAGGGCACCGAGTTTTTCTTCTAGCGCATCGCGCACGGTGTCGACCACCACTTGTGTGGCGCGCTCGATTTCTACGTTGAAGACGCTGCCAACGGCTTTGCCTTCAAAAATAGTCATGCGGCGGGTTTCGGGGATCAGCCATACTTCAAACCAGCAATCTACTTTATTGGTCTCGGACACCGTCAGGCTAGCGCCATCTAGGGCGATATAGCCTTTCGCGAAGATATATTTCATCCCTGCTTTGGGCACGCCAATTCTAAAGCAGCAGTTTTCTTGATCTTTACGAATATCTAACAGCGTGGCGGTAAAGTCCACATGGCCGGAGAGCGGATGACCGCCGATTTCGGCACCATCTTTGGCGGCACGCTCGGCGTTGACATGGCTAGCTACTTTTAATTGCCCTAGGGAGGTTACGCGTAAGCTTTGCAACATCACATCAAAGCGGGCTTTATCCTCAGCAAAAATCTCCGTCACCGTCAGGCAAACGCCATCAATCGCCACGCTGGCACCGATTTGAATGTCTTTGCAAAAGCCCGTCGGAAAAGCAATGCGAAATGTACGCATGCCTTCCCTGTCATCAATCGCTTCAATCTGAGCAACGCCTTGCACAATCCCCGTAAACATTTATTCAGCTTCCTTAAAGAGTTCTGGATTTGCTTCGCGCACACGCTTCGAAGACTTCAATAAATTACAGTGATCACAAAAATAACTAATCGAGCCACAGGCCGCGATCACATCAAGAGGCCGCTTACAATCAGGACAAATCGGCACGGCTGTTTGCAAGCTTTCATTTGGCATAGAATTCTCCGGCATCGGTAAAGCGCAGTGTAAAACGTAAATCGTCTCCAAACAGACGGCGCTCTAATACCTTAGCTTGTAGCTTGTGGTTTAGGTCAGATAAATCAAGCGTGGCGATGCCTTTTGCCGTATCGCCAATCATCACGGGCGCTTGATAAAGCAGCATTTCATCGACCAGCCCCGCCTGAAACAACGCCCCGACTAAAACGCCACCCGCCTCAACCGTGACTTGATTGCAGCCTCGGCGGCCTAATTCATTGAGTAAGGCGGCTAAATCGACACGGCCATGCGCATCGGCCAAGATCAAGACTTCCGCCCCTGCAGCCTCTAAAGCCCGACGCTTTAGCTCATCATCCTGAGCGCCAATAATCAATACGCCCGCCTGATTAAATAACTTTGCATTGACAGGCGTTCTAAGCTGGCTGTCAATGACTACGCGCAGTGGCTGTCTATCTACCGCAAATTCACGCACCGTTAGCTGCGGATCGTCCGCCAGCACCGTGCCAATACCAGTCAGCATGGCGCAAGATCGGGCGCGGAGTTTTTGCACATCAGACCTTGCCGCTGGGCCAGTAATCCACTGCGATTGCCCATTGGCGAGCGCAGTGCGGCCATCCAGACTTGCGCCCATTTTAACCGTCAGCCAAGGGCGGGATCTCACCATACGGCTAATAAAACCTTTGTGATACTCAAGCGCAGCGGCGTGTAGCACACCTGACTCCACCTCAACACCCGCAGCGGCCAAACGCGCCAAGCCTTGGCCTGCCACCAAGGGATTAGGATCTGTCAGCGCGGCAACTACCCGCACTACACCGGCTTTCACCAAAGCATCGGCACAAGGCGGTGTGCGGCCATGGTGGCTGCAAGGCTCTAGCGTCACATAAGCCGTCGCACCACGGGCTAGATCACCCGCCACACTCAAAGCCATCACCTCAGCATGCGCACCAGGAGCGCCTTTCACCACGCCGCCCCCCATAGGCTGACTAAAGCCTGCGCCCACCACCTGCCCATCTTTCACCAACACACAACCCACAGAAGGATTAGGCGTAGCACTATCCTGCCCCAAAGCCGCCTGTCGCAAAGCCAGCTGCATATATTGATGATCGATCGCGTTCATGGGTTTCCTAAGCACGAGCACAGGCATAACAAAACCCACATCTTGAACCACAGAGGAAAAGGAGGACACAGAGTGCCACAGAGAAAACCAAACTTGGACTTTCTCTGTGAAACTCTGTGCGCTCGGTGTTCTCTGTGGTTCAAGATTTTGTGAGCGAGGATAAGCTGTGAAGGTTAAACATACAGAGATTTTTTACTCCTTACTCACTTCCCGAATCACATCGCGGAAATCGTCGACGTCTTGGAAGGAGCGGTATACGGAGGCGAAGCGGATGTAGGCGACTTTGTCGAGCTTGGCGAGTTCAGACATCACCATTTCGCCAATCTGGCGACTCATGATTTCTCTATCGCCTAAGGACAAAGCTTTTTGAATAATGCGCAGGATGGCTTCGTCCACCAAGGGCGTTGGCACGGGGCGTTTATGCAGGGCGCGCTCGAAGCTGGTACGAATCTTTTCTCTATCGAATTCAGCACGCTGACCATTTTGTTTCACCACCTGCGGCAAGCGCACTTCGGCGGTTTCAAAAGTAGTAAAGCGTTTATCACACACGGGACAACGACGGCGACGGCGAACCAAATCGCCTTCATCAGATACACGCGAGTCAGCAACCAGCGTATCAGGGGAACCACAGAAGGGGCACTTCATCACAACCCCGCAAAGAACAAGAAAATAGAACTGAAGCTAAATCTTGAACCACTGAGGACACAGAGAGCACAGAGAGCCACAGAGAAAATCAAGCGTCCGGCTTAGGCACAGTCTTTGATGATGTAAGAGTTGTTTGCCTCTCCCATCACTCGTAATTTATCGCTAAGCCAGCCATATCAATATTTTCTCTGTGCCCTCTGTGCCCTCTGTGCTCTCTGTGGTTTAAGACGTAACAATACTTAAACTACAGAGTCAATTACGCGCCGTAAACTGGGAAGCGCGCTGTCAATTCTTTTACTTTTACTGCAACGGCGGCGATGTTTGCTTCGTCATGCGGATTATCCAGCACGTCTGCAATCAGATTAGCCACGATCACCGCTTCTGCTTCTTTGAAACCACGGGTGGTGATTGCTGGGGAGCCGATACGGATACCAGAAGTCACAAACGGGCTTTCTGGATCGTTTGGAATGGCATTTTTGTTAACGGTGATATGCGCTTGGCCCAGTACAGCATCAGCCACTTTGCCGGTCAGGCCTTTAGAGCGCAGATCAACTAAGAACATATGCGATTCGGAACGACCAGAAATCACACGCAGGCCACGCTCGATCAAGGTTGCAGCCATGGCTTGTGCATTTTTTAGCACTTGCTCTTGGTATGCTTTGAATTCTGGTGTTGCTGCTTCTTTAAATGCCACCGCTTTACCAGCGATCACGTGCATCAAAGGGCCGCCTTGCAGCGTTGGGAACACATTCGAATTGATCGACTTTTCGAATTCAGCTTTAGCCAAAATCAAACCACCACGCGGGCCACGTAATGTTTTATGAGTCGTCGATGTCACAAAGTGAGCGTGTGGCACTGGGTTTGGATAAACACCAGCCGCGATCAGACCTGCGTAATGCGCCATGTCGACCATAAAGTAAGCGCCAACCTTGTCGGCGATTTCACGCATACGCGCCCAATCAAAGCGCAGGGCGTAGGCAGAAGCGCCACCGATCAAGAGCTTAGGCTTGGTTTCAATGGCGACGCGTTCCATATCGTCGTAATCGATTTCTTCGTTTTCGTTCAGACCGTAAGCTACGATATTGAAGAGCTTACCGGAGAGATTTGCTGGCGAGCCGTGTGTCAGGTGACCACCGTGGCCCAAGTTCATACCCATAACGGTATCGCCCGGCTTCAGGATGGAGAAGTACACGGCTTGGTTGGCTTGCGAGCCAGAATGCGGCTGCACATTGGCGTACTCTGCGCCAAACAAGGCTTTTACGCGATCAATGGCCAACTGCTCAACCGTATCAACAAATTCACAGCCGCCATAAAAACGCTTACCAGGATAACCTTCGGCGTATTTATTAGTCAGTTGCGAGCCTTGAGCTTCCATTACCGCTGGGCTGGTGTAGTTTTCTGACGCGATCAGCTCGATATGTTCGTGTTGGCGAACAACTTCACCTGCAATGGCAGCGGCTAGATCGGGATCGTATTGGGCGATAGTGGCGGACTTGGAGAACATAGAGTTGGCGCTTCCGTAAGTCAGTTGAGAATAGGGAATGCGCAGGATTCTAACACGGCCAAGCACTTTGCCAATTGAGGAATTCGTGATTAATCATGACACCCTTTCATAGCTTATTTCTAGCTTGCCTTTTTTTACGCCACTCCAGCTTAATTACCATTAATTTATCAAGGAAACTCATGCGATCATCTGACATGAAATCTAAAAACTCAGAAAGCATGCGAGATTTTAACAAGGAGTAAAACGTAAGCCCAGAAATCGGGATAAACGTCGCGAAGAAATACCATAGTCTCAACCACGATGCATCATGCGATAAATCAAATAAATTCATCCCTAAAAACCCTGTCACTGTGGTCCCGACCAAGCCCAAAATCGTCACCACCGTAAGGCGCACTACCGTATCGGCTTGACGACGTAAATCATCGTTTTCTAGATACTGGCTCATGCTGTGAATCGACTCTCTTACCTCGGCAAACAAGGCTTCCGTCCCCAAGTGTCGGCGCGCCATATGAAACATCTGATCCGCCACCACCTGATTAGAAATCTCGCTAAACCAATAGCGCTGAGTGAAGCGCAAAAACACCTCCTGCAAGACACGAATTCCCCGTTTAAATCGCCTTGCCGAGCTGACATCGCCGATCTGCAAACGAGATAAAGCCACCGCCAAGCGATCAGAAAAGATCAACAAGGCCGCCTTATGAAAATGCGCAATCATCATCAGTAAAAAATATTGATGCCTGAACTGCCCCAAAGCGCCAGTGTAAGGATCACTAAAAAAACGATGCCCGTGCTTGCCTATCAGCACAAAAGCATGTCCATCACACATCATGCGAGTGGAGGATGAATCATGACGACGCTCTGGCACCCAAAATCGATCGTAGCAACAGTTTGCTTCAAACTCTTGAAACACTTTGGCGGTGTAAGGAAGATCGCCGCCCTGCGAAGGCCGCGTCACCATCCCTAGGCGATAAAAATCTTCATCACTTAAATCAAAAGGATCGTCAAACGCGAGATAGGCCATCAAGGGCATGCGGTGATATTCAATTTGCCGATAGCGCAGCTCGCCCAATTCGGTAGAGTGATGCAAGACCAAGGGACGCAGCAAAGCATCCCAATGATGAGCCATGGGCGCTGCGCGAAACTCACCTACATGAGATAAAAATTTGGATTTATCATTGTAATCAGAAGCGGCAATCACCCCCCCTTGGGCATCTAGCCACTTCACCTGCTGCAAGCAGCTAGCGGCAGTTTTGTCTTCATCCCATTGCGCGGGAAAAGCCCGACCAAAGCGAAACAGCGTATCTTGCACACGGCTCAGCGGCACATTATCGGCAAGGATTTCAAAGGCCAGAATCACGATATCAATATCGTAGAAAAAATACAGATCGATATGCGCCACTTTAAAATCCTGCCGTGTGCCATCTTTGTAATGCATACGCACTGCACAAATATCATGCCGCCGAAACGCATGCAGAGGCGAGCCGCCATAGCCATCCGCCCCGCCAGACTCTGCGACTCCTTCTCCATACAAGAAGCGCTGCACATAAGGCAGAAAAGTAACAAACTCGCGGTAATGACGCTCTTGAAAAGCCATCGGATCCATATCAAAGACGGAGGGCCGCATTTGCCAAGGCGAATCCTCTGCCACCAGCTCTTTCATTAGCTCCCAATGCCGCCCCATCACCGCGCCAGCGCCCACAGGCTGCGGCAAGGGCATCAACTGCAAAGGCCAAATTAAAATCTGCCTAAAGTGACGAACAATTGTTTCAGCCGCATCAGCCATGTTGCTCCCCTCTTTCTGAATACAGTAAGAGTAGATCAAAGCCGTGATTTATTAACTGATTGAAGCGTCAGCCAAGCAAAAGCCCTTATTTACACTCAGTAAATAAGGGCTTTCAGGACAAATACAGCTGACTAAAGCGTTACATGCCGTGCACAGCGTAAATAGCTAGAGTATTGCGCCAATAGCCTTGGTAATCCATGCCACAGCCAAATAAGAAGCGGTCTTCGACTTCCATACCCACGTAATCCGCACTCACACCCACGGCCTTACGGTCGTGTTTTTTATCGATCAGCACTGCAACGCGCACTTCTTTTGCACCCTGCTCACGGCAGTATTCCAAGATGGCTGCCAGTGTATGGCCTTCATCCAGAATATCGTCCACGATCACCACAACGCGACCTTTCATGCTTTCTTGCGGCTTCACTTTCCAATCCAACATCCCGCCACTGGTTTCTTTGCGATAACGCGTAGCATGCATATAGGACACTTCGAGGGGGAAGCGTAAGCGTGGCAATAAATGCCCTGACACAATCAAGCCACCATTCATAACGGTGTAAACAATTGGATTGGCATGCTGTAAATCAGCGGTCATCGCCACAGCCATGCGATCTAGCGCAGCCATTACTTCAGCCTCGCTGTGCAGGCAATCCGAATTATCAATAATGGTTTGGGCTTCAGGGAGTTCTAGGGTCACGATAGCGTACCTCTTCTTCAAGTAAATCAAATGATTCAAATAAAAACAAGAAGGCTGCTGCGCACGCAACAGCCTCCACTACAAATATTAATGACCCGCGTAATCACAAACAGTAAACAGAGAAATACCCTGCTCACGCACGATTGTTGATCCACCTAACTCGGGCAAATCAACAATGGCAGCGGCCTCTACAATGGTTGCACCAAGACGATTTAACAACTTCGCCGCAGCCACCATCGTGCCACCTGTTGCCACCAAATCATCAATCAGCAATACACGATCACCCTTTTTGCAGGCATCGGTGTGAATTTCAACCGTGGCCGAACCATATTCCAGCTCGTATTCTTCCGCCACCGTTAAAAAAGGTAATTTGCCTTTTTTACGCACCGGCACAAAGCCGAGGTTTAATTCATAAGCCACCACCGCCCCCAGAATAAAACCACGCGCATCGACCCCGGCCACCATGTCTAAATCCATATCCATATAGCGATGGACAAAGATATCAACCAAGACGCGAAAGGTTTTTTTATCTTGCAATAAGGGCGTGATATCACGGAACTGCACACCCGCCTGCGGCCAGTCTGGCACGGTGCGAATGCGATCGCGGATATAATCTGCGTAAGGTGGTTCTGCTTGCAACACGCTCATTTAATTTCCCTTCGCCCAAAGCGGCAAATGTCACGCAGAGTGCGGATGCGATCGCGGATATAATCTGCGTAAGGTGGTTCTGCTTGCAATAAGCTCTCAAATCTCTTCCTTAACCAAACGCAGCAAATTTAACCAGCCACAGCGCGGTGATAATCAATACCGCAGGGCTTAGGTCTTTATAACGACCCGCCAACACTTTAATTGCCGCGTAGCTAATAAAACCAAAGGCAATCCCGTCTGCAATCGAATAGGTAAATGGCATACCTACGGCGGTAATCACGGCAGGTGCAGCTTCGGTAATATCATCCCAGTCGATTTCGGCCAGACCACGCGCCATCAATACCGCCACATAGCAAAGTGCAGGCGCTGTAGCATAAGCAGGCACAGTCCCTGCCAACGGAGCCACAAACAGCGCGGCCAAAAACAAGATTGCCACAACCAAACTGGTCAGACCCGTGCGACCACCTGCAGCAACACCCGCAGCTGATTCAACATAAGCCGTTACACTTGAAGTGCCCAAGGCGGCCCCTACCATAATGGCAGAAGAATCAGCGAACAGCGCTTTCTTTAAGCGCGGCAATTTACCATCTTTATCCAGCAAACCAGAGCGATGGGATACGCCAACTAAAGTCCCTGTGGTATCAAACAAATCCACAAAGAAGAAAATAAACACCACGCCCAACAGGCCCGCATTCAAGGCGCCTTTAATATCCATTTGCATAAAGGTCGGTGCAATCGATGGCGGTGGAGAAAACACGCCTTTGAATTCGGTCAAACCGAATAAAATCGATAACAGCGTCACACCCAATACGCCAATAATGATCGCGCCTTTTACCTTACGGTATTCAAGCGCCACAATTAAAAAGAAACCAAATACCGCCAATAATGTGCTTGGCGCATGGATATCACCCAATTGCACCATGGTCACTGGCGAGGCCGTAATCAGGCCTGCGCTTTTCAAACCAATAATGGCCAAAAACAGACCCACACCCGCAGAAATAGCCAGCTTCAATGAATGCGGAATCGCATTCACCAGCACTTCACGCAATTTAAACGAGGAAACCAGCACAAAAATCACGCCAGAAATAAACACCGCACCCAGCGCAGTCTGCCAAGGCACTCCCATGCCCTTAACCACAGCAAAGGTAAAATAAGCATTCAAACCCATACCTGGCGCGAGGGCAATCGGGTAATTAGCCAGCAGCGCCATCACCGCTGTACCAAATGCCGCAGCCAAGCACGTTGCCACAAATACGGCATTAAAATCCATACCGGTTTGCGCCAAAATAGCTGGATTAACAAAAATAATATAGGCCATGGTTAAAAACGTCGTAAAACCCGCGATCACTTCGGTTTTAACGCTAGTACCGTGTTCTTTTAATTTGAACAATGCTTCGAGCATAAGCCCATTTCCCCGTTAAATAAAAACAAACAAGTCGGGGTGTATGAATGCAATCTAAATAGAAAACAAACCACACTCCGACTTGCACATAGAAAAAAATTAACTACCTACACCTAATAAAGCCAATACACCGAGCAAAGCAAAAACTGCAGCGGCAACAAAACGCACATAGCGCAAGATATGCATGCGAGAAGCAATCCATTTTCCAACAAACACGGCAGGCACATCGGCAATCATCATGCCCATGGTTGTACCCGCAACCACGGCCCATAAAGGCTGGTATTTCAGTGCCAGCGCCACCGTAACCACTTGTGTTTTATCGCCAATTTCGGCCAAAAAGAAGGCGACTGCCGTTGCTAAAAAAGCGCCATAAGGCTTGATCTGTGCTTCTTCTTCGCCCATTTCATCGGGAACTAGCGCCCAAGCGGCAATGGCCAAAAAGCCCAAGCCAATAATCCAGCGCAAAACAAGAGGGGAAATCATGCCTGCGACCTGCTGACCAATCCAGCCAGCGGCGAAGTGATTCAGTACAGTCGCAACAAAGATACCCAAGATAATAGGGATAGGACGGCGAAAACGTGCAGCCAGAATTAACGCAAGTAATTGCGTTTTATCACCGATCTCGGCGATGGCGACGACGCCAGTAGAAATGAGGAATGTATTGATCATTGTGTTGTGCTTCCGGGGCGGGCAGGATAGAGGTCGCACAGCATTGCCCACCCCGGGAAATGCTGAACGAACCTCAGGTCTTGTCAAGCTGGCCTGCATTCTGATCACAGAACACCGCTCCAACCGAATACGCCATGAATCAAACGATTCAAGTATGTTGACGTATTCCCCGTCCCAGCCTCAACAAAGCTGATTCAGGCGACTACTCCCCCGAAGACCAAAGCGCGGATTTTAACCACCAGTCATGCATGCTGCAATCCCAGATTACAAAAACCGCCACTGCGCGATACTATTTACACTTCTTAAATGACCGTTTTGATGTGATTCAGCAGTGCCGTGCAGCCCGCTTCGCACTGATCCAAGACGCGCTCAAACCCAGCAGCACCGCCATAGTACGGATCTGATACTTCTGTTTCAGCATCTTCTGGAAAAACAGATAAAAATAATTTTACACGAGACATAAATTCAGACGGGCAAAGCGACTGCAAAGCCCTTAAATGCCCCTTATCCATCGCCAAAATCAAATCAAACTCAGCAAAATCACTTTGTTTTACCACTCTGGCGCGTAAAAAAGATAAATCATAGCCACGCATTTTCGCATGCTTTTGCGCTCGATCATCCGGCGCTTCGCCAACGTGGTCACTCTGCGTACCTGCGGAATCCACTTCAACAGCATACTCTAAGCCCGCATCTGCCAACATCTGACGCATCACGCCATCGGCACTTGGGCTTCTACAAATATTTCCCGTGCAGACAAAAACCACTTTGAATTTTTTCATTACATCCCTTTTATTGATCACACGCCCCTCCTTTTGCCCACGACACTGTTTTAGCTTACAAAGCCACAATTTTTATTAAATATTCATGACAAGCAACACATCCAAATGCAACACAGTTACAATAACGGCAAATCTCAAACGAAAAGGCCTGACGTGACCCATCGCTTACTCGCTATTTTACTAACCACCTTTATCAGCCACTCGCTGTTTGCCGCCGAAGCCCGTCCCATCAAATGGAGCGATCTTCAGCCCGATTCAAGCAGCTTGCGTGCAACGGTGGGTAGTTTAAGCCAAGAACAAAAAACACGGCTGACACGTGCCTTTCAGCAGCGCCAGCAAAAAGCCATTGTGGCAGCTGGCAAGCTTAAACCATCTGACCTTAGCTTGGACACCAGCGCGCTACTCAAAGAAGACTTTAACGATCTTGAGCCACTGATAGAGAAGATTGAAGCTTTTGAGAAAAAACGCACCACAGAGGCACAGACAGGGCTCAATAACCAAACCGTCAAGCTTGATGGCTATTTGCTACCACTCAAACAAAACAATAAAAAAGTCACCGAGTTTATTCTTGTTCCCGTCATTGGTGCCTGCATCCACGTACCTGCCCCACCGCCAAATCAAATGGTAGTCGTCCAATACCCTAAGGGCTATCCGTCAGGTAATTTATTTGCGCCCGTGACAGTGAGCGGTAAGCTTTTAGTTAAATCATCCAAATCGGATGTGGCATGGTCTGACGGCAGCAGCAAAGTGGATGTGGGCTACGCTATGAGCGCTTCTGAAGTCAGCGAATATCAAACACCTAAATAAAGGACTCATCATGAAAAAATTAGCAATTTGCTTACTGGCTTTGAGCGGGTTTGCCGCAGCGCATGGCGCGCATGTCCACGGCGTAGCTGAGATGGATGTAGTCATCGAAGGCAAGAAACTAGTGATCACCCTAGAAAGCCCCGCTGACAACCTGCTTGGTTTTGAGCACACACCCAAAAATGACTCAGAAAAAGCCAAGCTAAAAGCCGTTAGCGAGCAGCTACAAAACGCGAGCAATCTATTTACGATAGCCGCATCAGCGCAGTGCAAAGCCGCTGCACCTACCGTGAAAATGCCCGATTTTGCCAAGGGTGGGCATAGCGACATTGACGCCGAATATCACTTTGAATGCGCGACGCCCCCCAAGCAAATCGCCCTGCCACTTTGGAAAAACTTTGCAGGATTTAAAGCCATCACGGTCAACCTAGCGACAGCAAATGGGCAAAAACAGATCAAGCTTAAATCTGGGCAAGTGCTGAATTTAAAGTAAGCCCCTGTGAAATGGTTTTCGTAGGGCGTACCCGCGAGCAATAAAACACGCGGGTTTCACCCGCCCTACAAATGCGCTTCTATTAAGCCCCCGCCCTACAAAGGTAAGCCGTGATTCAGATCGAAAACCTGCAGTTCACTTGGCCGGGCAGCTTGCGCCCTACGCTAGAAATTCCCGAATTTAAGCTTGCCAAGGCCGAGCGGCTGTTTTTACACGGGCCCAGTGGCAGCGGCAAAAGCACCTTACTTTCTTTGCTCACCGGCATTCATTTACCGCAAAGCGGCAAGATCAAAATCTTAGGCCAAGACTTAGCCCAGCTGTCCGGCCCACGGCGGGATCGCTTTCGGGCGGATCACTTAGGCTATGTATTTCAGCAATTCAACTTACTACCCTATTTATCGGTGCTCGATAATGTGCTACTACCCTGCCAGTTTTCCAAACTGCGCCAGCAACGTACCGGAGAGGGCGGAGCAAAGGCGCAAGCCTTGCATTTACTGGAGCGGCTCGATTTACACAGCCACTTACATCAAGCCGTTAGCGCACTCTCGGTCGGCCAGCAGCAACGTGTGGCGCTGGCTCGTGCACTGATAGGCGCGCCTGAAATTCTGATTGCTGACGAGCCCACTTCCGCACTCGATGCCGAGCGGCGTACTGCTTTTATCGAGCTTTTATTTGAATGCGCTCAAGAGCATCAAACCGCCATCCTCTTAGTTAGCCACGACCCACAGCTCGCCGTGCATTTTGATCGCAGCCTAAGCCTACCCACCATTAATACGGTGGAGACATCTAATGTTTAAAATCGCCTTTAAAAGCTTACTCAGCCGCAGACTCACCGTCGCCCTTTCTGTATTAACCGTTGCCTTATCTGTATTGCTACTGATCGGCGTAGAAAGACTGCGCACAGAGGCTAGAAATAGTTTCTCCAGCACCGTAAGCGGCACCGACCTAATTGTTGGCGCGCGCACAGGCTCGGTGCAGCTTTTGCTTTACAGTGTTTTTCGCGTTGGCAACGCCACCAACAATATTGGCTGGGATAGCTATCAAAAACTCGCCAAAGACGAGCGTGTAGCGTGGACCATCCCTGTCTCGCTCGGCGATAGCCACAAAGGTTTTCCTGTTTTAGGCACCAGCCGCGACTACTTTAAATACCTGCAATTTGGTGACAGCCAACAGCTACAACTGGCCCAAGGTCAAGTTTTTTCCCGCACCCACGACGCCGTACTCGGTGCTAACGTGGCCAAAAAACTGGGCTATCAACTAGGCGGGAAAATCGTCCTTGCCCACGGCAGCGGCGAAGGCGCGATGTCCGAGCATAGCGATCAGCCCTTTAGCATCACAGGTATTCTGGCCCCCACGGGTACTCCCGTCGACGACACCGTGCATGTCTCGCTCGATGGCCTGACGGCTATTCATGAAGGATGGGAATCAGGCAGCGCCTCGCTACTCTCTACAACAGGCGTACTCGCTGCCGATGAAAACCGCGTAGTAGCATCCCCCGTCACCATTACGGCCTTTTATGTGGGACTAAAATCACGCACCTCGCTGTTTAGCTATCAGCGTGCAGTGAATCAGTACCCGAATGAAACGCTAATGGCGATTATGCCCGGCGTGGCACTTTCTGAGCTTTGGCAGCTTATGAAAATCGCCGAGCAAGCTTTATTAGTGGTGTCGGCATTTGTCATGGTGATTGGCTTACTCGGCATGCTCACCGCCTTACTGACTGGGCTTAACGAGCGCCGCCGCGAAATGGCGATCTTGCGCTCGGTGGGCGCAAGAGCATGGCAGATCTTTGTGCTGGTGATGGGTGAAACACTGCTACTGGTTAGCACCGGCATGGCGGCTGGAGTGGCGTTACTCTACCTCATCATCATCGCCTGCCGCCCGCTATTGCGCGAATTTTACGGCATGAGCCTCGCCATTAATCCGCCCACGCAGACCGAGCTTTTGATGCTGGCGGCTACCTTGGTGGCAGGCGCGCTGATAGGCGCAATTCCTGCATGGCGCGCTTATCGAATGTCTTTGAGTGATGGATTGAGCCAGCAAAGCTAGCTTCTGCGGGGCTAAAGACGGCATGCATCGGTATGCCGCATATCTTTCGTAGGGCGGGTAAAACCCAATCCTACCAACTTAAGCTTATTGCATTGGGTGCGTTGGCATTTATAGGGTGTACAACGACGTAGTCGGAGCGCAAAGAACGGTGCGCAAGAAAAACGACTTGCACACCCTATATAAAACCAACCATGTTTTGACCTTAAGTTGATAGGATTGGGGTAAAACCCGCCAACAACGCTGAAAAATACGCGGGTTTCACCCCATGTGCGCTAACCAAAGTCAAAA